>CAVQUL010000006.1:0-622323 GCA_963716885.1 uncultured Chitinophagaceae bacterium | reverse complement strand
GATATTTTATAAACATACCCACAACATTGGTATTGCAAACAATGTGTTTTATTGTAAGTGAACAGACAGAACTGACTATTGAAAATTTTTAAATTAAAATAAAACTGGGAAGCTGAAAACTGCATATTGTAAGAGTGTAAGCTCCCCAAAAAATAGTACGCTTTTAAAGTAGACAAAAGTCTTAATTTTAAAAACAAAACAATGAAAAAAATTTTAACATCTGTAATTATTTAATAACAGCTTTAAGTTGTTCAAAAGAAGAGACAATAAAATCTGATTTAAATAAAATGGAAATCCTTGGGAAGGTAAAAACCTTAGCAGCGAAATCTTATAATATATATAATAAAAATTTAAATTCTAAGGAAGATTACAAAAATGAACTTGTGGTAACATTTATATACAATTTTAATGAAAATGGAAATATAGTTCATGAAACAAAGATTGACAATTTTGATGAAAAAAATATTTATCAAACTAAGAAAAAATACAATAATGGACGTGTTTTGATTGAGTGTGTTAATATTAGAGATGGACAATTAACAGACAGTACAATTTATAAACATAATGAAAAGGGTGAGCTAATTGAAGAATTTAGGTATAATTCAGATGGAACTATAGGTCAAGAAATTACCTATATGTATAACGATAGAGGGAATTGTATTTTAATTAAAAGTCGTGATGGAAATGAAGCTAAATCAAGTGAAGAGCATAAGAAATATGACAATAATGGCAGTGTAGTTGAAAGAATTAGGTACAATCCATATGGGCTTAAAACCAAAGATGAATATGCTTTTAAATACGACAAAAATGGGAATGAAGTTGAAGAAATTTCAGACTACGAAAATGGAAGCTTTGAAGATAAAAAAACATTTATTTATAATGATATGGAAAAAGAGATTGAAATTATAAGTTACAAACAGGGGAAATATTCATCGAAAACTTCTGTTAAGTATGATAATATTGGCAATATCGTTGAAAGAACTAACTATAACTATAAAGGTAAAGAATTTAAAGAATATATGAGAACAATTAAGCAATATGATTATGATAAAACTTTAAACTGGATTAAGAGCGTAGAAACTTTAAATGGTGTACAAACTGAAATTGTAGATAGATCGATAGTTTACTTTTAGCTTAAAATGCCAAATTTAAATGCTTTAAGTAAATTTAATTTACTTTGTAAATTAGTTAATTTTTAAAATTATGAAAAAAGTATTACTCCTCATTTTTATTATATGTGGGTTATTAAAGGTAGAAGGAAAACTTAAAGTTTATAGATTTAAAGATACAGTCTGTGATGAAAAGGTTGTTATTAACAAAATACCTAGAAGCGATTCAATAATAACACCTTCCAAAATAGATAGTATTATTGATTTCGGAAAATCCTTTCTTAATAAACCATATAGATATAGAGGTCCATCTTCATGGGCAATGGATTGTTCGGGATATATTGCTTTTATTTTTTCAGAATTTGGCTATAAGGTACTACGTTCCTCTGCTACTCTTGGATCATTTGTAAAGAATATTAATAAAAACGAAGTTGAAAAAGGCGATCTTCTTTTTTTTAAAGGCAGAAATAAAAAAAGTAATTCTATAAGACATGTTGCTTTAGTTATAGAAGCAAATAATGGAATCATTAAAATAATGCACTCATGTAAAAGAGGCATTGTTATAGACGATTATCAAAAAGCAGACTACTACAAACAACGTTTTATTAAAGCAGGCAGATTACCTTTTGTTTATGAACCTAAATTAAATGATAAATTAATTAAAGTAAAATATACACTTTTTCCATTTCAAAAGATTTCGATAAAAGATGATACTATTTCACTAATTGGTGTTGGGGATATTATGTTAGGCACAAATTTTCCATCAATAAATTACCTACCACCAGATGACGGCAAAAATATTTTAACTCCTGTAAAACACATTATTGAAAATGCTGATATTACTTTTGGTAACCTTGAAGGTGTTATTTTATCAGAAGGTGGAACCGTTAAAACTTGTTCAAATCCAGACATGTGCTATGCCTTTAGAATGCCTAATCATTATGTAAATTATCTCAAAGAAGCCGGTTTTGATATTCTAAGCATAGCAAATAATCATATTGGGGACTTTGGAGTGAAAGGTAGAGAAAACACAGTAAAATTACTAAAAGAAGTCAATATTCAGTTTGCAGGTTTAATAAATTATCCTTACACAACTTTTGAAAAAAATGGAATAAAATTTGGTTTTTGTGCTTTTGCTCCAAATAATGGAACCGTTGATATAAATGACAGCATAAATGCTAAAAAAATTATTCAACATCTTGATTCGATTTGCGATATTGTAATTGTTTCTTTCCATGGTGGAGCAGAGGGTTCAACACGCAATCATATAACTCGTTCAAATGAAATATTTCTTGAAGAAAACAGAGGGAATCCATATAAATTCTCTAGGATTGTAATAGATGCTGGTGCAGATATAGTTTTTGGCCATGGTCCTCATGTAACAAGAGCAATAGATATTTATAAAGGAAGGTTTATTGCATATAGTTTGGGTAATTTCGCAACATATGGCCGATTTAATCTTAAAGGTATTTCAGGAATAGCACCAATAATTAAGCTATTTGTAAATAAAAAAGGAGAATTTCTAATAGGTAAAATTTATTCTACCAAACAAATTGGGGAGGGTGGTCCTATAGAAGATAATGATCAAATGGCTTTAAAAGAAATAATCAACCTCACACAATCGGATATTCCTGAATCTCTGTTAACCATCAAACAAAATGGTATTATTAATAAAAAATAAAACAACAATTTTTATCTGTAAATACCATAACATTAAACTAGCATTTATCTTAAAATATTTAACCTCAAAAATGAACAAAAAAACCTATTCACATATTTATTACTACTTACAATAGTAAGTTGTACTGCACCTAAAAAATTCTCAGAAAATTATCAAATTCTTTGTGAGAACACTTCAACCGATGCCACTTATTCTGTGTTGGTTTCTTATCAGTCAAATAATACCAATGCCGATTTTGAGTTAATAAAACAAACAGCCGTTGATGTTGTATTATTTAGAGGTATTACAGATACAAATGGTTTCATCACTGAAAAGCCTTTACTAACTGTTACAAAAACAGAAATAGAAAATAATGATTGATAGAAATGGACAACTTCTTTATGATGAGGCAAAACAAAGCTGGTATGCAAATCAAAATACAAAAGGAGCTACTGAGGCAGGTAAAAAATTGACTTTAATTGACCCAATTGCTTCAAGCTATAAAGAAGCCATTAAATTAACAGAAACTATTCGTAAAAAAATTGTAGCTGATGAAAAGAGAAACTGGGACTTTAAAATGAAAAAATATAATGATGAATATAATCTTACACAACAAAGAATTGAATCAGCAAAAGAAATAGCAATAACATATTACAAAAATCAACCACAAACAATTATTTATAATAGAATAATTTGGAGGCAGATAAGTTTACATTATTTTGTGTAAGCTACCCCGAAATTAGCATTTTAATTTAAAATTTCGATTAATAGATTCTAGAGAAAATAAAAAAAACGAGTCCAATAATACAATTGGAGAATGACTTCATTATAGTTGATAATAATTAATTATACAAATGTATTGGCTTTTAAAACTTAATAATAAATTCTAATTATTTCTAGTGTAAGGATACTAGAATTAAAAAAAATAAAAGTAAAATTTTCATATGACAAATTATAATATTACTTTTGTTTTGAAGCAATTCAACGAACAATAAAACCAAGTGAAAGTAATTCACAAAAGTGATGTAAAGTTCTTTCAAAATTGTCGTAATTAATTGATTTGCAAACTTTTAGTCTCTATTAACTAAAAACCCCTTGAGGGGTCCAACGTACTAAATCAATTATTGCCATTGTATTTAAATTTAAATTTTAAGTTTATATTTTGCACTTGTGATTTCATAACAATTATAAGATATTGGAAAAAGTAGGTTTTAAATTTTTAATTTTGATTATACTACTGATTTCGATTTTTACTACGTTTCATTTTTAGTTTGGTTTTGAGTTATAAATAATGATTGATAATGGAATAAATAATCCCATAATAGAAAGCAATTTTTAAGATATAAAATAATAAATAGTTCAACCGCAGTAAAGCTATTTAAACTGTGAAATTTAATTGTGTACAAGTTTGTACAAGTTATGAGAACACAAAAAACAACCTTATTGACTGAGTCGTAAAGTTCCTCTCAACTAGTTCAAAAGAATAAATGATGGTAAGGTTATTGGTGGCTTATTTAGTAATTTGGTAATTCACCAATTCTTTAACCTTAAATATTTATAAATAAGCATTATTCTAAAACAATTCAGATAAATCTAAAATAGCTTAGAACAAAGTGAAACATTCTGGAGTTATTAGCATTTTTCCGGAATAATCCGTATTTATTTCCCTTTGTTTTCTTTGTTTTTTATTGCATTTTTTCTTTTTAATAGATAATGACTTTTATTATATTTTCATAAGCTAAACCTTTTGCTTTTATAAAATAAACACCTGCTGCTATTTGTGATTGTTTCTTTAAGTTGATGTTTGTTTTGTTTTGTCCCTTTGTTTAATTCAACAGTTTCTCTTAATACTATTTTTCCTTCTGCATTGCTTATTTCAAACACTACTTTTTTGTTTTGTTGTACCGTTGTGTTTATTGTAATATTTCCATCTGTTGGGTTGGGTGAAACAGTGAAATGTTCAATTGTCCAATGGTTATGTATTCGTTACTAGGTGTTTCTCGTTTTGTAAGTATGATATTGTGTAATTGATAGTCTTTATCCCAAGCTTCTATTTCTGTAATGCTGTTGGTTAATGATAAATCTATTTTACAGTTGTAAACTTATTTTAGGGCGAGTCAGTTTGCTCTAGCGAGTGGGGGTCAGTTTAACGTGGTATTAGGGGGGCAATTTCAGTGGATTTTCCAATTGACGATTCAGTTGCAAGATTAATTGGAGAATACGCCTACTTTTTATTCGATAACTATAAAATAAAAATATGGAAAATTTAAAATTTAATTTATTAGACAATGGTTTTGATACAGCTTTAAAAAATGCTGCACCATTTCCGTTTGATAAATATCCAGAGTATAAATATCCAAATATTGATACTAAAGGAAACAATCGAACATTACTAGTTTTTTATAATAGCTGGCTTATTAGTTGCTGGGGGAGTTTATTTTTATTCTGAACATGAAAAAAGGAAGTGTACAAGTTAGTACAAGTAAAAAATATTTTTTGTAAGTTTAATAAAAAGATTAAATTTATCTTTTAAAGCACCACTTAAGCTATAGCGAATTATTACTATGACTGAGGTGTCAAATCAACGATGAGATTAATAAAAAAAATAAAGCTAATTTTTTACTTATCTAGTAAACTTTTTCCACGATGAAACAGATGAATATTTTCGAAGGCAAATTTATGATATCTCATTAAACTAGCTTTTCTTTATGAAACAAAAAATAAAAACCTCTGTTAGTTCACTTGAATTTATTAGAATAATTATTACATTAATAGTCTTTAATTATACTAATATAATATTTTCACAAACTTCTTGGGAATCGGTTGGTACATTATACTCAGGAAATGGTGTAACAGTTGAATTGCAATATAAATTAAAATCTGATTCTTGCGAACCTAATTCTTTTAAAAAAAGTAAGTATGAGTATGTTTTAAGTGGTAATGATTTATATCTAAACTGGAAGATGGATTACTATGCTTGCAATGGTTTAATAATGTGCCAAACAAATTCTGTAAACATAGGTAGAAATGATTTAGGCACTATAATAAGACCAGATGAATATATTTGATGGCTTTAAAATAGCAACTCCATTTTATGATGTTCAAATTTCAACAACTCCAGATAATACTTTAGTGTTTTCAAAAGGTAAGTTTCCCTCTATTAGCCAAGAAATACCTACACCAAATAAATCCCAAGATAAAAGTCTTAACATAATTATAAAACTAAAATCTTAAATCGATACTTCAAAAGAACTCAAAACTATTTATATAAAATGATGAAGTAATGAAAAAAAACATCAATGCAATTCTAGAATGTTTGAGTAAAAAAAATAATGATACTTTATTAAATTAAACCTGCTTATGAAACAAAAACTCAGTACTAAGTTTTATTATACAATGTTATTTAAAGCTATTTTTTTTCTTATAGCATTAAATTATTCTAACTCTTTATTTTCACAAACAGACTTTGACTCTGTAGGTATCTTATATTCCCATAAAGGATTGACAGTTGAATTAGATTATAAAATCAATTCAAATTTTTGTGATTCTAATTCAACAAAAAAGAGCAAATACCAATATAAGATTAGTGGTACTCCAAACGGCAATAATTTATATTTAAATTGGAAAATGGATTATTTCAATTGCAGTGATTTTGAAATGTGTCAAACTAACTCTATTAACATTGGCAATAATTTTACTGGCATTATAGTAGAGCCCGAATACATCTTTAATGGTTATAAAATAATAATTCCTTTTTATGATGTTCAAATATCGTCAACTCGAGACAGTACTCCTGTATATTCAAAAGGCAAATTAATAAGTGAAGCCCCAACAAAAATCATTCACGATAAACAAATATTTCCTGGTGAAGCAGCAGTTTTGATAGTTGGTGGGGGTAAGCTAGGAGTAAAAGCAAAGTGGGTTTGGTACAAGGATATTTGTTTTGGAACTCCTGTTGGTTTTGGCGATACTTTAAAAACTGTGCCTCAAAATAGTGCTACATACTTTGTTAGAGCAGAGGGCGAAAAAGATACTACTGCCTGTGTTAGTGCATTGATTAAAGTTAGTGAGAGTAGTATTGTTGGCGATAGCATAAAAGGTGCTTCGTATGTTTGTATAGGAGATAAAAATATTAGGCTCTCATTAATTGGTGGTAAACTTGGCAAAAATTCAGAATGGAAATGGTATAAAGATGATTGCACAGGCACTAGCATTGGTTCTGGTAGGACAATTGAAATAAGCCCAATTGGTACTACTTCCTATTTTGTAAGAGCAGAAGGTGCCAATGATTTAAGCGTTTGCTTGAAAAAAGAAGTTGTTGTTACAGAAAAATCTGCTAATCCAGTCGGCATTCTTGGTAATACATCAATTTGTAAAGGCGAAAGCGTAAATCTAAGTGTAAAAGAAGGTAAATTATCTTCAGGCTCAAAATGGGTTTGGTACAAAGAATTCATTAGTGCAAATAATATTATTGCTTATGGCGAAAGCATTAATTTCAAACCAGATGTTAATATTACCTACATCGTTCGTGGAGAGGGCGTTTGCAATAATACAGAATCAGTTTCTAAAAGTATTTCGGTAACAGAAGTTTCTCAAAAACCTACTGCAATAGAAGTTAACAATAATGCCTATACTTCATCCCTTGTTAAAAAGAAAAATACATTTACAGTCTTGGGCGGTTCTCTTTCAAATAATGCTCAATGGACTTGGTATAGAAGCAAATCTCCTAATGGACAAAATTTAGAAAAAATTGGTATAGGTAATTCTATCAATGTAAAAATAAAAAAAACTACTACTTTGTTAGTTAGAGCAGAAGGTGGTAAATGTGACAATAATAATGAACAAATTAGTAAAGAATATACATTCGAAAAAAAGAGTGCTGCCAACAGTTCTTATACCTACTTAAATTTTGGTCTAGCTACAAGTGCATTTGTTACTAATTCAAATGTATCCCCAACATCTTCCCTTATAATATAGTTTTTACTTTCGCCAAAAACAATAATTCGTCCTCAGCAAGTTGGTATCTTAAAGGCAAATACAGAATTGGTGGTGTACAAGCAAACTATCAAACCACTGATGCAGGTATTATAACAAATAACACATCAGGATCTACATATCCAGCATTTAATGGAAAGATAATTGAAGAAAGATATGGTGCTACAGCTGGTTTACTTTTTGGTCCTAAAAAATTTAGACGATTTTTAGGTGGGGGCTGGGGAAAAGAGATTTAAAATGGGGTGCAACTGAATATTCTCAATCTGGTCAGTTATTAAATAATGGTTCAGAAAAATGGGCATCTAATACTGATAGAAGCTACGAAGGATATGAAATTCAAACCGGGAATTTTAATGAAATTGTCAGTATTTAATTTGCAAGCTGGTATTAGTACAATCACACCAACTTTAAGTTTTAATGAGGCCTCAGACCCAAAAGAATTGAAATATTTTGATGTCCATTTTGGTATCGGATTTAATCTTTAAAGTTATAATATCATAAAAAATTGAGTATGTCAAACTCAACAAGAAACAAAATAATTGTATCACTTATAGCCCTTGTAATAATTGTAACATTCTTTTTTTTAAGCAAAGCAAATAATAACAATTACCTACCAGAACAGAGAAACACTGAAAGTAACTGTAACTATAATTTATATTCTAAATTAGCAGGCTTAACCAATCTAAATATCATTGCCCAATTTCCATATCAGGATTATTTGGAGACATAAAGTAATTTTAATAGTATTGAGTGTTTAAAAAAAGATTTAGTTGATTTAGATAGCATAACAAAAGACCCAATGACTAGCCAACAAATTTTGGCAACAACATTAACAGATTCTTTGCAAAAAAGACTTGCCAATGTTTATAATAAATACCAACCAGACTCTTTAATTTACTTAATGCAGTGGGCTGAAAGATTTCAGTATTATGCTGAGATTGACAACAAAAATAAAATTCTGTTTAAAGTTGTATATGACTATTGGATGAATTTTATATCTGATAAGTTGACAGGGTTTTCTAAAGAAACGCCATCATTAAAATACGCTTTTAAGTTTAAATTTTTAGTTGCCAAATGCAGCGAACGAAAGTATAATATTGGATTAAAAGTAACTGCTACAGAAAAGGTTATTGATAATTTAGTAAGAAGTAAATGGGGGCATTTATTTGATGCTTCTTGGAATCAAGCTAGTTTGTTACAAAAGATATTGCTATCGTTACTTGTTATTACATTCCTCTATGGAATCTATTGTATGATTTTAAAACACTACGATCTTCAAATGAAAAAAAGGTATTAGCATTAAGTTTTGGAGCTTTTTTGTTATTAAGTTTTTCAACTAAGTTTCTTCAAAAACAAATCTATGACACTAAGTTGGTTCAAACCAAAACATTGCAATTAAAGGTAGCTGGACAAAGCGACCCTAATGTAAAAGAGCCTTATGCAATTTTAAAAATGTCAAGAAAAAATGATAGAGTTAAAGTAAGATATTTTGCAGCAAAATCATTTGATGGAACTATGGTTGGTTCTAGATATAATTCTTGGAGTGCAAATAAAAATGTTATTGCAATTTCTAGTGGCACTTATATGGACAATTGTAATGCTACAATTTGCAAAGCCAATGGGGCTTTGTATAGATGATGGTAGATTCGTAAACAATAGAATTGAAAGTGGGTATGGTGGTTTGGTTATTGTTTATGCAACAGGTGGAATGGTTGCATCTGCATTAGAAAAAGGTGATTTATCTGTTAAAGACAAAACTCGTGGTAATGTTACACTTGATATTAGAAACCCATTTCAAAAAGAGCAGTTTATTATTTGGGCAAAAGAGAAAGAGCTACCGTTTTTCAAACACATTTATTTGTTTATAAAGATAGTTTAAGATTAATTGAAAATCCGAATGAACGCCAAAAAGATGCACCACGAAGGTTCTTAGCTGTTTGTAGAAAGAAGAAGATGGCAGTGTATCTCATTATATTGTAAATCTTCCAAAAGCGTCTACCCTATATCAAGGAGTAAAAAAAGCAAGGGATTATCTTAAAAATATTGAGGACGTTACACAAATTGTTTTTATGATTAATCTAGATCCTGGTTGCCAAAATTTTTATAATGTAAATAATTTCGATGGTGCTAGTAAAATGGAATCAAATTTTACTGGAGACCCCAATATGACAGTTAATCAAGCTGCTAATCTACTTGCTTATTATTATGAATAAATAACTAATGCTTAAATACACTTTCATATTTATTTGTTTGTATTGTAGCTCTGCAATAGCCCAAGTTCCTATTGCAAATTACAACTTTGATAACTCTACCAATGATATTAGTGGCAACAATAATAATGGAGTAGCTCATGGCGATATTATTCCTGTAAGAGACAGATTTAGTAAGCCTTGTAGTGCAATGCACTTTGATGGTCTGTCTTCTTTTATTGAAGTCCCTAATTCTCCTTCATTAGAATCTATTAATAAAAAATTCACTTTCACTGTATGGTATAAATTTGATAACTATTATCCTAATCAATGGCTAACTGTATTATGTAAAGGAAGAACCTCAATCGAAACAAAATCAAATCCGCAATACAGATTTCAAGTTCAACAAAGCCCCTTTTCTATTTCTACAAGTTGTGGCAATAACATATCAGTTCAAAATGGCTTTAGTAGTATTTCATTTAACACAGAATTTACCAAATGCGACTTGAACTTTAGAGACCATCCTTTTAATGTTAACCAATGGTGTTTTTATGCATTAACTTATGATGGGAATAATGTAACAGCTTTTATGAATGGAAGCAAGGTTTATTCATATGATTATGTTGGAAATATATTGCCTAATCAAGAATCATTATTTATTGGATTTGACGAACCGGGCTCTTCAGAATTATTTGAAGGCTCGTTAGATGATTTAAGAATTTTCGATACAAACCTTTCTGACAATGAAATATTAAATTTTTATAACGAAAGCAGACCTCAAAACGATGTTAATGAACTACCTTTTCAAAGCAACTTACAATTTACTCTTGCATCGAATGAGTGTAAGAAAAAAAGTAGATTATACACTACCTAATAGCAACGATAATTGCAACAGTATTAAAGTACGTTTATTAGAAGGTAATCCAAGAGACAACTTCGTTCCCTGGGGAAATCACAAAATATCTTACGAAATAGCAGAAAATGGAGGCAGTGTTCAAAGAAATACATTTTTTATCTCTGTTGTTGATTTAATACCACCAACATTTATTTTTAAGCCATCCGATACAACAATTTATTTTGAGGAACCACAAAGTAATATATTTTATACATAATTATAAAGAACCAATAGCAGTTGATAATTGTGAAATAAAAAAAGTAACACTAATTTCAGGCACAGCTGGAGGAGATGTTTTTAAAGAAGGTATAAATGAAATTGTTTACGAAGCCATTGACAATAGTGCTAACATAGCAAGAACATCTTTTAAAGTTAATGTTGTAAAAAAAGCTATTCAATCTATTACACAAAATAAAGTTAAGACACCCATTCAAATACCTACATTACAAAAAACTGATACGGCAAAAGTATATGAGAAAAAAATAATAAATGATACTGTTAAAGTGTATGATAAAAAAGTGATTTATGATACAGTAAAAATTATTAATAAAAAACGCTTACAGATACTATTAAAATAAAAACAAAACAAATTATTAGAGATACAATTCGTGTATTTGATAAAACAACTATTTACGATACTGTAAAGATTAAAGTGTATGATACTATTAGACCAGTGTTGAAAAATATATAACCTAAATTACTGAAAAATGATAGCTTAGTAGGAAGAAAAAATACCATTCAAAACATCATTAATATTTCAACAAAAAAACTAATAATAAGTGTATATGATGATGCAATAGTTGATGGAGATACTGTATCTGTTTTCTACAATGGAGAAATCAAAGTCGACAGAAAACTAATAACCGACAGAGCTTTAGATTTTGAGATTGAATTGGAAAGAAAATCAAGACAACGTTTTGGTAATGTATGCACATAATTTAGGCTCACTACCTCCCAATACAGGATTGCTAATATTTTATGATGGTAAGAAAAAAGATATGAAGTTGGTTTTAAATCCTCTACCGATACCAATGCTGAAATAATTTTCCGTTATGCTAAAAACCCTTAACTAAATGAAATTATTAAATAATATTATTGCTAAAAATATTTTGTTGTTTTTTGTATTTTCAGTAACATCAAGTTTTGAACGCATGCCTCTTGAATCTCTTAAGGCAATTAATGATACTCCAAAAGCTAGTATAAATGCACTTCAATCATTTATTGATGTACGAACCAATGAAATTAATTCATATAATTCTTTGTTGTATAGAAAAGACAAACTAAACGACACAATTGAATCTTATAGAAATAGAGTTTCAGAGTTGGTAAAAGATACAATCAAAGAACAGAAATATTCTCTTGCTGAAGTTTGTTTAAGATTAAATCAAAAAAATGAATATTTTATTTACGACAGCTTGAAGACTTCAAGAAAATTATTAATGCCGAAAATGAAATTAGCAGCCTAAATAAATCAATAAAAGAGTCATTAAAAACAGTTGACGGTCTCAAAAATGAATTAGAATATAAAAAAACAAAATATCAAAAAATTATACTTGAAATTATTAGCAAAACTGATACTGTAACTGGTTTTGACACTATAACTTTTAACAAGAAGAGATACAAACTTTTTTATGTAAACAATAAAAAAAATGAAGTGCGAATTTTGCCTTCCCCAGCTAAAGGAGCAGCTACAATAAAAAGCACTTTGGATAATTGCAAGGAAACTCCATTAATGATAACAAATGCAGGTATGTATCGTCCAGACTTTAAACCACAGGGACTATTAATTTCAGAATATGAACAAAAATCAGAAATAGATTCTACAAAAGAAAAGAGAGAAGGAAATTTTTATTTATATCCCAATGGTATTTTTTATATAGACTCTGCTGATAAGTTTAATATTGCTACCACTGACGATTATCTTAAAAATCATTATCTACCTAAATTTATCAAATATGCAACTGAATCTGGTCCATTATTATTAAAGGATAATAATTGGCTTAATCCTAACATAAAGGAAAACTCATCAAACTATAATATTAGAAGTGGTGTTGGACTTATTTCGCCAGATAGAACTGTGTTCGTCATTTCTGTTGATGGGGTTACTTTTTACGATTTTAAAATGTTGTTTACAACATTAGGTTGCAAATCTGCTTTGTACTTTGATGGATTTGTTTGAACCATATGGTATTTTAACAATACCTTGAAAGGTCGAAACTGTTAAGGCTGTTGATGATTAAAAATTTGGTCCAATGATTTCTATATTCAATAAAAAATAGTTGTATGAAAAGCTGTTTGCGTTATCATTTATTTATTTTTTCTTGATACTTTTTAAAATATTAAATGCTCAATTTTCAGAGAAGCAATCATTTGTTTTTAATGGAAACTCTTATGAGATATTCATCATTAAACAAGATAGTTTATTGGCTGATAAATGCTCTTTTGTTGATGCAAAAAACTTTAATGGTGAGAAAAATTTCTTTACATCATACTCAAACAAACCATTTTTGGCAATCACTTCTTCTATTGTTGATAGTAACTGTAATCCATTAGGATTATTTATAAAAAATGGTCAAACAATTAATGCTATAAATAATAATACACAAGGTGTGGGTTCTTTTTTATTCAATACCACCTAAGGGTATTTTTCTATATTAATCAAGACAATGAATTTAATATTAGTGCAGCACCAGATTTTTCATTGTCGAATAACCCTTGCAAACTTGCAATTCAATCGGGTCCAATTTTAGTAAATAAAGGCTCTATCAATACCCAATTTACCAAAGGGTCTAAAAATAATTTTACTCGCTGTGGTGTTGGTATTGCAAGTAATAAGGAAGGTCGTTTTATCGTTGGATTTTTGCAAAATCAAATACGCCTGTTAATTTTTATGATTTTGCCGATTTATTCTTAAACAAATATGCTTGCTACAATGCACTAAATTTAGAAAGTGGTTCTAATTCGTTCTATTTATTTTCCAAGCCATACTAGCTTGAAGTTTAATAACAAAATAAAACCTTGTACATATTTTACTATTGAACTATAAATGAATCAAATTTTAATTTTTAACATAGCTCTTACAGCTGACCAATTTCCTGTAACTGCACCATTTTTTGCCCTTACTCTCCAATACCACGTTCCGTTATTTGCAGTAGTTCCTGTACTCATACAGAAACTAGGGCTTGTAACAATAGTTGTGTTCAATAAAGTTAAACTTGGATAAGATGTTCCACCACATACAGCAATTGTCGATGCTGTTCCACTAAATAAACTATTTCTACTTATGTTAATTTCATAAGAAGTAGCACCAGTTACAGTTGACCAAGAAAAATTTATATTGCAACAAGGAACAGTAGCTCCATTCAATGGTAGGCTTAATGTTGATGTTCCTAAAGATGCAGTAGTAAAATTGTTTTCATTTCCATATTTTGTTCCTGCTGAATTTGTAGCATAGGCTCTTACATAATATATCGTGCTAGATATTAAACCAGTAATACTAGAAGTAAAGTTACCTATGCCAGTTCCATTACTAGTGATGTTATTTAAAGTTGTAGGGGCTGTTGATGTATTCCAGCAAACTCCCTTTTGTGTTATAAGTGCTCCACCATCAGAAGAAATAGATCCCCCAGAAAAAGCTGTTGTTTGTGTTATTAATGAAATACTATTTGTTATAAGAGTAGGAAGATATGCACTTGTTGTAAATGAAATTTCATTTCCATATGCAATGCCAATTGAGTTTATAGCATAAGCTTTAATATAATACGTTGTACTGGGATTTAAACCCGTAATTGTTGAAGTAAAATTACCAGTTCTTTCTCCATTATTTGTTAAATTATCAAATATGGTTGGTGAGCTTGTGGTCTTCCAGAAAGACCTCCTGGTGAAATTGGAGAGCCTCCATCAGAAGAAATAGCCCCACCACTTGTTACAGATGTTTGTGTTATAGAGGTTGCATTATTGGTGGTTAAACTTGCATAAGTTGCTTAATGCAGATTTTGATATTATAGATAATACAAGAAAATTTTTAGCATTGGATAATTATAGTTTATTAATAGGAATTGAAGGGTTATTCGATATTGAAATAATTGAAGAATTACACAAACAGTTTCTAAAAGATAATTTTGTCAAAAAATAACATTAATCTTTAATTTAAATAAAACTGTAATTAAATTAATATCCAGTTTATCATATGGATTTTGAAACCTAGTGTTCCCCTATAAGAAGCAAAATGTATGCAAATTGTATGCAAATAGCTAAAATAACAAAAGGTTTCAATTGCTTGAAACCCTTGCTGTCATTGAGTGGGAGTTGACGGGGTCGAACCGCCGACCCTCTGCTTGTAAGGCAGATGCTCTAAACCAACTGAGCTAAACTCCCTTTTCCCGTTTTGGGAGTGCAAAAATAGGGGCTCATTTATATTTTCCAAAAAAACTATCAATTATATTTAAGAAAGTTTCTTTAAACTTAGAATTTCAAATTCAACTTGATAAATTTCATACTTTTAATTTTAACTTAATACTTACTTTCGTTTACAATGAAAAAAGGGATTCAAAAAATATTATTATCAATTGTTGTTATTACAGTAATGAGTCATAGTATTTTTCCTCATGTGCATCATCATGTGATTTCGGATATTTCTTTACTTTCACATAGTAGTTTTTCTAGCTCTTGTAACTCAACAGAATTTCATAATGGAGACAAAAGTTTGCATAACATATTTTCTCAAGTTCAATTAGATGAAACTTTTGTTCCACAAAAAAATCTAAATTTGAGTATTAAGTTTTTTCATAATTTAATTATTCAAGAAACAAATATTTATACTCCAAACTATTTTGTACAAATAAAAAAAGCATATCACTCAACCATAAATGCTTTTTATTTTAATAAAACTTATAATTCCTTCTCTCATAGAGGCCCTCCACTTGTATAAAGTAACTCACTACAAGTAGTTAATCTTCTCTTAATTTTTAGTTTGTTGTTTATAAATAAAGCATAACTAAAAATGATGATGATTTAATAATTCTATTTATTAAATAAAAAATATTATGCTTAATAAAATAATTGAATTTTCAATAAAGCAAAAATTTATAATAGGTCTTTTTATTATAGGACTTATTGGATATGGCAGTTACCAAATTACTAAACTGCCAATTGATGCAGTACCAGATATTACAGATAACCAAGTTCAGATAATAACTATAGCTCCATCCTTAGGTGCTTCGGATGTAGAAAGGTTGATTACTTTTCCAATAGAACAAGCAAACAATAATATTCCGGGATTAAAAGAAATTAGAAGTTTTTCTCGATTTGGATTATCAGTTGTTACCATTGTGTTTGATGATGCAACTGATATATATTGGGCCAGACAACAGGTATCTGAAAGATTACAAATTGCAAAAGAACAAATTCCGAAAGGTTTTGGTTTTCCAGAATTAGCACCCGTTACAACTGGGCTTGGTGAAATTTATCAATATATAGTTAAAGCAAAAAAAGGATATCAAAATAAATATAATGCACAGAATTACGTACAATTCAAGATTGGATAGTACGTAGACAATTATTAGGTGTAAAAGGAGTTGCAGAAGTAAGCAGCTTTGGAGGAGATTTAAAACAATATGAAATTGCAGTTGAACCTTCAAAATTGATGGCTAACAATATTTCCATCAACGATATATTTTCTGCTCTTGAAAAAAACAATCAAAATACCGGTGGTGCCTATATTGAAAAAGGACCTACAGTGTTTTTTATCAGAACCGAAGGACTTGTTGGCAATTTTGACGATATTAAAAATATTGTTGTAAAGAATCTGTCAAATGGTACTCCCCTATTAATTAAAGATGTTGCAGATGTAAGATTTGGTAGTGCAACCAAGTATGGTGCACTGACTTATAATGGCACTGAACAAGTTGCTGGTGCTGTTGTTATGATGCTAAAAGGTGCTAACAGTAATGAAGTGATTAATAATATTAAAGAAAGAATTATTCAAATTCAAAAATTATTACCAGAAGGTGTTGAAATTGATCCTTTTTTAGATAGAACAAAAATGGTAAATAATTCTATTAGTACTGTTACAAAAAATCTTTTTGAAGGTGCATTGATAGTAATTTTTGTTCTAGTAATTTTTCTAGGAAATTTTCGTGCTGGTTTATTAGTTGCTTCTGTAATTCCTTTATCCATGTTGTTTGCCATTATCATGATGAATTTATTTGGTGTTAGTGGAAATCTAATGAGTTTGGGTGCTTTAGATTTTGGATTAATTGTAGATGGTGCTGTCATAATTGTAGAAGCAATTATGCATAGACTTACACATAGTAAACACTTTGGAAAAATCAATAAATTATCACAAAAAGAAATGGATCTAGAGGTAAGTCAATCGGCAAGCAAAATGATGAATAGTGCAGTTTTTGGTCAAATTATTATTCTTATTGTTTACTTACCCATTTTTACTTTACAAGGTATTGAAGGAAAAATGTTTAAACCAATGGCACAAACAGTTGCATTTGCTTTATTGGGTGCATTTATCCTCTCTTTAACATACATTCCTATGATGAGTTCTTTGATATTAAGTAAAACCATTTCTCATAAAAAAACAATTTCAGATAAAGTGATGGAAAAACTAGAGAGAATTTACCAACATATTTTATTAAAAGTTTTAAAAATACCCAAGCTAATATTATCAAGTGTTTTAGTTTTATTAATTCTATCAATTTTTATTCTATTTAGATTGGGAGGAGAATTTATTCCGGCATTACCAGAAGGTGATTTTGCAGTTGAAACAAGAGTGCTTCCTGGTAGTAATTTAAATACTTCATTAGAAGCTGTTTCAAAAGCTTCAAAAATATTATTAAATAAATTTCCTGAAGTTGAAAAGATAGTTGCCAAAACTGGAAGTGGTGAAATTCCAACAGATCCAATGCCTATTGAAGCCACTGATTTGATGGTTATTTTAAAAGATAGAAGCAGAATGGACATCTGCATAACTTATGAAGAATTAGAAGCTAAAATGAGTGAAGCATTGGAAGCTGTTCCCGGAGTTACTTTTGGTTTTCAATATCCTGTTGCAATGCGATTTAATGAATTAATGACTGGTGCAAGACAAGATGTTGTTTGCAAAATTTTTGGAGAAGATTTAGATACACTAGCAACTTTATGCAAAAAAGCTAGGAAATGTTTGTAATACGGTTGACGGGTTGCAGGTATTTATGTTGAGTCAATTACGGATTGCCACAGATTAGTAATTCAATATAACAGAGCTGCAATAGCACAATATGGATTAAATATTAGTGACATCAATAAAGTAGTAAATACATGCTTTTGCTGGACAAAGCAGCGGTTTGGTTTTTGAAGGTGAAAAACGTTTTGATTTGGTTGTTCGATTAACAGATGAAAATAGAAAAAATTTAGATGATGTTCAAAATCTATTAATTCCAACTCCAAATGGAACACAGATTCCTTTAAATGCTGTTGCAGAAGTTGAAATTATTGAAGGCCCAAATCAAATACAAAGAGAAGATGCAAAACGAAGAATTATTGTTGGATTTAATGTGAGAGGCAGAGATGTACAAAGTATGGTAAAAGAATTACAACAAAAAATTGAAACAAAATATAAATTTACCACCAGGATATTATATTACCTATGGCGGTGCTTTTGAAAATTTAGTAGCAGCCAAAAAAAGATTGAGTATTGCTGTTCCAATTTCATTATTTCTGATTTTTCTAATGTTATATTTTGCTTTTAATTCTGTTAAACAAGGTTTATTAATTTTTTCTGCAATTCCACTTTCTGCAATTGGTGGAATATTTGCCTTTAGCATTAGAGGTATGCCATTTAGCATTTCAGCAGGTATTGGATTTATTGCATTATTTGGTGTATGCAGTATTAAATGGAATTGTTTTAATTGCAGAATTTAATCGATTAAAAAAAGAAGGTACAGACAGATTTAAAACGAATCGTTATTCAAGGAACAAAAATTACGATTACGGCCAGTTTTAATGACTGCTTTTGTTGCTTCATTAGGATTTTTACCAATGGCTTTAAGTCATGGTGAAGGTGCAGAAGTTCAAAGACCATTAGCAACTGTTGTTATTGGTGGCTTATTAGTAGCAACTTTTTTAACCTTATTTGTTTTACCAATATTATATATCATGTTTGAAAAAAGAATTATACTAACAGGGAAAAAAAGTTTTACTAAGATCACAGCTTTAATTTTTCTTATCTTGTCAACACAAGGTTTACATGCACAAAATAAAATATCACTTGAAACGGCAATAGATTCTGCTCTGAAAAATAATCTAGTAGTAAAAAATGAAAAATTAAAAGAGAAATATTATCAACAATTAATTAATACAGGTAAAACAATAGCACCAACAAACATCAATACAGAGTATGGACAAATCAATAGTTTTTATGCAGATACAAAATTTGGAATACAACAAACTATTAGTTTTCCAAAGGTATATGCAAGAAATAAATCTTTACTTAATGAAGAATGGAAAAGCAGTGTATTAAATACAAATATTAAAGCGTTTCTTTTAGTAAAACAAGTTAAACAAGTTTATTATAGCTTAATTTATTTAGGAGAAAAAAAGTTATTGCTACAAAAAGCTGATAGTTTATATGCCGAGTTTCTAAGGAAATCAAATTTACGTTTCATAAAGGGAGAATCTAATCTTTTAGAAAAAATCACCACAGAAAATCATCGTGGTCAAATTGAATTACAATTATCTCAAATTGATCAGGATTTGGAAATGTTACAACTACAATTTCAATTATTGTTGAACACAAAAAACAGTTTTATACCAAAAGATAATTCTTCAATTCTAGTAAATCTTGAACTCAACAATTCTCCAGATTTAAATGTACATCCTACTACTCAATATTTAAAACAACAGCACTCAATTGCTAAAGCAACTACTGATGTAGAAAAATCTAAATTAATTCCAGATCTTACCATTGGCTATAATATTATGGGCATGAGAGGTGTTGGTGCTAATAATGTAAATTATGATGGGGCTTCACGATTTCACTCAGTTCAATTAAGTATGGGTTTGCCCATTTTTACAAATGGACAAAAAGCAAAAATTAATGCAGCCAAAGAAAACGAGACTATTACAACTAATGAAATCAACATTAATTTAAATAGCCTCGAAATAACATATAAATCACTATTATCAGAATTTAAAAAAAATAATGAAGCCATCAATTATTTTGAAAAGGTAGCATTAAAAAACGCAGATTTAATTACAAAAACTGCAAACGAACAATATTTAAATGGTGATATCAATTATTTAGATTGGGTAATCTTAATCAATCAAAGCATCTTGATTAAGAGTGAATATTTAGAAGCTGTGAAAAACAGAAATAATGTTGCTATCGAAATCAACTCTTTTAACTACAAATAAATTAAAATGAAAAAAATATTTATATATCTTCTTGCATTTCCACTTTTTTTATCTTGTGGAAATAATAAAAATGAAACCCCAGTCAAAAATAATGGTGTTGAAGAAAACATAGTAACACTTACTAAAGATCAATTAGTAAATGCAGAATTGAAAATTGGCAGTTTACAAATGAAAACAATTTCTTCTGTTTTAAAAGTAACTGGAAAAGTAGATGTTCCTCCCCAAAATATGGTTTCTATCAGTGTTCCTTTGGGTGGCTATTTAATTTCAACAAAATTACTAGCAGGAATGCATGTACAAAAGGGTGAAGTTCTTGCTGTAATGCAAGATCAGCAATATATTCAGCTGCAACAAGATTACTTAATTGCAAAAGCACAATTAATATTTAGTGAAGGGGAATTTGCCAGACAAAAAGAATTAAATAACAGTAAAGCCATTAGTGATAAAGTGTTTGAACAAACCAAAGCAAATTATCATACGCAAAACATACTTATAAAATCTTTGGAAGAAAAACTTAAACTAATTGGATTAAATCCTACAAAAATTAATGTCAGCAACATTTCAAAAAGTATAAATATTTATTCCCCAATAAATGGATATGTTGCTGCAGTTAATGTAAATATTGGCAAATATGTAAACCCTTCTGATATTTTATTTGAATTGGTGAATCCAGAAGATATTCATTTGTCTTTAACCATTTTTGAAAAAGATATCAATAAACTTTTTATTGGTCAAAAATTAATTGCCTATAACAATAGTGACCCATCAATAAAACATCATTGTTCAATTCTATTAATTAGTAAAAAGATTTCTGAAGATAGAAGTGTTGAAGTTCATTGTCATTTTAACGACTATGATAAAACTTTATTACCTGGCATGTTTATGAATGCTGATATTGAATTGAAAAGCCACAAATCAAAGGTTTTACCTACCGATGCTGTTGTAAGATATAATAACAAACAATATGTATTTATGGTGTTAAATGAACATCAATTTGAAATGAAAGAAATAAAGATTGGTTTTTCTGAGAATGGTTTCACAGAAATTAAATTACAGCCAGAAGATGAATCTAAATCATTTGTGATTTCTGGAGTTTATAATTTATTGATGAAACAAAAAAATACTGTAGAAGAATAAAAAAATTAACTTCTAATTGCATCAACAGGATTCATTCTTGCTGCAATAGTTGCTGGAACAATTCCTGCAACCAAACCTATGATTACACAAATACTTACTGCCAATATTAAAATACTTGGAGCAATAATAATAGGAAATGGCATAAATGAACTTACTGCTAAAATTAATAACCAAACCATAGAAACCCCAAGTATTCCACCTATAATACATAAGAATGCACTTTCTAATAAAAACTCTGTAAGGATTGTACTTCTCTTGGCACCAATGGCTTTCTTTAAACCAATTTGGCTAGTTCTTTCTCTCACTGTAACAAACATAATATTGGCAACACCAAATCCACCAACTAATAAACTTAGTCCTGCAATAAACCATCCTCCTAAATTTACTGAGCCAAAAACTTTTGTTACTTCCTCTCCTAATTGATTAATATCATTTAATGAAAAATCATCTTCTTCTTTAGGACTTAATCTATGCAGTTGTCTCATTGTACCTCTTAATTCATCTGAAAGTGCAACAGAAGTAATATTATCTCTACCCTGTACCATAATTACAGGATTACAATATCTAACATTATAAACTGCAGCAAAATATCTGTAAGGAAATAAAAATGCATGGTCGTAATCAAATCCATCCAAAATATTTTTACCTTGTTTTTCTATTACACCAATAATATAAGTTGCCTTACCATTGATGTTTATGGTTTTACCAACAGCTCTTTCTGCACTAGTAAATAACATAACTGCATATTCATAACCCATCACAGATACTGCTGTTCCTCTTTCAAAATCCATTTCAGAAAAGTATCTGCCTTTATCAATAATGATGTTTTGAATTTTATTAAAATCTTCGGTAATACAATATATTGATGAGTTATTCAACACTTTATCATCAATAGTTGCATTTGAACTTGTTTGAGCATATAAACAAACATTACTTGCCAAAGAACTTTTTTGTTTGATGAAGCTCATTTCAGAAAATTTAGGTTCAGGACGTTTCACATATTTCCACCAAGGATATTCTGGGCCACCACTATATTGCCATTTATCTACATAAATTGTATTACTACCAAAAGATTTTAAATCAGATTTTATTTTTCCTTCTAAACTATTAATGGTAGCCAAAATACTGATGATACAAAAAATACCAAAAGCAATACCAAGTAGCGATAAAGCACTTCTTAACTTATTATTCTTTAACTCTTGAAGAGCCATTTTAAAGCTATTCCATAAAATTCTATATAACTTAAGCATGTTTCAAAAGTAAGCTTCATGTACTTGTAAAAAAACTTTAGTGCTAAAAATGTGATAAGCAGTAAAATAGATTTATAAAAAGTAAAATAGCAGTTTTAAAAAATTTATTTATTCTAAACTTACAACGTTATTTTTGCAATATTCAAAACCACAACTTTGTAATATGACTTGGAAACAGATGTTTACTTCTTCAGTTGGTAAGAAACTGGTAATGGGATTTACTGGACTATTTTTAATATTATTTTTAATGGTACACGTTGGATTGAATGCTTGCATTTGGGCTAATGATGGAGGTGAAATGTTTAATAAAGCAGCTCATTTCATGGGTTCTAATTTGATACCTAGAATTCTTGAAATAGGTTTATTTGTTGGATTGATGCTTCATGTTGTACAAGGTTATCTTCTAACATTACAAAATAAAAATGCTAGATCAGTAGGATATGCTGTTGATTATAAAGATGGAAGTAAATGGTATAGCAGAAGTATGGCTTTACTTAGGAACCTTAATTCTAATATTTTTAATTATTCACCTTGCTCATTTTTGGATACCCAATAGAATGCAACAAGGTTTAACCTTGGGTAATGAAAAAGATTTATACTTATTAATGAAAGAAACGTTTTCAGGTGGTGATTTAGTAACTATACTAACAATTGTTATTTATGTTTTAGGATGTGCTGCTTTAGGATACCACCTTGCACATGGTTTTCAAAGTGCATTTAAAACTTTGGGGGTTCATAATAAAAAATATTTTCAAATACTAGCTGCAATAGGTTTTGGTTTTTCAATTGTAGTTTGTGTAGCATTTGCTTTAATGCCACTTAGTTTTCATTTTGGTTGGATACAATAAATAAATTAACCAATTCGATAATTCGACAATTATTATCATTTGGTTTAAGTTACTCAATTGTCGAATTGACAAATTTATAAATTATCACATTGTTATGTTAGACGCTAAAATACCTGCAGGAAAATTAGAAGACAAATGGACTGATTATAAAGGTCATTGTAAATTGGTTAATCCTGCTAATAAAAGAAAATTAGAAATAATTGTTGTAGGAACAGGATTAGCTGGAGCATCTGCTGCTGCTACTCTAGGAGAAATGGGATATAAAGTAAAAGCATTTTGTTTTCAGGATTCTCCACGAAGAGCACATCAGTATTGCTGCTCAAGGTGGAATTAATGCTGCAAAAAATTATCAAAATGATGGTGATAGTGTATTTCGTTTATTTTATGATACCATTAAAGGTGGTGATTACCGTGCTAGTGAAGCCAATGTTCATCGTTTAGCAGAAGTGAGTCAGCAAATATTATAGATCAATGTGTTGCACAAGGTGTTCCTTTTGCTCGTGAATATGGTGGTTTATTAAGTAATCGATGTTTTGGTGGTACTCAAGTTCAACGTACATTTTATGCTGCTGGTCAAACAGGTCAGCAATTATTAATAGGTGCTTATCAGGCATTAGAACGTCAAGTTGCACTAGGAAATGTAACCATGTATACTCGACATGAAATGCTTGAAATTGTAAAGATTGATGGTAAAGCACGAGGTATTATTGCACGAGATTTAGTTACTGGTAAATTAGAACGACATTTTGGTCATGCAGTTTTATTATGTACTGGTGGATATGGAAATGTATTTTATCTTTCTACCAATGCAATGGGTAGTAATGTAACTGCAGCCTGGAAAGCACATAAAAAAGGTGCATATTTTGCAAATCCTTGTTTTACACAAATTCACCCAACTTGTATTCCAGTAAGTGGAGATCATCAATCTAAATTAACTCTTGATGTCTGAATCTTTAAGAAATGATGGAAGAATTTGGGTGCCAAAAAAACAAGGCGATAATAGAAAAGCTAATGATATTCCTGAAGAAGAAAGAGATTATTATTTAGAAAGAAGATATCCTGCTTTTGGAAATTTAGTTCCAAGAGATGTTGCTTCTCGTGCAGCAAAAGAAAGATGTGATGCAGGTTATGGTGTTGGAACTTCTAAACAAGCTGTTTATCTTGATTTTGCAGATGCCATTCAACGTTATGGCAAAGGAGAAGTGAGTAAGAGAAATTTAGGTGATGCTTAGTGCAGATGAAATTATGCGTTTAGGTAAAGAAGTGGTGAAAGAAAAATATGGTAATCTGTTTGACATGTATGAAAAAATTACTGGAGAAAATCCATACGAAGTACCAATGAGAATATATCCTGCTGTTCATTATACAATGGGTGGCTTATGGGTTGATTATGAGTTAATGACAAACGTTCCAGGTTTATATGCTTTAGGTGAAGCAAACTTTAGTGATCATGGTGCAAACCGTTTAGGAGCATGTGCTTTAATGCAAGGATTGGCTGATGGTTATTTTGTTATTCCTTATACTATTAGGTAATTATTTAGCTGATGAAATTTGTGCAAAAGCAATTGAAACAGATCATCCAGCATTTGAAGAAGCAGAAAAGAAAACTAGTGATAGAATTCAAACTTTAATGAATATTAAAGGAAAGCAAACTGTAGAAAGTTTTCATAAACGTTTAGGGAAAATAATGTGGGAGAAATGTGGCATGGCTCGTAATGCAAAAGGTTTAAATGAAGCCATTAAAGAAATTCAAGAATTGAGAAAAGAATTTTGGAGTGATGTTAGAATTCCAGGTGCTATTAATGAATTTAATCCTGAATTGGATAAAGCAGGCAGAGTTGCTGATTTTATTGAATTAGGAGAATTAATGTGTATAGATGCTTTAAAAAGAGCTGAAAGTTGTGGTGGTCATTTTAGAGAAGAACATCAAACAGAAGAAGGAGAAGCATTAAGACATGATGATGAATTTATGTTTGTTTCTGCTTGGCAATTAAAAGCTGAACATGAATGGGAATTAATTAAAGAACCATTGAATTATGAAGTCATAAAACCAACTCAACGTAATTATAAATAACTTGACAATTAATAAATTAAAGAATTTATGGAACACTACACAATGAATCTTAACCTTAAAGTTTGGAGACAAACTAACATCAAATAGTAAAGGCAGTTTTAAAATGTATAAAGTTGAAAACATTTCTACTGAAATGAGTTTTCTTGAAATGTTCGATGTTTTAAATGAACAATTGATTAGTGATGGTGATGATCCAATTGCTTTTGATCATGATTGTAGAGAAGGTATTTGTGGTGCTTGTAGTATGTATATTGATGGTAAACCTCATGGACCTTGGGAAGCAAACACAACTTGTCAGTTACACATGAGAGCTTTTAAAGATGGTGACACCATTGTTGTTGAACCTTGGAGAGCAAACTCATTTCCTGTAATTAAAGATTTAGTAGTTGATCGTTCTGCCTTTGATAGAATTATTCAAGCAGGTGGTTATATTAGTGTTAATACTGGTAATGCTGTTGATGGAAATTCTTTACCAATAAATAAAGATAAAGCAGATGCATGCTTTTGCTGCTGCTATGTGTATTGGATGTGGTGCTTGTGTTGCTGCTTGTAAAAACAGTAGTGCTATGTTATTTTTAAGTGCTAAAGTTTCGCATTTAGCATTATTGCCTCAAGGAGAGCCTGAACGTCATTCAAGAGTAATAAATATGGTTACTCAAATGGATAAAGAAGGTTTTGGTTCTTGTACAAATACTGGAGCTTGTGAAGCTACTTGTCCTAAAGAAATTTCAATTGCAAATATTGCACGATTAAATAAAGAGTATTTAACAGCTAGTTTGGTTTCAGAAAACTAATTAATCATAAATATATTGTACTAAAAGTTCAGCAGTCATTTGATTGTTGAACTTTTTTGTTAGTAGATGTTTCCTTTTTTCAATTTCTAATTCTTCAAAATTTAAATCCATAAGTTTAACAATTACTTGTTGAAACTCTTCAGCTGAATTGGCAATAAAACACAATTCATCTAATCCACTCCCAGCAACAGTTTCATGATTCACCAAACAAAATTTTCCATTAAATAAAGCATTCAGTAATTTAAGTTTTATTCCTGACGAACTATTAGAAGGAAGTATATTAATATGAGCTATCTGCAATTAAATTGATTCAACTCATCTTCAGTTGGATTTGCAATGAGCTCTCACATTAGAAACTGCTCTTATTTTATCTTGAATTTCCTTATTTGGATTTTTACCTGCAATTACAAATTGAATATTGACAAGTTTATTAATAACATTATCAATTAACCAAATCACAGCTTTTTGATTTGGGGCTACACTTAAATCTCCTTGATATAAACAATAATTGCCTTTCCCTACTTTAGAATTTAAATTCCAATTATCAGGAATAAACATTGGCAAATAATCTATTCTATTTGCATTGAATTGATCTTTGAATTTGAATAAATCTAATTCACTTAAAGCTAATAATTGACGATTACTTTGAGCTAAAATATTCTCATATTTTTTAAGTAAAATACTTTCTCTCCAATAATATATTTTTTTTAATAGGCTAGTTGTAGACTCTTTTAAATACTGATAATATTCATGTTCTACATTATGTAATCTTACAAATATTTTTCTTTCTTTAAATCTATTGTCTGTTATTATAGAAGAAGAATGTAGTCCTTCACATAATATTGGATAGTAATCTTGTAATAAACTGAATTTTAATTTTTCATTATCTCTTGTAGAAACAATATAAGGCAATGAATTAAACAAATACTGAATTCCTTTTCCTCTTTTGTAGTAAAAAACTTCTGAGCAATATTGGTTTAAAATTTGCTGCTCTCCTCTCCCATAATCAAAACAATGTAAATGAATTCTAATACCTAATTTTTGCAAATATGGCAACTTCCAAAATAAATCAACCACACCTCCATAATCAACAGGAAATGGCACATTGAAGCATATTATGTGAAGATGTTTTTCCAAAATTGTATAAGTTTTTTTTCTTCTGTTTGCCAATTTAAGCTCTCTCGAGCTCGTAATTGTATTTTGTTGTAATCTTTTATATAATTCATCATCATTCAATAATTGATGAATTGCATTTGATAATGTTTTTACATCAATATTTTCAACCAACATTGCTACTTCAAACTCATGATTAATATTTTTATACTCAGGGTAAGCTACACAAATCTGAGGAATGCCAGCCATAATATAATCAAAAAAACGATTGGCTAAAGAATAATACTGATTCATGCCATCTCTTTCAAAAATGGTGATTCCAAACTTAGCTGTTGGTGTAATTGTTTTTAATTTGTTGGCAGAACAACTCCAAACAATTTTACTTTATTTTCTAATTGATTTGCTTTAAAATTAAAGCTTTTGTTTGACTTCATAAAAAATTTCCAATACCATAAATATGCAATTCAGCATTTACATTTTTCATTGCAGGAATTAGTTGTTCAAAACCTCTTCCATGATTTACTGCACCTTGATAAATGATTGGTTGATTGGTTGATTGCTCGATTGGTTGATTGGTTGATTGATTGAGAAGTGGTAAATTTCTTACAACACCATAACTCACCAAATACCTTCTCATAAACTCTTCTTTAATAAACAAATTAACAGTGTAACCATTTTCAAACTTTGGTACACAGAATTGCTCTATTTTATCCCAAAACCATTTTACTTTTTTGTTCGTAATTACCTCTTTCATTTCAGTAAAAATTTCATGTGCATCATAAACACTTTTGTATTCTTTAATGACAGAAACAAAATAACATGGTAAAATAGTATCTAAATCTATAGCACAGATTGCATTTGCCTTTTTAAAAAGTAAATAGAAAAATAGTTTGATATTATATTCAGCATAAAAAAGAATGCTTTTCTCGAAAAATATTGAGATTCTTTTTTGATTAAAATTTTGAATTGTAAGTTGTTTCGAAGATTTCTTTTTTACACCTACTAACAAAACTTCAAATTCATGATTTTGCAAAGAGCTGCAAATTCTTTGCATTCTTTGATCATAGTTTAAATCGTTTGTAACAGTACAGATAATCTTTTTCAAACTTTCAATTAAGTATCAAATATAAATAGCAAAAAATAAGTCCTGCAAAATGCAGGACTTATTAAGTATAATCTACTAAAGAATTACAAACTCTGTATTAATAAAGTTGCAAATCTTACATAATCATCATTCTTTTGTTCAGTTGCTAAAGTTTTACAAGTTTCTGCACTTTGTTTAGCTGCAACTTTATCGCCTAAAGCCTTTTCAATTTTAGCTTTTAATAAATAAAACCAGAATTTTTCTGATTTCTCTCCTATTGCTTTAGTAATATTAGTCAATGCATTTTTATAATCTTTATCAAATTCAAAATAAAAATTAGCAGCTTGTTGATATGTTCCAGAAGTTACATTATCTGCACTTAAAGCTTTCTCAACCTGAGCTCTAATTCTATCTCTTACATTTGTTGTAATTGGAATATTAACCATTGTATATCCCCATCTTAATTGTAAGTCACAAGTTTCAGCAGTAATATTAGCAAACTGCATGGTAAATGTTTCAACACTAGTTTTCAATTTTTCAGCAGGTACATCTACTCTAAATAAATCATCTTTTTCATTATACTGTGTACCCCATTTTTTAGAGTCACTATTAATGATGATAGTCCACATTTTTTCACCTGGAATAGTATAAATAGCATAACTACCAGTATCAACATTTTTTCCAGCAATGGTTATTGGGTCATTCACTTTAAGTTTAGTTGCATTATTAGCTCCTGTTCTCCAAACACTTCCTAAAGGACCTAATTCACTTCCTTCTTTAAATAAAGTTCTTCCTTTAATACTTGGTCTAGAATACACTAACTCTAATTTACTTAATCCAAATTCTTGAACAACAGTTTGAGTTGGACTTAAAGCAGGTTGCTTTATTTGTGCATCAACCGACAAGTATGATAATAATAAAAATCCAAATAAATATTTTTTCATATAAATAATTTTTTCAAATATAATTTAATAAAATTTTATTTGTTTATGATAATAGAAAGATAGTGATGAATGGATTATTCAATTGCACTAGTTCCTTTAACAATTTCTATTTGTACAGTTTTTTTACCTAACTCATTTTCAGATGTAGTAACTATAATAACTGATGCAGGTTTTGAAGATGTTGCAGGAATAAAGAATTTTTGAGTTGTAATAATAGGAAATTTAGAAACTGCAGAAGTCACTAATATTGGTTCTTGAAGAACATCATCATTCGCATTATTTTCTTCACGAATACTTTGATATGCAAAATGTGATGAACTATTTTCCACTGGTTTAAAATAATTCAACGTTTCTACTAAGTCATTTTTTACAAAAGAATTTTGTTCATTTTCTAATTTACTTTCTTTTTTTTCAACTACCTGAACATTTTTTTGCAATTGAATTGGTTTTGATTTTACTCCTTGCTTTTCAATATTTAGTTCTACAAAAATATTATTCGATTTTTTCTCAAATGTTTGTTTTGCAATAACGTTTTGAGTTTTTGCTGTAGGTGAAATATTTAAAGTTAAAAAACCAAGTAATAATGCAATTACAAAAGTTGTTAGTTTGTTGTATTTACTTTTATCTGAATTTTCTAAACCCATAATTCTTTGAACTCTCTTTAACAATTCATTTTTTGATGAAACTGCATTCAAAGCAAATGCAGAATTAGAATGTTTAACTTGCAATGAAGCAATAGTTACCAAAGCTTCAACATAAACACTTTTCTGATATTGATATTTAAGAACAATATCATCACAACAAATTTCTCTTTCAAAAAATATTTGTTTTTTAATGAGCCTTGAAAATGGGTTAAAAAACATGAATACATCAATAGATAAAAGCAATAAATTAATGAGGTAATCTTTTCTTTTAATATGAGCCAACTCGTGTAAAATTATAGCTTCAATTTGAGTTGGAGATAATGAATTTATAGCTGCAAAAGGAATTAGAATGATAGGTTTAAAAACTCCAATAGTTAATGGTGAAGTGATTTTGTTAGAAACTTTTAAACAAACATTTGTTGCAATTTCTAGAGTCGTGGATATTTTTTTAATAAATAAATTGTATTCCTGAAAATGATATTCACTACTTTTTTGTTTAAAATTTTCAATCGATCTTATTCCAAATAAGAATTGAATCATGTGATACAATACAAAACCTAAATACAAAATTCCTGTGTAGAATAAAATTTGATTTGCTACATTGATTTGTACTGAAGAAATACTAAAAATTGATCCTACAGTTTGCAAATTTTCGTAAGCCGAAATAAAAGTCTGAACAAACCATCCAAACCCTATGACTTGAATTAGAACTAAAAAAATATATTTTAATTGAGGGTTCTCTTCTTTTTTATTATTTACAATTAAAAATGCAAACCACAATATTGCCATTTGCCAAATACTATTTAGTAAGGCAAAACTTAAAGTTTGAAAAAAATGTGTAGCAAAATTTAATTGCATACTATTTTTCTTTTAACTGATTTAATAATTGTTGAATTTCATCTATTTCTTCAGCAGTTGCCTGATGATTTCCTAAAGTTTGCATCACTAATTGTGTTGCAGAACCACTGAATAAAGTGTTGATGAATTTTGGTAAGAATTGTTTTTGAGCAGTTTCTTGTGTAACATTTGGTTGATACAAATGCACTTTGCTACTTGAATCTCTTTTAACCAATTCTTTTTCGAACATTATTTGCATAAGTTTCAAAGTAGTGGTGTAACCAACATCTTTATGCAAAGCCAATTCTTCATGTACATCACGAACAGTAGCTACCCTTCTTTGCCACAAAATTTTAAGAATTTCGAGCTCACTTTCCGTAGGTTTATTTACTTTATTCATCATAATACGATAATATTCGTATGCAATATAAAGGAAAAAATTAATACAAATCTTAAAAATTATTTAAAGAACTCTCGACAAGGTTTTTCTTTCTCCAATTTGTTGACGCCACATTGCATAATACAATCCTTTTTCAGTTAATAATTGCTCATGATTACCCACTTCAACAATTTTTCCTTGCTCTAAAACAAAGATTCTATCAGCATGCATAATAGTACTTAATCTGTGTGCAATAAGAACAGTAATTTGCTCATGACTTAATGAAATATTTTTAATGGTAGATGTAATGGCTTCTTCTGTAATACTGTCTAAAGCTGATGTAGCTTCATCAAAAATTAATAATTTAGGCTTACGCAATAAAGAACGTGCAATTGAAATACGTTGTTTTTCTCCACCACTTAATTTTAATCCACCTTCACCAATCATTGTTAGAATTCCATTATCAGCTCTTTCTAATAAATTATCACAACTTGCTTTTCTCAAAGCTTCTTTTAAATCTTCATCAGTAGCTGTTGGATTTACAAAAATTAAATTCTCTTTTATAGTTCCAGCAAATAAATTAGTGTCTTGAGTTACAAAACCAATCTGAGTTCTTAACTCATCAAAATCCATTAAACTTCCATCTACATCATTGTAAACAATTTTTCCTTCTAAGGGTCTGTACAATCCAACTAACAATTTCACCAAAGTACTTTTACCAGAACCACTTGGTCCAACAAAAGCAATAGTTTCTCCTAAGGCAACTGAAAAATTAATATCATCTAGTGCTTTGTATTGTGCAGTTTGGTGCTTAAAGCCAACATTTATATATTGCAAATGTTCAATTGCACCAATATGTTTTGGGTTATCTGGTTTAGGCTCAACCTTCTTCTGCATTAAAGTTTGGAAATTATTTAATGATGCTTCTGCTTCTCTATAACTTAAAATAATATTTCCAATTTCCTGTAGTGGCCCAAAAATGAAGAAACTATAAAATTGTAATGAAATCAACTCACCAACAGATAACACCTTTCTAAATATTAACCAAAGCAAAGTGAATGTAATTACTTGTCGTAAAAAATTCACCATTGTTCCTTGAACAAAACTCAAAGCTCTGATACTTTTTACTTTTCTTAATTCAAGTCCAAGAATTTTGTAAGTGTTTTTATTTAATCTCTCAACCTCTTGAGTTGTTAAACCCAAACTTTTTACAAGCTCAATATTTCTTAAACTTTCTGTTGTTGTACCTGCTAAAGCGGTTGTCTCTTCAACAATTTTTTTCTGAATTACTTTAACTTTTTTACTTAATAAATTAGTAACAACGCCTATTAAAATTGCACCTCCAAAATAAACTGGTAAGAATACTCCAGTGTTTTGATGATGCAAAAATTGAAACGAATACAATACTTACAACTATTGCAAAAAGTACATTAATAAATAATCCAATAAATTTTTCTGTATCTGCACGAACTTTGGTTAAAATAGATAAAGTTTCGCCACTTCTTTGGTCTTCAAATTCTTGATAAGGCAATTTCATTGAATGTTGCAATCCATCAGTAAAAATTTTTGCTCCAAATTTTTGAACTACTACATTAACAGAATAATCCTGAAAAGCTTTGGCAATTCTACTCACCATTGCAGTGCCTACAAGCAACATTAAATAAAACAATAAGCCATGATATTCGTCATTACCAAAAAAGAACTGATGTTCATTACGTGGTAAAGTTTTTGCTGAATCATAAAATGCAGGATGAGTAGCAAACTTATCAATCACTTTACCAAAAATCAATGGATCGAATAATGAAAATGTTTGATTAACTGCTGCCAGAAAGAGTGACAAAAAAACAAGCCATTTGCTTGGCTTTAAGTATTCGAATAAAATTTTCATACAGCAAAATAAACGTCAAATATAATAAGGACAAGGAGTTTTGCATTATTATACTAATCTTGCAAAACAAATTTCTTAATTAGAAAGCTAAATTATGGTTTTAAATAATTTTCCACTTGTTTCTATTGCAATGGCAAGTTATAATGGTGAGCGGTTTATTAAAGAACAATTGGAATCAATTCTCAATCAAACTTACAAGAATTTAGAAATTATTGTTGTGGATGATTGTTCTAAAGATGGAACTGTTGAAATTTTAAAAAAATACAAATCCGATTTTTCTAATATCAAAATCTTTCAAAACGAAACTAATTGTGGAGTAACTAAAACTTTTGAAAAAGCAATTTATCAATCTACTGGAGATTTTATAGCTATTTCCGACCAAGATGATATTTGGGAATTGAATAAGATAGAAATTTTGATGAACGAAATCGGCAATTATGATGCAGTATATTCTAATTCTCTTTTAGTAGATGCACAAGGAAATTCTTTGAATAAATCTTTCACAACTATTATGAATATGAAAACCTATCATAGTGGTGCACCATTTTTGTTATCAAATTCAGTTCCTGGTCATACTATTTTAATGAAAAGGGTTTTTGTAGAGGAGATTTTACCATTTCCAATAGACATGTTGTTCGATTTATGGATAGGTTTTTGTGCTGCTGGAAATAATGGAATTAAATTTGTTGATAATACTTTAGTAAAATATCGTCAACATGAATCAAATACAATAGGAACAAGAGATTCAAAAAATAAAAAACAAAAAGACAAAGTTCATATTCAGTTCGAAAAGAAATTGTTTGAATTAAAAACTTTAGCAACAGCACCTATTAAAGATGAAAAAACTAAAGATATTTTAAAACAAATGATATCTCATTTTCATAGAAAATGGAGTTTTAAAAGAATGTTGTTTTTCTTTAAAAATTATGATGAAATTTTAGTTAGTAAAAAGAAGCCAACATTTAGAAAAAAAATGTTTTGTATAAAGATGTTTTTTAAACCTAATTTTTAGTAAAGAGGCTTGGTTAAATATATGGCAGCCATATCGCCATTGCCTTTTGCATTTTCAGCAATCATTTTCTTTCTGAAAGCTTTTAATTGCTCTTTAGAAAACATACTTTCTTTTTCATTGATTAAATGACTCTTTTTATCGTGCAAAGCCATGCCTGTTTTGTATTGTTCACTTGCCCAAATTACATAATCGAAACTATCGTAATAGAACTTATCAATGTTAAAACCAGCATCTGTTACTAATTGTTTCAATCCTTTTTCAGATGGAATAAAAATATGCCGTGGAGCATCTAAACCACACCAATATTCTCCATAAGTTTTCCAACCATAATTGCCCATGATAGGTACACGAACTAATACTCTTCCTCCTGGTTTTGTAATCTTGTAAACTTGTTTCAAAGCCTTTAAGGGTTCATACATATGTTCTAATGAATGGTGCATCATTACAACATCATAGCTTTCTATCACATCAAAAATATCTTGCTTTAATACTTTTACTGCACCATAGTCTTTACTTTCATTGATGAATGGATCTATTCCTGTAAGATTTGTAAACCCAATATCAAAAAGTTTTGCTAGTAAACTACCATTTCCTGTGCCAATATCTAAAATTGCATCACCATATTTTGCTTTAGTGAATTTTACCCATTCATATAATTCATTCATTTTATAACCGATACTCAATAATCTTCCCAAAATAGGCTGCTTACCAAATAACAAATAATCTGTTTTTATTTTTCTAAGTGTATCAGACTTTTTGCTAATTTTTAATTCGAGATTAAAAGAATAATAATCTTTATTAGGATAATACTTTCCTAAATCATTAACCTCACTTAACAATTGCATTGTACCACAATTATCACAAAGTTGATAATTGAAAGGTTCTTGTAAACCTAATTGAAGCTCTTTAATAACAAAGGTTGTATTGTTTTGGTTGTTATTACAAATAATGCAATTTGCCATGTTGATATTTAAATTTTCTTATAATTCTGATATTCAAAAAATCTTCTTCCTGTTAAGGCAAACAATAAATTTTTGAATTTATCTTTTATTGAATAATTATTAAAACTTACATCATAATTAAACTTCCAATTCATTTTCTCAATTCGTTCTTTCATCACTTGAGGATGAGTGCCTTTAAATTTTTCCAAAGCATCTATGGATGAAAAATCATAAGCCCCTAAGTCAGTTTGATCATATTCTGCTGTGTACTTATGCCCTTCCCAAAACTTAACTCCCTCTTTTCGTTTAGCCATCATAGTTGATGGTTCTTTTACCCAACCATAATGATACATATATGCATCAATTTCTTTTACATTCAACTTTTCATCATTACCTTTTCTAAAACCTTGTGCATCCTTATAACTATAAATTGATTTATTATTTTTTATGATACGAATTTCATTTCTATACCATTTATTTGAAGCTCCAATATAATCGTATGAGCCATAAAAATGATAATACTTAAATAGTAATCCATCAACTTGTTTATCTTCTTTAAATTTCAGCATGGCTTGCTTAATCGTTTCAATATCTTGCTCATGCATCACTTCATCACCTTGAATATAAAAACACCAATCTGTTGAATCATCAATTGTTAGAAATGCTTTGTTGGTTTCATCTGCTAAAACTTCACCTCCAGATTGTAATTTTTCGTTCCAAATTGTATCAATTATTTTTATTTTAGTTGGATGAATTGAAGCAACCAATTCTCTTGTTCCATCATTACAATCTCCAACAGCAACAACTATTTCATCGCATAAAGGCAAAATAGAAAGTAGAGATTCTTTAATGGGAAAATCAAATTTTACAGCATTTTTAATAAATGAAAAACCTGTTACTTTCATTTTACTAATTTGGAGTTACAATGAATGAAAGATTTGTACCAAACATCAAATGTCTATTGAGCATTTTAGAGAAAAAAGATTTATTTGATGCTGGATCTCTCCTACTATAAGTAAAATAATCTAAGACTTTATAACCATTTTTTTTAAATAAAAATTGCATGCTTTTAATGGTAGGTTCAAATAAATGATCAGGAGTTCTTCCTGCATCATTCCAACCAGAAGAAACTCGTTTTTTTAATCCGAGTTTGTAAAATAAATATTGCATTTTATTACTGATAGAATGTTTGTGAGGAACGTTTACCACTAACACACCATCTTCACATAAAATCTGTTTTGCTTTTAGTAACCATTCATTTGGGTTTGGAATATGTTCCATAACATGGCTCATATGAATCAATGAAAATTTAGTTGGATATTCAAAATCTTCGAATTGTACATTAAATACTTTAATTCCTAAATTTTGTTCAATAAAATTGCCCATTTTTTCAGAAACATCTAATCCAACACAAACAGGATAAATTGATTTTGCTGCAAATAAATAAGTTCCCATTCCACTTCCAATATCTAAGGTTGCAGTTTTATTTTTATCAAACTGAGTAATGTTGTTTAGTTCTTCTTTAAACATTGGAATAGAAGATTCGTTGACTGTTGTAAACTCATCTAATTTCAAATTTTCTGCAAACTGATAATAGGATGCATAAGCTCTATCAATAAACTCTTTGTTGTAAGTTGGTCTTGGAGAAGAATATATTAAACTACAATCTTTACATTCTACGTAAGTATATTGCATTTTATGTCCAAATTTTTCATGTACACTTCGTTTCGACGAATCACAAAAAGGACAATTAACTTCCTCCCAAGAAGAAGGTATATATTCATTAACTATACTCATGAATTTAAATTAGGGTGCAAGATACACTCTTGCCTTTAAAATCTTTACTTTGCCAAACTCAAAGTTTATAAATGCATATTGCAATTGTTCATAACGCTATAATTCCTGCTCCAAAATATGGAGGTACTGAACGTGTGATTATTTGGTTAGGTAAGCAATTGGTTGCATTGGGTCATCAAGTAACTTATATTGTTCCTCAAGGTTCAAATTGTTCTTTTGCCAATATTGTTAACTTGAATAATGATATTCCACTGAACAAAATCATTCCAGAAAATATTGATGTAGTTCATATTCATTGTGGAGTTAATGAACTGCCTAAAAAGCCTTATCTTGTTACCTTACATGGAAATACAAATGAAGTGTATGACATTGATAAGAACACTGTTTTTGTTTCAAAAAACCATGCTTCAAGATTCGGGAGTGATGTTTTTGTTTATAATGGTATCGACCCTGAAGATTATGGCAAACCATCCTTCAACAAAAAAAAATATCTACACTTTTTAGGAGATGCAGCTTGGAGAGTAAAAAATGTTAAAGGTGCTATAGCAATTGCTAAAAAAGCAACAATACCATTACAAGTTTTAGGAGGAAAAAGATTTAATTTCAATCAAGGTCTTCGCTTAACTTTTAACCCAAATATTCATTTTCATGGAATGATTGGTGGAGAAGCAAAAGAATAGATTATTAGATGCTTCTAAAGGTTTTTTATTTCCTGTTCGTTGGCACGAGCCTTTTGGAATTGCTATTATAGAAAGTTTATATTTTGGTTGTCCTGTTTTTGCAACACCCTATGGTTCATTACCTGAAATTGTTACAGAAGAATTTGGTTTTTTAAGCAATAAAAGCTCAGAATTAATTGATGCAATTAGAAATATTGATCAATTCAATGCTAAAAAATGTTATCAATATGTATTAGATCATTTTACGAATGTTCAAATGACAAATGAATACATTAAACTCTATGAAAAAGTCTTAAACGGTGAATCTTTAAATCAACAACATCCAAAACTTATCAACCAACAGACTCAAAAATTCCTAGATTTCGACTAATGCATTGTTTAGTTTGTTTGTGAAATGCATAATTCTAACTTTGCAGCAATTATTCTGAATGAAAAAATACATTGGTTTACTCAAATACTTAAAAGCATATAAGAGAAATATTCTTTTGTATTTTTTAAGTGTTATTGCATCTATACTATTTAGCATTGTTTCTATTGCAATGCTTTTCCCTTTTTTAGAAATAATATTTGGCACTAAGCAAGTAATCACTCAACAACCTGAACTTGCATTAAACACTTCTAGTATTATTAGTAATTTACAATACTTAATAAGTAATCTAGTTCAAACAAAAGGTTCAACTTTTACACTTGCTACAGTTTGTGTTTTTATTGTTTTAGCAATTTTCTTTAAAAATCTTTTTTTATATATCAGCTTTTATGTACTAACTCCATTAAGAAATGGCTTTTCCATGAAAATGAGAAAAGAACTGTTTGAAAAAATTCTTGGATTACCTATTGGTTATTTTACTGAACAAAAGAAAGGCGATTTAATGAGCAGATTAACCAATGATATGGCTGAGCTTGAGGTTGCTGTTGGATGTACTTTAGAAGGATTTATAAAAGAACCTTTAACTATAATTTTTTATTTAGGAGTTTTGTTTTTTATAAGTTTTAAATTGTCCTTAAGTCTTTTAATTCTTTTACCCATTTCTGGTTTTATAATTGGTAGAGTTAGCAAAAGTTTAAAAAAGCATAGTACTACAATTGCTGAAAAATATTCAGAAGGGTTAAGTATTACTGAAGAAACTTTATCTGGCTTAAGAGTTATTAAATCATTTACTGCAGAACAGTTTATCTCAAAAAAGTTTTTTACATCAAACGAAGAATTATTTGTTGCAAGAAATAAAATTAATTTTAGAAAAGATATTGCTAGTCCATTAAGTGAAGTGCTTGGTATTATTACTTTAAGCATTATTTTATGGTTAGGAGGAAGTTTAATTTTAGAGAATAAAGGCTTCAATTTAAATGGTTCTGCATTTATTACATACATAGCAATTTTTACACAAATTATTAATCCTGCCAAAAGTTTAAGTAGTGCTTTTTATGCCATGCAAAAAGGCACAGCAGCATTAAATAGAATTGAAAGTGTTTTGCTAACAGAAAATTCTATTGATGAAAATATAAATGGAAAGAAATTGATTGAGTTTTCAGATTCGATAGAATTTAAAAATGTTGGCTTTGCATATAATGATGTAGCCATTTTAAACAACATCAATTTAAAAATTGAAAAAGGAAAAACCATTGCACTTGTTGGTAGTAGTGGTGCAGGCAAAAGTACTTTAGCAGATTTAGTTCCTCGATTTCATGATGTTACTAGTGGTGAATTATTAATTGATGGTGTAAATATTAAGGACTACAATTTGAATAGTTTAAGAAAACAAATGAGCATTGTTACTCAAGAACCCATTTTATTCAATGATACTATAGCAAACAATATTAAACTAGGTGTACAAGAAGCCAGTGATGAAGCGATTGAAGAGGCTGCAAAAGTTGCTAATGCATATTCATTTATAAAAAATAAGGATTCAGGTTTCAAAACTAATATTGGTGATAGAGGTAGTAAATTAAGTGGAGGTGAAAAACAAAGAGTAACTATTGCTAGAGCCATCTTAAAAAATTCACCCATCTTGATTTTAGATGAAGCCACATCATCCTTAGATACTGAAAGTGAAAGATTAGTTCAGGATGCTATTAATAAAATGATGCTAAATAGAACCACAATTGTAATAGCACATAGATTAAGTACAATTAGACATGCTGATGAAATCATTGTTCTTGATAAAGGAAATATTGCTGAGAGAGGTAATCATGATGTGTTAATGCAAGCCAATGGCATTTATAAAAAGCTTGTTGATATGCAAGAATTGAAATAAGAATTGCTTTCTATGAATAAGACCAAAGATTTTATTTTTTCTGGCAAGTTTTTATACGATAAAAGAGTAGCTATCTTTTTGTGGTTTGGCTTATCTATAGCAACCATTATTCAGAATTTATTAGATATTGAACACAAGACCAATATTTATAAAATTTTCAAATATTCTTTTGTTCATGCCCAACAGCAGGTAAATCTTTATTTACAATATCCTTTACAGCATGATGATGTTTTTTTATATGGGCCAACTTTCTCCTTTTTAATAGCTCCATTTGCTTTGCTCCCTGACTGGTTAGGTGTTACACTTTGGGTAATGTTTAATGTAACACTTTTGTTTTATGCAATTAAACAATTGCCTATAAAAGCAATTTATCAAAATGCAATTTTAGTTTTAGCATCTCATGAAATGATGAATGCTTCATCATGGTTACAATTCAATGCCACTATAGCTGCATGCATAATTTTAGGCTTTGTTTTTATTATTAAAGGAAAAGAATGGTTAGCTTTATTATTTATAGTTTTCGCAACTATTACAAAAATTTATGGCATTGTTGCATTTTCGTTTTTCTTTTTTAGCAACAATAAAATCAAGTTTATTCTTTGGACATTTATTTGGTCAGTTGTTTGGTTTATTGTTCCAATAATTTACATGCCTTACCATTTTTTATTAGAAACCTATCAAAATTGGTTTGATGCATTGATGTATAAGTCATCAAAAAATGTAACTGGAATTTCAAGATAAATATTTTTATCAAGATATTTCTGTAATGGGACTAATAAGAAGAAATATTAATCCAAATTTTAATAAAGATGCTATTGTTTTATTTATGGCTTCCATTATTTTTTTATTAAAATATACCAAGTACAAATTCTTCAATGATATTAGATATCAATTATATTTTCTTTGTTCTGTTTTGTTGTTTGTAGTAATATTTAGCACAGGCTCTGAATCACCAACTTATATTATTGCATTTCCTGCTTGTTGTATTTGGTTTATATTGCAGCCTAAGAGCAAATGGGTAAATGTATTTTTTATATTTTGCCTATTAATTGTCAGTTTTTCATATTCAGATTTATTAACTAGTTATACCAGAGAATTTAGTATGCAACATTCACTTAAAGCATTGCCTTGCTTTATGCTTTGGTTAGTTATCATTTATCAAATATTAACTGAACAGTTTTTAAGAGTTAAGAATAATGAGTCTTGAGTTAAAAATTGAATGTTGTATTGTAAAATTTAAATAATTTACAATTAACAATTTATCATTAATAATTAAAAGAATGTCTATACATAAAGAAGTAAAAAAAGTTACAACAAATACTTTGCAAAAAATGAAAATGCAAGGAGAGAAAATTTCTATGCTGACAGCATATGATTATTCTTTTGCAAAAATTTTTGATGCTGCTGGTATAGATGTAATACTGGTTGGGGATAGTGCAGGAAATGTAATAGCTGGTTATGAAACTACAGTTCCTGTTACATTAGATCAAATGATTTATCATGCTCAAAGTGTTGTTCGTGGTATAAACAGATGCTTGGTTGTTGTTGATATGCCTTTTGGTACATATCAAAGCAATAGTGATATTGCTGTAGCATCTGCAATAAGAATCATGAAAGAAACTGGTGCACATTCAATTAAATTAGAAGGTGGTGAAGAAGTTTTAGACAGTATTAAAAAAATTGTGAGTGCAGGAATTCCTGTTATGGGGCATTTAGGTTTAACACCACAAAGTATTTATAAATTTGGAACATATACTGTTAGAGCAAAAGAAGAACTTGAAGCAGAAAAATTAAAACGAGATATTAAATTATTAGAAGAAGCTGGTTGTTTTGCAGTTGTTTTAGAAAAAATTCCTGCTAGTCTAGCAACTGAAGTTACAAAATCAGTTAGTATTCCAACCATTGGTATAGGTGCTGGTGGAGCTTGTGATGGTCAAGTTTTAGTGATGCATGATATGTTAGGAATCACTACAGAATTTAAACCACGCTTTTTACGACAATATTCGAATCTTGGCGAACAAATTGATCTTGCTGTAAAAAAATATATTACAGATGTTAAAGCAAAAGACTTTCCTAACGAGAGTGAATCTTATTAATTATTGTAATAAAACATGATTTTATTAGTTATTATTTCTTGGTTTTCGAATTTGATTCAAAAGATTGTTGAGTGTGATCAACAAATATTTCTAATCATCAATCAAAAATTAATCAATCCTGTTTTTGATGTTGTAATGCCATTCATGCGTAATTCAACAAATTGGATTCCACTTTATGTTTTATTAATTGTTTTCGCCTTTTACAAACTGAAACAGAAAACATTTATTTGGATATTTTTTGCAATCCTAACTATCGTTCTAACAGATCAAATTAGTAGTCATGTTATTAAACCATGGATTGCAAGACCAAGACCGTGTAATGACATCAACTTTTCTAGTCAAGTGAGATTATTATTAGCCAACTGTTCTAGTGGATTTAGTTTTACTTCTTCACATGCCTGTAACCATTTCGGTATTGCTATATTTATTTTCATTACTTTATTTTCATACCTAAAAAACTGGGCTTACCTATTTATAATTTGGGCAGCAATAATTAGCTATGCTCAGGTTTATGTTGGTGTTCATTATCCTGTAGATATTTTATTTGGAGGAATTTTAGGAGCAACCATTGGCTATTTTGTTGGAAAATATTGCAACACAAAAATTTATTTAAAGACTTAATATTATTATGACAGAAAGAATTTTAATTCTCGATTTTGGTAGTCAGTTTACCCAACTAATTGCTCGTTGTATTAGAGAAGCAAATGTATTTTGTGAGATAATTCCATATAACAAATCATTCACCATTGATGAGAAATTAAAAGGTGTTATTTTAAGTGGTAGCCCATTTAGTGTGAATGATTCAAATTTTTTAGATTTTGATGTTGATGCTTTACATCAAAAAGTTCCTATACTATCCATTTGTTATGGAGCACAATTAACAGTTAAAAAATTTGGTGGTGTTGTAAACAAAAGCAATAAAAGAGAATATGGAAGAGCGTTTATAGAAATTGAACAACAAGATATTCTGTTTAAAAATATTGAAACTAACTCTCAAGTTTGGATGAGTCATAGTGATAGTATTGTTCAATTACCACAAGGTTTTGATGTGTTAGCTTCAACAAATGATATTCCAGTTGCAGCATTTAAAAAGATCAACAGGAAATCTTGCCATATATGGATTACAATTTCATCCAGAATTGTTTCATTCAACAGATGGCAAAAAAATGTTGTCGAATTTCTTAATTGAAATTTGTAAATGCGAATGTGATTGGACACCAAAATCTTTCATTACTGAGACTGTTGAGTTTTTAAAAAAACAAATTGGTGATGATAAAGTAATCATGGGTTTAAGTGGTGGAGTTGATAGCACTGTAGCAGCTTCATTAATACATAAAGCTATTGGCAATAATCTTACTGGAATTTTTGTTGATAATGGTTTACTCAGAAAAAATGAGTTTGAAGAAGTATTGACTAATTATAAAAATTTTGGATTGAATGTAATTGGTGTTGATGCTAAAGAAATTTTTTATGCAGCACTTGAAGGAATTGAAGATCCTGAACAAAAAAGAAAAACCATAGGTAACCTTTTTATTGAAATATTTCAAGAAGAAGCGAATAAAATAAAAGGTGCCAATTATTTAGGACAAGGAACAATTTATCCTGATGTAATTGAAAGTGTAAGTGTACATGGACCATCTGCTACAATTAAATCTCATCATAATGTTGGTGGTTTACCAGAAAAAATGAATCTTAAATTGGTTGAACCTTTAAGATTATTGTTTAAAGATGAAGTAAGAAAAATAGGCTTAGAAATGGGCATTAGTGCAAATTTAATTAATCGTCATCCTTTTCCTGGACCAGGTTTAGGCATTAGAATTTTAGGTGCAGTAAGTAAAGAAAAAGTTGCAATGCTACAAGATGCTGATGCTATTTATATTAATGCTTTAAAAGAAAAGAATTTATACAATAAAGTTTGGCAAGCTGGTGCAATGTTATTACCTGTAAAATCTGTTGGAGTAATGGGTGATGAAAGAACTTATGAATATACTTTAGCATTAAGAGCTGTTACAAGTGTAGATGGCATGAGTGCAGATTGGAGTCATTTGCCATATGAATTTTTAGCTGATGTTAGTAATCAAATCATCAACCAAGTTAAAGGAATTAATAGAGTTGTTTATGATATTAGTAGCAAACCTCCTGCTACAATAGAATGGGAATAGATTTTAAAAAGTTAATAATTTGGGCATTGTAATTTTATTGGTTTTAAATTGATAAATTTGTCAATATTCTAAGTCATTCAATGAAAACAAATTTTAAACCTCATTTTTTACTAAAATTCAGCATTGGTCTGTTGTTTTTACTTTGCTCTAATGGATTAATTGCTCAGAAAATTGAAAACAGAATTGCTGTTTTTGCTCCCATTTATTTAGACTCTGCTTTTAGTGGTACTACTTTTAAAATTTGGGATAATGTCTTACCTAAAAACATGGTGCCAGGCTTAGAATTTTATAATGGCATACAAATGGCCATTGACTCTTTACAAAAAGAAGGTATTAATAATATTATAGTTGACATATATGATTATAAAAGCAAAGGAAATTCTTTAACAGAAATAATAAAAAGCACAAAAAACAAACTTGCATCTTCTATTATAATTATTGCTTCTTTTAATAGATATAGTGATATAAAAATTCTTGCAGATTATGCATCTATACATAAAATACCATTAATTTCAGCATCATATCCAAATGATGGTGGAGTGACCAATAACCCTTATTTCTTTTTATTAAACCCAACGATTGAAACTCATGTCAATGCCATTTACAAGAACTTGGTAAATAATTTTAAACAAACCAAAATAGTTTATATTAAATGTAAGGGTGCTTTTGAAAATTGGGTAGATAATTATTTTATAGAGAATGAAGAATTGGCTTCAAATGAAAAAAGAACAGTTTTAAAACCCATTACTTTGATAGATAGTTTTTCTTTAACTGAATTATTTAAAAATTTAGATAGTACAGTCAAGAACACACTTGTTTGCAATTGCTCTAAAGAATCATTTGTACAAAGAGTAATAAAAAATTTATCTTCAAACCCAAGTTACTCAACTACAGTTTTAGGATTACCAACTTGGGATGTGTTTAATATTTCAGATCAAGTTGAAAATAAAGATGTACCAATAATTTACACGAGTGCTTACAATTTTACCAATACCAATAATGTTTTGGACCATGTTATTAAAACTCATGAGGCGAAGTATAATATAAAACCAAGTGATCAATTTTATAAAGGCTACGAAACTATGTTGAGAGTTGGAAAAACAGTTAGTCTATATAATGAAAATGCAATAATGCTTTTATCTGACAATTTATTTCATGTATTTAATGAATTAAAAATTCAACCACATTATAATAAAACTTCAAAGTTTCAAATTGATTATTTTGAAAACATTAAAATGTATCATATTAAAAAACTTAATGGTCAAATTGCTTCAGTAGATTAATTAAGTCTTCCTAAGATCATTTGATCTATTTTTTTATAGAGATGATAAGGTTTATACGAACGCCAATCTTCTAATTCAACTAATTCAATAATTTGGTGTAGTTTTCTTTTTTTAAAATCGTACTGAGTTGCTTCTGGCATATTTAAAGCTACAATCCAGCCATTTTCTTCATTAACTTCTTCATTCCATTCTTCATAATAATCTTTATCTCCACTATGAAAATTTAATACATTTTCTGCAATAAGAATGAATTTATAAATTTTATGATCTTGCAGTTTATCTACTACTTCTCTTTTTAAAGTCATAATATCATTTTCAATGGCATCATTCCACTCTCCTATTAATTCAATCACACAAAAGTTGACTTCATAATCAGAATAAATCTGTTTTAAATACAATGTATTACTTCCAAACTCATCCCATTGTGGATGAATATAATAATTGTAAATAGTTTTATCGTAACCAAATTCATTGTACTGAGCTTTATAAAATGGAGAGTTTCTATCCTCTTCAGAATTATAAATATGTCTCCAATTATAAAATGGTTCAATAGTGTGCATATGCAAAATTGCAATAATTCAACTAAAAAAAATCCCTCGTTAGCAAACGAGGGATTCTAAATAATAAGTTTTCGTTTACTATTCGATAACTACTTTGTTTGTAAAAACTGTTTTACCATTTGCATTAACAACTCTTACTAAGTAAATGCCAGAAGCATTTTTATCTAAACTAATTTTTTCAGATGTTGAACCATTGATATTAATATTTTTATTCTTCACTAATTTGCCATTAATATCTGCAACTTCAATTACATAATTCCCAGATTGAAGTTTGCTAAAATTGATATTAATATTTTTATTTACAACTGGATTTGGATAAACCATTACAGCATTTTCTGCAATTAAAATTTCAGTTGATGCAGATGGTTTACGTTGAAAAACTAAATTGCCATTAGCTAAATCAGATACACTATACATTTCTTTACCAGCTTTAATTACTGAAGCTTCAAGAGTTGAAGGATTCACTCTAAAATAGCTATCAGATACAACAGCAGAACTTAAAAGAATATTTCCTTCATCATCAGCAGCTGCACCATTTGTTGTAAATGTTGCAGGTAAATTAGAAATTGCTCCAATAAACTCAGCTTCCATTTTCGAAATGTTTATTTTAAAAACATTGTTACGCATAGAGATCAAATACAAATTACCATAATCGTCTCCAATTAAATCTCCACCCCAACTTGTACATTGTGTATGAATACTTATTGTATTATTTTTTCTGCTATCTCTTATTGCTCCTAAATTTATTACTGAAGCATTAGCATTGGTATTGAACTGAATTAAAGTATTAGCATCATTAGTTAATGCATACCCAATTCCAGATTTACTAAATGCCATACGAGTGATGACATTACTTTCATCAGGACTTTTATTGCCTGTAGAATAATTAGAATTCAAATTAACACCAACAGTTAATTCATTAACTTGCGAGTTATTTAAATCTATAAACTTTAAATCGTTTCCTAACATTTCAGAAAAATACAAACGATTGTTTACTTTATCGTAAGCTGCTGCTGCAACTCCTTTTCCTGAAATAAAATTGTTATTGTTTATTCCAGATGCTGAAGACCTTAATTGTACATTTTGTTTAATTGCATTGCTAATTAAGGTTTTTGTGTATTCACCAGAATTAAAATCAATTTCTCGGATGGCAGTCCATTGAAATTCACCTTGTTTTTCTGAAGTAATTGCATAGGTTTTTGTTTGTGCAATTACTGAATTGAGTCCAATAGAAATAACAAATGCAGAGAGTAATAGTTTTTTCATAAATAAAAATTTAATTAGAAATAATCGAAGTCTAAAATAAGAAATTTTTAAATAAAAAATTAAATTTTATTTAAATGGATTTAATTTAAATAATCTGAAAAGTCCTGAATATTAATTCCACCATGACTTTCATCAAAAACACATTCGCTGTTTTTAATAATTAATATTTGTGGAGATTGATGTGGAATTTGAAATTTATCAGCAATAGAATTTGATAGATTTCGATGTTTAATAAGATCGAGATAATGGAAATCGAAACTAGAATCTGAATACTTTTCTAAACGTTGTTTAGCCATCGTACTTATAATACAACGAGTACTATGTTTAAAAATAATTTGTGGTTTCGTAGAAGATGAAAGTAGAATTTGATTAAGTTGATCTTCTGTTTCTAATGTTATCCAATCCATTCTAGCTCACAAAATATTTAGGATTGGTTGTTGGACATCCTCCTTTACGAGATGAACAAGAAGAAAAAACTGTTGCCACCACAACTAATAATACAACTAAAGCCAATAACTTTTTCATATGGTATGTTTACTAATTAACGTTGTAAAGGTAACAGATATTACATAACTGACATGGAATGTGCAAAAATTCACAATTATTTATCATTTCAAATCTGCACTGGTAAAACTCAGTGGTAATAAATGTTTTATAGAATTAATCACAAATACTTTTCCTTCTAAACCACTTAAAATAATTCTGATTGGTGAATTTGCTCTTACTTCATATTCCAAAATACTTTGTCTGCACATACCACATGGGCTAATTGGTTTTTCACTATTTGCCTTATCATTAAAGTTATGATAACTAATAGCCATAGTTTTTATGGCAGATTTTGGAAATAATGAAGATGCTGCAGCTAGTAAAGATCTTTCTGCACAAATAGTTACTGGATAGCTTGCATTTTCTTGATTAGTGCCTGTAACAATTTTTCCATTTTCTAAAATTGCAGCTGCACCAACATGAAAATGAGAATATGGAGCATATGAAAATTTAGTCGATTTTCTAGCTCTAGCAACAAGCTTAGCATCAGTGATATTTAATTCATCTACAGAATTATAAACTTCGTATTCGAACTTAAAATTTGTTTTTTTCATACAAAATTTTAGTGATAAAAAAGTCTTCAAAACAAAGTGCTTTGAAGACTCAAAATTTGATGCAATAAAATTAAGTGTTTAATTGAATATGAAGTGATAATTACCTTAACTCTTCATATTTTCATATTGCAATGGAATTCCAAAGTCTGTAGTTCTGCATAAAGCAATGACATCTTGCAAATCATCAATTTTTTTTGCAGTAACTCTTATAGTGTTATCCATAATTGCAGCTTGAACTTTGAGACCACTATCCTTAATAGCTTTTACAATTTTCTTTGCATCATCTTGCTTTAAACCATTTCTAACAGCCACTTCTTGTTTAACCACTTTACCACTTGGGTAAGGTTCTTTACTAAAGTCAAAAGCATTGGCATCAATGCCTTGTTTAATACCTCTACTTAAAATTACATCAGTTATCTGTTGCAATTTCATATCACTTTCTGCTTCTAGTTTAACAGTAAAATTTTTTTTATCTAATTCAATTTCTACATGAGAACCTCTAAAATCGAAACGATTTTGAATTTCTTTTTTTACCACATTGATTGCATTATCTAAGGTTTGCAAATCAACTTTACTAGCAATATCGAATGAAGCCATTATTTTAATTTTTAATTGTTAATGATATATGTTTAATTAATTCAAAAGTAAAAAGTCAAAACCAAAAAATTTTATCCCAATTCCTAATTCCCAATCAACCAATAAACTATTCAACTAATATACCAATCAACTACTCAGCCTATCAACTACCAAAAGGTCATGTTCTTTACCAGTTTTAGTAGCAATTTCATAACCTGCATCTGCATGTCTAATAACACCCATTCCAGGGTCGTTTCTTAACACTCTTGAAAGACGTGCAGCTGCATCTTCAGTACCATCAGCAACTATAACCATTCCACTATGAATGCTATAACCCATGCCTACACCTCCTCCATGATGCAAACTTACCCAACTTGCACCACCTGCAGTATTTACTAAAGCATTTAAAATTGGCCAATCTGCAACAGCATCACTACCATCTAGCATAGCTTCAGTTTCTCTATTTGGAGAAGCAACAGAACCTGTATCTAAATGATCTCTTCCAATAACAATGGGTGCTTTTACTTTTCCTGTTCTTACCAATTCATTAAATGCTTGTCCTGCTTTTTCTCTTTCTCCTTGTCCTAACCAACAAATTCTTGCTGGTAATCCTTGAAATGCAATTCTTTCTTTTGCCATTTTCATCCATCGAAGCATTCCTTTATTTTCAGGAAAAAGATTCATAATTACTTCATCTGTAACTGCAATATCATCTGGGATCTCCACTTAATGCAGCCCAACGAAACGGGCCTTTTCCTTCACAAAATAAAGGACGAATATATGCTGGAACAAAGCCTGGGAAAGAGAAACAGTCAACAGTTGACTGTCGACAGTCGCCAGTGGACTTTTGATATTCATCTGCTCTTGCCCTCAAATTATTTCCATAATCAAAAGTTACAGCACCACGATTCATTAATTCAATCATTAGTTGAACATGTAGATACATACTTTCATAACTCAACTCTAAATATTTTTTCTCGTTTTCAACTCTTAAAACATTGGCTTGTTCATTAGTTAATGTATGAGGAATATAACCAATTAAAGGATCATGAGCAGAAGTTTGGTCGGTTAAAACATCTATCGAAATATTTCTTTCAATTAATCTTTCTAATAAATGAATTGCATTACATAAAACTCCAATACTTAAAGCTTTTTTATTTTGTTTAGCTTCTAAAGCTCTATCAATTGCTTCATCAATATTGGTGAATTTTACATCGAGATATTTTGTTTCAATTCTTTTATCAATTCTCCATTCTTCCACTTCTGCACAAAGTGCAACACCATCACACATTGTTATTGCTAAAGGTTGAGCACCACCCATTCCTCCTAAGCCTGCAGTTACAGTTAGAGTTCCTTTAAAACTTCCACCAAAATGTTTATCAGCAATGGTTGCAAAAGTTTCATAAGTGCCTTGAACAATTCCCTGACTGCCAATATAAATCCAACTTCCTGCAGTCATTTGACCATACATCATCAAACCTTTCTTTTCTAATTCATCAAAATGTTTCCAATTTGCCCAATTAGGAACAAGTTGAGAATTTGAAATTAAAACTCTTGGAGCTATCCTTATGCGTTTTTAAAATACCTACAGGCTTACCACTTTGAATCAACAAAGTTTCATCATCCTCCAAATCTTTCAAACCTTTAATATATTAATCAAGTGCCTCAAAATTTCTGGCTGCTTTTCCTCTTCCTCCATATACAATTAAATCATCTGGTCTTTCAGCAACTTCAGGATCTAAATTGTTTAACAACATTCGTAAAGCTGCTTCTTGAACCCAACCTTTACAGTTTAAAGTTGTTCCAGTGGGGGTTTTATATTTTATAGGGTCGTAAGTTCTTTTTTCAATAACTGACATGAATAACTATTTTGGTGGCAAATTTAAGTAAAGCAAATATTTTTATAATTATTAGTTCATATATTAATGAAATACATAATATTGTTATTCAAAATTTAAATATGAGAAAACTATTTTCACTTTCACTAATTGCATTAATCACTAATATTAGCATAGCTCAAAAAATGACAAAAGACAGTTTAATTGTACTTATGTCGAACGATGTTTGCTTAGAATTGAATAAATTATTAGTTGAAAATAGAAATAATAGTACTCTTGAAACAGATTTGGGTTTGGCTATGTTGCCAGCTTTTGAAAAATACATGAAAGAAATATTGCAGATTTATGGATTTGATAAAATGAGTGAAGAAAATGGTGGAAAAGTTGGTGAGGATATTGGGATGGAATTAGGAAAAAATTGTCCTGCATTTTTTAAATTATTAAGTAGAAATCCTGATGCTACGAGTGATATCATAAATGGTAAAACTAGCAATTCTCTATCCAACACATTTGCAATAGAAGGCTCACTTGAAAAAATTGTAAACTCTGATCTTAGCTTTGTAGAAGTAATATCTTCAAAAGGGAAGATTGAAAAAATTTACTGGTTTGAATATTTTGAAGGATCTAATTTGTTAATAAAAGAGCCTCAAAAGTTATTACACCAAAAAATTAAACTAAATTATTTTGAGAGAGAAGTATATAATTCAGCATTAAAAGACTACATAAAACTTAAAGTAATTGCTGGAATACAATTGAATTGAAAAAAATAGGCTTAAATCATCAAATAAAACACGACATCCTTAGTTTTGTGCCATGAAGATTTCTAATGAAACAAAAGTTGGTGCATTAACAGCCATTGCAATCACACTTTTAATATTGGGCTATAGTTTTTTAAAAGGGAAAAGTTTGTTTAAAACTGGCAATTACATTTATGCAAAATTTACTGATGTCAAAGGTTTGCAAGTTTCGAATGCAGTTTATGTAAATGGATTTCAAATAGGCAATGTTATTGAAATTGAAAATGAAGATGCTAATTTAAAAAGCATAAGAATTGCAATTAAGCTAAATACATCTTACAATATTCCAGATAATTCAATTGCTTCAATAAAAGATAATCCTCTAGGAAGTCCTCAAATAGATATAAAACTAGGTAATAGCAAAACTTTACTTCAGAAAGGTGCTACTATTCCATCAGAAAATAGTTTAGGCATGTTTAGTGCAATTACTAACCAACTTACTCCAACTAAGGATAAACTTAATGCTGCATTGAGTGAATTGGAATTAACATTAAAAAACATCAACAGTATTTTCGATCCAAAATCGAAATCTAATATTCAAGAGGCTATTGCAAACATTAATAAAACAACTTTAATGTTAGCTGAATCGACTACTTCATTAAATAGAATGCTCGAAAAACAAAATGGTTCAATTGCAAAAAGCATGGATAATGTAAATAGCATCACTTCAAATTTAGCTAGTCAAAACGAAAAAATAAATGCTACACTTTCCAATATAAAAACAACTTCTCAAAACTTAAGTGAAGCCGATTTAAAAGGAAGTGTAACAAGTTTTAAAAAAAGTATTGATAACTTAAATACTGTAATTGCAAAAATGAACAGTACAGATGGATCATTAGGATTAATGATGAACGACAAAAAATTATACAACAATTTGAATAATTCTGTTCGTAGTGCAAATATTTTGTTAGACGATTTAAGAGCTCATCCAAAACGTTATTTAAACTTTTCTGTTTTTGGCAAAAAAGATAAGGGTGGATATTTAGTAGCTCCATTAGACTCAACAAAAAACTAACATTCTTTTTAAACTAAATAATGTACAACTCGAAAGCAGAAAAAAGAAAACTTATATTTCCCCTAAAATTTTTTAGTTTTTATTTTTTTATACTTTTAGTTTTCTCATCTCCAATTTTTGCACAGAGAACAGCCATAAAAGAATCTGAGCAGCCAGGTAAAACCATTGTCATTATTAGTGCTGAACGTTATAATTTACAAGACCAAGATACTTTAGGTAAATTTATTTCTTTAGCTGGGAAAGCCAAAGTACAACAAGACAAAACTTTTTTTGATGCAGATAGTATTGTTCTAAATCAAAAAGAAAATTTTTTAGAGGCATTTGGCAACATCCACATTAATGATGCAGATAGTGTACATACTTATGCTGACTATTTAAAATATTTTGGCAAAGAAAAATTAGCTCAACTTAGAAATAAAGTTCGATTAACAGATGGTAAAGGAACTTTAACTACAGATAATTTGGACTATGAAGTTGGTCTAAAAATGGGCACTTATAAAAATGGTGGGAAATTGGTTAATGGTAAAACTATATTGACTAGTAAAGAAGGCTTTTATTATGGTGATACTAAAGATGTTTATTTCTATAAAAATGTAGAAATGCTTAGTCCAGATACTAAAATTTTTACTGATACTTTGATTTATAATATCAATACAGAAACTACAACATTCACTGCAATGGCAACCATCTTCAATGAAAAAAGAAGAGTGGTAACTAGAGATGGGTATTATAATTTAAAAACTAAAAAAGCCTATTTCGGTAAAAGAACTTTTATAGAAGATAGCAGTTATACTTTACGTGCAGATGATATGGATTTTGATGATAGTACTGGCAAAGGAAGTTTTACTGGAAATGCAGTGTATAGAAGTAAGAGTGTAATTGATGGATTTGATTTGTTAGCAAATAATATAAAGACCAATTCTAAAAAAAATACTTTAGTAGCTACAGAAAAACCTATTCTTTTTATTAAACAAGAGAACGATACAATTTATTTAACTGCAGATACATTATTTTCTGGCAAATATTCTTCACTTCAGAAAACTAAAAATTTAAGAACGCTTCGAGATACTATTAATGGAGTTTATGAAATTAAATATGATAAAGACAGCAGTAACGATAGATATTTTGAAGCCTATCATAACGTAAAAATATTTTCAGACTCTTTACAAGCTAATGCTGATAGTATTTTTTATAGTGGTGCAGATTCTGTTTTCAGATTGTTTAAAAATCCAATAGTTTGGGCTCAGGAAAATCAAATCACTGGAGATACAATTTATCTTTTCTTAAAAAATAAAAAACCAGAAAAATTATTGGTTCAAGAAAATGCAATGGCTATTAGTAAAGTGAATAGTAGTTTCTTTAATCAAATAAAAGGCAATAATATTTTGGGATTGTTTAAGGATGGAAAGTTTGAACTTTTAAAAACTAAAGGTAGTCCAGCAAGAAATATTTATTATGCTGAAGATGAAGAAAAGAAATTAGTTGGCGTAAATCAATCTATTGCTGATGTTATAGAAGTTCATTTTAAAAATGATAAACCTGAAAAAGTTATTTTTATAAATAATTTAACTGGAACCATGTTTCCAATTAATCAAGTAAACCATAATGACATTAAAGTAGCAGGTTTTCAATGGTTACAAGACTTAAGACCCAAAACTAAGTTTGATATACTTGGAAACTAACCTTCCTTGTTCTTAACAGCAATAATTTCAGCAGCTATACTTATGGCAATTTCCAGAGTGGTTTTACTATTAATTTGAATTCCAATTGGAGCTTTTATTTTTCGAAGTAATTCTTCAATAATGCCTTCATCTCTTAACTCTTGAAACAAAGTTTCTATTTTTTTTGCACTTCCTAACAAACCCAGGTATTGATATTTGTTTTGGATGATTTGTTTCAACACTATTTTATCAGTTCTATAGCCAACTGTCATAATTATAACATAATCATTCTCTTTTGCTTTGAATTCTTTGTTGATGCTTGAGTAATTAATAAGATGAAATTCGTTAGCAAATCTATTGTCAATTACTGTACTTAAATTTTCTCTATCATCATACACATGAACATAAAAATTCAGTGAAATCATTAATTCAGATAAAGCTAAACTACAATGACCTCCACCAATAATATGCAATATGTTTTTTTGTTGAATTGATTCCGTGTACTTCCAATCTTCATGATTAGTAAATTCAAATCCTTTAGCAAGTTCATTACTACAACATATGCCATTTACATTAATTTCAATAGTTATTTTTTTTTGATGAATGATTGAATTAATTTTTTCTAAATCTCTACTTGAAAGAGGAATAAATGCAATGGTTTGAGAGCCACTACAAATCATTCCAGATTGGTTTTTACTTTGTTCTTTATCGTGAAATTGTTCTTGAAGAAAAATAGTTGTTGATGATTGTTGTAATAATGTTTTTGCTTTCTCAACTAATTTAAATTCCATAATTCCACCACCAATAGTCCCATAAAAACTATCATCATTAGCTACAGCCATTTTAAATCCTTGTCTACCTGGTGAGCTGCCTTTGCTTTCAACAACTAAAAGCAGCATAATTTTTTGATCATGCTGCAATTTATTTTCTATAAATTTCCAGATACTCATTAATAATATATTTGCCACAAAGTCACTAAGACTCAAAGAGTATTATTAGTGCCTTAGTGTCTTAGTGGCTAATTAAATTTATTTGATCTTTTCTATTCTCTAAAATGTATTTGAAAGATCTGCTTCTAATTTCATCTAAAGTTAATCCTGTAGCTAAAACTTCTTCTTCAGTAATGGCTCCACTATTTAAAGCTCTTAAAAAATAGTTTAATAGTCCTTGTCCTGTAGCAGCATCATCAAATACATCACCAATTAATGTTGCTCTAGCAGCCTTATCTACAAAGGTTTTCAAACGTTCAACAGCATCGTCATAACTTTCTAAAAAGAAAGCATACACAGCAGCATAACGCATAGGAAATTGTGCAGGATTTAAATCCCAGCCTTGATAAAATCCATTCCAAAGTGAATGACGAATATGATCATATCCTTTTTTCCAAGCTCTATGAACTACTTGTTTATTTTCTTCGTGTTGTTCTGCTGTAAGTTCTCCTCTATGTGGACCAATAGGCATAGTGTTGGTTGCTCCATCACTTAACCAAATACCTGTATGTGCCAATGCAACTTTAGTCATATGATGTGCAAAATCACAAACTGGATGATTCATCTCCTGATATTTTGCAGTGATATTGCAACTTGCAGTATAATCGTAAGTTCCAAAATGCATAGCAATACAACGGCTTTTACTAGCCAAAATAAATTTGTTTAATGGATTGGTTCCATCATATGCCATGATAGATTGAGTGGTTTCAACCATCATTTCCATTTTCAGAATGCCTTTTTCCAAATTCAATTCTTCTTCTAAGATTTCAAAGAAGTTGGCCAAGGTTGCTGGTTGTTCAGGTAATGGTAACTTTTGGTAACATCACCACAAAATTGTTGGGTAATTTCCCATTGGTTTCTTTTACTAATGTAGTAAGAAAAATATCTAAAGTTCGTAACCCTCTTTCTTTCATTTCTTCAGTAAAAGGTTTTATTCGAATACCAATAAATGGAGAAAGCGTATTTTCTTTCATTCCTTTAGCTACTTCTTTTGCAGCATTTTCAGCAGTTGCATCTTCTTCTTCATTACTTCTATTTCCAAAGCCATCTTCAAAATCAATTCTAAAATCTTCAATAGCTTCAGTTTTTAAGTTTTGTAATTACTTTAGAATAAATTTTTTCTTGAAAGTTGTTCATCACCTTCTAAACCAAAAGCTTCTCCAAATTCTTTTGCATTTGGAGCATAAATTTCTAAAACTTCTAATGCTCTTTCACCTAATGATATTGCAGCATCATACTTAAATAAATTAGCACCACCATAAAGTGTGTGTACAGGTTGTCTTTCACTTCTATCGCCAGGATAAATTTGTTGAAATGCAGTATTGGCTTGCTTTAAACTGTTGAATAATTGTTCTTTTTTATTTTGTGGAATAGTCATTTTAATTATTAATTGTTAATTATTAATTATTAATTTTTATTATTGAATAGATTTAAGTTTTAAACCTTTTTCAAATTCATCATTAAACATTAAACATTACTCTTCAGCTTCCTCTGTAAGTACTATAACCAAAGGGATTGATTAGCAAAGGTACATGGTAATGACTTTCATCTGTAACTGTAAACATAATCTCTACAACAGGATAAAATGTTTTAATATTGTTCTTCTCAAAATAAGCACCAGTGTTAAAAACCATTTTATAATTTCCAGCTGGAATTGTTTTTTCTGAAGGCAATAAATCTGAAATTCTTCCATCAGCATTAGTAACTCCTTGAGCTAATGTTTTCCAATCTCCATTTTCATTGCTCATTAATCGTAATACTAATATCAACTCCTGGTTTACCAATTGATGTATCTAAAACATGTGTTGTAATCTGACTCATTTTTAAAAATTTAAAATTACCATTTGAAATTATTTTTTTTAATCTGATGATGGTGATTTTTTGTTGTTCAGCCATTGCAATATGCAATTCTTCATCAACCGAATTCTCTACTCGATCCTTTATTAATTGCAACATTTCTATTGCAGATTTCCCGGTAGCACAAACAATAAAAATAAATCCAAATTGCTTTTCGTATCTGTTATTTAAAAATGCTAATTGATGAATGGTTTCTTCATCTGCTGTTGTAATTGAAGCTTGTTCTTTACTTGCAAATTTTTCTTTCAAACTATTGATATCACCAATTTTGGGATGATGTGTGAATGACTCTCTCCAATCTTCTTCTTTACATTCATCATACCAAACTTTAGTAGCTTTATCAATCAAATCTTTTTCTGATGCAAATGGAAAATAATTCATCATGTGTTCAGTCCATTTTTTTGAACCACAACAACTGAACAAAAGTTCATGCACTTGTTTTTTATCTAAAGCATTAAATGCAGCTAAAGTCATAATCAAAAATATTTATTTTAAACTTGCCCCTTGTTCTATCCAACATCGAATAATATTTCTCTCTTCTTCAGTCATATTGGTTTTATTATTCTGAGGCATCGTTTTCGTTAACACAACTCGTTGCAAAATCAAATCTTTTTTGGCAATAATATCATTTGGAGTATCATATTTCACTCCATTTGGAGCTACAATATTTACATCATCTGTTGGACGTGATGAATGACAACTGATACACCTATTCTGAATAATTGTATTCACTTCTACAAAACTAATGGTCTCTTTACAAGCATTAGGATTTGACACTTGGTGCAGAAATAAAACATGCAGATAAAAGTATAATTACTGAAATGGGCAACACCCAAACACTTTGTTGTTGTTTCTCTTTTAAATTCAAGTAATGTTTTACACCAGCTGCTCCTAAAGAAATTATTGCTAAAATTAACCATGAGTATTTAAAACCAAATGTTGAAGGAAAATGATTACTCACCATTACAAACAACACAGGTAATGTAAAATAATTATTGTGCAATAGATCGAGTTAATGCATTTTTTCCTAACTGTGGATTTAAAGGCTTTCCCTCTTTAGCAGCTTTTACCATTGCTTTTTGAGAAGGAATAATGACAAAGAAAACATTGGCCACCATTAAGCTTCCAATCATAGCACCAAAATGCATGTATGCTGCACGACTGTTAAATACATGAGCATAAAACCAGGCAAATCCAACTAATAATAAAAATCCTAAAAAAGCAAATAGTAAAGGTTTTTTAATTAATGGAGATTTACATAATACATCATACATGAACCAAGCAACAATAAAAGAACCTATTCCAATTAGAATTCCTTGAGTAGCTGTAATATCTAAAATATTTTTGTCTATTAAAAAAGCTGAAGCATTAAAATAATAGACAACAAATAATAAACAAAATCCAGAAAGCCAAGTAAAATAAGCCTCGTATTTAAACCAATGTAAATGTTTTGGAATTGTTTTTGGTGCCACTTTATATTTCTCTAAATAATAAAATCCACCACCATGTACTGCCCATAAATTTCCAGCTAATTCATCTCTAACATTTTCAGTTCTATTCAATGCATTTTCTAAAAACACAAAATAAAAAGATGCACCAATCCAAGCAATGCCAAATGTAATGTGCATTACACGAATGATAATATTTAGCCATTCCATTAAATGACTTTCTTGTGGTGTACCTTTTACTAAAACATAAGTATTGATGATTAGTGCAACAATCACTAATATCATTCCAGTATAAATAAAGTTTTGTGCTGTTGTTAGATGTTCATTTTCTTCCTCATCTTTTTGTATTGTTTTTATAATTGAAGGAAGTTTATGAGACATAACAATAAGCATTACAAGAATGCTACTAAGTACAATATATAGAATGATGCTTATTGTCACTATTTTGAAATTTTACCTATTAATCTTAATCTACTGATTCCACCATCAGGATAAATATTCAAACGAATATGAGTGATAGGTTGATGATGCAATATTTCATTACTAAATTCATGAATGTGATCTGCACTTAATTTTTGTTTAGATAACAATTCGTTCCATTCAACATTATTATTCATCACATCTTCATCATTTGAATTACAACATTCAATAGAACATGAATCTGGATAATTGCCTTTAAAATGACAAGTATCAACAATGATTTTTTCAACTACTTCCAGCATGAGCCAATTTTAAAACTACCCAATCACGATTATTTGGAGTACGATTCCTTTTGGTTTCCCAACCATCACCCATATTTACTCCACGACCTGGCATAATTAAATTACTCATAGCACTAAAAAACATATCGTTACAAGCCAAAGCTTTTCCACCATTGATTGCAGCAATTAAATCAATTTCTTTTTCTGCTGAAACATCATTCCAATTTTTAAATACTTCTCCATAAACTCTCAATCTTGCAACACCTCCATCTGGGTAAATATGTAAACGTAAATGAGTAAATATTTCATCACTATTACATTCATAAAAATTTTGAGAACCTGCATCGAGATGAGATTTTGGCAAGATTTCTTTCCATTCAAGATTTTCCCAATCTGCTGTTTCATCAACATTATCAATGTTTATAGCTTCTATAGATGCATGTGGAGGATGATTTCCTAAAAAGAAATTGGTATCAATATCAAATCCTTTTATTTCTCCAGAAGTGGCTAATTGAACTATTGCCCAATCATGTCCAGAAGTTCTTTTTCTTCTACTCTCCCATCCATCCATCCATTTTCCTCTTTCAGTATATTTATCAGTGATAAAAATACCTCGTGTTGGTTTTAATAAATTTTCTTTTTCTGCAAAAAAATCATCAGTTGCATATAACACTTTTCCTCCTAATCTTTCTGCAGCTAAATCAGTGAGCTGTGCAAATGCCGGAGCTTCTTTAATAATTTCTTTTACTTTTTCAAAAGCCATGTTCCTTTATTTTTTTGTTTAATTTGATTGTTTTGAAAAACTGTTTCTCCATTAACGATCGTCTCTAATACAATACCATAAAGACTTTCACCAATATATGGACTTGTTTTATGTTTAAAATAAATATCTTTTTCTTCGACCAATTTACTTTCATTTGGATTCCAAATTACAAAATCTGCATCAGCACCAATTTTAATTTTTCCTTTGTTATCAGTATTTAAAAACTGAGCAGGTTTTGAAGTAACTAGAGGAATAAACTCTTCTACACTCATCATATTTTTTAATGCAGTCCATGAACCATTTAATAAAAATTGAATACCAGCAATACCGCCCCATGCTTTTTTTAAATTTCCAGTTTCAATTTCTTTTAAAGATGCAGGTGCAGGAGAATGATCTGTTGAAATAAAATCAAGAGTTCCATTGAGTAGTGCTTGTTTTAATCGTTCATTATTTTCTTTTTCTCTAATAGGTGGTGCACATTTATAAATGGTTTTAGCATTAGGAATATTTTCGGCATTGAAATATACATATTGTGTGCAAGTTTCTGCTGTAATAGGCAATCCTTCTTGCTTTGCATTTGCAATCATTTCTAAAGCTTCAGCAGAAGACACATGTACAATATGGATTTTACATTGATGTTTTCTACACAAATCAATCATCATTTTTATAGCATCGTTTTCCCATTTTTTTGGTCTACTTGCTAAATAATGTTGATAACTGGTTGCATGATTATCAAAATCATTATTAACTTCTTCATCATACATTTCACAATGTATTAATAATGGAAGATTATATTTTGCTATAATGGGTATTGCAATTTCTAAATCTTCTCTTGTAACATTTGGAAATTCATCAATGCCTGAATGAGTTAAAAAACATTTTATTCCAAGAACTCCTGATTGTAATAACTGTTCTAAATTATTTACATTGCTTGGAATTAATCCTGCATAAAAACCACAGTTGACATGCAACTTATTTTCAGATGATTTTAATTTTTCTTGGAATGCTTGTAATGTAGTGGTAACAGGACTCGCATTTAAAGGCATATCAACAATTGTTGTAGTTCCTCCAGCAGCAGCAGCTTGTGTTGCTGTATCAAATCCTTCCCATTCTGTTCTTCCTGGTTCATTTACATGAACATGAACATCAATAACACCAGGCATGATAATATTATTACCAAAATCTTCTGCATCCTTAAGTTTATCAAAAATGATTTGATTAATAAATCCATTTGAAAACACAATAGTAACAGGCTGAAGTTTTTCATTCACCCAACATTGATTACTATATATTTTTCTTTGGTTCAAATTTTAAATAATAATTTAAGAATATAAACCCATTAAAACTTTTTCAGGAGTAATAGGAGCACAATATTTTATGGATGACTTTGGATTGAAAGACAATACAGCATTACGAATGGCAAAGAATGCTCCAATTCCATACATTAAAGGTGGTTCTCCAACAGCTTTAGATTTTAGTATTGCTAAATTATCTTTTGAAGTTTTTAAAAACTCAATATTTAATTCTTTAGGCACAGAATATATATCAGGAATTTTATAAGTGCTTAATGCATTACTCAATAATTTTCCTTGATCATTATATACAATTTCTTCCATTGTCATCCATCCAATACCCTGCACTAAGCCACCTTCACATTGACCAATATCAATTGCATCAATTCATACTTGTTCCAGCATCATGAACAACATTCACAGCATCTATTTCATAAGTTCCCCTTAAGCAATCAACTGTAACTTCTGTAATAGCTGTTCCATAAACATGATAAGCAAAAGGATGACCTTTTTCAACAGTTTTATCATAATGAATGATTGGAGTTGCATAATGACCTTTTGCACTTAAATTTTTCCTTTTAAAAAAAGCTTTTTCAATAATATTATTCCAAGTAAATTCTATTGGTTGGTGATTGATAAATAAAATTTCATTTTGAAATGAAACCGATGTTTGTTCATCTAACTTAAATTCTTCTTTTATAAAATTGGCGAGTGTTTGATTAATTTGATTACATGCATCTTGCAAAGCTTTACCATTTAAATCAGCAGTAGAACTTGCTGCAGATGGTGATGTATTAGCAACACGTGTTGTATTAGTTGATTCTAATTTTATTTTTGATTCAGAAATTCCAAAACTTTTTGCTGCAACTTGTATCATCTTAGTATTTACACCTTGTCCCATTTCAACAGCTCCTGTACTTACACCAACAGAACCATCTGAATAAACATGAACCAATGCTCTTGCTTGATTCATCATGGTATTGGTAAAAGAAATTCCAAAACAAATAGGCATTAATGAATATCCTTTTTTATAAAATTTATTTGATGCATTAAAAATTTCAATTTCAGTTTTCAGTTTTTCAAAATGAAATTTTTGTTTAGCTTCTTGCCAACACTCATTTGCTTCAGTTTCTTTTAAAATTTGACCATAAGAAAATTCATCTCCATCTTTCATTAAATTTTTTTCTTGAATTAAATTAGTCTCAACTCCTAATTGTTTTGCAGCAAAATCAATGGCAGCTTCAATTACAAACATTCCTTGTGGACCACCAAATCCTCTAAAAGCTGTATTAGGAGGAAGATTGGTTTTACAAGAATGTGCAGTTGCTGTAACGTTAGGAATAAAATAAGTATTGGTACAATGAAATAAAGTTCTTTCTAAAATTGCTGGAGATAAATCTGCTGCAGCTCCACCATTTTGATAGAAAGTAACTTCATAAGCTTTTATTTTAAAATCTTTATCCAACCCAATTTTAAAATCACTGGTGTAAGGATTTCTTTTACCAGTCATTCTCATATCTTCCATTCTATGCAAAACAATTTTTGCTGGTTTCTTTAAAACAAAAGCCACTAAGGCAGCCATAGTTGCCTAAGCAGTTGCTTGATCTTCTTTTCCACCAAAACCTCCACCCAAACGAGGTACATCTACTTCAACTTGATTCATTCCAACACCTAAAACTCTTGCAACTAGTTCTTTGAACAGCAGTTGGACCTTGTGTAGATGAAAATATTTTTATACTATTATGTTCAGTTGGAAAAGCATATGCTCCTTGAGTTTCAAGATATAAATGTTCTTGACCATTGGTATCTGCACTTCCTTCAAAAACATATTTACAATTGTTGAATACAGTTTCACTATCCCCCAATTTAAATTTTCTGAGAAGGTGATAATAATTTATTTTGTTTGAAAGCTTCTCGTGGATTTGTAATTACAGGTAATGGCTTCAAATTCAATTTTTATTTTTTGTAAAGCTTCTTCTGCTTCATCTTCAGATTCTGCTGCAATTAATAAAATGGGTTGTCCCCAAAAATGCAATTCATGTTCTGCTAATAAAGGTTCATCTGGAATAATTCCACCTATTTGATTTTGGCTTGGAATATCACGATATGAAAATATTTTTAGTACTCCTTTACTTAGCTCAGCTTCAGTAAAATCAATGCTTTTAATTTTTGCATGAGCAATATTGGCATCAAATATTTTAATAAATGCTGTTCCTTCTGTAACTGGCAAATCATCTATATACATTGATTTTCCAGCCACATGATTATAAAAATCTGGGCCAATGAAAGAATTGATTTTCTATGTTGTTTGTTCTTGACAAATTATAGGATTAAATTGTTTGCTAATGTGTTTCTACAATTAAAGAGTTGATTTTGAAAAATGAGCCAAAAATAATTGACGTAACAATAAGTCTTTTGTAATCAGCTGTTCCTCTTGCATCACTTATTGGTGCAATTTCTTTTTGCATAATTTTGATTTGCTCAACTAATTACTCACCATTCTAATTCCTTTACCCATTAAATATTCACAAGTTTTTTCTAAATATTTGGATAAGGAGCAACACCTCCTGCAGATAAATGTATTATATTCAATTTCATTTTCGATGTTCATGATATAAAAGCAAGCAGTATTTACACTAGCAATATCCAAATGAGTTCTTTTACAAACTTTTTCAAAATTGAAAACAGAATCATCTTCAGGTTTAGCAAAAACTATTTGATGTATGATTTCATTTTCATGTTTATCCATTTGCTTATAGCCTAAATAGAAATCTTTCAATTTTATTTGTCTCCTGTATTAAAAACAATTTCAGCATTAAGAGCTAAAAGAAAAACAGTCATATCACCAATAGGAGATGCATTTACTAAATTTCCTGCAATAGTTGCCATGTTTCTTATTGGAGTGGAAGAAACCAATTTAATATGTTGTTCCAGTTTAGGAAAAATATTTTTGATAATGATTGATTCAGCAAAATCATTTACTGTAGCCGATGCTGCAATAACAATTTGATTATGGATTTCACTTACTCCTTTTAATTTTTCATCATCAAATAAATTATTAATGCTTGACTTCTTTACTAGATGATGTTTTTGAACATTCAAATCTGTTCCACCTCCAATATTTAAAGCAGATTCAGATTTACTGAAAGATGGAATTATGCTTTTTAATCTTTCTTCAATTCCTGAAAAATAAGCAGGTAAATATTTATGTTCAATTAACCATTCCATATTTTGTTGAGATGGTTTTTTACTGATTTGTTCAGATAGTTGTTGAGCAGCTCTTTCAATGGATTTATAGCCAGTACATCTACAAATATTACCATCAATCATTTTAATAGCATCCCATAAGAAGTTTGGTTTTCATTCATTACAAAACCAGTCAATGACATTACAAAACCAATAGTGCAAAATCCACATTGAGTTCCATTGGCATCAACCATGGCTTGTTGAACAGGTGTTAATGCTGTCTGATTAATCCCTTCAATAGTTACAACATGTTTACCTTGCACATTACTTAAAGGCATTAAGCAACTAGTCATATTTCTATACACCAATTTACCATTTTCAAATGCTCCTACTAAAATGGTACAAGCCCCACAATCTCCTTCTCTACAACCAATTTTTGTTCCAGTTAATCTTTTTCTATATCTTACAAAATCCAATACAGTTGAGCCTTCTGGTTCATTGGTTGTTATGGATTGATTATTTAAAATAAATTCAGTCATTAATATTCAGTTTTTTAATCACTGTCTTGCCATTTTTTAAATGCATACATTTGCTTCATCTCTTAATAGTTGTTGAGTAAATAATTTTCTTTCAGAAATTGGTTTAGCTATTTCCTCATAAATAAATTGATCATCAAATTTAATGCAGCAGCATCTTCTTTGCTATTGGCATAAAATAATTTATCTGGACGAGCCCAATAAATGGCCCCTAAACACATAGGGCATGGTTCACAAGAAGTATAAATTTCACAACCATTTAATTGAAAAGTATTTAAAGTTTTACAAGCTTCTCGAATAGCCACTACTTCTGCATGTGCAGTAGGATCATTAGTTCTTGTTACATGATTTACACCACGAGCAATAATTTTTCCATCCTTTACAATAACAGCACCAAATGGTCCTCCATTTCCACTTTCAACATTTTCTACAGAAAGTTGAATGGCTTCATGCATAAATTTTTCTTCTTCACTCATTTCAACAGTTATTTATTTTAGCTTTTCTTGTTACAAAAAGTAGTTTATAAAGATATAATAAAAGCTTGTTTAATAGTATAAGAAAAGAATTGTTAGTAATTTTATTTCTCTTTTAATTTTTTGCATTGAAATCTCAGAACTGGATTAACATTAAATTTACTGACTTTGAAAGAACAGCTGTACTACAAAGACTAACAGCAGTTTGGGCTTTTGTCGAAAGTGGTTTGGGTGGCGTATTACATGCTTTACAAGTTCCATTTACAGGTTTAATTGTTGGTGGAATAGCAATGTTAATTATCACATTAATTGCAACAGTTTCACTATCTTTTTTTCAAGATTTATTCAAAGCTTTTATTATTGTAGTAATAGTAAAATTAACTCTTAGTCCTTACACACCTATTACAGCTTATGTAGCAATTTTTTTTCAAACTTTATTGGGCTATCTTATTTACAGTTTTTTTAATATTCAATTTTTAAGTATTGGCTTTTTTTGTTGTCTTGCTATGCTTGAATCTGCTATTCAAAAAATTTTACTTCTCATCTTTTTTTATGGAAAGAACTTATACATAGCAATTGATGAGTTTTTCAACTTTATATTGAAACAATTTTCGTTACAAAAAATTGAAGCAAGTTTTTGGATAATGATGATTTATATTATAATTTATCTATTTGGCGGAGTTTTAATTTCAGTTGCAACTCATCGAATAATTTTCTCTCCAATTAAACACCATGAATTTATTAAAATTCAAACAAAACAGATTCTTCAAAAGAAGAAGAAAAAAAATAGGGTATTAGTCTATTTCATTTTTGCAGTCTTAATTGCAACTTGTTTATTTTTATTTGGAAATCAAGATTCAACAAGTTTTAAAATTTTAAACTCATTGTTTTTAAGTCTATCAATTATTCTGTTTTGGTATTTTATTCTTACCCCATTTATTACAAAATATTTAATGAAAATATTGAGTACTAAAGAATTTGAATACAAAGGAGACATTCAAAACATTCTTAATTTCTTTCCAACCTTACAAAATATAATAAAGCAATCTTGGCTTATAAGCAACTCTGATAAAGGATTACAAAGGATTTTTATTTTTGCATCAACCTTATTTAGCTGGGTTCTATTGCATAATCATCAAAAAGTAATTGACCCTGAATGTTAAAAATTATTATTTTTTCAAAACCTATACATAGTGGCAAATCTTCAGCACTATTATATTGGTTGAATCAACAGAAAAAATCCAGTGGCATATTAATGCCTGAAGTAAATGGACTAAAACAATTTTATGATATAAGCAAAGCAAAATATTTTGAAGCTGAGATTGCTGAAATCAAAACATGTTCTTCTCAAACTCAAACAATAGGAAAATATCATTTCAGTAACACTTCCTTTATAAAAGCCAATCAAATTGTTATTGATGCATTTCAAAATGAAAAAAGCATCATCATTATTGATGAAATTGGAAAGTTGGAATTAAGGGAAGAGGGATTTTTTGAAAGTCTACAATCTATACTTCAATCCTCATCCCCCAAAAAAAATCTCTCACTATTATTGGTAGTGAGAGATAGTTTATTAGATGAGGTGAATCAATTTTTTCATATAAAAGAGTTCAAGTTAATTCATTCAATTGATGAATTAAATGAGCTATTGAATTATTCTTGATCCATATAACTTTCAATAGGCTCACAAGTACAAATTAAATTTCTATCGCCATGTGTATTATTCACTCTTGCTACACTTGGCCAGAATTTATTTTTACTTACATAATCTAAAGGAAATGCAGCTTGTTGACGAGTATAAGGTTTTGTCCATTCATCAGCACAAACTACAGCTTGTGTATGAGGAGCATTTTTTAAAGCATTATTCAGCTTATCCGTTTTACCAGTTTCAATATCTTTTATCTCATGATAAATAGCTATCAATGCATCACAAAATCTATCTAACTCAGCTTTATCTTCACTTTCTGTTGGTTCAATCATTATAGTTCCAGCAACTGGAAAACTCATAGTTGGTGCATGAAAACCATAATCAATTAAACGTTTTGCAACATCTTCAGCTTCTACTCCAGCAGATAATTTGAATGGTCTTAAATCAACAATAAATTCATGAGCACATGTTCCATTTTTACCTGTATAAAGAATTGGATAAAACTTTTTCAATCTTGCTTTCATATAGTTGGCATTTAAAATAGCAAATTCCGTTGCTTTTTTAACACCATCAAATCCTAACATTTTTATATAAGCATAACTGATTAGCAAAATTGAAGCTGAGCCTAAGTTTGCTGCACTTACTGCATTAAATCTGTCGACAGTCGACTGTTGACTGGCAACTGAAAAATGTGATGGAAGAAAATTTTGCTAAATGCTTTTTCACACAAATTGGGCCCATTCCAGGACCTCCTCCTCCATGTGGAATAGCAAATGTTTTATGTAAGTTTAAATGACAAACATCAGCACCAATAATTCCAGGAGCTGTTAATCCAACTTGAGCATTCATGTTTGCACCATCCATATAAACTTGTCCTCCATACTCATGAACAATTTTACAAATCTCTACAATACCTTCTTCAAACACACCATAAGTACTAGGATAAGTCACCATTAATGCACCTAAATTTTCTTTATATTGTTCTGCTTTTAATCTTAAATCATCTATATCAATCGTTCCATTTTCTCTACTTTTCACCACTACTACTTTCATTCCAGCCATAACAGCACTTGCAGGATTTGTACCATGTGCAGAAATAGGAATCAACACAATATTTCTGTGTGCATTATTGTTGGCTTTGTGGTAAGACATAATGGTTAACAAACCAGCATACTCACCTTGTGCTCCAGAATTTGGTTGTAAGCTACAAGCATCGAAACCTGTAATTACATTTAAATAGTTAGCTAAATTCATCAGTAATTTTTTTATAACCTAAAGCTTGATCTTGTGGAACAAAAGGATGTAATTGAGAAAACTCTGGCCAACTCACAGGAATCATTTCAGTAGCTGCATTCAACTTCATAGTACAACTACCTAAAGTAATCATACTCGTATTTAAAGAAAGATCTTTGTTCTCTAATTGTTTAATATAACGCATCATTTGACTTTCGCTATGATGTGTATTAAAAACTGGATGTGTTAAATAACTTGAAGTTCTTGTTGCAAAAGTTGGAATACAAGTAATTTGATCATCACTATTAAATTCAATTTCAGCTTCATTTTTACCTAAACTTTCAGAGAAGATATAAACTATATCTAAAACATCTGTTTGGGTAGTTGTTTCATCTAAAGAAATACAAATTTTATTTTCTCCTAAATATCTAAAGTTTACTTTATTGGCTTCAGCAATTGTTTTACTGAAGAAGCATTTGCCTCAACACAAATTGTATCGAAATAATTTTGATTGATATTTTTAAAACCTAATTCTTTTAAAGCAATTACTCAACACTTGAGTTAAAGTAGTAACTCTTAAAGCAATATTTCTAATTCCATCAGCACCATGATACACAGCATACATGGCAGCCATATTAGCCAACAAAGCTTGTGCAGTACAAATATTACTTGTGGCTTTTTCACGTTTAATATGTTGCTCTCTTGTTTGTAAAGCCATACGTAAAGCTCTATTGCCTTGAGCATCTATACTAATTCCAATAATTCTTCCTGGAATACTTCTTTTAAATTCATCTTTAGTTGCAAAAAATGCAGCATGTGGACCACCATAACCTAAAGGAACACCAAAGCGTTGAGAGTTACCAACAGCAGCATCAGCACCTAATTCTCCTGGAGGTGTTAATAAACTTAATGCTAATAAATCTGTTGCCATTACTACATAACCATTCATGTTATGAACAGTACTAATAAAACTCTTATAATCTTCTATACTACCATTACTATTGGGGTATTGAACAATAGCTCCAAAATATGTTTCATCTAATTGTGCTGTTTTATAATCACCAAAAACTAATTCAATATTTATAGGTGTTGCACGTGTTTTTAGAACATCTTTAGTTTGTTCAAAAACGTTTTCATCTACAAAAAATTTATTTTTATTTTCTTTATTGGCTTGATGAAAAAACATAGCCATTGCTTCAGCTGCAGCTGTTGCTTCATCTAATAAAGAAGCATTGGCTAATTGCTAATCCAGTTAAATCACTTACTACAGTTTGAAAGTTCAATAAACTTTCTAAACGACCTTGAGAAATTTCTGCTTGATAAGGTGTGTACTGAGTATACCATCCTGGATTTTCAAAAATATTTCTCAAAATTACACTTGGCGTAATAGAATTGTAATAACCAGGTCCTATATAAGTTTTAAAAACTTTGTTTTGTGATGCTACTTTTTTTAATTCATTCAAATATTCAAATTCACTTACAGCAGCAGGAATGTTTAAGTTTTCTTGCATTCTTATTCCTTCAGGAACAGTTTTGTCGATTAGTTCATTTACACTTTCTACTCCAATTGTATTCAACATTTCTTTAACTGCAGCTTCATTTGGACCAATATGACGTTGATGAAATTCTGTAGATTGATTTTGAAAAAGATTCATAAAAAATGGTTTGATCGTTTGAAATCTGAATTCAACTAACAGCTGTTAGTACTTAAATTTTGGATGCAAATGTAAGGCGACAAATTATTTAAATTTGGAATGTTTTCAACGTTAGAAGGAAAACATGTTAACTAAATTAAAACATGGGTATCTTTTACTACACCCATTACAAATACACTTTGCACATGACCAATATTTTCGACCTGACTTAATTTATTTACATGAAAATCATAATAAGTTTCCATATCTCTGCAACTACTTTCAACATAAAATCAAATTCTCCACTAATGCTGTAACATTCAATTACTTCATTAAATTCCATAATACTTTTAATAAATTTAGCACCTGCTTTTTTATTATGCTGTTTTAATGAAACATAACAAATTACCATCAAGCCTTTATTTATCTTGCTATTATCTAACTAGGGTTGCATATTGTTTTATCACTCCACTCTCTTCTATTCGCTTTATTCTTTCATGTACAGGTGTTGTACTTAAATGAATTTTTTCAGAAATTTCTTTTACAGTTACTTTTGCATTTTCCTGCAACAGTTTTAAAATCGCAATATCTTTTTCATCTAAATTATATTGAGTTGCTAGTCGATTGTTCTTTTATAGTAGATTTTGTCATATCAAACATGTTTTATCCTACAATATAAATATTAAATGTTATTTTATCCTAAATTTTTTAGAATTATGCATTATTTTATTCTATATTATTTACATTTGCATTATAAAAATAAAATTATGTCAACAATAATCAAAACATCAATTGATTTTAAATTACCTTATAAAGTTAAAGATATGAGCTTGGCTGAATGGGGAAGAAAAGAAATCATGATAGCCGAAGCAGAAATGCCAGGTTTAATGGCTTTACGTGAAGAGTATGGAGCATCACAACCTTTAAAAGGTGCACGAATTGCAGGTTGTTTACACATGACAATTCAAACTGCTGTTTTAATTGAAACTTTAATTGCTTTAGGTGCTGAAGTTAAATGGTGTTCTTGTAATATTTTCTCTACACAAGATCATGCTGCTGCTGCAATTGCTGCTGCTGGTGTTGGTGTTTTTGCCTGGAAAGGTCAAACTGAAGAAGAATTTGATTGGTGTATTGAACAAACTTTATTCTTTGGTGGTGCAGACAGACCATTAAATATGATTTTAGATGATGGTGGTGATTTAACCAATATGGTTTTTGATAAATATCCTGAATTAGTTGCAGACATTAAAGGATTGAGTGAAGAAACTACAACAGGTGTTCACCGTTTATACGAAAGAATGGAAAAAGGTACTTTACCAATTCCTGCAATCAATGTAAATGATTCTGTTACCAAATCTAAATTTGATAACAAATATGGTTGTAAAGAATCTTTAGTAGATGCTATTCGTCGTGCTACTGATGTTATGATGGCTGGTAAAGTTGCTGTTGTTGGTGGTTATGGTGATGTTGGTAAAGGTTCTGCTGCTTCATTACAAGGTGCTGGTTGTAGAGTAATTGTTACTGAAATTGATCCTATTTGTGCTTTACAAGCTGCAATGGACGGTTTTGAAGTAAAGAAAATGATTGATGCTGTTAAAGAAGCTGATATTATTGTTACTGCTACTGGTTGTAGAGATTTAATTACTGAAAAGCATTTCCGAGCAATGAAAGATAAAGCGATCGTTTGTAATATTGGTCACTTTGATATTGAAATTGATATGGCTTGGTTAAATAAAAACTATGGTAATACAAAAGATACAATCAAACCACAAGTTGATATATATACAATTGATGGAAAAGATATTATTGTTTTAGCTGAAGGTCGTTTGGTAAACTTAGGTTGTGCTACTGGTCACCCAAGTTTTGTAATGAGTAATTCATTTACAAACCAAACTTTGGCTCAATTGAATTGTGGACAAACACTGATAAATACGAAAACAAAGTTTATGTTTTACCAAAGCATTTAGATGAAAAAGTAGCTCGTTTACACCTTGCAAAAATTGGTGTTGATATTAGATGAGTTAACTACTGAACAAGCTGCTTATTTAGGTATTCCAAAAGAAGGACCTTTTAAAGCAGATCATTACAGATATTAATATCTAGAAGTTTTTAATTAAAGAAAAGGTAGTCAGAAATGGCTACCTTTTTTTAATATAATTATTTTTCTATAACTTAGAATTTTAATATTTAGAAAATGAAAAAAATATTTATCCTCATCTTTTTCAAAATTTTGGCTTCAAATTCTTTGGCTCAGTATGTAACATTTCAGCCTAGCAATTATTCGCCTTCAGAACAGAAAGCCCTAAGCATATCTAAACAAAAAATTGATTGTATATGGGGAGATTGTGAAAATGGCAAGGGGCGTTTATTGGTTAGTCATAAATTTTCAAAAAAAGGTGGTGGAAATGAATACCAATACTCTATTGAAGGAAATTTCAAGACTGGACTGTTGAATGGTTTTGGGAAAATTACAAGATACTATGGTGAAAATTTTTCTACAAAAAAAGGAGTTGCTTTTGATTCACTTGAGGCTGTAAAAGAAATTTATAATTCGTTGGATTGGATTACTAATTTAACAAACAAAACTGGTCATGAAGGATCATTTGGATTTTTTAAAAATGGGAAATTGTTAGAAGGAACTTACATCAATGATTATAGAAATGTTTTGGAAGGTATTTTTAATCTGAATCAATTAGTTTATGGTAGTATAAAAGAAGAAAAGTCTGAATCCAATTATAAAGGATTTACAACGATAGCTGGTACAGGTCTTGGATTAATTTATAAGAAAGATTCAGTGGAATTATTTCCACATCGGTTTCAAAAAAAACTAACAGATTTCAGACTATATCCTGAGTCGGAATATGCAACTGGCAGAACATCAGTTGTTAAAAATTCCATTTGAAGATGGATTGTATAGTGGAGAAATCTTTGAAGGATTGCCCGAAGGTCTTGGAGAATGGATAAGTAATGACCATGAGCATGTGAAATTTGGATATTTTAAAAAAGGAAAATTGCATGGTTTGGCTGCACTCAATATCGTCAAATATAATACAATACCGTAAAATGGATTTTGTATTGGGTGAATTTAAAAATGGGGTTGTGCAAAAAGCTTCTGTTACTGATGATAGTTATATTTATGTTGGAGAAGTAAATGGTAATTATTTACCAAATGGATATGGTACTAGGTATAAAAAAGAGTGGGAAAAAGCAAATTGGTTTGAAGATGGAAATTTCAGTGTTGGTAAATTACATGGATTTGGCACTCGAAGATTTAGCGATGGCAATGTCCAAACAGGAAATTTTAATTTTGGTTTTTTTAAAGGGGGTCAAGAAATAATTACTGTTAACTCACTAAGAAAAGGTGATGTAGTAAAAGTTAATGGAGAAAAATTTGCAGTAATCGATGACCCTTGGGATGAACAAAGTATTACTAAGCCTTACAGAAGTTGGGTTACTCTTTCAAATAAATCCCAGCTTAAACAAGGTATGCAATTTGAAAAACTCAAAGAATCAAATGATGCTTTTTTTAAAAAATGTATGAATTGTATTGGTCGAGGAATTGTAGATAATTACACAACTGTAAAGACAATAGTACAGGGTGGCAGCTATAGTACATATCAACAATATACAGGCCCTAAAACAGCACCCAAAGAAGTTACTGTGGAATTAAGTGCCCCAGTATATGAAAACAAACAAGTACAAAAAGGAACAGCAGTTTGCAAAGTATGTAATGGTACAGGCAAAATTATAAAATGATTCAATTTGCTTCCTATAATTCTCTTCTAGCAGAGTCTCCTATAACGGGCTGTGCTTTCATTGACACAAGTTCCTCATCGAAGTCTCTGTTGAAGCCTGAAAAATTTTTGTTGCTATATCTACAAAAGTGAGAACCTTGAGAAAAAAAGATTTTGCAATATACCAATTAGTATAAACCTTTGTTAAGCTACTAGTTTATAATTAGTCATAATCAAATCTTTGAAATGAATTTTAAATCAATCTCACTTTTTCTTACAACTATAATTATTGTTAGTTGCAATAATGAAAACAAAACGGACAAAGAAAATTTACCACAGGTTCAAACTTCTGTAGAGATGAACAAGGACAGTTCAGCAGAAAATTTTAATACTACACTTCAATTGCTTCAAGGTAAATGGCAAAGTGTTGATGATAAAAAGAGTTATGTGATTTTTGAAAACAATAATCGTATTGACTTTAAAGAAGGAGATGAATCAACTACTACAGAACCATTTAGTCTTTCTGATAAATGTAGTAATGAGTCAAATAAAAATGCTGAAATAGAAGTTGAAGAAAATAAATATATTACTTGTCTAAATTCTGATATGTGTTGGTATATTCTTAAACTAGACCAATCAGAATTGAGCTTGTCTTATATGAGTCGTGGTAATACATTAACATATAAAAGAGTGAACTAATCATCTTTTAAAATTTGTGTTCAATCTCCACATTAATTTATTAAGAACCTACTTTTTAAAGGTTTCTAAATAAATATCTATGCTAAAAATATTTATTACACTACTATTAAGCATTATTGCTAATTCTTTAATAGCACAATCACCAGTACCTGCTTTAAAAGATAAACTTTGGGGATATGTTGATCAAAATCAAAACTGGATAATACAACCACAATATGATGAAGCATTACCATTTACTGAGGGAATGTCGATTGTAAGAAAAGGAGAAAAAAAGGATATATCAATGAAAAAGGAAAAGTGATTATTCCAATTGAAAATGATGAAGCTTATCCATTTGAATTTGGTGTTGCTACTGTTTTAAAAAATAAAAATGATTCGTCTGGATATAACCTAATTGATAAAAAAGGTAAGCAAATTTTATCAATGACATCAGCAACAGAATTTAGTTTTCAAGAAGGTTTATCGATTGTAACTTCAATATCTGAGAAAACCAATTATGTAAATGTCTTAGGCTATATCAATACCAATGGAGATTGGGTAATTTCGAATAAAAAACCTTATAAAATAAGCAGAGATATTATTAAAGAATGTATTTTCTCTGAAGGGCTTTGTTTAATTTCAGGTAAATATGGCTATGATGATGCATTTGGATATATGAATAAAGAAGGTAAATTAGTAATTCCTATAAAATATTTTCAAGCTAAGAAATTTTCGAATGGATTAGCTGCAATTCAAGAAGAGTTTCGTGGATTTTGGAATTATATTAATACAAAAGGAGACATCCAATTTCCAAACATAAAACTGAGAACGTCTAATACTTTTAAGGAAGGACTAGCACTTATATTAGATTCAAAAGGTGATTGGAATTCAGATAAAAAAATGATTGATACCACAGGAAAAGAAATCTTTAAAATAAATAGCTCTTACTCATTTATTGGAAAAATAAAAAATTTGTTATTAATTGGAAATAATACTAGAGGATATTATTTATACAATATGATTGGAACTGCGATTAAAGGCCCATTATTTGGTTGTTATAGAAAAGAAATAAATAACTTAACCCCTATTGAAATCAATAAAAACGGACAGATTTGTATTTTTAGCAGAATAAAAGATAGTATTACAGGCATGGCAGTTTATGATAAAAATGCAATGTTTGTTGGAAGCTACCCAGGAACTATAAGATATAAATTTTATGAAGCTGGTTATATTGGTTTATTTGAGGACGGAAATAAGACTTTACAACCCAGTTTTTTTATTGATGAAAAAGGAATTATTTATAAAGGAAAATAATTTAATAAAAAATAGAATAGAATGAAAAGTATAATCATCTGTGCGTTTGCAATCTGTGGATTTTTAAACTCTTTTGCTACTTCAAATAGAAATCTTGACCACAATTTTTCTTTTAAAAAATCAACACTAGATACAACTATAAGTTCAAAAATATTTAAAACTAAAGGTTACGAAGCAAGTATAACACAAATATCGTTGGATAGAATTGAAACATATATGGACAGTGGTTATTACCCAAAATCGTTATATTATAATATTCGATTTGCTGAAATTTTGGGTACCACAATTACTGAAGTCAATAAAGGAAAATTATCAGTTGAATTATTTAATGAAAAGAATGAAAAAATAGCTTTAGTAAAAGACCCAAGAATGTATGTTGCAAAGACTTTTAAAGTAGGTGAACAAATAAATATATTATTTAGTATTCCCTTAAATCCAACAGATATTAATAATAAGAAATACAATTATAATTTATCAATTGAAACCTTAACAAATACTCGAATTATTGAGATGAAAGGTAAGATTGGATTTAAATAACTATTTTTTAAAATCTAAAAATGAAAAATAAAATTAAATTAAATTTTACTTGCATCTGTTTAAGTTTTATTACAAATTCTCTAATAGCTCAACGTGTACAACAGATTGATTTATCAAATAATCCATTTTATCCTATACCTTTTAGCTATACTACAAATCATATGAACTTATTAGGAAATGTGAAAAAAGTAACTGACTTCTGGAAAAGCGAATTCGATAATTCATATAACCTAATTCAATATGAGTTTAATCAGAATGGTGAATTACAAAAACAAACAAATAGCAGAAATAACCAAATAGAAAAAGTAACAACTTATAGAGACACAGTTTTCTCAATTTCTCCATTAGGTGTTAGTATCATAGAAGAATCAATATTTAAAGGAAATTATTCTAAATCTAAATTTTCTTATTTTAATAAAAAGCCTACTATCAAAACTATTTATGGTGGTAACAATAATTCAACTCAAATAGAAACTATCAGTTATTCTCATAACTCAAAAGGTTTGTTAATAGAAGAAAAAAGTGATATTAATAATATTTATACAAAATATACATACGATGAGTTAGATCATTTAATTAAATCTGAAGATTATGCCACCTACAAGTTTAATCAATATGTTAATGAATTAACTCAATGGAGAGATTATACATATTCAAAAGAAAATGATTATTTAACTGTTAATATTTGGTATCGTTTTAAATCAGGAACAGACTTTAAAATAGTAGAGGTTTATAATAAAAATGGACTTCTTGTCAAAAAAAATAATGAATTTGATAAGAAAGAATATATCTATCAATACACTTTCGATAAAAATAATAACTGGACAAAAAAAGAAGAGAAAGTAATAAATATAAAATCAGGTACAGAAATCATTAATACAAAATATCGAACTTTGGAATATTATTGATTTACTAAATCCATTTAGAATCTTCTTTTCAGCTTTTATATAAGCTTAATAACTTTCACCTTTTGCTTTATGTTGTTTTTTTGAGACAGAGTCCTCTTCAAAAGACTCGTAGAAAGTTATAATCATAAAACTATCGATCCAAGATGCTTAATAGAACTGAGTAATTGGGCTAATTGATTGATATATTTTTATTCTAAATAATTACTATACACTTAAGAAAAGATGATAGTAATCAGTTTCGGCAGTTGTGTAACTTTTATTACAAAAACAGCATTCCCCTTTTTTTAAATTTACATCATTAAGGAATTTTACTTAACCACTAAATTTTAAGTTATGAAAATCGTAGTAATTGGAGGAAATTTTGCAGGCTTTACAGCTGCTTTAGAATTAAAAAGAAAATTAAAAAATGCTGTAGAAATTACAGTTATTGATAGAAGTGAAGATTTTCTATATATACCTTCATTAATCTGGGTTCCAATAAAAAGAAGAGAAATAAAAGACATTAGTGTTCCAAGAAGAGCAGTCTTTGAAAAAAAGGGTGTCAACTTTGTTTGTACTACTGCTTTAAGTACTGATCCAGATACACAAATTGTATATACAGAAAATGGAGATTTTAGTTACGATCATTTAATTATTGCCACTGGTCCTAAAGTAAACTATGATATTGCTCCTGGTGTAAGAGAACATGCAAGTTATATTGGCACGCCTGTTGGTGCAATGAAAACAAGAGAAAAACTAGAAGAGTTTAAGAAAAATCCTGGAGCTATTGTAATTGGTGCAACTCAAAATGCAGGATGTATGGGTGCAGCTTATGAGTTTCTATTCAATATTGAAAAATGGTTGAGAGAACAAAACATAAGAAAGAAAGTAGATTTATATTGGGTAACACCAGAAGATTATTTAGGTCATTTTGGAATTGATGGAATGCCTGGAGGAGAAAGCATGTTGAAAATGTTTATGAAAATGTTCAATATTCATTATAGAATACAAGTTGGCATTGAAGAAGTAACAGCAACCAATATAAAACTTAGTGATGGAGAAGTGATTGAAAGCAAATTTGTAATGCTAATGCCTCCTTTTATGGGTGTTGATTTTATTACTAATTCTCCAAAACTTGAAGCTATGCCAAATGGCTTTTTAGATGCAGATGGTACATATCAACATAAGAAATATAAAAATGTATGGGCTGCAGGTTTATCTGTAAATGTAGTTGCTCCTTTTACACCAAAAAAAATTCCTTACTCAGTTCCTAAAACTGGTTATCCCAGTGATGAAACAGGAAAAATTGTAGCTGAAAATATTATCAGAACTATAAATGGAGAAACTGAATTGAAAAATAAAAAATGGGGAGAGATTACTGGTTTATGTATCATGGATGCTGGCAAAAAAGAAGTTTGGATAGTATCAAATAAACTATTCAAGCCTAGAACATTTGCCATTATGTTACCTAATGTGTTTTATGATGTTGTAAAAGTGTTATTAGAAAAATATTTTCTATGGAAACTTAGAAATGGTTACTCTAGACTTCCATAAATATGTTGCTTTTGAGTTGGTTTTGTACTAGCAGAGTCTCTAAAGGGACTCTGCTTTTTATTAATGAAACAGCATCCTCTTAGAGAGACTTTGCAGAAAATTTAAGAAGATAATTTAATAAAATATTATTTATTCAAAGCAACAGCATCGCTAATAATATTCTTTGTAATTCTTACTGATTGATTAATATATAAATCTGCCTTAATAGCTTTTAACCAAGCTTGATAACGTTCTCCTTTAGGTTTATCTGGATTATTATAAAACTTATCATAATCTTCTTTAAGCACATCAATATTCAATAGATCATTTAATCTTGTAAGCTTATTATTTTGATCAACAGTTGAAGCAATTTTCTTTTGATACTCTTTATATTTTTCTAATTGTAAAGGTTTAGGCTCATCCATTTTTTTACTTAACCAACCTGAATTATCTTGAATTAGTTTAAAATTTAAATTCTTAGTTATTTCTTCATTTTCTTTTTTTATAAGTTCGTCTGAATAATACAAATTCTTAAACGGAACATAATTTGCTTTTTTAATTTCATCCCATCCTAATGAAGAATTATTATCTTTTTCTCTAATTTTTAAATGCTCATAAATATCAGGTAAATTAATATCTGGAGTCACTCCTTTTAACTGTGTAGATCCACCATTAATTCTATAGAATTTTTGAAAAGTGAGTTTTAAAAAGCCCAAATCTTTTGTTCCATCAATATTTCCTAAATAATCTATTCTTCGAGTTAATGGAATATTTCTTTGAACTGTTCCTTTACCATAAGTTGAGCTACCCACGATTATTCCTCTATTATAATCTTGTATTGCAGCAGCAAAAATTTCACTTGCTGAAGCACTAGCTTCATTTACCATAACAGTTAAAGGACCATTATATAAAACACTAGTTGTTCTATCGTCTAAAACAGTTGATTTACCATCTTTGTCTCTTACTTGTACTACTGGACCACCAGGCACAAATAAACCAACCATTTGAACTACTTCGTACAAAGAACCACCTCCATTAGATCTTAAGTCAACAATAAGACCATTAATATTCGCAGCTTTAAGTTTTACAATCTCTTTGGCAACATCTTCACTACAACGAGCACCATTTACATCTTCAAAATTGGCATAAAAATCAGGTACCCATATATATCCAATTTTTTCACCTTTATCATTATTGATAACAGCACTTCTTACATAAGCTTCATCTTGCACAATTTCTGCACGTATTAGAGAAACTACTTTAGTTGTACCATCTACTTTTTTAATGGTTAACTGAACTTGAGTATCTTTTTTACCACGAATAAGTTTTACAGCATCAGTTATTTCGTAACCAATAATTTCTACTGGTTCATCTTTGCCTTGAGCAACTTTTAAAATAATATCATTTACAGAAATTTCACCACTTCTTTGTGCAGGATAAGCAGGCATTAAACTAGCAATTTTAATATTGCCATCTTGCTCTTGTAATTGAGCTCCAATACCAAAAAATCTACCACTCATTTGTTCATCGAAAACTCTTTTCTCAATTGGTGGAAAATAATCAGTATGTGGATCCATTAAATTAACAATAATGTTTACATAAGTATTGAATCTTTCATCTCCAACAAACTTGGTTTTTAAACGACTATAAATTTTATCCAGAGCTTTTAAAACCTTTTCTCTAGCTTCAATTTCCAATTTTTCATCAGGTGCATTTTTCACCGAATCAATTACAGATTTTGATCTTTGTTCCATTAAATCTACATATCTATCTAAAGCCATATACTTCAACTTTTTTCTCATTCTTTCTTCACGTTCTGCAACTGTTTTACAAAAGTTTAATTTATCAGAATTTGTGATAACTTCTTCGTCAATAGAATAGGTAAAAGGCTGATTCAGAATTTTACGAAAAGCTGCAATAACTTCGTTTGTTCTAGCATCATAAATTTTATTGAAAGCAGGTAAAAATTGTATGGATGAAGTGCCATGAATCTCATCATCTAAACTTGCTTCAAATTGCTTTAGCTGATTGATATCGGATTCTAGAAATAAGTATTTATCACCATCCATTTCATTAATGAATTTCGAAAATATTTTTTTTGAAAAATCATCATTGATATTTTGAGGATTATAATGTTGCTTCTCTAACAAGTCACTTACTATAGCTAATAATTTTTGTTCTTGTGTTTGTGGCTTTTTTTCATCTCCATTTGAAAATGCAAATAAAAATCCTCCAACTAAAAAAAATGCTAATAATATCAGGCCTTTTGTACTCTTCATAAATTTAAAAAATTGGTTCATAAACTGATTCAAAAATAAAGTAAATCTTTTGCTCTATTCTTACCTTTTAAATATTAACATATGTTTTATCTAATAGAATAAGAAGCAGAGTCTAAAGCAAAAAAAATGCCACCTATAAAAAGATGGCATTTAAATTTATTATTTTAACTATTATTCTACATACCATTCTTTAACCACATATTTCAGTTGACGATTCACATCCCAAGCTTCTAATTCTTTTGCAATTGCAGTTAAGAAACTTGCACCAATGCTTCCATCAATAATTCTATGATCATAGCTTAGTGACAAATACATCATATGTCTAATTCCTATAAAATCACCTTTATCTGTTTCAACAACAACTGGTCTTTTTTTAATTTCTCCAACAGCTAAAATTGCAACTTGTGGTTGATTAATAATTGGTGTTCCCATTAAACTTCCAAATGTTCCAACATTAGTAAAAGTGAAAGTTCCTTCAGTAACATCATCAGGACTTAATTTTCCTTTTCTTGCATTATCAGCCAAAGTATTTACTGCTCTTGTTAAAGAAATAAAATTCATATCGGCGGCATTTTTTATTACAGGCACAATTAAATTACCAGTTGGTAAAGCTGTTGCCATGCCAATATTAAAATCTTTTTTCATAATGATTTTATCACCAACAACAGAACTATTTATGATAGGATATTGTTTCATTACTTTTAAAACACACTCAATAAACATTGGTGTAAAAGTAATTTTCATACCTTCTCTTTTTTCAAATTCGCCCTTCACACTATTTCTCCAAGTTACCATATTAGTTACATCTGCTTCTGTGAAACTGGTAACATGTGCACTTGTATGTTTGCTATCAACCATATGCTTAGCAATAAGCTTACGCATTCTATCCATTTCAACAATTTCTGCATTTTTATAATTTGCAGGATTGAATGCTGGTTCTGATGAAACTTTTGCTTCTTCTTTTTGAACGACAGGAATTACAACTTCTTCAACGATTGGTTCTATTTTTTGTTCTACAACTTCTTGAACTGTTTCTTCAACTTCTGGAATGATAACTTCCTCAACCTTTTCTTCTTCAATTTCTAGAACATTTTCTTCAGTAACATTTGTTGCAGCCAAAATAGCAGCTTCTTGTTCTAGCTTTTCTTTTTCAAGTTGTGCTATCTCTTCGTCTGTTATTCTTTTTACATTGATTGGATAACTTTTCACTTCAGATTTTTGTTGAACAAATTCAGTTGCTTCAACTGGAGTTTCTTCAACATAAACTTCTTGTTCTATCACTTCTTGCAATTGTTCTTCTTGAGCAACAACTTCTGGTAAAACAGCTTCAACAATTTCTTCTTCAATTTGAACTGTTTCTTCAGGAATTGTAATTGGAACAACTGGTGGTGAAAAAGATTGTGGTTGTTGTTGAACTGGGGCAACCTGTGTAACTCTACCTGCCCTTTTATCAGCAATATATTGCAACACATCTTTTTTAGAAACTCTACCATCAGCACCAGTACCAGGAATTCTTTCTAGTTCTGATAAACTTAAACCTTCACTGTTTGCAATATTTAAGACTAATGGAGAGAAAAAACGATTATTTAAACTTCCAGAGTTTGAAACTTGTGGTTGAGGTTGTGGCTGAGGTATAAACGGTATAAATTCTGGTTCTTGTTTTTGCTCAACAACAGTTTCTACATGTTGTTCCATTTGCGTTTCTACTTGTGTTTCAACTTGAGTTTCCACAACAGGTGCTTGTTGTTGATAGGACGCAATTTCAGCATGAACAGAATCCATAACTTGTTCATGACTTGATGCTAATTGTTCAAGAACATTTGCATCAGCCATAACTTCAGTTTCAATTCTAGCTAAAATTCCTCCAACAGGAACAACATCATTTACATCATAAACCAATTCTTTTATTACTCCTTCTGCAGTTGATGGAACTTCACTATCAACTTTGTCAGTTGCAATGTCTAAAAGGGTTTCATCCATCTTAACATGGTCACCTACTTTTTTGTGCCAGCGTAAAATGGTAGCTTCTGTAATACTCTCACCCATTTTAGGCATTATAATTTCAGCAATTGCCATAATTTTTTTTTTGATGTTATTAAATGATACAATCTAACCCAACCTGAAAATTAAATGTCATTATCTTATACAATAATATATCATAAGATGCAAACAGTTAATTCATGTTAATAATCTATACTCCAAAACCAAAAGTAATTAACATTATTTACAAGTTATTCAACCTTTATCCACAATTAATTCACGTAAAAGCACAAGAGCATTTACAGCAGTTTGCTCAATATTTTTCTTTCTGTCAAAACGAAAGCGAAAGAGTTTAGTCACAACCTTTTCTTTTGAAGCAACTGCCATCCAAACTGTACCAATGGGTTTGTCTGCTGTCTTTCCTCCAGGTCCCATAATACCACTTACAGCTATTGAATAGTCTGTATTCATGAGTTCTAAAACATTTTTTGCCATAAGAGAAACTGTTTGTTCACTAACAGCACCAAACTCATTCAAAATATTTTTTTCAACCTGCAATACTTTTTCTTTTGCAGCATATGAATAGCTAATTACACTTCCTTCATAATATTCAGAAGATCCAGCTACTGATGTTAATAAATGTGAAATATATCCACCTGTACAACTTTCAGCAGTTGAAACTGTTTTTTTTCGTTCTTTTAAAAGTTTACCGATTAAAGCTTCAATACTAATATCTTCATCAGCGATCATAATGTCATTTACTAAAGATTTTAACTTATTAAACTTTTGATGAATTAAGGAAGATAGAATTTCTTTATCGTTACCATATCCAGTTAATCTTAATCTCACCAATCCATAATTAGGTAGATATGCTAGTTTAATATTTTTAGGAAGATTATTTTCAAAATCAACAAGTCTTTCTGCAATAAAAGACTCTCCTACTCCAGATGTAATTAATGTTTGATGTTCAATAAAAGTTTGTGCATTTTTTTCTGAAAGCAATGGAATCACTTTATTTTCCATTAACCATTTCATTTCATAAGGCACACCAGGCAATGAAAAAAACAAAACATCATTTTTTGTAAAAAGCATTCCAGGAGCTGTTCCAACCTTATTATCTAAAACTGTACAAACATCTGGCAATTCTGCTTGTAAAGCATTTCTTTCAATCATTGGTCTTTTCAAAACATTTTCAAAAAGATTTGTAATATGTGCTAATGTAGCTTGATGAACAATTAGTTTTCCATTAAAATACTTACATAAAACTTGCTTAGTAATATCATCAGCAGTTGGTCCAAGCCCACCAGTCATAATAATTATTGAAACATCTTTTTTTTCCTTTTCTAATGTTTGAATTATTTCATCAGCATCATCACCAATAGCTATTCTTCTTTTTAATGTAATACCAATACTATTGAGTTGCTTAGCAATAAAAGCACTATTGGTGTCAATAACTTGGCCCATCAACAACTCATCTCCTATCGTAATTATTGTTGCAAAAGTTTGAGAATTAGTCTGCATATTCTATTAATATTAAAACCTCGATTTTCAAGGTTTTTTGCAAATATACAAGTACACTTTACAATGTGATTTGTCAAATATTTAGTTTATGTAACTTATGTCACTAATGAAAGAGTTTGTTCCTTATAAGTTTGTATTAAATTAAGAACAAATGGTTAAAACAAAATTTTATTTTGCAATTTTAAGTTTAGTGTTTATCCTACAAAATGCAGCACCAACAAGTGTTTTTGCCCAGGAGAAATCTAACTTATTAAGTTTAGAGCAAGCAATTTCAACAACAATAAATAATAATAGAAATATTCAGCTATCGAATATTGATGAAAAAATTGCAATATCAAATTACAAACAAACTGAAGCTATTTATTTACCTCAAATAAGTTTAAGTTATACTGCTTTCAATTCAAACAATCCATTAAATGCATTTGGATTTAAATTACAGCAACGTACAGTTTCACAAAACGATTTTAATCCAACATTACTTAATTATCCTTCAAACACTGCTGATTTTTCAACAAAGCTAGAGATACAACAACCCATTTTTAATATGGATTTGATGTTTAAAAGAAAAGCAGCTTTAAAACAACAAGAAGTTTATAATTCTAAAACACAACGAACCAAAGAGTATTTAACTTTCTTAACAACAAAAGCTTATTTGCAACTAGAGCTAAGTTACGAAGCGGTAGCTGTTTTAGAAGAAACTTTGCAAAACACAAAAGCACTCTATAAGTTTACTGATGATCGTTATCAACAAGGGCTTGTTCAAAAATCAGATGTATTAAATACACAAGTTTATATAGCAACCGTTGAAAAAAATTTAGCTGTTGCAAAAAGCAATATTGCAAATGCTTCTGATTTTTTAAGCAATTTAATGGGAACATCTTTAGGAATTACTTATACAACAGTAAGCAACAAAAAAGAATTGTTGAATGATAATATCTCAACAGAAAAAGTAAATGAATCTAGAGCCGATTTTATTGCCATGCAAAAAGCCATTGAAGCTTCTAATTTGATGATTGAATCTTCTAAAAAAAGTTACTTACCAAAGTTAAATGCATTTGGAAATTATCAGTTGAATGATAACAGGGCTTTGGGTTTTGGAGCAAATAGTTATTTGGTTGGATTGCAATTTTCTTGGGATATTTTTAAAGGCAATAAAACTAAAAATGAAATTGCAACACAAACATTAGAACGCAATAAACTTAATGTAACACTTGAAAAGGAAAAAGAAGAAAGTCAATTAGAATTAAATAAAACAAATAGAGATTTTCAAGATGGTTTGTTTGCCATAAAGCAACAAAAAATAGCTGTTGAGCAAGCTGAAGAAGCATTAAGAATTCTTCAAAATCGTTACCAACAAGGTTTGGTGAATACAACAGATGTATTGCAAGCAACAACACAAGTTTCTCAACAAAAATTTGGTCTTTCGCAAGCCAATTTCAATACAAAAATCACTAAAGCGTATATCGAATTCTTAACATCCAATTAATATAAATATTTAATAAAAATCATGAATACTAAAATTTTAAATGTAATAATAGCAAGTAGTATGCTTACCATTATTTCTTGTTCATCAACAGAAAATAATGAGCCAATAATAAAAGATGTTGCCATTAATGTAACTGTTGCAAAACCATCATCAAACAACAATAATAGCGTTGATGTTTCTGGGCAAGTAGAAGCTGGAACAACTGCCAATATTAGCACTAAGATTATGGGCTATATCACAAAAATGAATGTAAAGGTTGGAGACAATGTATCTAAAGGACAATTATTGGTTACAATTAATAGCGATGATATTGCTGCAAAAAAAGCACAAACCAATGCAATGATTGTTGAAGCAGAAGCTGCCTTTAAAAGTGCACAAAAAGATTTAGAAAGATTCACAAATTTATATAAACAACAAAGTGCTACTGCTAAAGAATTAGACAATATTACTTTGCAATACAATTTAGCCAAATCAAGAGTTGAGTCTGCTAAACAAATGAGAAACGAAGTAAGTACTTTGTTTAGCTACACCAATTTAACAGCACCATTTAGTGGCACAATTACACAAAAAAATATGGAGGCTGGTAGTATGGCAACTCCAGGAATGCCCATTCTTACTTTAGAACAAAAAGGTTCATATCAGATTGGTATAAATGTGCCAGAAAATTTTATTTCACAAATTCATCAAAATGCAAATGCTATCATAAACATAAGTTCTATCAATAAAAGTTTCAAAGGAAAAGTGGCACAAATAAATCAATCGTCTGCTTTTACTGGAGGACAATATCAAGTAAAAATTAGCATAGCTGAAGCAGATAAAAAAGGGTTATATGCTGGTATGTATGCTAATGTTTCAATACCAATTTCTTCAAAAGAAAAAGTAAAAAACAATTCAGATATCATCTTGGTTCCAAAATCAAGCATTGAATATAAAAACGAACTCACAGGAATTTACACCATTAGCAGCAACAATACTGCCTTACTACGTTGGGTTCGTTTAGGGAAAACTTATGGAGATCAAGTTGAAGTGATAAGTGGATTAGACAAAAACGAATCATTCGTAACTCATGCTGATGGCAAAATATATAATGGAGTCCCTATAAAAATAAAATAGGACTGCTGTTCATAAAGAACAAAATTTTAAACGAATTAATATAATTAAATGAAAAACGGATTTTCTGGAAATATAGCCAAAGCCTTTATTCAATCTAAATTAACCATACTACTCATGTTTGCCTTTTTACTAATTGGCGGATATAGTACTTTTTTAATTCCGAGAGAAGAAGAGCCACAAATTCAAGTACCTATGGCCGATATTTTTATTGGTTATCCTGGTGCTGAGCCCAAAGATGTTGAAACAAAAGTTGCTGCACCAATGGAGAAAATAATCTCAAATATTAAAGGAGTAGAATATGTTTATTCAACATCAATGAAAGGTCAAGTAATGTTGATTGTTCAATTTTATGTTGGCGAAGATGTAGAAAAATCGTTGGTGAAATTGTATAGTGAGTTGATGAAGAATATGGATAAAATGCCACAAGGCATTACTCTTCCATTAATTAAAACAAGAGCAATAGATGATGTACCAGTATTGGGTTTAACACTTTGGAGTGAAAAATATGACGATTACCAACTGAAACAAATTGGCAAAGAATTAACCAATGAAATAAAGAAGATTAATGATGTATCTGATATTAATATTATTGGAGGAAGAAGCAAAGAAATAAAAGTATTTGTAGATAAAAACAAAATGGCCGAAAACCATGTTGACTTTTTATCTATAAGCAAACAAATACAAGCTAGCAATGTACAAATACCAGGAGGAAATTTGATTCAAAAAGATGCTGTATTTGCTGTTGAAACTGGAAATTTTTTAAGCACTGCTGATGATGTGGCCAATCTTGTTGTAGGCATTAATCAGCAACAACCAGTTTATCTAAAACAAGTTGCAAAAGTTGAAGAAGGGCCAGAAACTTCAAATCAATATGTATCATTTGGATTCGGACAAGCAGAAAAAGAAATTGCAAAAAAGTATAAATCAAACTATCCAGCAATCACACTTTCTATTGCTAAAAAAAGAGGGGCAGATGCTATGCAGTTGAGTGAACAAATTGTAACGAAAGTTAATCAACTTAAAAAAGATTTAATTCCAAACGAAGTACAAGTAACTGTTTCTAGAAATTATGGCGAAACGGCTTCTGACAAAGTATCTGAGTTATTATTTCACCTATTCATTGCTATTGTTGTTGTAACACTTTTTGTAATGTTAGCAATGGGTTGGCGTGGTGGTTTAGTAGTATTTTTATCAGTTCCAGTAACTTTTGCATTAACGTTGTTTAGTTACTATTTTATGGATTATACCCTCAACAGAATAACACTATTTGCATTAGTGTTTATTACTGGTATTGTGGTAGATGATTCTATTATTATTGCAGAAAATATGCATAGGCATTTTAAGATGAAAAAAATGCCACCATTACAAGCTGCATTATTTGCAATTAATGAAGTGGGCAACCCAACAATTCTTGCAACATTTACTGTTGTTGCAGCAGTGTTACCAATGGCTTTTGTTTCTGGAATGATGGGGCCTTACATGAGTCCAATGCCAATTGGTGCATCTATAGCTATGGTGTTATCGTTAATTGTTGCATTAACTCTTACTCCATATTTAGGATATATTTTCTTAAGAGAAAAAGAAAAGAAAGGTATTGCACATCAAGAAAGTAAACCAGTATCGTTAGAAGAAAGTGGTATCTATAAAATCTATCATGCATTCATTAATCCATTATTAGAAACACGTTGGAAACGTTGGACTTTTATTCTGAGTACAGTTGTTGTTTTACTAGCTTCTATGATGTTGTTTTATACAAAATCGGTAGCTGTTAAAATGCTTCCTTTCGATAATAAAAATGAATTTCAAGTAGTGATTGATATGCCTGAGGGAACTACCCTTGAAAGAACTGAAGCTGTAACAAAAGATATTGCAGATTATATTTCAACTCAAAAATTAGTAGTTAATTATCAAACTTATGTTGGCTCATCAGCCCCTATTAGTTTTAATGGATTGGTAAGACATTATGATTTGAGAAGAAATGAAAATGCAGCTGATATTCAAGTTAATTTGGTTGATAAAAAAGAGAGAAGCATTCAAAGCCACGACATTGCAAAAGAAATGAGAGTGCCCATTCAAAAAATTGCACAACGGTATCATGCCAATGTTAAAATAGTTGAAGTTCCACCAGGACCACCTGTACTTTCAACTTTAGTTGCAGAAATTTATGGCCCTAATTATAACGAACAAATAAAGATTGCTAAACAAGTAAAAACATTATTCGAAAAAACAAAAAATGTAGTAGATGTTGATTGGATGGTGGAAGATGATCAATCTGAATATCACATAACTGTTGACAAAGAAAAAGCCATGAGATATGCAGTAGTAACTGCACAAGTTTCAGCAACGATTAATGCAGCATTATCTGGTATGAATGTTGGCAATGCATATCAACCAAATTCTTATCATCAAACAGCTATAAAATTGCAATTAAACGATGCTGATAAATCTAGTTTGGATGATGTTCTAAATTTAAAAGTTATCAGTGCCAATGGAAATGCAGTTTCCATAAGAGATCTTGTAGTTGTAACAAAACAAATAAAACAAAAAAGCATTTTTAGAAAAAATCAGAAAGAAGTTGTGTATGTTTTAGCTGATATGGCTGGAAATTTAGAAAGTCCTTCTTATGCAATATCAACTATTTCTGATAGTTTAAAAACTGTTCAAGTTCCAAAAGGATTTACTTTAAAAGAGGAATACACCCATCAACCAGAAATGGAAGATAACTATAGTTTAAAATGGGATGGTGAATGGCAAATAACATTTGAAGTATTTAGAGATTTGGGAATTGCATTTGCAGTTGTAATTCTTTTGATTTACATATTAATTGTAGGTTGGTTTCAAAATTTCACAGTTCCAATAATTATGTTGGCTGCAATACCATTATCATTAATTGGAATTATTCTTGGCCATTGGATGTTACATGCATATTTCACAGCAACATCAATGATAGGGTTTATTGCACTTGCAGGCGTAATGGTTCGTAATTCTGTTTTATTAATTGACTTTATTAATATTCGATTAAGAGAAGGTATTCCTTTAAAGCAAGCTATACTTGAAGCTGGTGCTGTTAGAACAACTCCAATTCTATTAACTGCAGGGGCTGTAGCATTAGGAGCAGTAATCATTTTGTTTGATCCAATTTTCCAAGGTTTAGCAATATCATTAATGGGAGGAACAGTAACATCTACTTTCTTAACATTAATTGTAGTGCCTCTATTATATTTTAAAATGATGAAAAACAAAATAAAATAATCAATATGAAATTATTTATAGTAGCTAGTTTAAAAGATAATCAACAAGAAATTCAACAATTTTTTAAGCAAGCAAACATTACCATTTTTAGCATCACTGATGTAACTGGATTTAAAGAAAATAAATCAATCAATCTTTTAGAAAATTGGTTTGCTAGTGGCGAAGTAATGTTCGACTCAATGCTAGTCTTCAGTTTTACAACAAGTGAAAAAGCAGATAATTGTATGAACTTAATTGAAACTTTTAATAAAAATTCTGGTTCTGCTTTTCCAATCAGAGCGTTTGTAGTACCAGTTGAAAAATCGCTTTAATAAAAAATAAAAATTAGAAATATGAAACAAAGAATTGTTTTTTTTGTAGCCGGAACTTTTGTGTTATCAGGAATCACCTTAGCACATTTTGTAAACCCCCATTGGATATGGTTATCTGTTTTTGTTGGAGTGAATATGCTTCAATCATCTTTTACCAAGTTTTGTCCTTTAGAAAAAATATTGGAAAAAATTGGAGTTAAATAAAAAGTAAGCTACTCAATTGTGAGGCTTACTTTTTATACAATACCATTTCATTGTTTAACAAATGCTTTCAACAGCATAATTAAAATATCAAATTTTATTGCCAATACTTGTTTTAAATAAGTTTCAAAGCAATACAAGTTTACTATTTAGAATATTTTTCACCCTAATTCTTAATGTTACTTTTAAAATTTAATTAAAAAAGTTATAGTATAACTACCTTAGCAGTTATTATATAATGCAATTTTAAATGATAGCTGAACAAGAGAAAGGTGAGAATAATATGTTTGAAGCATTATTTCAACATGCTTCTATTGGAATTATTGTAGTGAATTCAAAGGCTGATATTATTAATGTAAATAATTACTTATTATCCTTATTTGGATACGAAAATACAGATGAGTTAGTTGGTAAGAAAATAGAAGAATTAATACCAAATCGCTATCACACAAATCATACGCAACATAGAACAAATTATGCAAAGAATCCTGAACCAAGACCAATGGGTTTAGGTAGAGATTTATTTGGTAAGAAAAAAGATGGTTCTGAAATTCCTGTTGAAATAAGCTTAAGCAATTATTCCACTTCTGAAGGAAATTTTGCCATTGCTTTTATTAGTGATATTGCTAAAAGAAAAGCTATTGAACAATCTGTTCTTGATCAAAAAGAAGAACTAGCTGCTATCAATAAAAAAATTGAAGAACTAAATAATGAATTGGAAGAAAAAGTAGAAATTAGAACCAAAGAATTACAAGACGCATTAAAACTACTTGAATCATCGAAAGAAGAACTGACTAAATCTTTGGATAAAGAAAAAGAATTAGGCGACTTAAAAAGTCGTTTCGTTTCAATGGCTTCTCATGAGTTCAGAACTCCTTTAAGTACCATCCTTTCATCTGCATCTTTAGTTTCAAAATATACAGAATCTGAAGATCAAGAAAAAAGAGACAAGCATGTTAATAGAATTAAATCTTCAGTAAATAATTTAACTGATCTATTAAATGAATTTTTATCGATTGGTAAAATTGAAGAAGGCAAAATTGTTGCTCATTTTTCTGAATTTGATATTGCTGAAAATATTGAATTAGTGTGTAATGAAATGCAAAATCATTCAAAAGATGAACAAAAAATAATTTATAATCATATAGGAGAAAATAAGGTATTTCTTGACCCTTCTTTACTTAGAAATATATTAATTAATCTGTTATCTAATGCCATTAAATTTTCTCATCATACTGGCAAAATATTAGTTCAGTCAAATGTCAATAATAAATCCATAATTTTATCCATTAAAGATTCTGGTATTGGAATCTCTAAGGACGATCAAGAACATTTATTTGAAAGATTTTTTAGAGCAGCAAATGTTACCAATATTCAAGGTACAGGCTTAGGTTTGCATATTGTAGGAAAATATGTTGAAATAATGAATGGGCATATTGACTTTATCAGTGAACTTGAAAAAGGAACAGAATTTATTATTAAGTTTAACAACAAATAGTTTAAAAAAATGACTAGCATTTTACTTATTGAAGATAATGATGAAATAAGAGAGAATACTGCTGAAATATTAGAATTAGCAGGATACAAAGTATTTACAGCTGAAAATGGAAAAATTGGTGTAGAGTTAGCTACTGAGAATAAACCAGATTTAGTGATTTGTGATATTATGATGCCTGTTTTAGATGGCTATGGAGTTTTACATCTTACTCAATAAAAACCCTGAATTAACGAGCACTCCATTTATTTTTTTAACTGCAAAGTCTGAAAGAAGCGACTTTAGAAAAGGAATGGAAATGGGTGCTGATGATTATATAACTAAACCTTTTGATGATATTGAATTATTAAATGCCATAGAAAGTAGATTAAAGAAAGCCAACTTACTAAAAAAAGAATATGAAGCCAATGCAGAGGGATTAAAAATGATGATTACTGATTTTAGTGGGAAAGATGTGCTTCAAAATTTAGTACAAGATAAAACCATTGATTACTACAAAAAAAAGCAAACCATTTATTCTGAAGGTAATTTACCAAGACGATTATTTTATTTGCAAAGTGGTAAAATTAAAACCTATAAAACCAATGAAAATGGTAGAGATTTAACTATTGGCTTATATAGTGAAGGAGATTTTTTTGGCTACACTGCTATTCTGGAAGAAACAAATTATAAAGAAACTGCCGAAACTATTGAAGAAAGTGAAGTATTAATTATTGCAAGAGAAGAGTTTGATTCCATAATAAAATCGAATCCTCATGCTGCATTAAAATTTATTAAACTATTAGCTAAAAACGTTGCAGAGAAAGAAGAACAGCTTTTATCACTTGCATATAACTCTCTCAGAAAAAAGGTTGCAGAATCTCTGTTAGTTTTGCAAAAAAAATACAAAAAAGAAAACGAAGATATTTTTTCGATACACATATCTAGAGAAGATTTAGCAAATATTGCAGGTACAGCTACTGAATCTTTAATACAGAACATTAAGTGATTTTAAAAGCGAAAATTTAATAGAAATAAAAGAAGGTAAAATTAATATTATCAATGAAAAAAAGTTAGCAAACCTTATTAATTAAGCTTACAAAATACTATCTAAATATTTATTGAACTCATTTTTCAATTTAGTAAATTCTTTTTCAAAGAATTCTATTTCATTCCTCAACTTAGTTTGTTTATTTATGATACTTTTATGAATAATCATTAAAAGGGGATTAACCTCTTTTAGCTTTTTTTCTTGAATATTAATCTCTTTTCTTAATTCATCAATATATTCATCTTTGGTTAAGAATCTATTCTGGAATTGTTCTGCAGAAAGTAAAAATTCCTTATCTGTACGTTGATCAACTACTGTTGATAAACGAGTCTTTAAAAAGAAATTTTCTTCTTTAAAAAATTCAAGAACTCTTCTCCATGTTAAAATTTCATGTAGATATTGTTCAGACTTAGATATTTTAATATCTGTCATAATTTTATAGAATTAATTAATTTAACAGTGAAAGTAAAATTCTAATTGCTATTTGATTATAACCTAAAACATAGATTTAACTGATATTAATCATTTTAATTAAATAACCCCAATTCTTCCTATTGATGAATTAGAAATTCAAATAAAAATGATTTTATTGAACAAAATATATTCATTACTAATGCAAATCAGTAAACTAAACGAAACAAAATGTTGAAAAAATATTGAATTTTACTATAATTAAATGAGTTTTTAAAGAATTAATGCTTAATACAACAGCCTTGTACAACTTGATGTGTTTTTTCTAATTTAGGACTAACAAAAGGGATTCCTAATCCCAAACCTCTAAGTATTAAAACACAAGCCATAATACCCATAACAAATGGATATATTTTTTTAAGCTTATTTCTGAAACTGAATTTAACTTGAGCACCAAGTAAAGTAATTGATAACATCATTGGCAAAGTGGCTAATCCAAATACTGACATAAAAAAAACACTGTTTATAATGCTTTCAGAAGTAACTGCTCCTGCTATTGCTAAATAAACTAAGCCACAAGGTAAAAAGCCATTTAACAGCCCAATAGAAAATAAAGATGAATTAGAATGAGTAGTAAACAAATTTGAAATCATGCTTCTTAACTTACTTAACAAGCTATCAATAAAATTAATTTTAGAAAATATATTCTGCATAAATCTGAATTTGAAAACCCAGATTAAAATAATTATTCCAACAAATATTGAAAGTGCTTGTTGAAATCCAAATAATGAAAATGTTTTACCAATAATTCCAAAAATTAACCCTAAAAAACTATATGTAATAACTCGACCAAAGTTGTAAATTAAAGCTCCAGTAATTTTTGAAATTAAAGTAATGTTGTTTATAGGAATGGTTAATGCAATTGGTCCACACATACCTACACAATGCAAGCTACCAGTAATTCCTAATAAAAATGCTATTGAAAATATTTCAACCATTTAAATAAATATTTTCTTTTCAAAATAATATTGTACTTCATCAACCTCCCATTTTAAGTGCACTTCATGTAACCCTTTGTTTTTTTGAGGGATGATTATTTTGATATTAGCTTTTTCAGTTTCTATTGTTGAATTAAAGTCCTTTTTTTCATCGGCAGTATAATAAATTTCAACATTTCCTTTTAACCTTTTGTTCTCAAACTCTTTGGGGAATATAATTTCCAAGCTATCATTAAGAATATTTATCAATATAAGTGAAGATAATTTTGAAGTCCTCTTAGCTGCATCAATAGTTTCTTGATACTTCAATTCTTTTGCATAATAATCTGTGGTCACTAAATCATTAGATTCAATTGTTGTTTTATATACAAGAAAAATAATGCCTAATATAAAAACGATATACACCAACATTATTTTATATCCCCAATTCATTTTAAACATTTTAATTGTAAATTTCTGGTCCAATAAAACTAGCAGATGTTGTTTTTAATTTTTTGCCATTTTGGTATAAACTTATGACAACTTTTGTTTTCCAACTTTCAATTAATGATCTGTTTAAAATTACAAAAAACTGAATGTTCGAATAATCTTCTTTTTTAACAACTGTTGTATGACTTCCTACTAATTTAATTTCACCAGGTAAATTTTCTAATCGCAGTTCATACGAAATATCTTTGTGTGTTTTATTTACTAATTTTAAATTATACAAATTGCTAATTTTATTATCTGGCATAGAAGTATAGGCCATTCCTGCTGTTCTCATTAATCTTACATCTAAATCAGATCTTGTAACGATTAAAAAACTTAAAAAGATTAATAACAAACTTAACACTACTGTATAAGCTTTAATTCTATTATTAAATTTAAGTTTTACATTATTGGTAATACTGTTTTCAGAAGCATATCTAATTAAACCTTTTGGTTTGTTAACATGATCCATAATATCATCACAAACATCAATACAAGCAGTACAATTAACACATTCCAATTGTGTTCCATTTCTTATATCAATTGCAGTAGGACAAACCTTTACACAAGCAAAACAATCAATACAATCACCTGCATTTTCAATTGTTTCAACTTCTTTTAATTTAGTTCTTTGTTCACCTCTTACATGATCGTAAGCAACAACAATAGAATTTTTATCCAGCAATACGCCTTGTAATCTTCCATAGGGACAAACAACAATACACACTTGCTCTCTAAACCACCAATACACAAAAAAGAAAACTGTAGTAAATACTAATAATGAAACTAAAGTACCTGTATGCTCAGATGGATATTTGATATAACCAATAAGCTTATCCATACTAATAAGATACGCTAGAAAAAAGTTTGCAATTAAAAAAGAAATGGAAAAGAATATGATAAATTTTAAACTCCTTTTAAATATCTTTTCATTCGTCCAAGCTTTGGCTTTAAGTATTTTTTGTTGTGCAGAATTTCCATCAATCCAATATTCAATTTTCCGGAAAACCATTTCCATAAAAATGGTTTGAGGACAGGCCCAGCCACAAAATATTCGACCAAAAACTACTGTAAACAAAATAACAAATACAATAAAAGTGAGAATGCCAATGCCAAAAATGAAAAAATCCTGTGGCCAGAAAACTACTCCAAAAAAAATGAATTTTCGTTCAAGTATATTGAACATAAATAAAGGCTCATCATTTACTTTAATAAATGGCAGTGCAAAAAAAACAACTAAATAAAAAATACTGAAAAGTGTTCTTAAATTATAAAGCTTTCCTTTGGGTTGTTTTGGGAAAATAAAATTTCTCTTTGCCCTCACACTTATGGTAGCAACTGAATCTCTAAACGATTCCTTTGAATCTTGTTGTATTTCTGTCTTCCATTTTTTCGATAATCCTTAATTATTTGAACTGTCTGTAGAATCTGTTGTTTATTCAGCAAATAAATCACCTTGTGGTGCTTTTGCATTTGGTGGATTAGTACCTTTTAAAGTTTTAATATAACCTGCTAATGCACTCATTTCTTTTGGTGTAAACTTGGTCATTCCATGCTTGCATGCCTTTATCGGGATAACCATGTTTTATTGATATATAAATATCATTCAACGAACCTTTATGCATCCAATAATCATCAGTTAAATTTGGACCTACACCACCTTCACCATCTTTTAACATGACAAGCCAAACAATCTGTTTGAAAAATTGTTCTGCTTGTTTAATGCCATCAGCATCTGCCATTACAATATTTTTTTCATCAATTTTATCTTTATTATTTGCCTCATATATTTCTTTTTCTATTTGTGCTTTTTCCATTTCTGCATGCATACTCTTGTGTTGGGTTTTTTCCTGTATCAAGAACATGAAAATTCATTAAATAAACTAAATGCAACAACAATAGTAATATAAAATCCATACTTCCACCAAGGAGGTAATGAGTTGTCTAGTTCCTTAATTCCATCATAATCATGATCCAATAATCTATCTGCTTCCTTTTCAACTGGAACTGCTTTGGTGAAATAATTTTTTATCCATCTTGTTCCACCAAGCTACTACAGTTTAAATAGTTTATTTTTTGCAACTTACTTTTGTAGGCAATAACTCTGCGTACATCCTTCGAATAGAAACAACTAAAAAAGCAATGGCAATCAACTCCATTACAATAACTGTTAAGCAAACAAATAAAAGCTTAATGAAGTTAAAGTCCACCATAATTTGGTATTTGTTTGCAACTGTTTCTTCAACAACTGGTATATTGTGCATGAAGCGATTGATAAAATAATGATGAAGCAATTAATAGAAAAATCATTAACCCTTTTTGGCTAGATTTATTTTTATCTAACACTTGCTTGCTTAATTCAACTAACAGCTTTTCCTATGCCCCAGATTACAAAAGCAACAGTAACATAACAACTATTAATACAATTGCTAACTGATTATTTGTAGAAGATGCTGCTTTAACAGTTGTTGTTGCTTCTTGAGCAAAAATTGAAATGGTTGGAAAACAGTAAAGAAAATATGATTTATTTTATTTTCGATGGCAACTAAAATTTTTATAAGGTTGAGTTATTTAATTCTTCATTTTCAAAAGGAAGATTCGAAATTCTTCCACTTTTCCTTTTTCATTTTTTTTACCAATACAAGCAGACAATAAAAAACAAAAGAAAATTGACAGCGAAATCAAAGGATAGATATTCACATTATTTATCGTTTCGGCATATTGCTTTATAAATTTAAACATGATTATTTATTAATGTTGTTGATTTATTGTAAACTGATATCTTTTCCCAAGCGTTGCATATATGCAATAAGAGCAATGACTTCTCTTTTTGGTGGCACTTCAATACCTTCAATTTTAAATTGATACGGATGCTTTGGATTGTATCATCTAAATCTTTACTGGCTTTTTTTTCATATCCTTTTTCGTAAGGAACTCCAAGAGTTCGCATGGCATTTATTTTTTTGTTGTATTAGAAGTATCTAAATCACTTTGCAATCAAAAAAGCATAAGGAGGCATAATTGAACCTTCACTCATAGAAGATGGTTCTCTGAAATGTCGGAAATGCCAACTATCAGATTTTTTAAGATTGCCAGTTCCTTCACTGGCTAAATCTGGTCCAGTTCGTTTACTTCCCCACTGAAATGGGTGATCATAAACAAATTCACCTGCTTTTGAATATTCACCATAACGTTCAGTTTCACTTCGAAATGGGCGTATCATTTGTGAGTGACAGGTATAACAACCTTCTCTTACATAAATATCTCTTCCTTGTAATTCAAGGGTGTATATGGTTTAACACTGCTAATGGTAGGTACATTTGATTTTATTAAAAAAGTTGGAATCATTTCAACAATACCTCCAATTAAAATAACAACTAAACTCAAGATCATTAATTGAACTGGTTTTCTTTCAATTACTCGATGCCAATGTTCTCCTGCATGATGCTGTATAATCTTTAAGTCAATGGAGCTGCTTCAGCTTCTTCATTAGCAACTAATTTTCCTTTTTTCACTGTTTTATAATATATTATAAAACATAATGAATGCACCAGTTAAATACAAGGTTCCTCCAAGAGAACGCATTGCATAAAATGGTTTCATGTAAGTAACTGTTTCTAAAAAAGTATATTTTAATTGACCAGCTTCTGTAAATTGTTTCCACATTAAACTTTGCTGAATACCAGCCCAATACATAGGTATTGCATAAAATAAAATACCAAGTGTTGCCAGCCAGAAATGAGTACTGGCTAATTTTTTTGAATACAAATCTGTTTTAAAAATCTTGGAATTAACCAATACAAAATTCCAAAAGTTAACATACCATTCCATCCCAAAGCACCAACATGCACATGTGCAATAATCCAATCGGTATAATGACGTAATAGCACTAACACTTTTTAATGACAACATTGGTCCTTCAAAAGTTGCCATACCATAAGCAGTAACAGCAACCACCATAAATTTTAAAATAACATCATCTCTCACCCTATCCCAAGCACCTCGTAAAGTGAGTAAGCCATTAATCATACCACCCCAACTTGGAAAAATTAACATAACAGAAAAAACAACACCCAATGATTGAGCCCAATTTGGTAAAGCAGTATATAATAAATGGTGTGGACCAGCCCAGATGTATAAAAATATCAAAGACCAGAAATGAATGATAGAAAATCTGTAAGAATAAACTGGTCGATTAGCTGCTTTAGGCAAAAAGTAATACATCAAACCCAAATAAGGTGTGGTTAAAAAGAAAGCAACAGCATTATGACCATACCACCATTGTACTAATGCATCTTGAACACCTGCATACCAACTGATAACTTTTAAATAATGTAACTGGAATTCGAATGAGTTTACAATATGCAAAACCGCAACTGTTACAAAAGTTGCAATATAAAACCAAATTGCTACATATAAATGTTTCTCTCTTCTTTTTAAAATTGTACCAAACATATTCCAGCCAAAAACTACCCAAATTATAGTAATGGCAATATCAATTGGCCATTCTAATTCAGCATATTCTTTACCAGATGTAAATACCCAATAGGTAAGGTAATTGCTGCAGCAACAATAATTAATTGCCAGCCCCAAAAATGAATTTTACTTAGTTTATCGCTAAACATTCTTGCTTTACAGCAAACGTTGTAATGAATAATAAACTCCCATGAAAATTCCATTGCCTACAAATGCAAAAATTACTGCATTGGTATGTAATGGTCGTAATCGTCCAAAACTTCCATATTGAGTGATATTAAGTTGATGGAAAAACAAGTTGCAAGTGCTACCCATAAGCCTACAAGCATACCAACACCTCCCCAAATAATTGTGGCATAAGCAAAATTCTTTACAATTCTATTGTCGTAATAAAATTTTTCTAACTGCATTTGTTTATTGATTTGATTTGGTTATTGTTTTGAACGGATTGATTAGATTTTACTTCATCATCAAAAAGAATTCGGATAGAAGGCGTATAATCATCATCATACTGTCCTGTTTTAACACTCCATAAAAAAGCAATTAAAAAAGTTAGTGCAACTAAAACACTTATAATAATTAAAATGATAATCACACTCATTTTCTGTCTTTAAATAAACGAAATTAGAGGAGGAGAAAAGCAATGCTAATGATGAGTATCAAAAAAAAATATGATTCTAATCATGATATTTAATTAAGCAATTTTTTTGCTGTGATTTTTGATAGTATTCCAACAAATATTACAATGCTTATGCTACTTAAAGGCATTAATATAGCTGCAATCATTGGCGACAACAAACTGCTTGCTGCAAAACTTACTCCAATAATATTATATAAGATTGACAGAATAAAACTAGCTGTGATATTTTTTTACTGGCTTTACAAAACATTAAAAACTGATTCAATTGTTTTAATTGACTTCCATCAAGCAAAGCATCACTAGCAGGTGAAAATCTTGAGCTATGATCACTAATGGCAATACCAACTTCACTTTGCATTAAAGCTCCTGCATCATTTAAACCATCGCCTAGCATTAAAACTTTCTTGTGTTCCCTTTGCAAGTTTATTATATAATCAAGTTTATTTTGAGGTGACTGTTGAAAATTAATATTGGCTTTTGTTTCAAATAAATTTTCAATATTTTGTTGTTCAGCATTATTATCACCAGATAAAACATGCAGCTCATATTTATTTGAAATTAACTTTTCAATCAAATCATTAATTCCTTCTCGATAAACATTTGTGAAAATATATTTTCCTTTAAGCTCTCCATTTATTTCTACATAAACAAAAGTTTTTAACTGATTTGAAATCGATTTGTGTTGAGTGAGAAATTCTGCTGAGCCTATTTTTATAAAGCAACCATTAATTTCACCTTCAATACCTTTTCCACTAAATTCTTTAAAATGATTAACGGAAATAGAAATTGGAAATTGCTGAATATGTTGTGAAATTCCTTTACTTAATGGATGAATAGATTGTGCACTTAATATTTTAATATATTGTAATTCTTGGTCAGTTAGATTACTGCCTTGATATTGAATATTTGAGTTAACTGTATTAGTAATTGTACCTGTTTTATCAAAAACAATTGTGTTTATATTAGATAAACTTTCTATAACACTTGAATTTTTCAAAAATAATTTATGCTTGCCTAAATATCTTAACACATTGCCATAAGTAAATGTTGCAGATAATAATAATGAACAAGGGCAAGCAACAATTAACACTGCAGTTAATGCATTCCAAAGTTTTGTCCCATCAGCTTGATACCAATAAATAGAAGTTAGTATTGCAATACTAAATAGTACAATTGTAAAATATTTACTCCATGGATGAATAAAAGATTGCTGTTCATTTTTTTTGTGTACAAAAATGTCATTATTCCATAATTGTGTGATATAACTCTGAGAAACTTCTTTTACAATTTCAAGTTCAATAGATGTTCCAATTAATTTTCCTCCTGCAAAAATCAAATCCCCACTTTTTTTATTGATAGGAAGATTTTCTCCACTCACAAAACTATAATCAATATTTGCTGAATCACTTATTAACACTGCATCTGAAGGAATAATTTCTTCATTTCTAATAATAATTCTATTTCCTTTTTTTAATTGAGTTACTGGAATATTTTTTTCTTCATTATTAATAATAACTGATACTCCCAAAGGAAAATATGATTTGTAATTTCTATCAAAAGCTAATGAATCGTATGTTTTAGTTTGAAACCATCTGCCCACCAACATAAAAAAAACAATACCAGTGCCTGAATCTAAAAAACCTGCACCAGTACCTGAAATTATTTCATAATAACTTCTTCCAAAAGTTACTAAAATAGCAACAACAATAGGTGCATCAATGTTTAGATACTTTTGTTGAATACTATTCCATGCTGAAGTAAAAAATTCTGAAGCACTATACAATAATACAGGAATTGATAACCCAAAAATTAACCAAGAAAAAGTTTGTTTTAATTCTATCTGATCAATCTGTCCAGAAGAAAAATATTCTGGAAAGCTCAACATCATAATATTAGCAAAACAAAATCCAGCAATCCCAATTTTATATATCCTTTGTTTATTAAAATTATTTTGTGGTTTATTTTCACTTTCATTAATAGTGATAGTGGGTTCGTATCCAATAAATGCCAGCAATTCTACAACTTGCTTTAAAGAAACTACTTGTGGATTGAAAGCAATAAATATTTCCTTTTTTTGAAAATTAGATTGCGACTTAATAATGCCTTCATTAATTCTATGCAAATTCTCGAGTAAATAAATACAAGAGGAACAATGTATTTGTGGCAGTTTTAATGTGATGTTAGTTTGTGATGTTGAATTAAACTGAACAAGTTTATTGATTATACTTTCATCATCTAAAAAATCGTATTTATTTGAAACAAATTTTCCTTTGGCCTTTATACCTGGATTTGAATCAATAGTATAATAATTACAAAGCTCGTTTTCGTTCAGTAATAAAAAAACCTGTTTGCAGCCTTCACAACAAAATGCTTTTTCATTAACTGTAATTTCTTGGTTACAGTAATCGCCACAATGGAAACAAGGTATTGCTGATTTGATAATGCTAATTTTTTATGCAAAAATAATGCCGCCACATAAGAATAAGGGCGGCTTTATTAGACAGAAACTATTGAACACGTTTTGAACCACATGTGCTCAATCCAAAAATTTTATAAAGAGGACAAAAACTTAGAAACCCTGTAATTAATGGAACAAAAGCCAACAAAATCCACCAAGATTTATAATAAAATCCTAGAGCAATAATTACAATTGCTAATATGTATCTGAGTTGTTTATCTTTTTTACCTACGTTAATTTTCATGGCATTTTTTTTGTCTCTTGTGAATACAAATTTGTTAATTACTACTTGCAGATTTCATGACTAAAATCAAGATTTAAATGATTCTAATCAGTTGACACAATAATATGATTATAATCATATCCTACCCTTTTGTTGTACAATAATTTTATATTCTAAACAAATTTTATATGATGAATTTTATTAAAACTTCTGCATTTGCATTATCAATGAGCTTGCTAATTGCATGTGGATCTAGTGAACAACAAAACTCGAGTACGAATGAAGAATCAAAAGAATTAACTGGTCAATCTGGAGTTGTTGATGCAACATCAAACCCTAATATTGTTCAAGTAGCAGTAGGTAGTAAAGATCATACAACTTTAGTTGTGGCTGTTAAGGCAGCTGGCTTAGTGGATGCTTTAAGTAATGCAGGACCATTTACTGTTTTTGCTCCAACGAATGCAGCTTTTGATAAACTTCCTGCTGGAACTGTTGATGGCTTATTAAAGCCTGAGAAAAAAGATGATCTTGAAAATATTCTAGGATATCACACTTATGTTGGAGTTCTAAAAACTGATTATATGAATGATGGTCAAGAGTATGATATGGTTTATGGAGGTAAAGTAAAAATTACTAAGAAGGATAGTAAAACATTTGTAAACGGTTCTGAAATTGTAGCTTCAATACCAACTTCAAATGGAATGATTCATGTAATTGGCGATGTATTAATGCCACCAAAAAAATAATAAAATCTAATGTAACAGCTGATGAATTATATCTAATTGATCAGCTGTACATTTTTCTTGTAAAATTGGAAACAAGATTCTTTCTTCTTTTCTGATATGAGCTTGTAATAATGTTCCCAATTCATCCATTGTTTTTTCAATATCTACAGCATTTTTTAGCTCATAAAACAAATCGTTTATTTGTTTGTGTTCTTCAAATATTTCATTACAAAGGGTATCAATGATATCTGAAATATTTTTAACTTGTTCTAATATTAACTCTTCAGATTTAAAATGATTTTTAATGTGCATTTCGTATTGTTCTAATGCATATTCTTTTTTACCAATTGCAGTTGTTGGTAGCTCTCTATAATCAGGTGCCCCTTTTTTTAATAGCTGAGATAAGATTAAAGTGCTGTGATGGTCTCTTGATAATGGAGCTAATGCTTCAATTCTTTTCATATTACAAATCTTTATGATTAAATTTTCTTAAAGATAACCAGGTTGGAATTACCACCCAGGTTATTAATACCAAAAAAGAAATAATCAATCCAACACTGGGTACCAAAGAAATCTTTAAATATGGCTCCTGTATAACCCATTAATGCAGATACATCCATTTTAAGTAAAATTAATATTCGGCTTAAATCAATAGGGTTTAATGTAACTACACCAACCATCATTTTTTCTAAAGGATAATCGGCAAACTGAAACAGCACAAACAATACCAGTCCATCAAATATGATCGAAAAATATAGCCATAATAAAATTACTACTCCAATGCCTTTTGCTTTATCTCTAGCCATAACTGCGAGCCAGCATGGCCATGGCTACAAATATAACTGACAATAATAATCCTGTACCTAACATCATAATACCAGCTGCACTGTATGCTCAAAAATCAGTATTGGTACACCGACACCTATAAAAAATGCAAGACTAACAACAGTTGCTAGCCCAAAAAAGATACTCATCCATATTGTTTTTCTTTTTAGAGGTTGACTCACTAACAACTCTAAAAATTCTGAACTATTATAAACATAGATTGTTGAAAATAACAAACTCACTAAAGGCACAATAATAAGGATAATATTGAGTAAACTTAATAACCCTTTGGCACGAATTATCTTCGAGATTAAAAATACTTAAAGATATCACTAAAAAACATTAATGCGGTATATGCCAACATATTTTATTTCTCAGATATCTATGATTACATATTTTATTATTTTTTTCATTCTCTAATTAATTTAGTTGTACCATGATACTTGCAATTACTTTTGATAATTTTTCTTCTCCTGTATCTTTTTTAATCTGTAATTTTTTTATGAAAACAAATTTTTCCTTCCTGCATAAAAATTATTTGAGAAACTCAGATCGTCCAGTTCACTTAAAATATGAGAAGTAATTAAAATAAGTTTCCCTTTATTTTTTTCTGTTATAATTTTTTCTTTTAAAATTTCTGATGATACAGGATCTAGTCCAGCAGTTGGTTCATCCAGTATTAACACATCGGGATTAAATAAAAAAGCCAAAGAAGCACTTACTTTCTGGCTGGTTCCGCCCGATAAAGTACTCATTCTTTTAATCAACATTTCCTTCAAGCCAAATGATTTAATTAATTCTTCATCTAAAATCGAATTGTTAGTATTTCGAATATCTTTCATCATATCCAGTACCTGCCCTATCGTCATATTCTCGGGGTAACGGCCAATCTGAGGCATATACCCAATTTGACCTCTATACTTCCAATTATGTTTAATATTTTTTCCATTAAAAGTTATAAAGCCGCTATCACTCACCACCATACCCAAAATACTTTTTATCAAGGTTGTTTTGCCACATCCATTTGGGCCAATTAATGCAATACATTCGCCTTTATTACAGGTAACAGATACATTATCCAGAGCATTCAATTTTCCAAAACTCTTATTTACGTTTCTTGCTATAATCATAATTTTAAAGGTTTCATTAAAGGAAGTTCATCTTTTAAATTTTCAGGTGTAAGTGATGGAATAATTTTTTCAGTTTTATCTAATAAAGAAGTCATCAAACTTCTAAACAAAATCATTGCTGGAGGATTTTGTTGAATGATCATAGAATACAAACTTACCGGTCTGTAAGGTACATCTCCCATTTTATCTTTATTGATATCGTATCCTTCGTACTTATCCCAATAATTATTGTTAAATGTATTTAATACCAGGCTGCCATTGGTTCCAACATCAAAAGTATTGTCCTTAAAATTATTTTTCGTAACATTTACATCGATACAACTTGCCTGTATCTGCATGGCCCAGCCATTATTTCTAAAATATTTTTTAGCATTTCAGCCCGACTTGTTCCCTCCATAAATATACCAGCAGTATTTTTATAAAAACTATTATTTGCAATATAACCATCACTGATTTCTTTCAATAATAATCCATAAGCTGCATCGCCCCAATTCTCCTCAAAATAATTATTTACCATTTTTAGTTCTTTCGAAAACATCACTGCTACTCCTGCCCCGTTATTTTTAAATATATTACTGTAATAAGCATTGTTGTTAGAAAACATAAAATGTAATCCATACCGTAGATTTTTTTCTGAAATATTTCTCCAGATAGAGTGTTTGACAAACTCAAAATAAATTCCATCTCGGTGACCACTAATGAGTATTTCCCATGATTCGTAGACTATCGCTTTTCCAGGCATGAATGCCATTGCCACTTCTCCTGTTCTTGTTTTGCAGAAGAAGTTAATTTATTATTGATAATTATAGCAATTGTTACCATACTCAATATAAATACCAAAAAATGTATCGTTTAGAATATTGTTTCGGATAACAGCATAAGGCTTGTTATAAACTTTAATTCCGGCATAATCTTCAATACTTGAAATTCCAGAATTAATTATTTTAAATCCATCAATCATTACGTCGTTCTGCTTTATAGAAAATCACTTCGTATTTATTTTCGCCATCCAAAACCGGATAATTTATCCCGATAAGAGAAATGGATTTATTAATGATAATATTTCTTTCATGATAATGCCCTTGATCTACAAAGATCGTATCTCCATTTTCTGCAGACTCTAAGTCCTGCTTGAATAGTTTTAACTTTGTTGTTTTTCCAACTTCGAATGGTTTTGCAAACAACTGATTTAAAAAAATAAGAGTAGAAATAAATATGTTATTTTTTTAATCATTTATAAACATCTCCCAGTTTAATAATACTTCCTTGCATTTCAGCATTTACTTTATTTAAACTGTCAATTTATTAAATGCTGCAACATTGCCACCCATGGGGCTTCTGTATTCAGTGCTATGCAAAAAAGGCATTCTTAACATCAACTAAACTGGTGATTGCTGAATAATTTGCTAGATAAATATTTTTGATTTTTTCAGTTTTATACTCTTATCTTGATCAATAAATCCTTGCATACATTTCACATCATCAAACTTATAAATTTTCCCTTTTGTTGTTACTATTTCGGCACCAAATCGAGCATCACTGATAGTCATTTTACAGAAATGACAATTATCTTTTCCAAACTTAAAAGGTTCCGGTCCGGTGTTACAAGAACTTATCAAACCTCCCATTAATAAAATTGCTAATGTTTTATTAATTTTTACTTTTTTTTTAAATTCTCGAATTACACAATATAAAAGAATAAGTCCTGCACCAATAAATATCCATCCTCCAATATCTGGCATTGAATAAGCTCCAAAATTCAATAATTGCTTAAAACCAATTAAAGGTGGTTGATATGCCATGCCAGGTACAATGATAGCAGCATTGGGTCAAGATTATGTCCGTAATTATACTCCCATCTCCAGAAATCGTACATGGCAAAAATACCAAAACTAACAAACAGAATAAAAAGTACATACAACAATCTTTCTTTTGCCTAACAACACCGGTAACTAAAAAAACAAAGCAAAAAATGCAATGATATAAGGAAGCATTGTAAACTCAATAAAATCTTCGGTATGTAAAGTTTTCATACCGATATAATGATTAAGTCCATTGATGATATCTACATTTCCACCCAAGTTTTCCGGATAAATTAAAAATGTAAGTCCTTCGGGATATTGAGGTGCATCTAAATCAATATACCATAGTGGAACAAATAAAACAGCTATTAATGCCAGTCCGCAAATTGTTACTAGTAATCTTATCCTGGTTTTACTCATGCTATTTTCTAACATTCTATAATATATTTTGGGTTTAAAAAGAAACAGGCTTTTTAAAAGCCTGTTTCTATTCTATAAAGATTATTTCTTTTTAACAGTCGGAGCTGTTGTTTTTTGCCGTACCAAATTTCAGACGGCACATTGCTTCCTGCCGGTGAAACCCTTACGTAGCCCGCCATTTCCTGGTGCAATGCACTACAGAAATCGGTACAATACATTGGGAACATTCCAACTTTATGTGGTGTCCATTTCAATGTTTGATGTTTCGCCGGGCATAACCAATAACTCACCAGTTAATGCACCTTTAATTGCAAATCCATGTGGTACATCCCAATCCTGCTCCAGGTTGGTAACATGGAAATAAACTTCATCACCCAATTTCACACCTTCAATATTATCGGGTGTAAGATGAGAACGAACCGCAGTCATGTACACATGAACCTGGTTTCCCTGACGCACAACTTTAGCTTCTTTTTCGCCATTGGTGAAATACGGATTTTTGTTTTCCTCCATTTTAAAGAACTTGGTGGAGTTATTTTTTATCAGGTCAGCTGGTATTATCTGTGCATAGTGAGGTTCACCAATCGTTGGAAAATCCAATATCAACTGCATCTTATCGCCGCTGATATCGTATAACTGGGCACTTTGTGATAATTCAGGACCAGTTGGTAAATACCTGTCTTTGGTAATTTTATTATAGGCTACCAGGTATTTACCATAAGGTTTTTTGGTATCGCCACCAGCAACAGTTAAGTGACCAACAGAGTAATAAGTTGGAGCCCTGTCCAGTACTTTTAAATCTTTAATATTCCATTTTACCACTTCAGAAGAAACGAACATAGAAGTGTATGCATTACCTTTATCATCAAACTCGGTATGTAAAGGGCCAAGACCTGGCTTTTTCACTTCGCCATACAAAACAGATTCGTATTTTAAAATGGGAATACCATCAAAATCACCAATAAAATCTTTTGCAGCAATTGCTTTTTGCATTTTATCAAAACTGAATACAGGAATTAAAGCTGCCAGTTTTCCACTTCCAACAATGTATTCACCCGTTGGACTAACATCGCAACCATGTGGTGATTTAGGACAAGGAAAAAAATAAGCGATATCTTTAAAATCTTTTACATCCAAAACAGTTACTTCTGTTTTAATGGTAGATGTTGCAGTATGTGTTTTTTCGTCATAACACATTGTTGGCATATTTTACTGATTGTTTTCTTCCTTTTCCGGCTTTAATATATTCTTCCGCTTTTTTCCAGTTAACAGCCATTACAAAATCCTTATCTTTTTGCGAAGAATTCACTTCCAGCAAAGTGTAAGCCTGCTCTGTATTATAGCAAGAGAAGAAGAACCATCCGTTTGAAACGCCTTTGCCGGCACGGCTCAGATCGAAATTAACACCAGGGCACTGCAATTGAAAGCAATATCCATTTTACCATCTTCCTTGGCAACGCTTATAAAACTGATGGTTCCTTTAAAATTTTGCTTTGTATGAACTGATGGGCACATCTCCATTTTTATCATCTGGAGGAATACTGAAACGTGTACCGGCAACCAGATACTCTGTATTTTCGGTAATGAATGGTGAAGAGTGATTACCACCACTATTTGGCAATTCTATAATTTCGGCAGTACGGAAAGTTTTTAAATCAATACGAGCAACACGTGGTGTATTGTTGGCATTTCCAAAAACCCATTTGCCATCATATTCACCATTTGTTTTTGAAATTTGCACGTGGTGCAAGTCATCCCAGGGAACAAAACCATGAGATGTATTCAACATGGGTTTTGTTTCTTCGCTATATCCCCATCCTTTTTCGGGATCAACAGAAAATACTGGAATTACACGGAGCAATCGTCCAGAAGGTAAACCATAAGCACTTAATCTGTCCACTGAATCCGCCTGAAACAAAATTGTAGTATTCATCATATTTACCGGGAGCAACATAGGTTTTGGCTGCTGCATCTGAACTAACTGCCGAGCCTGCATTTTTTGGTTTACAGGCATTAAAGCCCACAGTAACTGAATGCAAAAGCAGCTACTGATAACAGTTTTATAATTTTTCATTTTGGTTATATTTATCCCGATCTGTTCGAGTGGTTAATTATTTTACACCATCATTTTTACGCATAAACTCATAAATGTTTCTTGCATCATCATCTGCTATATTCTGATTGGGCATACGAACCAAACAAATTTCAAGTTGAGCTTGCTTCTGGGTCCTTATCAAGCATAGCATCTGTATTGGTAATAAAGTTCATAATCCATTCTGCGGTTCTTCTTGTTGTTACACCTTGCCATCCCGGACCAACCAATTTTTCGTTGGTTAGTTTATGACAACTACCACATTTAACACCCACTATTTTTTCTCCATTAGTAGCTAAAGCAGCATCTAATTTTTCACTTACAACAACATCTTTAAACTTTCCTTCTCCTCTTTGTGGATCATATGAAGGAGTTTCAGTTTCAGATGTTTTTTGAGCTTCATAAGGATCAGGAGCATTATCATGGCTATTGCCACCACCACACGACATTAAAATGAGACCGAAGGAAAATAAAATTACAATTTTTTTCATATTTGATTTTTTAGTTGTTTTAGAGTATGCAAATTAAGTTGATACAGTTTCTTAAAAATATGCTCAAAATCATACATTAGTATGATTTTGAATACATGAAATATATAAAAATAAAATGCCACTTATTAATTTCAGAATTCGCCAAAAGTTCATTATTCCACATTGAAAATATATGATTATAATCATAAAATTCTCTGATTCTAATTATAAATCTATTTGCAAATCCATATTAATTTTGGGGGATGATGATAGATTTAAATATTTTGTTAGATGCAGGTGCAGTATATAAAAAATATAAAGCTGGTGAGATTATTTTTAAGGAAGGTAATCCATCAATCTTTTATTATCAATTAATAACTGGCAAAGTTAGGTGGGTAAATATTAATGATAAAGGCAAGGAGTTTTTACAAGTAATTATTGAAAAGGGAGAATGTTTTGGTGAATTTCCATTATTTGATGATCGCCCATTTGCTGCAACTGCAATTGCTGATACTGATATTTTAATTCTAATTTTACACAAACAATCATTTCATAAATTGCTTAAAGATCATGTTGACATTCACATGTCATTTACCAAACTTCTTACACAAAGATTAAGGTTCAAATTTCTATTATTAAAAGAAATAGCAAACCATAATCCTGAAAATAGTATCTCAACTTTGTTAAATTATTTTAAAGAAAATAAAATGAATATTTGCATAAAATGTAATCAACTTAAATTGACTCGACAACAAATTGCAGATATGACTGGGCTTCGTGTTGAAACAGTTATTAGAACTATGCGTAATATGCATGATAAAGGAGAACTTGTAATTGATAAAGGCAAAGTATATTGCTAGTTGTGATTGTAGTCACATAATTATAAATAACCTAACCTTTTTTTTGAAAAATTTTTACAATGAATTTTACTCTTTCTAAGTGGATCAAGTTTTCTTTACTCAATCTTTTAGTTGTTGCATCTTTAGGAGTCTGTTTAAGGTATAAAATTTTGTACCCTCTACCATTTGTACACCAAAAACATTTACTACACTCCCATTCACATTTTGCATTTACTGGTTGGATTTCACAAACTTTAATGGTGTTAATAGTTGCTTATTTAGCCAAAAATTTAAATAAAAATTTATTTAAAAAATATCATTATTTGTTGTTGCTGAATTTTATAATTGCATGGGGTATGCTTGTTACATTCATTTATCAAGGATATGGTGTATTATCAATAACATTCTCAACAGGCTCAATAATTATTAGTTATGTGTTTGCCTTTTTTGTTTGGAATGATTTAAACAAATTTTCTACCAAGGATGTGACGAGTTTATGGATTAAAGTTGGAATAGTTAGCAATGCTGTATCATCAATAGGAGCATTTGCACTTGCTTATTTTATGGTAAACAAAATAATTAATCAAAATGGATATATTCTTGCTGAATATTTCTTTTTACATTTTCAATATAATGGCTGGTTCTTCTTTGGCTGCATGGGTTTAATTTCTTCTTATTATTTCAAAAATATTATTGGAGAGAATCACTTAAGAAAAATATTCTATTGCTTTGCATTTGCACTAATTCCAGCTTTCTTTTTATCAGCATTATGGATGAAACTTCCTTTATGGATTTATATAATAATAGTAATATCAGCTTTTCTACAAATAATTGGTTGGATTTATTTAGTTAAACTCATCAAACAAAATTTTACATTAATCATAACTAAAAGAAATATCAAAATTGCAAACACCATATTACTATTTTCCTCAGTTGCTTTAACGTTTAAATTGTTGTTACAATTAGGCTCTACAATACCAGCACTAAGTACTTTGGCATTTGGTTTTAGACCCATTGTTATTGGATACTTACATTTGGTTTTATTAGGTGTAATAAGCCTTTCCCTTTTGGCATATATATTAACTTATCCAATTTTTGAACATAATAAATTTATTGTAAAAGGGGCTTTATATTTCTCCCTTTTTATTATTTTAAATGAATTACTATTAATGATACAAGGCATGGCAGCATTGGATTATATATTAGTTCCATATATTAATGAAGCCTTATTTGTAACTGCTATTTTACTTTTTACAAGTATGTTATATTTATTCTATGGTGTTATAAAATCTAAAACTATTAGTAACCCTCATTAGAAATTTACATTGTTACTCATCAAGGAAAAATTAATGAAAATTAAACTGGCTTTAAGTCTTCATTTCTCTTCCAATTAATTTTTGCTCCAAAACCTTTTGTGCTATCAGTCATTTTAATGGTATTCAATTGAACAACCCAAACTTTACCAGGTATCATGAGAGCAAATGGAAATTTTGAATGATATTTTTTGGAAGCTTTTTTATAAACTACTTCATCATCCTTTATAAAGAATCCTTCAAATTGAATACCTTGTACTACAAGATTTTTAAGTTGATCTGGCAAAATTGTTCCTGCAATATTTTTATTTAATAATAAATGTGAAATATGACTTGTATCATTAGATGATTTAAAGTATAGTGTCATATCTTCTGCATTAAAAACATAATAACAACTAAAACAATATGGCATTCCATTTGGCTTTAAACAACAAATGTTCACACATTTTTGTTGATCTAAAAATTGCAAAATATCCTTACTCACTTTCACATCTTCCATTTTACTTAATTTTATTTTTCCTTCTTAGTGCACTTTTAAAATCTTCAATTTCAGTTATAGTTTTAGGTTCAATTGGTATAAGTTTAATTGGCTGATTTTGATTGTCAATTGCTACAAATACAAAAAATGAAGAGCTGATGAGGACTGATTTTGTTGAGCTAATACTCTTTGAAAATGCTTCAACTTTTATTTCCATTGATGTTGTAAATACTCTTGTAAGCTTTGCAATTATTGTAACGATATCGCCAACTTTAGCTGAACTTTTAAAACTAATTTCATTAATTGAGGCAGTTACACAAATAGATTTTGCATGTGTTTGTGCACAAACTGCAGCAGCAATATCCATCCATTGTACTAATTTACCTCCTTGCAAAATACCCATAGGATTGGCATCATTAGGGCATACTATCTCAGTTTTTTTAACAATAGACGAACCAGGATTACTTATTTTCAATTTCACTATAATTAATTAACAAGAGTAGTTAATCCCTTAATTTTTGGATATGATTTTCGTCATTTATTTTTATGAACCAAGTCATAACACAACTCATTCAGGAAAATTAATTTTACACGATATTCTCGATTTCAAACCAATGCTCCAACATCAATGAAGTATAGACAGATTCTTTTGCTTTTTTCATTTTTAATATTTTCATTTCTGGTTTACTCAATTTATTTATATAATAATTTGCCAAACAAAAATGTTGAGATGAGCAGTGAAGCAGATAAAGGAAAAGAAATTTGGCAACAAAAGAATTGCAATGCTTGTCATCAAATTTATGGTTTAGGTGGTTTTCTTGGACCAGATTTGACCAATGTTTATTCTCAAAGATCAGAAGCTTACATAAAAGCCTTTTTACAAAATGGCACTTTAGTAATGCCAAAATTTAATTTGTCTGAAAGCGATATGAATTACCTCATTAGCTTTCTTAAAAATATAGATGCTTCTGGTAGTTCAGACCCTAAAAATATTATTCTAAATTTAGATGGAACCATTACAAACAAATAACAAGTCGATAGTAAATAGATATTTTACATTAGCCATAATCATGCTACTTTTTGGCATTTGTTTTGGGCTACTTGGTGCATTGCAATATGCAATTCCAGGTTTTTTAAGAAACAATTTTTCTTTCGAAAAAGTAAGACCATTACATGTTTCATCTATAGTTTTTTGGATTTTACTTTCAGCAACTGGAATAGTTTTAGTATATGTTCAAGAATACACCAATAGAAATATTTATTCTAAAAAATTAATCCAAATTCAGTTTTATTTATTTTTAGTTTCAATTATTGCAATCGTGATTTCATACATTTTTGGAGTTTTTGGTGGTAAGGAATATTGGGAATTTCCACCAATTATTTCACTACTAATTATTATTGCATGGATTCTATTCTTAATAAATTTCATTAAAACAATTCAGAATTTAAAAAACAAACCAGTTTTTGTTTGGATGTGGTTAACAGGTGTATTATTTTTTCTATTCACATTTTTAGAATCATATTTATGGTTAATTCCATATTTCAGAAATAATATTGTGAACGATATGACGATACAATGGAAAGCCAATGGCAGTATGGTTGGTTCATGGAATATGTTGATTTATGGAAGTAGCATTTTTTTGTTAGACAAGATTAGTGGCAATGAAAAATATAGTCATTCCAAAATGGCTTATGCACTTTATTTTTTAGGTCTCTTCAATTTACTATTTAATTGGGGGCATCACATTTATACTTTACCCACTCATCATTATATTAAAAATATAAGCTATCTAGTAAGTATGACAGAACTTTTAATTTTAGGTAGGATTATTTATACTTGGAAGGGATCTATAGATACAGCAAAAAAACATATTCATATACTGAGTTATTGGTTTTTATTTGCTGCTGATATTTGGATTTTTCTAAATCTTACCCTAGCAATTCTAATGTCAATCCCAGTTGTAAATGTTTATACTCATGGCACACATATTACTGTTGCACATGTTATGGGAACTACAATTGGTATAAATTCATTTTTACTATTTGCACTTTATTTTGATATACTTAAAGACAAAATTTCTACCGAATTTCGAAGTTTAAAATTGCTCAAAATAAATTATTGGATTACAAATATTTCACTATTTATTTTTTGGGTTGTACTAATTACAATTGGTGTTTTAAAAGCAAACTGGCAAATGCAAACTGATAGTATTGCTTTTGGTAGTTTTATGATACAATTAAAGCCCTTATTCTATGGATTCTTTATTGCTGGTGTAAGTTTATCCATTGGTATAGTTTACATCACAATCCCTTTAATAAAGTCATTAAATAATAGAAAATGATTTCCATAACAAAAATATTTCGTTTCGAAACTGCTCATGCTATTCATGAGTATGAAGGATTATGCAGAAATATTCATGGTCACTCGTATGAATTGCATGTTACTGTTTCTAGCGATTTGACTACTGAATTTATTAGTGGCAATGGCTTTGTAATTGATTTTAAAATATTAAAATCATTAGTAAAAAAAAGTGTTCTTGATTATTTTGATCATAAAATAATTTTATCTGAAGCATATATTAATCATCATCCAAATTTAAAAGAACTAGAAAATTTGGAACTATGGAACGTTGAACCCTCTGCAGAAAATATAGTATTATTTATTTATAAAAAATTGACAGAAAATTTTCCTGTCAATTTAAAAGTTAAAAAAATTAGACTATACGAAACAGCTGATTCTTATGCTGAATGGGAAGATTAATTTTCTTATGTTGAATAAATTTCAAATCTGTAAGCTAAAGAATTAATCTCTACTTCTGCAAATTCTAAATCTTTCAACATTTTTTGATGAGCCAATGCTTTTAAGGTTTTCAAATTTCTGTAATAGCTTATTCCATTATTTAGGTTATCTATAAATTGAATATAATATTTTTTCAATTTGCTGAACTCTCCTTTCAAAATATCAGTGTTTAATTTCTCTTTTAAATAATCGATATACAAATAAAGTTCTGCTACAAACATGTGTGGCCTATCTTTCTTTAATTCTAATTCCTCTCTGCCATAAATATGGTCAATCATTTTTCTAAGTGAAGTCACTTTTGAAAAATTTACAATATTAGGACCAGGACAAATCGTTACAGCATCTAATTTCTTAACTAAGGTTTGAGAATAATTAATAGCAGCAGAATTACTTAAGCCAACACATAAACATTCTTTTGCATGTACTTCATTTAGTTGTCTTTCAAATTCAGTTTTAGGCAAATCAAGTGTTCGAAGTTGCTCAATTTTAAATTTTTGATATTTTTTTGATGCAGTACAAATCGGTTCTTTTGTAAATTCTGTATTGAATGACAAGTGTTTTTCTGTGCAGGGACTACCAGGATTATTTTTGTTAATCCTTTTCAATTTTTCCACTTCAGAACTTGTTCCTTTTAAATAATGAAATCGAACACCCAAAGGGGAATTATGACTTAATTCAATATCTTTTTCTGTGGATTTACAAAGTATTTCTAATGTATGTTCATCAACTGTTGTTGCTTCAGGAACTAATAAAAAAGGTGTTCCCCAACCGGTAGAATCTACATTATAATAAGTACACAAGTTTTCTAGTTCTTCATTTGTGCCAATACCTCCTTGAACAGTAATATAAGTTGGTTGTGGTAGGTCAAGTTTTTTATGATACTTTCTTTCGTAAACTGAATTATAAATTTCGAAAAGTGCATCAATGAGCTCTTGTTTTTTATCCTTAAACTCTTGCAAAATTGGTCCTAATAAATAACCATCTGTAGCAAAAGCATGACCACCACAATTTAGTCCAGATTCTATTCTAAACTCACTTACCCAAATACCTTTTTTAGCCAAATATTTTCCTTGAATTAATGCAGACCGATAATCACTCACTTTTACAATTATTTTCTTACCAAGTGAACCATCTTCTTTCATATCAAACTCTTCACATTTTCCTAAATAATTATATAGTCTAGGATTCATTCCAGCAGAGAAAACAACAGCTGAATGTTGTAAATTACTTTTGGCATAACCTCTTAAAACTGCAACAGCATCTGAACCATCTTCTATTAATTCTTTATTGGCATTAAAATTTTCCTTATCCAATTTGGTCATAATATTTATGTCAATGCTACCTGGTATAATTTGATTTCTTAAAAAGTCTTCTGCTTTACTTTTTTCTGAACCATCACACATTTTAAGCATTTGAAGATAGAGTTGTTTTAACGCACTATCCTCTGGCAACATTTCAAAATACTTAACAATTTCAGACCCTTTTTCGAATGCAGCTTCTTTTATTTTGGCAATTTGATTTTGAACAATTGTATTGACCAAATTTAAATAGTCTGTAACACGTTTAGCAATATAATCTTCTTCATGTTCAGTAATTGGTTCATACTCCTTTCCTATAGTTGGATAGTAATGTTTTCTCATCATTTCAATTAATCTTGATTCAACTACAGACATCACTGATGAAATGCCATACTGAGCTACTTTAATTGGAGAGTCGATTGTAAATGCCAATCCCATTACTGGGATATGAAACTTGTGAATTTGGTTACTGTACATTTTATTTGATTAGAAGAATTCATTATAACGAATGATTTCTTGTTTGACTATTTTAATATTTTTATAATTTTAACTGGACAAGCATTAGCAACTTTTTCAGATAACATAATTTCACTTTCATTAATATTTATAATAAATATTGATTTTTTCTTAAGAGCATTTAACAACACTGCTTTACCATCTTTTTTCGACATCCTCCAAATAGATGGCTGTTGTTCAAAACAAATATTACAACCAATACATTTATCACGATAATGAATAATTTTACTCATTTTCACTACTTACAATTTTATACAACTTATCTTGATTTGTAATTTTTGTAGCAAGTGGAATAGTAATTCTATTGCCTTTATTGGCAACTATTTTATCTTCCCCATCAACCATTAAAGTATTGAGCTTTTCCTTGACAAAACCACAATGTTTACCACTAATCATTATGGTGTCTCCTACTTTTAATTGATTTGTTTCAACCAAAAACTCAGCAACATTTATTTTAGGATAATACTTGTTTCCTTTTCCAATATAAATTTTTTTTTCTGTTGCAATTGAACCTGGATTTTTTGTCCATTCACCCAACGCTCTTCCTAAATAATAACCTTCCCAAAAACCTCTATTATAAACTGTAGATAATTCTTTGGTTAATTTATTAATTAAATCTTCATTATATGTTCCCTGTTCAATAGCTTCTAAAGCTTCTCTATAACAATTGGTTACAGTATAAACGTAATCAGCACCCTTGCTTCTTCCTTCAATTTTTAAAACATTAACACCTGTTGCTACAATTTCTGGTAAAATATTTATTGTACATAAATCTTTTGGAGACATAATGTATTCGTTATCTACCAACAATTCTTCATTTGTTTCAGCATCTTTAACTATGTATGGTCGTCTGCAATTTTGAATACATGCACCTCGATTAGCAGAAGCATTTTGCGAGTGCAGACTCAAATAACATTTTCCTGAAACTGCCATGCATAAAGCTCCATGAATAAATATTTCAATTTTTATCAAATTTCCTGAAACTCCTCTAATTTCTTTTCTTTCAATTTCCTTACAAATATGTTCAACTTGTTTTAAAGTAAGTTCTCTTGCTAAAACAATAACATCAGCAAAACGAGCAAAGAATTGTACTGTTTCAATATTACTAACATTCGCCTGTGTTGAAATATGTAGAGGAATTTTTAATTGATTGCAATATTCAATTACCGAAAAGTCCGAAGCAATAACAGCATCAATTTGCTGTTTTTTTACTTCGTTTAATATTTTTTTCAATAACTGCATATCATGTTCATACATTACAGTATTTAAGGTGATATATGATTTTATCTGATTTGCTCTACAGATTTCACTAACTTCTTTTATATCATTAATTGAAAAGGAATTTGAAGAACGAGTTCTCATATTCAACTGTTCTACACCAAAATAAATAGCATTTGCACCAGCTTTAATTGCAGCTTGCAAACAGTCAAATGAACCCACAGGTGCCAATAGTTCCATTGTCTTTTTCATCATCATTAATGGCGGCAAACGTAAAGACAGATGCTCCAAAAAAAAATGATTTCAATCATGCTAGGAGTTAAATAAAAAATTGTTTTTTTAACCACCTGAGTTATAATGAAATTCTTTTTTAATTGTGACTTGTATCATAAAATAATTCATTCGTGCATTTGATTTTTACTCCATATTAATTCTACTATGAATAATTTTTCACGAGATTGTTTTACTTGTAGGTCAAAAAAATGTTCAGTTTTAAAAAACTGTGATGCCAATATTTTATCAGAAATTAATTCAAAAAAAGTTTGCAAGGAAATTCATAAAGGAGAAATTTTATTTTCAGAAGGTGATGAAATTTTAGGGGTTTACCTAATTAAAAAAGGATTTTTAAAAGTAGATTTAAATGGAAAGATTGGCAGGCCTTTAATTTCACATGTTGCATCTCATGGAGCTATTTTTGGTCATAGAATTGCACACAATAAAAATAAGCATACATCAACAGTAGTTGCTTTAGAAGACAGTGAATACTGCTTTATTCCTCAATATTTATTTCAAGAAGTCGCAGTAAAATGTCAAAGTTTACGAGATCAAATTAGTCTTACATTTTTAGAAGAATTAGAAATGGCAGAAAAGGGAATGATTTTTCTGGCTCATAAAACTGTAAGAGAAAAAGTTGCCATAGCACTCCAAAAACTTGCTAAAATATATCACTATAATGGTAAAACGAGTTTTAAAATTCATTTTAACAGACTTGAAATAGCAGATTTTGCAGGCACTACAAAAGAACAAGTTTCTAAAATATTAAACGAATACATTGATCTTGGACTTGTAAAGTGCAAAGCCAAAACTTTTTACTACCTAAATATTCCAGAACTACAAAAGATTAGCACTCTTGAGCCCTAAAATTAATTTTAACTAGTAACGAAAAAAATATTTTTTCGTATTTTTTTGAATGTTTTCACGCCTTATTAATAGCTATTTAATTCCTCTCAAAATAGTTTCGCAATTAATATTTAAAGTTATTCATCACAAAAAAATATTATGGAAAATAATACTGAGAAAGAATTAGAGAAAACTCCTTTTTTTCAAATGATAATGGATGATTATATGCTGCTCTTATTTATAGGAGTTACCATATATGCTTGCTTCTACATTATATGGGGTGTTATGGAGTTAGCTAATCTTCCTCCAATTCCAGAAGCAATAAAAGATTCTTTAAAATAATTCATTAATCCAAAAAAAAAGTTTATGAGTTTAATTAGCCCAGCTAAAGGGTGGTTTAATAAAAAAGTTGCCAAAGATGAAAAAATGTGGATGGTAATAGCATTAATACTTTGTGTTATGTTATTCGCTTGGATGATTTTGTGGCATGTTTATGGCAAACAAAACCCATCAAATATTACCTATAGAACTAGTACTGCTGAGTTTTCAAAATTGGCTAATTCATATGTTAAGAAACATATGATTGGTGTAGATAATGGCATACCTGTAGTAAAACCAGAATCTAATAGTGATATATTTTTATTAGCAGAAATGTGGCGTTGGTCGCCAGTGCTCATTCTTAAAAAAGATGAATCTTACAATTTCCATATTTCTTCAAAAGATTTATTACATGGTTTTTCCTTGCAACCATCTAATATGAATTTCCAAGTTTATCCTGGCTATGATTATGTGTTGAGATTCAAACCTACTGAAGTTGGAGAGTATAAAGTTTTGTGTAATGAATTCTGTGGCATTGGCCATCATACCATGATTGGAAAAATTATCGTAATTGATTCTGAAGCTGATTTAAAAACTTATGGTTACGAAAGATTTGCTTCTGCACAAATTTCTAAAGAAAATTCAAGCACTACTTCAAATACTGTTGAAGGTTCTGTAAACGAAGTAGAATTAGCTAAACTAGGAGAGAAAGTATATACTATAAAAGGCTGTGGTGCTTGTCATAAAACAGATGGAACAAGTCTCTTAGCTCCAAGCTGGAAAGGATTGTTTGGCAAAGAAGAAAAAGTAATAGAAAACGGCAAAGAAACTTTGGTAAAAGTTGATGAAGCATTTATTAAAGAATCAATAAAAGAACCAGGAAAGAAAATTACAGTTGGCTTTGAAAAAACTGCCATGCCTATTTTTCCTGTAGATGATGAAGAAATTGATCAACTCATTGCTTTTATAAAAACATTAAAATAACCATATAAACTTAAAGATATGTTTCGAATTTGCGATATAACAGGATTTAAAGTTGATTTAAAATCTCAAAGTCTAATACGTGCAAATGCAGTTGTTGCAGTTGTTTCATTATTAATGGCTATTACAGCAGCTATATTATTAGTTTTTACTCGTTACCAGCCTGTTCATTTATTAGGAGCAGAATGGTATTACAGATTATTAACTTTTCATGGCTTAAATGCATTAATTTATTGGATAATATTTTTTGAAATTGCTGGCCTTTACTTTGGTTCTACTGTTGTGCTAAATACCAAATTTTGTAACCCAAAACTGGGTTGGATTTCATTTGCATTAATGGTAGCTGGTTTACTTTGTTCAAATATTATGGTGCTTGCTGGTAAAGCAGATGTGATGTTAACATCATATGTTCCCCTTAAAGCACATCCAATTTATTATTTAGGTATTATTTTATTCGCAGTAGGTGCTTTACTAGGTGTGGCTTTATTTTTTGGTAATTTAATGATTGCAAGAAGAGAAAAGGCTTATGGTGACACACTTCCATTATTTACTTATGGTTTAATGGTTGCAGCAATTATCGCTGTAATTACATTAGCATCTGGTGCCATTATTTATATTCCTACTTTTTTATGGTCTTTAGGATTAATAGATAATATTGATCCAGGAGTGTATAAATTAATTTGGTGGGGACTTGGTCACTCTTCTCAACAAATCAATGTTGCAGCAATGGTTTCTATATGGTATTTAATTTCATTTTTATCTGTTGGAGGAACATCAATAAATGAAAGAGTTTCAAGATTTGCATTTTTCTTATATGTATTATTTATTTGCTTAGCTTCTGCTCATCATTTATTAACTGATCCTGGAACAAGTTCTGCTTGGAAAGTTTGGAATACAAGTTATGCTATGTATTTAGCTGTATTGGCTTCTTTAATTCATGCATTTGCAGTTCCTTCATCATTCGAATCTGCACAAAGAAGATGGGGATATAACAAAGGATATTTTCAATGGCTTACAAAAGCACCTTGGGGAAACCCAGCATTCTCATCTATCATTTTAGCTATAATTGGATTTGGATTTATTGGTGGAACAACAGGTGTAATTTTTGGTATGGAACAAACCAATATTATTGTTCATAACACAATTGCTATTCCTGGACACTTTAAAGGAACTGTAGTTATTGGTACCACATTAACCTTTATGGGAGTTACTTATTATTTAATTCCTTTAATTTTTAGAAGAAAAATTGTTGGCTTTAAATGGGCACAATGGCAACCTTGGCTATTCTTTATTGGCATTGCCTTATTAAGTATTTCAATGATTGTGTTAGGACAAATGGGTGTTCCTCGTCGTCATTGGGATTCATCTTTTTCAGGTGGACCTTTCACACATAACTTTAATCCAGCTGTCGACTTTTTCTGGGTATTAATGATGATTGGTGGATCTCTTGCCTTTACTGCAACTTTAATTTGGATACTTCAAGTTGTAATTTCAGTTTTCTTTGGTCCAAGAGTTAAAGGACCAGAAGATATGCAACTTACTATTTCACCAGTAGCTCCAGAAGCAAAAGAGCATAAAGGTTACGAAGCACCTGGAACATTAATTCTTACTATGATTTTCTTATTAGTGTTTATGGCTTTATTCTTTTTGAATTGGAAATGGCTTGCAGCAACCTGGTTTGTAAATTAAGAATCTATTGACAGTTTTAATTTTTAAACTCCGGGTGAATATTACTCGGAGTTTTTTATAATCATGAATAGGAAATACACTTTATTAATATTTATTTTTTTATTTTTTTCATCATTCGAATTACCAAATGAAAAAAAATATTTATCTAGAAAAATTGAAGATATTGAAGTCTTTGATGCCCAAGGAAATCACTTTAATTTGTTTTCTCTATTAAAAGAAAAACCATTAATTATTTGCCCAGTTTACACTAAGTGTCAGTCTGTATGCACTATGTTAAGCAGTAGAATTAAAACATCTATTGAGGGCACAAATATGTTAGGAAAAGATTTCAATGTAATTTCTTTTTCTTTCGATAGCAGTGATAGAGAAAGTAATTTAAAATTTTACGAAAAAAGATGGAAAATGGATGCTGTGCATTGGAAAACAGTTTCTGCATCATTTGAGAATATTCAAAAATTTCTTAAGTCAATAGATTTTCAATACGATTATAACAGCGACTTACAAGAATTTAATCATCCATCTATTTTAATTGTTGTTTCTCCAAAAGGAAGAATTTCCAGATATATATATGGATTAACGCCTTCTGCAAGAGATATCAAATTGGCTGCATACGAAGCTCAAGCAGAAAAAACAAGTCCTGGACTTTTTAAAGGATTTTATTTAAAATGTTTTGCATTTGATCCTATATCAAAAACTTATAAATTAGATTGGGGTTTTATGATTTCAACATTTGCAGGACTATTAATGATTAGTATTATTTGTGCTATATTTTATCATTCGTTTATCTCAAATAAAAGTACATGAGTTTTTTAAAGATTACAAAAACAAAAGGACATCAACTATTTCAAAAATTTTCAGGATTTTTTAGTAAGATATATTCAACAGAATTAAATCCGCTTTATCATTTAGGCGATTTATCAATTCTGTTTTTTATTATAGCTTGCATAAGTGGTATTTATGTTTTTATATTTTATAACATAGATCCTCGTCATGCTTGGGATTCTGTTGAAGCCATCTCTAATAATACTTTTAATGGATGGGCAAGAACCCTGCATAGATATTCTAGTGATTTGCTTGTTATTTTTATTATCATGCATTTAATGCAAGCATTAATTACAGGGAAATTTAAAAGATATATTTCTTGGGTTAGTGGCATCATTTCATTTCTTGTTGTAATTCTAATTGGTGTTACTGGTTATATGCTAGTTTGGGATCAAAAAGCAAAACTTACAGGATATTTAACTGCTAAGTTTTTTTCTGGATTACCATTATTCGACCCAGCAATTGCTGGAGCCTTTTTGTTAAATGATTTAGATGTTGTAGGTGGTTTTTTTAAAGTTGCATTATTTGGTCATATTGTTTTTAGTTTAATTACTTTAATTATTATTTGGATACATGTTATTCCATTATCGAAGCCAAAAATATTTCCGCCAAAAAAATTAATGTATTATACAATAATTGCAATTACAATTATTGCTTTTGTTTTTCCCGTAAAAAGTGATCCTCCTGCTCAAACTTCATTTCTACCTTTGCAAACCACTTTTGATTGGTATTATTATTTTGGATATTATTTGATGAAGATTTTTTCAGTTAGTCAGAATTGGTTTATTATGATTGGCTCTGGAATTGTTTTAAGTTTATTTCCGCTATTCATTAAAAAGAAAAAAGTTATTCCAGTTTCGATTGACTTAGATATATGTGATGCCTGTAATTTATGCTCTTTCGATTGTCCTTATGAAGCTATAGATATGCTGATGCATAAAGGAAGTAGAAAGGCGATTTTATCACCAGATAAATGTACAGCTTGTGGAATCTGTATTGGCTCTTGTAGAGAACATGCCATTACACACCCAGATTTTCCAAAATTTTTATTAGATGAACAACCAAAGTCTGATGTTACAGTTTTTAGTTGTAGTTATTTTCCAGAAGTTGAATTAACAGACGACCTATCAATCACACAATATAAAGTGCCTTGTTTAGGAAGTGTTATGGCAAAAGATGTTCAGGAAATGCTGAATAAAAATACTCTCTCTGTTGTAATGCTTGGGTGCGAAGATTGCTATTATAGAAAAGGAAAAACTTGGAGTCTAAATCGTTTTTCTAGAAAAAGAGCTCCAGCTTTTTCAAAAAAATTCGAGGCTAGTAATATTCAATTTTTTACAATCAATAGTTTTAGTAGTGAGAAGTTAAAAACATTTTTTAAATCTATTTCAAGTTCCAATAGAATTAATGAAGTTGGAAATTCAGATACTGTTAAACCAAATCATTTATTAGCTACTTTAATTTTAACAGGATTCTTTTTATTGATGGTGCCTTTAAGCAGCACAACAGTTAAGTTTTTTAAGCCTCAAGAAAAAACTTTAATTATTAATTTCAAATACATTTCATCTCCTACTTCATTCGATAAAAATGTTTATGCCGAAAAACATATGCAAACATTGAATCCTACAGTAAAAAGTAGAAGTCCTGTTCAGTTAATAGTGTTCGATGCTGAAACTAAAAAATTATTATATAAAAAAATATATGAACCCCGAGGATTAAGGAAAGATATTGCCATGTTTATTTATACAGAATTGATATTACAAGTGCAAAAAGTTGATGTTGAAATTTCTGAAACTTCTTTTCCAGAAAAAATTAAATCAATAAAAAATGTTGAGTTGAAGAAAGGAGATGGAACAATAATAGTGCTAAAAGAAAATCAGTTGGTAGAAGTTAAAAATTAATAAAGAGTAGAGATTTTTTTTGAATACTCTCGTAATTATATGATGATTATCATGAGGTAGAATGACATAGAACAATATTAGCTATTTTTTGATATTTTACTTTTGCAGTTAAAATATAAAACATGCTAGCAAATAAAAAAGCAGCTACTTTTTATCCTATATTTTTAATACCAATATTTGTTTTATTTCTCATCCACAATTTGAAAGCACAAGATAAAAATGATGAAGAAGAATTTAAAATCAACTTTCAAATAAAGCCTCGTGCAGAAGTTAGAAATGGAGCTTTTACCCCACTGTTAACGAATCAAACTGCTGCTAGTTTTATTTCTCAAAGAACAAGAATTGGTTTTTTATACAAAAAGAAAGATAAACTAAAAGTTGGTGTAACACTACAAAATGTATCTGCTTGGGGAAACGATCCTCAGGTTCAAATTTCAGGAAATGGACTAATATTATTTGAAGCTTGGGCAGAAGTACCAGTTTCTAATTCATCTAACTTTAAAGTTGGTCGTCAAGTGTTTTCGTATGATGATGAAAGAATTTTAGGTGCATTAGATTGGAATCAAGCAGGACGTAAACATGATGCTGTTTTATTTCAACATCAAAAAGGAAATTTTACAGCACATCTAGCATTAGCATATAATCAAAATTCAGAAAAAATTAATAGCTCATTTTTTAATGAAGATTTTAGTCAACCTTATAAATCATTACAATTTGCTTGGTTAAAATTTAAAATAAGCGAAACTTTTTCTTTGACTTCTTTATTATTAAATCAGCAAAAACAAAGAAGTGTTGATTCAGCTATTTCTTCTTTACAAACATTTGGTGTTAATACTTATTATACCACCAAAAAAACTGCCCTTACGACTTCTATTTACTATCAAACAGGCAAATCAGTAATCAATGCAGTGAATTCTCAAAACACTAGAGCTTGGCTTGCTTCAATTTATGGTACTCATCAATTAAATACTAAATGGGGAATTGGTTTAGGAACAGATTATTTAAGTGGAATGGATATGGGTACAACAACAGGCAATAATTCGAGTTTCAATCCACTTTATGGAACACACCATAAATTTTATGGTTATATGGATTATTTCTATGTAGGCAATGGACATAAAAACACAGGCTTATGGGATAATTATATAAGCATAAATTTAAAGAGTTCTCCAAAAACAAATTATCAATTAACCCTTCATCATTTTACATCACCTGCAAAAATTTTAAACAATCAAAATATTGAAGTCTCATCTTTTCTTGGGAATGAATTTGATTTAACCTTTAACCACGAAATCAACAAAGCAATTAAATTGGTTGGTGGTTATTCGCAAATGTTTCTTGGAAATTCTATGAGATATATTAAAAATATTAGTGATCCTCAACAAATAAAATCAAATCAAAGTTGGATGTGGCTTTCGCTAATCGTAACACCAGAATTTAAACTAAAATAACAAAAAACAATCAACCAAAAAAAGCAACAATGAAAAAAACAATTTTATCATCTTTTCTTGTGGGTGTTCTTACACTTACATTAATTTCTTGTAAACAAAATGGAAACACTTCAGGTTCAAATTCAGCTGCAATTGACACTGTAACAACAGGAGAAGTAGTAGCAGAATTAACAGATGCACCTTTAATGCCAGCACCGTTAACTTATACTTCTCCTAAAAAAGTAAAAGTTAGCATTGATGTTATTGAAAAAGTAATGAAAATTGCTGATAGTACTGGATTATACTTTCTGGACTTTTGGTGGCAAAGTTCCTGGTAAATTTATTAGAGTTCGACAAGGTGATTTAGTAGATTTTACTTTAAAAAATATGCCCGATAGTAAAGTACCTCATAATATAGATTTACATGCTGTTACCGGACCAGGTGGTGGAGCTGCTGTAACAAATGTTGCTCCAGGACAAGATGCACAATTTCAGTTTAGAGCTTTAAACCCAGGATTATATGTTTACCATTGTGCAACAGGACCTGTTGGTCTGCATATTGCTAATGGTATGTATGGTTTAATTTATGTAGAACCTCAACATAACCCATTACCTAAAGTTGATAAAGAGTACTACATTATGCAAGGAGATTTTTATACTAAAGGAAAATTCGGTGCATAAAGGATTACAAGATTTTGATCATGGATAAAGCCATTAAAGAACAACCAGATTACGTATTATTTAATGGTAGTGTTGGTGCAAATGCAGGTCCAAATGCTTTACCAGCAAAAGTTGGAGAAACAGTAAGATTATTCGTTGGTAATGGTGGTCCAAATATGGTTTCATCTTTCCATGTTATTGGTGAAATTTTTGATAAAGTATATGTTGAAGGTGGAGATTTAGTAAATACTAATTTACAAACTACTTTAGTTCCTTCAGGTGGTTCTGCAATAGTTGAAATGAAAATGGATTATCCAGGATTATACCATATTGTTGACCACTCAATTTTTAGAACATTTAATAAAGGCTGCTTAGCACAAATTAGAGTTACAGGTGATGCAAATCCAAACATATTTTAATAATAAGCTAAATAATTTAAATTTGCAGTAATTGCAAGGCAGTCAAAAGCCTGCCTTGCATTATTTTATAAATGAAACATTATACTTATTTATACTTGGGTTTATCTCATTTTATTTACTCGTGTTTTCAGTAAAAACCAGTTATAGCTTCAAAAAAAATGTTGCTTGTTAAACCAGAACTAGTATACTCCTTTCTTAATAACAAAAAGTACCAAACCAATAAAGATTGATGCTTTTTATCTTGACGAAACTGCTATAACTAATCTTGAGTTTTTGGAATTTGTAAAAGCTAATCCAGAGTGGAGCCGTTCAAAAGTGAATCGTTTATTTGCCGATAAAAATTATTTATTGCATTGGGAAAGTGATTTTATAATTGGCGAAAAAAATAAAATTATTTTCAACTCACCTGTAGTGCATGTTTCTTGGTTTGCAGCAAATGCATATTGTGAATGGAAAAAGAAAAGATTGCCAACAGTTGCTGAATGGGAAATTGCAGGTAGAGCAGCCCCCAAGAACGTTAAATACAATTCATTAACAGAATACATATTAAATTGGTATAGAAGACCCAATGATCCTACTTTAGGAAATATAAAATCAACCTATCAAAATAATTTTGGATTATACGATATGCATGGATTGGTTTGGGAATGGACTTTTAATTTCAACAGCTATATTAGTTCTGGAGATTCAAGACAATCTGAAGATGATGAACAAAAATTATTTTGTGCAGCTGGCTCAATAAATGTTACCAATAGAAGTGACTATGCAGCTTTCTTAAGATTCAGTTATAGAGGGGCTTTAAAAGGAAACTATTGTATAGCTAACTTAGGGTTTAGATGTGCTAAATCTTTAAAATAAATTTTATGAAAAATATTTTTTATATCTGTATTCTTTGTATTTTTTTTAGTTGTAAAAACGAAGAAAATAAAACAATTAAAAATTCAATCACTGAAATTCCATTAACGAGTATATATAATGTTAAAGACACATTTATAACACAAGATAATGAACGAATTACACTAGAACAATTTAAAAACAAGCCAACTGTGATTAGTATGATTTTTACAAATTGCACTTATGCTTGTCCTCGTTTAACATTAGATGTCTCTGAAATTGAAAAAGGATTAAAAGAAAAAAGTGATGATGTAAATTATGTGATGATTAGCTTCGATACAGAAAGAGACACTCCTACTGTACTCAAAGAATTTTATACAAAAATGCATTTAAATAAGAATTGGACATTCTTAACAGGAAGTGAAAATGCAGTAAGAAAATTGTCGGTATTATTAAATATTCAATTCGAAAAAGATGCTGAGGGCAATTTCTCACATAGTAATATTGTTTCTGTTTTAGACCAATCTGGAGTTTTAGTTTTTAGAAAAGAAGGCTTAAAAGCCAACCATCAAGAAACTATAAATTTTATTAATAATTTATTTTAATTTTTACTTTTTATATGGCAAAAAGGGAAGGCTAAACATTCGTAAAGCCTTCCCTTTTTTGTTTCCAACAACTATTCTATTATTTAATTTTTTTCACATATGCTATAATAGATTTAATATCAGCATCTGAAAAATTATTATCTGGCATAGGTATTTTTCCTCCAGCATTAAAAGCTTTTACAGCTTTTGGATCTCCTTTTTTAACCATAGTCTGAGATGATTTGATCCAGCTCGTTAACCATTTTTCATCATATCGATTAGTCATACCTTTTAAATCTGGTCCAACTAATTTTCCTTTGCCAATGGTATGACAAGCTACACAAACTGTTTTAAAAAGTTTCTCTCCTTTGTCCTGAGCATTTGCAAAACTTACACATGCAAAAAGAATGGTTGCAGTTACAGCAATTTTTTTCATTTTTTCTTTTTTTGTTTTTAATAATAGTGTTAACTTATTTTGTATTTAAATAAAAGATTAACCAAATAGATAAGAGTTCCCTTCATTTACTGTTCCACATAAATCATTAATAGTTTTGTTATTACATAGTGACTCAAATAAATCTCTTACTTTCTTAAAGTCGTTATGAATAGGACATGGATGATTTGATGAACATTTACTTAAGCCTAAACCACATACTTTAAACACATTTTTTCCGTCAATGATTTCAACAATTTTTATGAGGTATTTTGCTTTTTGTTTAGTAGTAATATAAAAACCACCAGTAGGTCCTTTTGAACTCTTAATGATATCTTCTTTAACAAGAATCTGTAACAATTTACCAACTGAATGAGCACTAGCTTCTATACTTTTTGAAATTTCAAGAATTCCAATTTTATTGTTTTCGTTTGTTTTTGTAGCAATATACACAACAGCTTTTATTGCAGTTTGGCAAGTAAGACTTAACATAATTAATTGTTTAAATATTTTCTTCCTTCTTCGCTAATCATTTCTTGATTCCAAGTTGGACTAAACACCAATTCTAAATTTATTTTATATGATGAAAATGTATTCATCAAAACTTGCATTATATTATTTTGAATAGATTCCCCCATTGGACAGAACTGTGTTGTTAATGTATAAGCACAATAAATTTCATTTTGTTCTTCATCAAAATCAATTTGATAAATCAATCCTAAATCCACAATATTCAACTCGATTTCTGGATCCATTACTTGCTTTAATTCGTTTAGAGCAACTTCAGATTTTAATATATTATTGGTAATAATATTCACTTGAAATTGGGTTTATGAAATAAAAGTTTAATCACATTCCAGTTGTATAAAAAAGCAGCAATAATTAATAACCCAACAGCTATTTTAATTAAAACAAGTAAATGCAAAAGGAATGAAATAATAAAAATTAGAATACCTAACAAGTAAACAAATAACATCACCTTGAAAATAGAATTACTAAATAATTCTTTTGGGCTCGGCGATTTTTGAATCAGAGATTTATTATGATATACTTTATTCCAAATAATAAAAGGAAGTGTTTTAAAAGTCATTCCTAAAATGATAGAAGTTATCCAACCAAAAAAAATAATAAAGCCATATAAAATAATGAGTGAGATATTTTCTTTAGAAAATATTATTATAATACTCATAATAATAGTGAGCAGAATAATTGGTAATATTAGAAAAAGAATAGAAAGCATAGATAGTTTCATTTGTTCATCTAGCTTTTTCCTTATTCTTAATTTATAGGCCTTTATACAATAACTTGCAAACAATGCAATGGCTGCTATGAGCAGTATAAATGGCAATAAGAATATTACTTTAACTGGATAAAAAATAAAAAAAAGAATAAATAACAGCAACCCGAAATTTATGAGATAAAAAATACTCCAAAGTGATTTTGGATTAGAATATTTAGAGATTAAAAACATTGGAATGAGTCTAGAACCAACTCCCACAATTAATAATAAAAACCACCCCACAATACCAACATGTGCATGTAATGATAGAAAATCTACAGATTTTATATTGAAAAAATTAAAGGTAAAGTTATATACCAACATGAGGCCAACAGAAACTGTAACTAATAGCCACATTGTTGCAGTAAAAATAAAAACTGCATGCACATTTTCTTTATTTGAGTTTTTGATGCTTTTGTAAATATTAACTAAATAGGTGATCACTGAAAGTATGATTAATCTACCCCCCCATTTTGCAAAAAGACTCATTTTAAATTCATAAAAATCAAAGACTAATAAAGGAATTCCTAGAGCTAATAATATAAAAGTTGCATACCCCAATTTATTGCTGTATAAACTTGATTCTATAATGACTGGAATTAATTGATGACTTGCACCAAGAATAATCATGGTACCCCACCCCAATGCCATTAAATGAACAATGGCTAACAATTTTGGTTGAAAATAATGACTATAAATATCGGATGATGCAATGAATAAAAGTATTGTAGATACTAGAAAACAAATTGCAGCGTAGGAATAAAATGGTGTAACTACTTTATAAGTTGTAGTTCGAGGCATTTTATTTTCTTCTATCGAACTACTAAAATTCATTTTTAAAAATTAACATCTCAACAGTATTAGAATTCACTTCCTTAATTCTATAATTGAATTTCTTTTCTTCTAACTCTGGTAATAAAAAGACTGGAATTTTCTTGTGATTCACAAAAAGCAAATAGTCGTTTGGCAAAACATCTAGTGCTTCTAAAATGGTGAACATGGGTTGAGGCATTTCTAAATCTCTAACATCTACTTTTTTAATTTTACCATCAAATGAATGTAAAATTTCATCCCAATTATTAAGCGTTGATTTCTGTTTAGCTTCAATTTTAAAATCAGCATGAACTGTTTTAAAAAAATAAGTAAAAGTTAGATTATCATTAATGGATTTAGTATATGATTCAAATCCCTTATTTTCAAGTAAAGCCATTAATGGAGTAGGCTCAAATCGATTAATCAACTTGAGAATTTCGCCTTGATTAACTTCTTTTATTTTTTGAAGAATAACTGTTAAGGGATCTTTGCCTTCATCAAATATTGGACGAACATCCAATTCAATTACTTTCAAGAATTCCAAATTCTTCATAAATTCAGGAATTGATTTAACAGGATCAGCTTCATCGATTTTCTGACGATTAATTTCAAATCCAAGAGGTTGTAGTTTTGCAAAAAAATCTTCAACACTACAACCTACCATTCTTGAAGCATTGAGAATACTGGTTCTTGATGCAATAACTTTTCGTAAAATTGGATTTCTTAATTTCTCAAGTTTAAAATGAATGCTAATTATAGCTTCCATCGCCTCTGGATGATTTTTGATGATAGCTCCAATCTTTGTATTTGCATCAATAATCATTATTTTGTATTTTCTAAGTCAATGGCTTTTGGGAAAAGAATATTATTCTCCAAGTGAATATGAGTATGTAAATCTTCTTCAAACTCTTCAAGTAATCTATACAATACACCATAACTTGCACAAGCATCAACAGGTAATGAATAACTATTAGTTAATGTTCTTATTTCAGCTAACATTTCACCAACTGCTTCATGCTCCATTTCCATCATATTAATTGGATTCTTTACAGTGCCAAATGCTGCTTGATGATTTTCTTGAGTTGATTTTACCAATTCTTTGATGTAAGGAAACAATACTTTTTCTTCCTTAATCATGTGTGATTGTAGCTCTGCATTTATTGCAACAACCAGCTCATTAATTTTTATTAACTCAGCATGTCTTTCACCATGAACTCTGGCAACTTTATTAGCATAAAATAATAAGTCTGGCAAAGATTTTAAAACATAAGAATGATGTGTATTTACAATGTAATCACATAAAAAATCTAAATTCCAATCATTAAAAGGAAGTGGTTTAATATTTAATCCTGCAAGAGTTTCAATTTGCTGCAATTCTTTCTCAACTTTTGTTACATCTAACCCTTTGCTTTTACATGCTTCTTTTACCGTTCTTTTACCACCACAACAAAAATCTAATCCATATTTTTTAAATACTTGTGCTTTACGTAAGTCTTTAGCAGCAAGCTCTCCAAGTGTTTCTTCATTTTCACCAGTCTTTCTTTTAGTAATTTTTACTTTCCACCAAATAGGTCCTTCTTCGAGATATTCCCAAATAAAAACATTACCTCTTTCACCTAAAAGTTGGTAGTATAAAGGCTTTGGATCATGATCATTATGAATGGTTAAACTTTCACCATCACCAAGTTCATCGAATCGAACAAAAATGGTGGGATGTTTCATTCTTGGCTCTAATAAGGTAACATTTAAAATATTTTCTTCAGTTGCTATCATTTGTTAAGATTTTAATTTGAAATGCAAAATTAAAGAATTTTTGTTTAATAAGAGTATTTATTTACTTTTATTATGACCTGATATTAATCATGTTTTATTTCTCAAACTCAAGTGACATTTGTCACCAATTAGACAAAGTTTTTTAATGAATTTTACCAAAATCAAAAACATATTTTAATGGCACAACATGAAATTGAAACCCAATGGATGGGCAAAATGCAGTTTAATACTTTAATTGATGGACATACTGTAATGATGGATGCTCCAGAGAGATCAGGAGGAGAAAATAATGCACCCATTCCAAAACCATTTGTACTAACAGCGTTATCTGGTTGTACAGGAATGGACGTTGTTGCACTGCTAAGAAAACAAAATATTGTACTAGATAATTTCGATATAAAAGTTATTGGTGAACTAAGTAAACAAGCACCCATGCAATATGTTGCAATGCATATAATTTACAATTTTAGTAGCGATGAAACTCATCACAATGCAATACTTCAAGCAGTAAATGATTCACAAGAAAAATATTGTGGAGTAAGTGCTATGCTAAAAAAAGCATTACCAGTTACTTGGGAAATTAGTATTAATAGCAAGGTTGTTTTCAATAACACTTTGACGAATATGGTGACTAGTAATAATAATTAGAAAAGTTTTTTAATATGATATCTATCATTTTTTCATAAACAACTATTACACACTTTTGCAGCATGCAACTTTGGAAAAACATTATTAAAAAGCCATCATAGGTTTTCTCTCCACTTCATTTTTCCATTTATATTTCTTAATCAAATTTATGTTGCATGAAAACCATCATCGAACCATTTCGTATAAAATCTGTAGAACCCATTTACTTTAATACAAAAGAAGAACGCATTCAAATTTTAGAAAATGCATCTTACAATCCATTTTTAATTCCATCAAAAGATATTTTAATTGATTTATTAACTGATAGTGGTACAAGTGCTATGAGTAGTAATCAATGGGCAGGCATTATGCAAGGAGATGAATCTTATGCTGGCAGTCCAAGTTTTTTTAAATTCGAAAAAACGATTCAAGATATAACTGGAATGCCAATTGTAATTCCAACTCATCAAGGCAGGGCTGCAGAAAAAATTCTCTTTAGTATTTTAGGAGGTAAAGGAAAATATTTTGTTAGCAATACACTATTCGATACAACACGTGCTAATATTGAGTTTTCGGGTGCCCAAGGAATTGATTTGCTTTGTGCAGAAGGAAAACTTCCATCTGTTCCAGCACCATTTAAAGGGAATATGGATGTTGATTTATTGAAGGCTTTTATTGCAGAAAAAGGTGCAGAAAATATTCCACTTTGCATCATTACAGTTACCAATAATTCTGGTGGTGGTCAGCCTGTAAGTATGCAGAATATAAAGGAGGTTAAGAAAGTTTGTGTAGAAAATAATATTCCATTATTTATAGATGCCTGTCGATTTGCTGAAAATTCTTATTTCATAAAAATAAGAGAAGAAGGATATGCAGATAAATCAGTTGAAGAAATTGCAAAAGAACTTTTCTCTTATGCTGATGGCTGCACCATGAGTGCAAAAAAAGATGCTTTTGCAAATATTGGTGGCTTTCTTGCAATGCATAATGAAGCATTAGCAGTAGAGTGTAGAAATCTTCTAGTAATTACTGAAGGTTTCCCAACTTATGGAGGCCTTGCTGGTAGAGATTTAGAAGCCATTGCCATTGGGTTAAAAGAAGTCATGGAAGAGGATTATTTACACTATAGAATTAGAAGTATTGAATATCTTACAGAAAAATTAGTTGCAGCCAATGTACCTGTAATGCAGCCTGGTGGTGGCCATGCAGTGTATTTGGATGCTAAAGAATTTTTAAATCACATTCCTGTTCATCAATATCCAGGACAAGCTTTAGTAAGTGCATTATATATTGAAGGAGGTGTGAGAGGTGTTGAAATTGGATCTCTCATGTTTGGAAAATATGATGAAAATAAAAACTTAATTCCTGCACAAATGGAATTAGTAAGATTGGCTATTCCTCGAAGAGTTTATACTCAAAGCCATATTGATTATGTAGCTGAAGTTATTATTGAGGTTTTCAATAAAAGAAAAGAAATTAAGGGATTAAAAATTACTGAAGAAGCTGAATTTCTAAGACATTTTACAGTAAAATTAAAACCAATATCATAAAATAAATTTATTACAAATGAAGAATAATATTAAAAGAAGCTGGGCTGAACCTTATAAAATGAAAATGGTAGAGTTATTAAAAATGACTACTCCAACTCAAAGAAAAAAAGCATTAAAAGAAGCAGGCTACAATACTTTCCTTTTAAAATCTGAAGATGTATATATTGACTTACTAACAGATAGTGGAACTTCTGCAATGAGTGATAGACAATGGGCTGGAATGATGATGGGTGATGAAGCATATGCAGGTAGTAGAAATTTTTATCATCTTAGAAGAAGTTGTAAAAGATGTTTATGGCTATAAATATTTAATTCCAACACACCAAGGCAGAGGAGCTGAAAATATTTTATCTCAAATCCTTATTAAAAAAGGTGATATCATTCCTGGTAATATGTATTTTACTACAACTAGATTACATCAAGAATTAGCAGGTGGAAAGTTTGAAGATATTATTATTGATGAAGCTCATGATGCTGAAAATGAATTTCCATTTAAAGGAAATGTTGATCTAAATAAATTAGAAAAACTTATTAAAAAATATGGGGCTAAAAAAATTCCTTATGTAAGTATTGCAACAAGTGTAAACATGGCTGGTGGTCAACCAATCAGCATGAAAAATTTAAAAGAGTTAAGAGCTTTTACCAAAAAACATAGCATCAGGATTATTCATGATATGACAAGAGTTGCAGAAAATGCATACTTTATTCAACAAAAAGAAAAAGGGTATCAGAATAAATCAGTAAAAGAAATTGTTAAAGAAATTAATTCTTATACTGATGGAGCAACCATGAGTGCTAAAAAAGATGCATTGGTAAATATTGGTGGTTTTCTTGCATTAAATGAATGGGACATTTTTGAAGAAGCAAGAAATTTGGTTGTTGTTTACGAAGGCTTACATACTTATGGAGGTTTGGCAGGTAGAGATATGGAAGCCATGGCAATTGGCATTGAAGAAAGTGTTAGTGATGACCATATTAGAGCAAGAGTTGGACAAGTAATTTATTTAGGACAAAAAATGATAGACTATAATATTCCAATTGTAAAACCAATTGGTGGTCATGGAATATTTGTTGATGCTAAAAAGTTTTTACCACATATTAGTCAGGATCAATATCCTGCACAAACATTAGCTGCTGAATTATATTTAGATTCGGGTGTGAGAACAATGGAAAGAGGTGTTGTTTCTGCTGGTAGAAAAGCAAATGGAGAAAACTATTACCCAAAATTAGAGTTGGTAAGATTTACCATTCCTCGTCGTGTTTATACACAAGCACATATGGACGTAATTGCAGAATCTGCAGCACGAGTATTTGAGATTAGAAAAAATATTAAAGGAATGAAAATGATATATGAACCTAAATATTTAAGATTCTTTCAAGCTAGGTTTGAAAAAAATTAAAAAATTTGCCACTCACATGAGTGGCAAATTTTTTGGTGCCCGAGACTGGATTCGAACCAGCACACCCTTTCGAGTACCACCACCTCAAGGTGGCTTGTCTACCAATTTCAACACCCGGGCAGTTTGCAAATGTAAATGATGAAGTCTATAAATAATTACATTCTTTCAGGAACTTCAATACCTAAAACTTCCATACTTTTTTTAATCACTTTAGCAGTTAATTCAGAAATTGCAATTCTTAGTTTTTTCTTTTCTTCAGTTTCAGCATTTGCAATAGAATGCTCTGCATAAAATGAATTAAAAGTTTTAGCCAAATTAAACACATAAATAGCAATTTTAGAAGGATCGCTTTCATTCATGGCTTCTTCTAAAACTGTTTCAAATTGTTCTGCAAAAATCAAAATTTGTTTTTCTAAAGGCAACAATGTAGTATGCATATTAATTGGACAAGCTGATTGATCCTACTTTTCTCAAAACACTTTTTATTCTTGCATGAGTGTATTGAACAAAAGGACCTGTAAAGCCATGAAAATCGATACTTTCTTCAGGATTAAAAATCATTCTTTTTTTAGGATCTACTCTTAACAAAAAGAATTTCAATGCACCGAGACCAATTATATTATACAAATGTTCTAATTCATCTTCTGAGAAATCTGCAACTTTTCCAAGTTCTAATGTTCTTTGCTTAGCAATTGCAATCATGTCGTTTACAATATCATCAGCATCAACAACAGTGCCTTCTCTACTTTTCATTTTACCTGTTGTTAATTCAACCATGCCATAACTTAAATGTTCTATTTCATTTGCTGAAGGCAAGTCTAATTTCTGACAAATTAATTTCAACACTTTCATGTGATAGTTCTGTTCATCGCCAATTACATAAATACTTTTATCACATTGATATTCGTTGTATTTCTGTTCTGCTAATCCAATATCTTGTGTAATGTAAACAGATGTTCCATCTTTACGCATCACTAGTTTTTCATCTAAGTCCATCTGCAGTTAAATCTATCCAAACACTTCCATCTTCTTTCTTAAAAAATACGTTTTTTTCTAATCCTTTTTCAACTATTTCTTTACCTAATAAATAAGTATTGCTTTCGTAGTAAACTTTATCGAAATCTGCCCCAATTTTTTTATACGTTTCATCAAACCCTTCATACACCCAACTATTCATTTCTTTCCAAAGTTCTATAACTTCAGGCTTGCCATTCTCCCAATCTAACAACATTTGCTGAGTCTGTAACATAATAGGAGCTTGCTTTTCAGCTTCATCTTTTGTTTTTCCTTGAACAATTAGTTGTTCTATCTCTTGCTTTAAAGCATCATTAAATTTTACATAATATTCACCAACAAAATGATCGCCTTTTGTTTTTGTTGAATTTGGTGTTGCCCCATTTGCAAACATTTTCCAAGCAATCATACTTTTACAAATGTGAATGCCTCTATCATTAACAATGCATGTTTTTACAATCTCATTTCCATTGGCTTTTCTTATTGCAGCAACACTCCATCCTAAAAATATATTTCTTAAATGTCCTAGGTGTAAAGGCTTATTTGTATTGGGTGATGAATACTCTATCATCACTTTAGCATTAGACTTTTTAGTTTGAATTTCTTTTTGAGTGGATTGAAGATATTCTAGCATTAAACCATCTGCTATACTAATGTTTAAAAAACCTTTTATTACATTAAAAGCACTTGCAACTTTTGGATTGTTGGCACAGAAATGTTTGCCAATTTCTTCTCCTAAAACTTCTGGAGATTTTTTTAATTGTTTTACTAAAGAAAATAATACAATGGTATAATTACCTTCAAATTCAGGTTTCGTTTCATTAATTTGAATATCATTGGCTGATAATTCTAACTCGTATAATTCTTTAATAGACTTTGCTGCAATATTCTTTAAAGTACTTACAATACTCATTTCTTCAATTTGATGCAAATGTAAATGTTTGAAAACAGCTCTAGTTAAGAAAATTAAAGATTGCTATAAAATAGCTCTAACACTTGCTCTACCAATATTTATCACTCTCGATTCACCAGGTTTTCTACCTTCATAATTAAAACTGATTTCAAAGTTGTTATTAAGTCTTTTGGTAAATTCTACACTCCATAAATAATTCTTACCTGGCAACAACCCATCTAACATAATGTAACTTACTGTTGTGTTTGCTGCACCATCATACAGAATATCGTTGAATGTAAATTTTGCTAATAAGCTCGTATTTTGAATTGAGTTATACTTTGCCTCTAGATTAAAAGCTTTTGAAGCAACTTTTTCTGCTCCAACTAAACTATTTTCTTTTGTTACAAATTGTAATGAAGCCAAGGCTCTGAACTTAGTAAGATAGGTATAAATAAACTTAGGTTCTGAAATGAGGACTGAATACTATAATTTCTATTGGCAAATTGTGGCGTGTTTAAATCATTGTTTGTCCATTTTTGAATAAACTCAATACTATAAGATTTTTTAAAATTTACTCTTGCTCTAATATTCCAATCGTTTAGTTGACGACTTTCTAAACCATAAGTTAAAATAGATTTGTTATAGTTTTTAATATTACTAATATCAACTCCCCAAGCAGCACTACTTCTGTTAAATGATAAGGTATTGCTATAAGTATTAGTGTAGTTAATTAATGCTGTATCGTTGATATTATTTTCGAATGGATTGACTTGAAAACTGCCATCACTTAACACTTTTTTGCTGGTTTGTAATGATGATTGAATATAGAATCTACTTATGAATTTACTAAAATTTTTATTCTTTATTTTATTGGCAATGTTTTTTGGATAAATATTTAAACTATAGTTAAACTGTGTGTAATTGGCTTTTAAAAATTGATTAGTTGGAGTAAATATTCTAATATATTTTGCTTGATCACTAAATACTGCAATTTCAAATTCATTGAGCTGAGGAATACCATCATTATTATAATCGTTCCAAGTGAATTGTCCTCTACCAGCAGGCACTTCAACATAACTAAAATCTCTTCTTTGCTCTTGACCAGCACCTAATTCATATAACACATATCCTAAAATAAAACCTTGCATTTCGTTAATATTATACTCTACCCTTCCCAATAAACTTTTATCAGGTTTAAGGCTCGATAAACTAGGGTTTGTAATGAACAATTCACGATAAGTGGTATTTAGTTTTACTTGATGTTTTGCATTTTGCAACAACTCTACATTCACATTATAATTATAACTTTTATCAACTTGTTCAAGAGATTTAAAGAAAGGAATTTTATCAGATCTTGTAAAAAAATTAAAACCCCATTTGTTTAATTTTTGTGGATTGCTTTTTAAGTAAGCAGTGATGGTTTCAAACGAAAAACTGATAGGAAGAATGCTATCGTTTATTGTATTGACTTGTTCATTATGCTCTAAACTATAGTTGAAGCCAATGGAATAATTATTCAATCTTTCTAAAGTTCGTGATACATCTATATTTGGTTTTAGAAAATATCCTTTTGAGTTTATATTTTTATTGTTAACATAACTAATATCATTTTTAAATAGCCATTTATTTAATCGAAAATTTTGTAAGAAAGAATGTTTAAGTCCACTATAATTATCACTTCTAAAATAGCCATCAAGTGAATAAATAAATTGATTATTTTTTTTATCAATGACCTCAAAAGCTATTTTTGGCAAGTGTTCTGTGGCAAGTGAGTTTACAATATTTAATCCCCAATTTCTATAAAATTCTACTGTTCTTAATCTTTCTAAAGGTTTAAAATATTGGTCTGCCCATTCGTAACCTAAGGTTGTTTTAAGACTAACTGATTTTAAAATATTATTTTCTTTTTGCAAGTTCAATTTTCCTGCAAGTCCTTTGTTATTGGCTTTATTGATTGATGAAAAAGAGTTAACATCAAAATTGCTTAATGCCAAATCTGCCTTAAAAATTGTTTTTTTATTCAACCAATATTCTGCACCTACTGTAATGATTTGTTGTTTTTTTGGAGTTACTAAAAATTGTGCAGGCTCGTAATTGCCTTGTGGCATATTGTTTATGGGAGCAATCCACTCATACACTTTTCCATTCACTCCATTAAAATAAGGCACATAATTTCCTTTCCCAGAGCCAACTTCAGTAAAAACTAAATTATATTTTGCACTGTCTTTGTTGGTAGAATACACGTAAATACTATCGTTATTGTTTACAGGATTTACTCTTTTAGTATAAAGAATTTTAGATGTTGAGAAACTGTCAATGTTTTCATTAATATAAAATGCATTTAAATAATCGTCGCCAAGGTTGGCTAAAAATTGTTTTTGTTGATTATCGAGCTGTTGATTTACAGGAGAATTTTTTGCATCAACATTAGAGTAAGCAGCAATATTTAATTTAAGTTTTGAATTGACTTGAGTTTCGTTCGACACATATAACATAGAATTCAAATAGCTTCTTTCGGCATATTCAAACTCAATTTGAATTCTTTTATCTTTTGTAATCATTCGTTTTGGAGTGAATGTTAGTTCTGCAGTATTGTAATTAATTACATAATCTTGATCCTCTCCTCTTTGTAACAATTCACCATCAAGAAAAACTCTTTCTGTACCAGCTAAAACAATAAAATAAATTTCACTATAAGCACCTTGTAATCTATATGGACCTTGATTTCCTTCTAAACCATTAAAAACATTTCGTGTAAATTTCCCTTTAGCAATGGCTCCAGCAAATTGAAATTTATTTTTAGAAATATTTCCAACTTTTTTATCATTTATATAATAAACACCTTGTAATCTTTTATAAAAATTGAGGAAATAATTTTGATTTTGCCGAACATCAATATCTCCCAAATTCAATTCCCAATTCTTCTTTTTAAACTGCAACAAAATTCTATCAAACTCATTTAAAGTTTGTGTGGTCCCATCTGGTTGAATGGGAATATTATTATCTGTAATGGCTGCAGCAATTTCAATGCTATCGCCAATAAATCCACTTAATTGCAAATTCAATTGAGAATTAAATACAGCATTTTGATTATTGCCAAAACTCAAATTTCTTCCAAAACTGCCACTATAGTTGATGTTGCCAAAATTTAAAAAACTTTCATCTGCATTTATAGGTTTTGAAAAAATTAATGGTTGGCTAGTCAAAAAATTATTCTTAATGCTATCATAATTAAAACGTGAGTATGTTTTAGAAAAATCAATTGCAAAAACTCTATATACTAATTCAACACTATCAACTGGAATTTTTATTTTCCAAATTATTGATCCATTTGAATAATCAATTGCAAAAAAATCGGGGTGAATATTTTGTACAATTAGGCTATTAGGCACTACCACATTTTTTTCAAATTGCATATTGCTGTTGGCAACAATTTTTTTTGATTTAAGATTTGATGGCACACTAATTTGACCTTGTACAACACTACAAGACAAGCATAAAATAAAAGCTATTTTAACTGATAAATTCAATCTAAAAATAAAGTGTAAAGCTACTTCATGGATGATGTTAGAAAATTGTCTTTGCAATTATTGATGTTATCAACTGCAATTATAGTCTATAGGTTTAAATATTTACTAAAATTAGATGTCGAATTAAGCTATTTTATCAAACTCTACAGTTATAACTAATGTTTCAATATTTTTGCCAAAATTTTTTTAATGTTCGAAATAGCAAATAAAGTTCATGATGAAAGCAGACAAGGTGAAGCTATTGAACCAAATGCTTTAATTGATTCTCAGTTCAAAAAACATTTTTATATTGAGAGTTATGGTTGTGCTATGAATTTTAGTGATAGTGAAATAGTGGCATCTATTTTAAATGCAGAAGGATTTGGTGCAACTAAAAATCATGAAGAAGCAGATTTGATTTTTTTAAATACATGTTCCATTCGTGATAAAGCAGAACAAGTTATTCGAAAACGATTAACTGAATTTCGTATTATTAAAAAACAAAAACCTGGTCTTTTAATTGGAGTTTTAGGTTGTATGGCTGAAAGAGTAAAAGAAAAATTATTAGAACAAGAAAAATTGGTTGATTTAGTAATTGGACCAGATGCTTATAGAAGTTTACCCAGTTTAATTCAAGAAGCAGAAACAGGACAAAAAGCTGTGAATGTTTTATTAAGTAGAGATGAAACTTATGGAGACATTTCACCAATTCGTTTAAACAGCAATGGAGTTACAGCTTTTGTTTCAATTACACGTGGTTGCAACAATATGTGCAGTTTTTGTGTGGTGCCTTTTACAAGAGGACGTGAAAGAAGTAGAGATGCTTATTCTATTGTTGCAGAAGCTCAGGATTTGTTTAACAATGGTTATAAAGAAGTAACACTTCTTGGTCAAAATGTTGATAGTTATATATATAGCCTCCCCAACCCTTCCAAAGGAGGGGCTTTAGAATCTAATAACACTTTAGAAGATTTAAATCATGAAACTTCTGCAATTCCCCCATTGGGGGATGAGGGGGCAATCACCTTTGCAAAATTGCTAGAAATGGTGGCTCAAATTTCTCCAGAACTTAGAGTTCGTTTTAGCACATCTCACCCAAAAGACATTACAGATGAAGTGTTGTTTACCATGAGTAAATATGAAAATATTTGCAAGTGTATTCACCTTCCTGTACAAAGTGGTAACACAAGAGTTCTTGAATTAATGAATAGAACTTACAGCAGAGAATGGTATCTTTCTAAATACAATAGAATTAAGGAAATCATGCCTGAGTGTAGTGTTACAAGTGATATGATTGCTGGCTTCTGTTCAGAAACTGAAGAAGAACATCAAGACACATTAAGTTTAATGGAGCATTGTAAGTTCGATTATTCTTACATGTATTATTATAGTGAACGACCAGGAACTTTGGCTGAAAGAAAATTAGAAGATGATGTTCCTGAATTAGTGAAGAAAAGAAGATTACAAGAAATTATTGATGTACAAAGCAAACTAAGTAGAGTAAACAATCAATTTGACTTAGGCAAAACTTATCAAGTGTTAATTGAAGCAGAAAGCAAAAAAAATACAGCAGATTGGAAAGGAAGAAATACTCATAATAAAGTATTGGTTTTTCCAAAAGAAAATTACAATTACAAAGCAGGCGATTATGTAATGGTTAAGGTAAATAAAGTAACACAAGGAACATTGTTGGGAGAAATTGTATAGAATTATTTGATTTAAATGAAAAGATTAATCTTAACCATTATTTTAATTACAAATGTTCTTTTTGCTAGAGCACAACAAGATTCAATATCTAATTGGTTTAATAAATATCAAGAATTTAGGTATCAAAATAAGAAAGGTGAAAATTACGTCCATTTGATAATCACTAAAGGTGGTAGAAAAAAAATATTATATCAATACATTCAGATAGACACAACTATAATAGTAAGATTGTTTGATAGCAGTGAAACTATAAAAGTGATACCATTAAAAAAAGATGAGTTAATAGAATATATTGAAAATAATTTAAGTTTTCTTCTTAAATTAAAAAGGGGCAAAATTGATAGGTATTTAAAACAAAATTTACTGAATCCTGATATTTACACTAGTAGAGTTTCAATAAATATTAATAAATTAAACTATAATAATTTTTATATAAAAAGTGAGGCAGAAGTAGAAAAAATAAAAGATGAAAATGCGAAAATTGGTCAAATTTTAATCAATAACATTGGGAAATATTTTATAGATAAATTCAAAACTAGTTTCTCTAAATAATTCAAAAAATGGCAGAAATTCAATCCATAAAAAACAGGTTCGGAATAATTGGTAATTCACCAGCATTAAACCATGCATTAAACACTGCTGTGCAAGTTTCAGGCACTGATTTAACTGTATTAATTGTAGGTGAAAGTGGTGTTGGTAAAGAAGTCTTCTCTCAAATTATTCATGCATTATCCTCAAGAAAACATAATCCTTTTATAGCTGTAAACTGTGGTGCAATTCCTGAAGGAACAATTGATAGTGAATTGTTTGGTCATGAAAAAGGTGCTTTTACAGGAGCTGTCGACAGCAGAAAAGGATACTTTGAAACTGTAAGTGGAGGTACTATTTTCTTAGATGAAATTGGTGAACTTCCATTGGGCACACAAGCCAGATTATTAAGGGTTTTAGAAACTGGAGAATTTATTCGTGTAGGATCTTCTAAGGTTCAAAAAACTGATGTTCGAGTAATTGCAGCAACGAATAGAGAGCTCATAGAATTTACACAAAAAGGAAGATTTAGAGAAGATTTATATTATCGTTTAAGTACAGTACCTATAAGGGTTCCAGCATTAAGAGATAGACAAGAAGATATTCCACTTTTATTCAGAAAATTTGTGGTTGATTTTAGTGAAAAGTATAAAACAAAATCTATTCAGTTAGAGGAACAAGCTAAAGAAATTTTAACCAATTATTCATTTCCTGGCAATGTAAGAGAATTAAAAAATCTTGCAGAACAAATTTCAGTTTTAAGCACATCAAATATTATTTCAGCAAGTGAATTGAGAAATTTTCTTCCCGATAAAATGACTTCTCGATTGCCAATTTTGGCAAGTCAATCTGGTCATAGCACTTCAGAGTTTGCTAATGAAAGAGAAATTTTGTACAAACTTTTCTTCGATATGAAAAAAGATGTAACAGAACTTAAGAAAATGTTTTTAGAGATTTTACAAAATCCTTCTTTAGCTGGCAATATGCCAACTTATTCAAAGGAAAACATTCTTAAGGATTTTCCTATTTTGAACTCAGATGATCCATCTAGCTCAAATCTTCATCAACCACAAATCATTCCTTCTTATAATCCAAATCAAACTGTGTTATTAAAGAACGATGATATTACTCATGAGGATGTTGAAGAATCTCTTAATATTAATGAGAAAGAGAAAGAACTCATCATAAAAGCCCTAATGAAACATAAGGGGAAACGTAAAGATGCAAGTTCAGATTTGGGCATTAGTGAACGTACTCTTTATAGAAAATTGAAGGAATATAGTATAGACGATTTATAAATAATTGATTAAAATCTCTTCAATATCAATTTTTAACCCTAATTTCTTTAACTTCGCAACCTCTAAAAAAAAATAAACCTTATTTTGGAAGAATTAATCCCGAAGAAAAGAATTTTATTTATTGCCACAGAATTATCTCCTTATTTGGAGCTAACAGAGTTTGCTGAAACAGTAAATAAACTTGCAATAAAAACAAACGATAATGGCTATGAAGTTCGTTGTATTATGCCTCGCTTTGGTGTGATCAATGAAAGAAGACATCGTTTACATGAGGTGGTAAGACTTTCAGGAATTAATGTTTCTGTTGATGATGATGATTACCCTTTACAAATTAAAGTAGCCTCTCTCCCTTCTGCACGTTTACAAGTTTACTTTTTAGAAAATGAAGATTTTTATAAAAGAAAATTCATTTTTCATGATGAAGAGGATAAGTGGTTTGATGATAATGGATTGAGAACAATCTTTTTTGCAAAAGCAGCATTAGAAACTGTGAAGAAGTTTGGCTGGGCTCCAGATGTGGTACATTGTAGTGGCTGGATGAGTGGATTAGTTCCTGCTTTTATAAAAACTGCATATAAAAGAGAACCCGTTTTTGGTCATAGCAAAGTAGTATTCAGCATTGGAGAAGATATGTTTGACTGAATCTTTGGGTGATGATTTTGTTGAAAAAGCTTTAGTTGGAAATAATATCACAGAAAAAGATTTGGAAGTTTTTAAACCTGCAGATAATTTGTGTTTATACAGAGGTGGTGCAAAATATGCTGATGCCATTACTTTTGGAGCTCCAGATGTAAACCCTATTTTGGTTGAAGAATTTTCTAAAGTAAGAGGAAAAAAAGTCATAAAGTATAAAGAAAACAATAGCATTCTAGACGAATATTTAGAACTCTATAATAAGATTTCAGAATAATAATTTAACAATTAATCAATAACCCTTAACAATTTAAAAGATGCCGTATTTATTTACATCAGAAACTGTTTCTGAAGGACATCCAGATAAAGTTGCTGATCAAATTTCTGATGCACTTATCGATAATTTTTTAGCATTTGATCCACAAAGCAAAGTTGCTTGTGAAACTTTAGTAACTACTGGTCAAGTTGTTCTTGCAGGTGAAGTAAAAAGTAAAGCTTATTTAGATGTTCAAGAAATTGCTCGTGATGTAATTAGAAAAATTGGTTACACCAAAAGTGAATATATGTTTGAAGCTAATAGCTGTGGAATTTTATCTGCTATTCACGAACAATGTGCAGATATTAATCAAGGTGTTGATAGAAAGAATAAAAGAAGAACAAGGTGCAGGTGACCAAGGTATGATGTTTGGTTATGCAACTAACGAAACAGAAGATTACATGCCTTTGGCTTTAGATTTAGCACATAAAATTTTAATAGAATTAGCAGCTTTACGTAGAGAAAATAAAGCAATTAAATATTTACGTCCAGATGCTAAAAGTCAGGTTACATTTAGAATATAACGATAATAATGAACCTGTAAGAATTGATGCTATTGTGGTTTCTACACAACATGATGATTTTGATTCTGAAGCTAAAATGTTAGCTAAAATTAAAAAAGATATTGTTGAAATTTTAATTCCTAGAGTTAAAGCAAAGTATAAAAGATATGCTCAAAACTTGTTCAATAATAAAATTAAATATCACATTAACCCAACAGGTAAATTTGTTATTGGTGGACCACATGGAGATACAGGTTTAACAGGAAGAAAAATTATTGTTGATACTTATGGTGGAAAAGGTGCTCATGGTGGTGGTGCATTTAGTGGAAAAGATCCAAGTAAAGTAGATAGATCTGCTGCTTATGCAACTCGTCATATTGCTAAAAATTTAGTTGCTGCAGGTGTTGCGAGTGAAGTTTTAGTACAAGTTTCTTATGCAATTGGTGTTGCTAAACCAACATCAATTAATGTTAATACTTACGGAACTGCTAAAGTAAAAATGACTGATGGTGCAAATTGCGAAAATTAGTAGAAAGTATTTTCGATATGCGTCCTTACTTTATTGAACAACAGATTAAAATTACGTACATCCAATGTATAGCGAAACTGCAGCTTATGGACACATGGGTCGTAAAAATGAAGTGGTAGAAAAAACATTTATCAACTCCAGATGGTAAAGTAAAAAAAGTGAAAGTAGAATTATTTACTTGGGAAAAATTAGATTATGTTTCTAAAGTGAAAAAAGCTTTTGGAATTAAGTAATTCTTTAAATATTAGTAAAATAGCCGTTCAAATTTGAACGGCTATTTTTATTTAAGTTAGTTTCGTCTTTTCGAGTGAGGAACGAATGAAAAATCTGTTAAATTAAATGAGATTTCTCAGCAAGAACTTCGAAATGACGAATAGTATAAATGTTGCTACTATTTCAATATTTATTTACCAATACTTTTTAAAACTTCATTAATAAAATTTTGAGGCTTATCAACAAAAAATAACACAGTGCCAGTTTGCTTTTTAATACCAAATACTTTTGTTACTTCAATAGATTTTTTTAAGTAAACCACAATATTGTGATTTTCCAATCCCTTTAAAAGTGAAATCTTAATGGATGCTTTGTCTATTGGTTTTTTGTTTGACACTTCAATTTTCTCAATGTTATCAAATTGAATAAATGCATCTCCTGCAAGCCCATTGTGAACTTCAAAAGAATTTGCATTGATTATTATTGGTCTTGCCTTTATAGCTCTTATATGTGCAAATAATTGAAGGCAAGTGTAAATACTGAGACCTGTTATTACCCAAGCAGTTATTCTACTCCATAAACTTAATAGGATATGTACTGCAGCAGTTTCAATTAGTAAGATAGATAAAATTGCTATCAAAACTATTGGAAGTCCATTTTCTTTATATGAAGTAAATTTAGTTGAGTAGTCAATTTCTTTGTCTTTTGAGCTAAAGAAAGCATAATAAATTACTGAAACCTCAGATGAAACAATATTTGCAATTTTCTCATTTCCAAAAATTTCAAACATTACTTTTCTACAATGCAATAAGAAATCAAGCTTTTTATCATTATTGAGTTTGGCCTTTTTATTTGCAACATAAAACTTTTTACAGATAATGAAAATTACAAACGCTTCAATTATTGGCGAAATCCATCTTTTGATAAGTTGTAAAATTGGATTAGTATGAGATTGTAGAATAAAGCCTGCAAATAAAATACCCACAATAAAAACTCTAATTACAGTCAATTTAGAAACATTACTTTTTCTAATTGCAATAAAATAAACCAAAGGTGCAATAACTAAAATATCTACTAATATTCCATTTGATAGCACTTCATTATTTAATTTAAACTTTGCCGAAAAAGTAATTAATAAACAACTAATGAATATCAAAAAAGGAATGCCTAAAGAAATAGCCCAATTTGGCTTGTTTGTAGTAGAAATTGTCATAATGATAATGTTTTCTTAATTACAATTCAGTAAGAGTTACAAGATATCAATTTTTACTAGTCTTTGTGTCTTAACAAACACGAAAATATTTTAAAGTTAAATTATCAAATGAAACATATCCTAAATTTCGTTTGGTGGGGCACTAATCAATAAGAAAAAACAGCCTTTCAAATTTGAAAGGCTATTAAATTTTAAGCTTGTGCTGTTGGTCCACCAAAATTCATAGGAATTTCTATTTGTTCTAAGTCTTGGATTGCACCATGTGAGGCTTCAAAACGTTGAATATTTTCTACCATAGCTTTCATAAATCTTTTGGCATGCATAGGTGTAAAAATAATTCTGCTTTTAACTCTGCTTTTAGGAGCATTTGGCATTACACTTATAAAATCTATTACAAATTCTGCATGACTATGAGTAATTATTGCAAGGTTAGCATATTCACCTTCACTCATTTCTTCACTAATTTCAATGTTTAACTGAGGATTGATTTGTTGTTCTTCCATATTATCGTTTTTACAAATATAAAGGAGTACTTTATTTAACAAAGTTTCTTTATCATTGTATTCAAATTCAAGAACAATAACAGCTTTCATGTTACAATTTATTTTATTAGAATTTCATTGGAGTCAACTTTTACAACCTCAGTTTTATATAGAACATGGTGGACTTTGGTTATTGCTTTTTGTGGTGTTTGCTGAAACTGGCGTTTTTGCTGGATTCTTTTTTCCTGGTGATAGCTTATTATTTGTTGCAGGAATTTATAATAATGAATTAGTATCTGCTTATTTTCCATTTATAGAAAATGAATTTTTACAATTAATTTTTCTCTGGCTTTTAATTTCAATAGCTGGAATTTTAGGCAATTCTTTTGGTTATGCCTTTGGCAGAAAAGTTGGACCAGCCATGTATAATTGGAAGGATAGTTTTTTCTTCAAAAAAAAATATCTTGTTCAAGCTAATGATTTTTATGAGAAACATGGTGGTGGAGCGATTGTATTTGCTCGTTTTTTACCATTTGTAAGAACGTTTGCACCAATAGTTGCAGGCATTGTTAATATGGATAGAAAGAAATTTACTTTTTTTAATATTGTTGGATGTTTGAGCTGGGTTTTCTTAATGTTATTTGCTGGGCATTATTTACAAAAATGGATTTATACACAATATAATTTCGACCTTAAAAAACATTTAGAGTTAATCGTTTTAGGCATTGTTTTGGTAACCACAGCACCTGTTTTAATAAAAGTATTTTTGAGCAAGAAAAAATCATAATTCCACTTTTTAAGTCAAGTTGAGTTTATGTTATCAGCTGATTTATTATATCAAATTTCACTTACACAAGTTACTGGCATTGGTCCAGTTCAATCTCGTTTATTAATAGAACAATTTTCCACTGCAGAAGCTGTTTTTAAAGCTAAGAAAAAAGAGCTTAGTGCCATTGAAGGCATTGGAGAAATTAAAGCCAATCAACTTAAATCATTCCATGATTTTAAAATTGCTGAAGATGAAATTAAGTTTATTGAAAAGCATCATATAGAACCATTATTTATTTCAGACAAAGATTATCCAAAAAAATTATTGAACTGCTACGATGCCCCTGTAATGCTGTATTATAAAGGAAATGCAGATTTAAATAATCAAAAATCATTGAGCATTATTGGTACAAGAAATCATACTGAGTATGGAAAAAGAATGACTGAAGAATTGATTGAAAATTTAAAAGAACATCATATAACCATTTATAGTGGTCTTGCATTTGGAATTGATGCAATAGCACATAAATCTGCTTTAAAAAACAATCTGCAAACTGTTGGTGTTTTAGCTCATGGATTAGATTCTATTTATCCTCATCAACACAAAACATTAGCAAAAGAGATGATTCAAAATGGTGGATTATTAACTGAGTTTACTAAAAATACAAAAGCAGATAAGCATAATTTTCCAAAAAGAAATAGAATCGTTGCAGGAATTTCTGATGCAACAATTGTAATTGAAACTGATGTTAAAGGAGGGAGCATGATTACAGCAGAATTGGCTTTTAATTATAATAAAGATTTGTTTGCCATTCCAGGCAGAATTACAGATTCAAAAAGTAGTGGTTGCTTAAAATTGATTCATCAAAATAAAGCAATGTTGCTTTCTAATGCACAACAACTTGTTGAAAATTTAGGCTGGGTGCAACAAACTAAAACTAAAAAATCGCAAAGAACTTTATTTGTTGATTTAAGTAATGATGAAAGAATAATTATTGAAATTCTGAGACAAAAAGAACAAACTTCTATTGATGAAATATTTTTACAAAGTAAGCTGAGTAGTAGTTCTATAGCTGCATCTTTGTTAAATTTAGAGCTACAAAATATCATTGCATCCCTACCAGGAAAAATGTATCAATTCATTTAATTGGTCTCAAACCAAACTAATGTTTTGTTATTTGGATCAGCATTATAATTGATAAAAAGTTCTTCTCCTTTCTGAACATCTTTTACAGTTTTTATTGTAATAGTATTATAATCGAAATCCATTTCATAATCACAATTTGCAGAATAAGAATGATTGTACAAAGAAATATATCCTAATCCTAGAGCTCTTTTTTTTCTTTTCTTTCCCCATTCAAAAAGATAATCAAACAACATTGTTTTCTCTACATCTTTTACTTCTTTATTTGGAAAAACTAAAACAGGAGAAATTTCAATAATTGTATTGGCTTTAATTTTTTCAGTTGCAAAAACCCCTTTGCCTTTTTTATTTGAACTTGCTACACTTAAACAAGGTAAAATCATATTGATATTTTAAACAAAATTAGTTGAGTATTATTTAAGTAAAGATTTAGTTTGAATAATAACAATCTCTCGAAAACAAATTTTACAATTAACTTTGGGGCATGAGTTTGGAACTAGAAACTATAAGTCTGCAAGAACAGTTTGAAGAAATCATCAATCAACAAAATCCTTTAGAAATTACTGAATTTTTAAATGAGCAAAATATTAGTGATGTTGCTGATCTAGTATATAACAATCAAGGTTTCGAAGCAAGAATTGTTGCCAATATGAGTATTCATAGGGCTTCTAAGGTTTTTAAAATTCTTGATTTATCTACTCAGAAATTAATTATCAAGGAACTTCCACCAAATAAAACTGCTGAACTTTTAAACGAATTACCAGCAGATGATAGAACTGATTTTTTAGAAGAATTGCCCAATGCTGCTATAAGAGATTTAATTAAATTATTAAATCCAGAGGAAAGAAAAATAACTCTTTCACTTTTGGGTTATCCTGAAGATAGTGTTGGAAGATTGATGACTCCAGACTATGTATATGTATATGCACATAATACTATTGCTGAAGTTTTTGAAACAATTAGGAAGCATGGAAAAAATAGTGAAACTATTGATGTTATTTATGTAATTGATGAACATGGCGTTCTATTAGATGATATTAGAATTAAGGATATTATTCTTGCTACTCCAGATAAAATAGTTGAAGAATTAATGGATGAACGTGGTGTAGCTTTAAATGTTAATGACGACCAAGAACATGCTAATACTGTTTTTAAAATGAATAACAGAATGGCGTTACCTGTTACAGATGATAATTATAAATTATTAGGAATTGTAACTATTGATGATATGCTTTGGGTTGCGAATGAAGAATTTAGTGAGGACATGCAAAAAATGGGTGGTACTGAAGCTTTAAATGAACCTTATTTAGATACTCCTTTATTAAAACTTTTTAGAAAAAGAGTGCTGTGGTTAATTGTTTTATTTCTGGGTGAACTTTTAACAGCTTCTGTTATGGGCTATTTTGAACATGAAATAACTAAAGCAGTTGTTTTAGCACTCTTTGTTCCATTAATTATTACTAGTGGTGGTAATAGTGGTAGTCAAGCCAGTACATTAGTAATTCAAGCAATGGCTGTTGGAGAAATTACAATTCGAGATTGGTGGTTAATTTTAAAAAGAGAAATTATTAGTGGACTTTTATTAGGAACAGTTTTAGGAATTTTTGGATTACTAAGAGTTATTCTATGGCATAATATGATGCCAAATATTTATGGTGAACATTATATTTCTATTGGATTAGCTGTAGGATTTTCGTTGATTGGTGTTGTTTTATGGGGCACTTTATGGGCTCTATGTTGCCACTTAATTATTAAAACGTTTGGGTGCAGATCCTGCAGTTTCATCAGCTCCTTTTGTTGCAACATTAGTTGATGTTACAGGATTACTAATTTATTTTAGTATGGCATTTTTATTTTTACAAGGGTTGTTGTTATAAATAATAAAGTTTAAAAAGTATAAACTTCATCATAATTAGCAACAGTTTTCTCCCAACTATTATCAATTGACATCATTCTTTTTCTAACAGCAAGTAAGTTTTTTGAATCATGATACAAGTCAATTGCTCTTTGTGCACTATATAAAATATCTGCAACTGTTGCATTATTAAATCTAATACCATAGCCCCCTTCATCTCCAATATCTATAACTGTATCTTTTAATCCTCCAGTACTTCTTACCATTGGTACAGTACCATAACGCATGGCATACATTTGATTTAATCCACATGGCTCTACCCTACTAGGCATTAATAAAAAGTCTGCACCAGCATAAAGAATATGTGATAATGCTTCGTTATAGCCTACATAAACATTGTATAACCCAGAATAATAATTCTTTAAATTTTTTAATTGTCCTTCAATATTAGTATCTCCACTTCCCAAAACAACAATACTACATTGATTATTTAGATGAGTTAAAATTTGATGAAAAGCTTCAGGCAAAATATCTGCAGCTTTTTCTCCAACCAGTCTTCCAATAAAAACTATTAATGGTAAATCAGGATTGATATCAAAGTTTTCACAGATGATTTTCTTGTTTTCAGATTTTCCTTTTGTTGTTGTTTTTGATGAAAAATGTTTATTCAAATAAACATCAGTTTCAGGATTCCAAACTTCATTATCAATTCCATTCAATATGCCAAAACATTTCCCTCTTTCATAATCAAAAAGTTTTTCTAAGCCATTGCTGTTTTGAGTTAACTCTTGCAAATAACTATTGCTAACTGTTGTAACTCTCCAAGCATTTTTAATTCCAGAGGCCAATGGATTAATCATATTTTTCCAATCTAACATACCATATTTCCAAGTATCCCAATGTGGAATGTAATAGCTTTTATCCCAACTCATCCAACCTTGATATTGTGCATTATGAATGGTAACAATTGTAGGCACTTGGCTCAACTTTGATTGAAATGCATAGCAATACTTCATCATAAATGGAATTAATGCAGCATGATGATCATGACAATGAACAACATCTGGATTATGTTCCCAACTATTCATCCAAGTTACAACAGCAATCTGAAAAGCTGTGAACCTTTCAGTATCATCATCATAACCATAAATTTTTTCTCTGTCTAATAATCCATTAATATCTACTAAGTATAAATCGAAGCCAAGTTTATTTGTTGATTCTTTAATAATGGTGAATTCGAAATATAAATCTCCTAAGTAAGCAGCCCCTTTAAAATCTACTTCAAATTCGTTATTGTATAAAAATTTTGTTTTATACATGGGCATTACAACTTTAGCATAATGACCTGCTTGATTTTGATATTTTGGTAAAGCTCCAACAACATCACCTAAACCTCCAGCTTTTGCCATTGGATAGCATTCTGCACTAATATGTATTATCTCCATTGCTTAAAAGTAATTGAAATATTTTATAGATTAAAACTTAAAGGGATATTGATTTTAACACTGAAATTTCTACCCATGTTAAACACACCCATTCTTTGAGTTGCATTATTGAAATCAGTGTATTTTAAACGACTTAAATGATTTTGGTAAGACACATCAGCAATATTATTGATGCTTAAATAAAAATTAATTTTTTGATTATTGCTCATTTTAAAATCAGTTCCAAAACCAAAATTAATCAATGTAAAAGATGGAGTGATGGTCTCTGTATTATTGCCACTGAAAATATTATTTTGTGCAAATTGATTTTCAATTTCTGTTTTAATAATTGTATTAGATAACAGTTTCGATTTTCCTTTTAAATCAACTTTAATATCTGTTAATAATCTTGCTGCTGGCATAAAAGGAATATTTCTAGAACCAAAATCATTGTTGTTGAATCTGCCTCTAACATAGGAAAAACTATTTTCAATATGCAACCAATCTAAAGGATGAGGATGAAAATCTAGATTTGCTTCGAACCCAATAAAATTTGCATTTGATTGTTTGTATTGGAATGCAAATAAATCATTCCCATTATGATTTACAATTGAATCATTACCAATTGCATTACTCAACTTACTACTAAAAATAAAATTATTGAATGAAGTATAAAAAGTATTTAAACTAAAACTTACATGTTCACTAAAAAGTTCAACACCTGCATCTATTTGATATGAGTTTTCTGATTGTAAGTTTTTATTTCCATACTCATATCTATTAGTGCCTTCATGTGCTCCATTACTACTAAGTTCAATCATGTTAGGGGCTCTAAATCCTCTTGCCAAATTAAGTTTTAGGGTAATATTATTATTGGCTTGATATGCTAAACCAACACTTCCTGTTACATTTTTAAATGTATTATTCATTTGTTGAAATCTAACATCACCAGATTCTATCAATTCTTCAGATTTTAAACTTCTGTAATCATATCTCAATCCAAAATTTGTAGTTAACTTTTGGTAAGATTTTTTGGTTACAACAAATCCACCAAAATCAAATTGTTTGTAATTTGGAATCAATACTTCTTCTGCTCCATTTTTATTTTCCTGAAACATTCCATTTACACCAATGCTAGTTTTCCACCCTTTATGTTGATTAAAATGATATTGAAAATTGTAATTAATTGTCTTTAAATCAAAAAACAATTCAGGAGTTGTTGGTTCATCTACATTGCCAAATTCTTTTCTATCATTTTGTTGATAAGCTATATTGGTGGTTAACCTTCCTCCTGAAAAAATGAAATTGTTATCTAAAGCAATTTTGGTATGATTGATAGATTGATAAGGCACCAAAACATCTCGTCCATTCAGTTCTTCAGTTGTAGCAATATGTTCTTTAGCAGTTTCTGGATACAATAAAAATGCTCCTGTACTTGCATCTCTTGCTCCTGTTACAATTCCTAGCTTTTGATTGAATTTGCTAAATATTAAATGAGAAAAACCCCAATGTTTATTAATACCAAAATAACCTCCAAAATTCTTTTCATTAAATCTACTGTTTAATACTTTACCATCATAGGCATTAGAATAATCTGCAGCCGACTTATAGCTATTGTAAAGAGTTCCAATTAAGTCCATTTTTGAGATTGCCTGCAATATTGGTGTAAATGCTATTCATTTTATTATTATCTAAATAGCCTGTTGAAATATTAGCTTGTATGGAATTTGTTTGTATTGGTTTATTAGTAATAATATTTAAAACACCTGCAATAGCATCACTTCCATACATCAATGATGCTGGACCTTTCAGTACTTCAACTTGTTGAACACTTTGTTCATCAATTTCAATACCATGTTCATCTCCCCATTGCTGACCTTCTTGTCTAACTCCATCATTAATCGTTATCATTCTATTGGAACCTAAACCACGAATAATAGGTTTTGAAATTGCAGGACCAGTTGTAATCATTGAAAATCCATTAACAGTTTTAGTTAAAGCATCAATAATATTGGTGGATGAATTTTTGAATAAATCATTTTTTGAAACTATAGAAACAGGTTGTGGTGTATTTTTAATTTTTGTTGCAGATGTAGTTCCAGTAATGGTTACAGCCTCTTGCTCAACTACAGTTTCAACTAAAGCAAAATTTTTAACCGTAGTGTTTTTTATTTCGATGATTTCAATAATACTTGCATAACCTTGAAAGTTTACTTCAACCAAATAATTACCCTCTTTTAAATTATTGATATGATAGGTTCCATCTTTTTTGCTAACTACTCCAACTTTTATATCATGAATAATAATATTAGCTCCTTCTAATGGCTCTTTTGTTGTAGCATCTGTTATAATGCCTGATAAATTAGCAGAAACTTCTTTTGAAAAAATTGAATTTGCTGTACTAGCAGCATTAAAAAGTATTAAATTAAATATGAATATGATAAATGATTTCATTGTTATTTGTTTATAAATAAGTAATAACTCCAAAAATGGAGGTAAAAAATAAAAGCAATAATTCCTAAACTAACAATGAATTGGTGGACCTCGAAGTTGCTCTGTAAAGAGCTTATTTATTGAAACTAATAATGAATAGGATTCTTGATATGAATTTGTATGAATTAATGGTGTTGGAAACAAAATCAATGCTGTTCCAAAAAATGGAAGTTCTACTACTAATTGGTCAATTTGACATTGATATGAAGCACTATTTAAATTAACTTCATTAGCATTAGCAGATTTAGTCCAAGCTACATCAGTATGATCGGCAAATAAATTATGCAATACTCTTTTTGGAGTTGCTGCTAAAAGAAATACCAACAATAGTGTTGAAGCAATGCTTTGTTGTATATATCGTTTAAAATTCACTTGAATAATTAATCAAATTTTGAACCAAGAATTTTGAATATGCAAATTAACATCAATCTAAGCTAAAAAAAATCCCCAATTTTCATTGAGGATTAAAATATTAACTACTTGTTGAGTATCTTATCGTCTTTGTTTTGGTCTATCCATTTGAGGTCTATCGCCTTGAGGTCTTTCTGGTCTTGGCATTAAGGCTTTTCGGCTTAATTTAAACTTACCAGTTTTATGATCAACATCAAGCAATTTAACTTTCACTTTATCACCTTCTTTAAAAATGCCATCCATAGTTTCTAAACGCTTCCAGCTTATTTCACTAATGTGTAATAAACCTTCTTTCTTAGGTAAGAATTCTACAAAAGCACCAAATTCTTTAATGCTTTTCACTGTTCCTTCGTAGGTATCATCCAACTTAACGGAACTGCTACTAATCCATTAATCCAAGCTAATGCTTTTTCCAAGCTTTCTTTATCTTTAGAGAAAATGCTTACTTCACCTCTGTTATCCTACTTCTTCAATATTAACTGTAGCACCGGTTTCTCTTTGAATTTCCTGAATAACTTTACCACCTGGTCCGATTACAGCACCAATATATTCTTTATCAATAATGATCTTCACCATTCGTGGAGCATGTGGTTTCACTTCTTCTCTGAGCATTTGGCATACATTCATACATGGCATCCAAGATATGCATACGTCCTTTTTTAGCCTGAGCTAAAGCCTGGCGCATAACATCCATACTTAAACCATCTACTTTAATATCCATTTGCACACCGCAAATACCATCACGTGTTCCGGTTACTTTAAAATCCATATCACCTAAATGATCTTCATCACCTAAGATATCAGTTAAGAATTGCAAAATTATCTCCGTTTGCTCTAGAAATTAATCCCATAGCAACACCACTAACATGTTTTGGAATAGGAACACCGGCATCCATTAATGCTAATGAACCAGCACAAACAGTAGCCATTGAAGATGAACCATTACTTTCTAAAATATCACTTACAACTCTTACGGTATAAGGATATTCTTTACCCGGCATCATTTTCTTTAAGAACGCATAGCTAAATTACCATGACCTACTTCTCTTCGACCAACACCTCTCATCATTTTAACTTCGCCGGTTGAAAATGGAGGGAAATTATAATGCAAGAAGAAGTTTGTATATTCTGATTTATGCAGCACTTTCAACCAATAATTCATCTAATGGAGTTCCTAAAGTAACTGTTGTAAGTGATTGAGTTTCACCTCTTGTAAATAAAGCAGAACCATGTGGAGTTGGTAACAATATCAGTTTCCATTGCTAACTGACGAACATCTTCAGTTTCACGTCCATCTAAACGCTTTTTGTCTTTAAGCATCATATCTCTTACCACATCATATTGTAAATCGCCAAAATAATGTCCTAGCAAAGCTTTGTCTTCATCAGGTAATTCTTCTCCTAAAGATTGCAATTACTTCTTCTTTTAATAGCTAGCATAAGCATCGCTTCTTTCGTGTTTTGCAGATGCAGATTTTGCAATTTCATAACATTTTATCTTTTGCAAAAGCAGTTATTTTTGCATTTAATTCTTCGTTGCGATATGGTTTTGTGTAATCTCTTTTTGTATTACTCCAACCATATCTCTTAATTCTTCCTGAGCTTTAACCTGAATTTGAATAGCATCATGACCAATTTCAATGGCTTTAACCAAATCTTCTTCCTGACACTCATTACTCTCACCTTCTACCATCATAATATTCTTATCGGTAGCAGCAATGATGAATTCCAAATCGACTTCAGCCAATTGAGCTGCGGGTTGGGTTAATAATCATTTCGCCATTAACTCGGCCAATACGTACTTCAGAAATAATTTCCTGAATGGGAATATCTGAAACTGCCAAGTGCTGCAGATGCAGCTAAACAAGCCATTGAATCGGGCATTACTTCATCATCAGAGAAATTAATGAAACTAAAACCTGCACATCACATAAATAATCTTCAGGAAATAAAGGACGTAAAGCCCTATCTATTAATCGTGAAGTTAGAATTTCGTAATCGTTTAAACGAGCTTCTCTTTTAAAGAAAGAGCCGGGAATTCGTCCTGCAGAAGCAAATTTTTCCTGGTAATCTACCGATAAAGGAAAAAAACCTTGTCCGGGTCTTTGGTTCTTTGTTGGCAACAACAGTTGCAAGTAAAATACAATTGCCCTGACGAACGGTTACTGAACCATCGGCCTGGCGGGCCATTTTACCGGTTTCTAAAATAACTTCAGCTCCATTAGGGAGTGTGAAAGTTGATTGTATAGGTTGTGTTAACATATTGATAATTTGAAGTAAATTTTGTAAACTAATTCGTTAACAAAATTTTGTTGATAAAAAATTGATAAAATAGGATAGAAAAGCAAAAATTCCCAACGACCAATGGAAGCTGGGAATAATTTATAAGTTGTAATTAGTTTTAAAAAGCAACCCAATAATTTCCTTACTCCCCTTTGGGGGTATAGGTTGGTTTACTTTCTTAATCCTAATTGTTCAATTAATGTACGATATCCAGTAAGATTGTGTTTTTGCATGTAAGTTAACAATCTTTTACGTTGACCAACCATTTTCATTAATCCACGTTGAGTAGAGAAATCTTTTTTGTTGGCTTGTAAATGCTTACTAATGTCTAAAATTCTTTCTGTTAATAATGCAACTTGACCTTCAATTGATCCTGTGTTAGCAGCTTTGCCACCATATTGAGCAAAGATTGATGATTTTTTTTCTTTTGTTAATGACATCTTTTTGTGTTTAAATGAACACCCAATTGTGTTTTACTTTTTTATTTGGCGGCGAAGATAAGGGAAAACTGTTTTTCAATATCAAAAAATGGTTGATTTTTCTTTCAATTTTAATATCCATTCACAAAAAAATAATATTGATTTCAAAATAAATAAAGTTTCAATAATATACCTTTGCCTATGGCAACAGTAAAAAAATCCCCTTCAAACAAAAAAAAGAGTCAAAACACCATTGTTGATGGTTTAACTTTTGATGATGTGTTAATTACTCCTGCTTACAGCAATGTTCATCCAAAAGATGTAGATATTACCACTCATCTTACCAAAAAAATAAAATTAAATATTCCATTTCTATCTGCAGCAATGGATACTGTAACAGAATCTAATTTGGCAATTGCATTAGCAAGAGAAGGTGGCTTGGGTATTCTTCATAAAAATATGAGTATTGAAAACCAAGCTGATCAAGTAAAAAGAGTAAAAAGAAGTGAAAATGGATTAATTGTTGACCCGATTACTTTAACAAAATCTGCAACGGTTGGAGATGCTTTTAAAATAATGAAAGAAAGAAAAATTGGTGGAATTCCAATTGTTGATGATGAGGAAAACTTATTGGAATTGTAACCAATAGAGATTTAAGATTTGAAGTAGGCAACAATTCAAAATCGATTGAAAAAGTAATGACCAACACAAAATCTCATTACTGCTCCTGAAGGAACTGATTTAAAGAAAGCTGAAAAAATTTTACAACAATATAAAATTGAAAAACTTCCGGTAGTTAATAAACAAGGAAAATTAATTGGACTGATCACTTATAGAGATATTGAACAAATTAACAATTTCCCCAATTCATCAAAAGATAGCTTTGGTAGATTAATTGTTGGTGCAGCTTTAGGCATTACCAATGATTTATTAGATAGAGCTGCAGCATTACAACATGCAGGAGTAGATGTAGTTACTTTAGATAGTGCTCATGGACATAGTAAAGGTGTAATTAGTAAATTGAAATTGCTAAAAAAGAATTTTAAAACCATGCAAGTAATTGCAGGAAATATTGCAACAGCTGCAGGTGCAAAAGCAATGGCTGATGCAGGTGCTGATGCTGTAAAAGTTGGTATTGGACCAGGTTCTATTTGTACAACAAGAATTGTTGCTGGTGCAGGAGTACCTCAATTAACTGCCATTATGGAAGCTGCAAGTATTTTGAAGCAATACAAAATTCCATTAATTGCAGATGGTGGTATTCGTTATACTGGAGATATGGTAAAGGCATTAGCTGCAGGTGCTGATGTTGTGATGATGGGAAGCATTTTTGCAGGAACAGAAGAAAGTCCTGGTGAAACAATTATTTATGAGGGTAGAAAATTTAAAGAATATAGAGGTATGGGTAGTATTGGTGCTATGGGTGAAGGAAGTAGTGATAGATATTTTCAAAATACTGAATCAGAGAATAAAAAGTTTGTACCAGAGGGTATTGAAGGAAGAGTTGCTTATAAAGGATATTTAAATGAAATTATTTATCAATTTGTTGGAGGATTAAGAGCAGGAATGGGATATTGTGGCTCAAAAAATATTGCAGCATTAAAAAATGTTCAGTTCGTTAAAATGAGTAATGCAGGAATGAAAGAAAGCCATGCACATGATATTGTAATCACTAAAGAATCTCCTAATTACAGCAGAAGCTAAGCTTATTGTTTTCCACTTAACATGGGTACAAAAGAAAACATATCGAACTTTTCTTCTTCAATTGTTCCATCTGAATTTTTAGTGACTCTCAACATTCTTTGTGCATCACCTTCATCAACAGGAATTACCATAATTCCATTAGGAGTTAATTGTTGTAACAAAGTATGTGGAATATATGGTGCTGCTGCAGTAATTAAAATTCTATCGAATGGTGCATAATGAGGAACCCCTTCAAACCCATCTCCATAAAGGAATTTTATATTTTTAAAATTCTTTAAATATTTAAATTTCAAGTTTAAATCGAAAAGTGGTCTTTGTCTTTCAATTGTGTAAACTTCAGCACCCAAATAATCTAGAACTGAAGCTTGATATGCAGACCCTGTTCCAACTTCTAAAACTTTCATCCCTTTTTTTAGGTCTAATAATTGTGTTTGAAATGCAACAGTATAAGGTTGAGAAATTGTTTGTTCTGCATCAATTTGTAATGCAACATCATCGTAAGCTTTATTGTCAAAAACAGTGCTGATATAAAAATGTCGTGGAATATTATTTATAGCCTCTAAAACTTGATGATTTGTTATTCCCTTCTCTTTTAAAAGAGTAACAAGCTGTTTTCTTTTACCCTGATCAATTCGTGTATCTACTTCTCTTCTTATCATTTAAACAAAAATACAAATAGTAAATGGTTTAATTCAATTGTCTTTTATAGATCTGAATAGTATTTTCAAAACCTAAGTATATAGCATCACAGATTAATGCATGACCAATACTAACTTCATCTAAATTAGAAATAGAATTACTAAATAATTTCAAGTTTTTTAAATCTAAATCATGTCCAGCATTTATGCCTAAACCTAATTTACTTGCAAGCTTAGCTGCATTAACATAACTCAATAAAATTTCGTTATCACTTTCCATTTTTGAATTACAGATTTCAAATTCCTTTGCATAAGCTTCAGTGTATAACTCAATTCTATCTGTACCAGTTGTTGAAGCAGCATTTATTAAATCTTCAACCGGATCAATAAAAATTGAAACTCTAATTCCTTCCTTTTTAAAAACTGCAATAATATTTTTTAAATAATCTTGATGAGTGATGGTATCCCAACCATGATTACTTGTAAGCTGACCAATTGCATCAGGAACCAATGTCACTTGATGTGGTTTTGTTTCAAGAACTAAATCAACAAAACTTTGTTCTAAAGGATTGCCTTCAATATTAAATTCAGTGGTAATTATTTTTTTTATTTGTCTAACATCATCATAACGAATATGTCGTTCATCTGGTCGTGGATGAACAGTAATACCATCTGCTCCAAAACGCTGAGCATCTATAGCAGCTTTAACAACATCAGGATTATTTCCTCCTCTGGCATTTCTAAGAGTTGCAAATTTGTTGATGTTGATACTGAGTTTAGTCATAAAACAAAATTAAGTTGTAAACTCTTCGAAAATAATATTGTGATTTTCTAATTCCTTTAATACTGGTTGATAAATTTCAGGTTCAGTAGGAATTAATAATCCTTTTACATTAATCTTTCCATCTAATATTAGTTCAGCAGCAATACCTAAAGGCAATCCAACTGTTTTTGCCATTGCAGTATTTGAATTACTTTCTCCAACAACTTTCAAATAACTTTTTATTTGATGTGGTTTTCCTGCAATTTCATATTCAAATTCATGAAGCATAATAATCATGTCTTTATCATTAGATTTTAATGATAATTTTCTTTCCATAATAAATTGTAATACATCTACAGCACTACACAACCCTTTATTGATAGTCGTTTCAGAATCATTCAATCCAAAATATTCTAATTGTTCGTCACTTTCAACTTGAATACTATTTTTAGCAAAATGCTGTTTGAAGAAATCTGCAAGATTTAAATTATCTGTCTCATATTTTTTTTCTTCATCAGTCAATTTTAATGCAACAATTTGTTTCCAACCTTTTATAAATGCAGGAAATCTCAAAGTTGTTCTAACAAAAGTTTTTACATTTTCTAGTTTATAAATAGACCTATAACTTAAAGAATCTCGATTTGCATAAAATCCATATTCCTCTCCATTTGGCAATTGAATTTTGTTTTCATCATTAAATAATTCCTCGTACAAAACTTTTTTCTCCTCACCATTTTCCAAATAATGTGCACCAGATTTTCCAGCTAAAACAATATTTCTTGGATTCCAAGTTAACTTATAAAACCAAGGATTATCAATACTTTCAGGTGTTACCAATCCACCACAATGAGATTTGAATGAAGTAATTTTTCCTCCTTTTACTTTAATCTCATCAATAATTTGCATTGCACTCATGTGATCAATTCCAGGATCTAAACCCATTTCATATAAAAACAACAATCCTTTTTCTGCAACTTTATTTGAAAGTTTTTTTGTTTCATCATCAATATAAGATGCAGTTAATAAATTTTTACCAAATTGCAAACAAGCTTCAGCTATTAACATGTGCAACTGAGGAGGCATTAAAGAAATTACAATATCTGCTTGTTGAATAATTTTATTTTTTTCCTCAACATCAAATATGTTTAATACAATAGGTTTAACTAAATCATGATTTCCAATTTTTGTTTTCAATAATTCAATGTCGCCATCAATAATAAATACTTGCCAATTTCTTTTGACTGCAATTTCCTTTAGAAAATTTATTAATACTGAGGCTGATTTTCCAGCACCAAACAATACAATTTGCTTCATTCATCAAATGTAATGTGTGAGAATTAATAATAAAATGTTTTGAAAATATTTTAAGGAGAGTACATTTGCAGCGTTGCTGCTTTTTTAAACAAATAAATGAAACTATCTACAAAACATTTATTGGGAATAAAAGATTTACAGAAAGAAGATATTGAACTCATTCTTTCCACTGCAAAAGAATTTAAAGAGGTTTTACAAAGACCCATTAAAAAAGTTCCTTCTTTAAGAGATAAAACCATTGTTAATTTATTTTACGAAAACTCTACTAGAACAAGAATTTCATTTGAACTTGCTGAAAAACGTTTAAGTGCAGATACTATAAATTTTGCTGCTTCTGGCTCAAGTGTAGATAAAGGTGAAACTCTTTTAGATACAGTGAACAACATTTTAAGCATGAAGGTGGATATGGTGGTAATGAGGCATTCATCTAGTGGTGCTCCTCATTTTCTGGCTAAACATATTCCTGCAATAATTATTAATGCTGGTGATGGAACTAATGAACATCCTACTCAAGCATTATTAGATGCTTTTTCAATGGTTGAAAAATTTGGAGATTTAAAGGGATTAGATGTTTCAATTGTAGGAGATATTTTACACAGCAGAGTTGCTTTAAGTAATATTTATTTATTGAAAAAAATGGGTGCAAATGTTACTTTGGTTGGACCACCAACTTTAATTCCTAAATATATTACAGAAGCATTTGATGTAAAAGTGGAATATGATATTAAAAAAGGTTTGCAAAATTGTGATGTTGCAAATGTTTTAAGAATTCAATTAGAACGGCAAAATCAGCCACTATTTTCAACTTTAAGAGAATACAATTTAAGTTATGGAATTAGTAGAAAACTGCTAGATAGTTTAAATAAAGAAATTACAATAATGCATCCAGGCCCTATGAATAGAGGCGTTGAGATTGATAGTGATGTTGCAGATGGACATCAATCCATCATTTTAAATCAAGTTGAAAATGGTGTTGCTGTAAGAATGGCTACACTTTATCTACTTTCAGAAAACTAAGCACTAACACATTTTTCCTAACACATCAACCATTTCAGTTTTTGTAATTGGAATACCCATGATTTTGTTATAAGGAATTGCATCAACCAAATACTGATCACGAATAATTTTTACCAATTGTCCATTATTAATTTCTGGAATAATTACTTTTTCGAAATTGCTTAAAATTTCTCCAAGATTTTTTGGAAATGGACGAATGTATCTTAAATGAGCATGACTCACAGACTTTCCTTGAGCTTGTAAAGTTAAAACTGCACTTTTAATTGCTCCGTAAGTACTCCCCCAACCTAATACTAATACTTTTCCTTTTTCTGCACCACTATCAATTTTTTGCAAAGGAACATAGTCAGCAATTTTATCAACTTTTGCTTGACGAATTTTAACCATGTGTTGATGGTTATCTGAATCGTAACTAATATTTCCTGTTAAATCTTCTTTTTCTAGTCCCCCAATTCTATGTTCAAATCCTGCAGTACCAGGAATAGTCCAAGGGCGAGCTAATTTTTCATCTCTTTTATAAGGTAAGAATTTCTCTTCTCCTTCATCTAAACTTTTCTTGAACTTTACTTTTATTTCATTCAAGTCTGCACTTTGTGGAAACTTCCAAGGCTCTGCACCATTTGCAATAAAACCATCACTTAAAAAAATAACTGGAGTCATATGTTGCACAGAAATTCTTGCAGCTTCATACACTGCTTCAAAACAATCACTTGGTGTTGATGCTGAAATAATTGGAATTGGGCATTCGCCATTTCTACCATAATAAGCTTGCATTAAATCGCTTTGCTCAGTTTTTGTAGGCAAACCAGTTGATGGACCACCTCTTTGAATATTTACAATTACCAATGGAATTTCTAACATCATGGCTAAGCCCATTGCTTCAGCTTTTAAAGCCATACCAGGACCACTTGTTGTTGTTACACCTAAACTTCCACCATAGCTTGCACCAATTGCAGAACAAATAGCTGCAATTTCATCTTCAGCCTGAAAAGTTCTTACACCAAAAGATTTGTATTTACTTAAATCATGTAAAATATCTGTTGCAGGAGTAATTGGATATGAACCTAAAAATAAAGGCAAACCACTTTTTTCACTAGCAGCAATTAATCCATAAGCTACTGCTTGATTACCCATGATGCTTCTATATTTACCTGAAGGAAGTTTTGCTTTTTCTACAGTATATTGAGTGGAAAAAGTTTCTGTAGTTTCTCCATAATTATATCCAGCTTGCAATACTTTGATATTGCTTTCTAATATCATTTCTTTTTTGCCGAATTTTTCTTTTAGAAAACTAATTGTGTTCGTTAGGTCACGATTATAAATCCAATAAATTAAACCCAGCACAAACATATTTTTTGCTCTATCTCTTTCTTTAACTCCTAATTCTGTAAAATCTTTTAAAGATTCTCTTGTAAGTTTTGTAACATCAACTTTAATTAAATCGTATCCTTCTAAACTATTATTTTCAATGGGATTCACCCCATCTGCATAATTTGCTAAACGTAAATTTTTGCTATCAAAACCATCTGTATTAGCAATAATTTTTCCACCTTTCTTTAAACTTTTTAAATTAGCTTTTAATGCAGCTGCATTCATTGCAACTAGCACATCACATGAATCGCCAGGTGTAAAAACCTTGTTAGAAGAAAAATGAATTTGAAATCCACTAACTCCAGCCATAGTTCCTTGTGGAGCTCTAATTTCTGCAGGGAAATCAGGAAAAGTTGCTAAATCAATGCCTAATAAAGCTGTGTTATTTGTAAACTGTTGACCTGTAAGTTGCATTCCATCACCACTATCTCCTGCAAATTTGATAACAACTTCTTCAATAACTTGTTCTGTTGGGTTCATAATTCCATTTTTTACTTGCTACAAATATAGAAAACTAGTGAAACCAAAAAACTAATTTAAAACAGTTAATAAAATAATATTAATTGTTGCTGGTTTACATAGTTTTGCTTATAGAAATGGCAATGAATTTCAAACTAAACACTACTCCAAATCCTTTTTTCTTATTCATAAGTATACTTTTTTTATTCTCGTGTAAGGAAATAAATGAAAAGGTCAATCAAGATGATATTCAAGATACAACTTTTGCAATTCCAGAAACCATAAAACTCCACTTAGATTCAACAATAAAGAATTTGCCAAATTTAATTACTGACAGTGTAAAAATTTCTCAACATTTAGAAATCGACAATTCTAAAAAATATATCTATTTAACTTTTGATGATGGCCCACAACATGGCACAGTTGCAAGTTTTGAATTATGCAAAAAACTAAATGTTAAGTCGACTTTTTTTATGGTTGCTTTTCATGCTTCATCTCCTAACTTAAAAAATATTGTTAGATTAATTAATGATGATTATCCAAGAACACTACTTGGCAATCATAGTAGAAGTCATGCCAGAAACAAGTATCAAAGTTTTTATCATAATGATTCTTTAGCAGTTGAAGATTTATTTTTTGCACAGAAAATTTTAAATGTTCCATTTAAAATTATTCGTTTACCTGGCAGTAATTCTTGGTTGATAGAAAATAGAATGAAAACAGAAACTCTTGCAAGAAATGTTTGCAAACGTATGGATACTTCAGGTTATAATATTGTTGGATGGGATATGGAATGGAATTTTTTTGCAGTATCTGCCAATCCAATTCAAAGTGCTGATGAAATGATTGAGAAAGTAAAACATAGATTTGAAACCAATAAACTCTATACGCCAAATCATTTAGTTATTTTGATGCACGATAGAATGTTTAGAAATCCAAACTACACAGATTCTTTACACAAGTTTATTTCAACACTTCAAAAAGATACGAATTACATTTTTGAAACTGTTGACCATTACCCAGGTTTAAAACCTTTAAATTAATTTCTTCAGTTTTAACTTTTATATTTTGAAAATCATATTACATTTGTTCATTAAATAATACAACTATGGCTTTATTCGAATCAAGTAATCCAACCCTTTCTGAAAAAGTATTTCAGAAGAATCATTCATCTTATCAAGATATTGATAATGTAATGACGGTAAGAGGCACCATGAACAAGTTTGGTTTCTTAATGTTAATGGTAGCAGCAGCTGCAACTTATACTTGGCAATTATATTCACAAAGTAATCCTTCATTAATGAGTACATTAATGTGGGTTGGTGTTATTGGTGGATTAGTTGTTGGTCTTGTAATTTCTTTTAAACCACAATGGTCGCCATATTTAGCACCTGCTTATGGTATTTTAGAAGGTTTCTTTGTTGGTGCAATTTCTGTTGTACTTAATGAAGCATTTAAAGAAAGCTTTCCAGGATTAATTATTAGTGCAGTGGGATTAACTATTGCTGTTGCAATGGCAATGTTTTTATTATACAACTTTAGAGTAATTAGACCTACACAACGTTTTAGAAGTATTTTAATGAGTGCCACTTTAGGAATTGGACTCTTTTATTTAGCAAGTATTGTACTTAGGCTTTCTTTGGAGTTTCTATGCCCTTTATGAACTTTGGTGATAGCAGTATATTAGGAATCGGAATAAGTTTATTTATTGTAGCTATAGCTGCTCTTAATTTAATTTTAGATTTTGAAAGAATTGAAAAAGGCTCTGAAATGGGTGCTCCAAAATACATGGAATGGTATAGTGCATTTGGTTTATTAGTAACCATCATCTGGTTGTATATAGAAATCTTAAGATTATTAAGTAGATTTTCTAGTAGAGATTAATTTCAATTCTAACCTATATAAAAAACGCCTCACAATTATGAGGCGTTTTTTATTACTCTGAATTATTTGGTAGTCTTTGCGAGATTGGATTCTTGCCCAACAAAGCAATCTCTTAGTTTAAAAACAATTTATTGACTAATTGATTCCTCTCAGTAACTGGTTAAATAGGACAAGTTTGATGATAATTGATATTTTCTTGATATGATCTTTCAAACTCATAACCAGAATATTTTTTTTCAACTTCATCTAAAATATTGTACACTTCATCAATCTCAGATGTGGTAACAAGTTTTAATCTATACTCTTTAATATTAGGTAATCCTTTTAAATAATTAGTATAGTGTGTTCTCATTTCATTCAATCCAACTTTATGTCCTTTCCATTCTAAACTTAAATGCAAATGTTTTTTACATACTGCAACACGTTCTTCAATTGTTGGTGGAGCCAATTCTTCACCAGTATTTAAATAATGTTTTATTTCTCTAAAAATCCAAGGATAACCAATGGCTGCTCTACCAATCATCATCCCATCAACATTAAATTTGTTTTTATATTCTGCTGCTTTTTGTGGAGTATTAATATCGCCATTCCCAAAAATTGGAATTTGAATTCTAGGATTATTTTTTACTTTATCAATTAAAGTCCAATCTGCTTCTCCTTTATACATTTGACATCTTGTTCGCCCATGAATTGCTAAAGCTTTTATACCAACATCTTGCAATCTTTCAGCTACTTCTTCAATATTTTTAGAACTATCATCCCAACCCAATCTTGTTTTTACAGTTACTGGAAGATTGGTGCTTTTTACACAGGCTTCAGTTAATCTTACCATTAAATCAATATCTTTCAAAACACCAGCACCAGCACCTTTTGCTACCACTTTTTTTACAGGGCACCCAAAATTGATGTCTAGTAAATCTGGTTGAACTGCATCAACAATTCTTGCACTCATTGCCATCGCTTCTTCATCTCCTCCAAAAATTTGAATACCAATTGGTTTTTCATAATCGAAAATGTCCAACTTTTTTCTACTTTTAATTGCATCTCTTATTAAGCCTTCACTACTAATGAATTCAGTGTACATTAAATCTGCACCATTATCTTTACAAACTGCTCTAAAAGGAGGATCACTAACGTCTTCCATTGGAGCTAATAATAAAGGAAATGTAGGTAATGTTATGTTCCCTATTTTTACCATCAATAAATTCTTAATATTAAAATAAGTTGCAAAGTTAAGCTATCGTAATCATCTAGCAGATTTGCATAAAAAAATTAACGAAATATGTTCGATAACAAGCCTCGAATTAGCTACTTTGGACAATTTGGAATTCTAATTGGATTATTTGGTGCTGGATTAATTTTAGCAGTAATTATTCAACTGTTCTTTGCTTTATCCATGGTGAATTTGGGTGATTTAATGAGTGGTAATCAGAAAGGTTTATTAACTGCAATGGCATTGCCAGAAAACATAAATAAAGTTAGATGGATGCAAATGTTGGGCACATTTGCTATGATGTTTTTGCCAGCTTTTTTCTTTGCATTAATTGTAAGTAAACAGCCTTTGAATTATTTTGGATTAAATAAAACTTCGAATGCACAACTTGTTTTTTTAGTAATTGCAATTGCTATTACTGCACTTTTTTTGAGTGGAGGTTTGGGAGAATTAAACAAACTAATTCCTATTTCAAAAAAATTAGCCATCAAGTTTAAAGCAATGGAAGATGATTATGCTGACCAGGTAATGATGTTGGCAAATATGAAATCTCTTGCAGATTATTTTATTTCTTTATTAATGATTGCAATACTTCCTGCAGTTTTTGAGGAATTATTATTTAGAGGAACCTTACAACAACTTTTAATTGGATGGTTTAAAAATGCTCATGTTGCCATATTTGTAACCAGTTTTTTATTCAGTATTATTCATTTTAGCTATTATGGTTTTTTACCAAGATTGGCTCTAGGCTTAATGTTGGGATATATTTTTTATTTTAGTAAAAATATTTGGCTAAGCATGCTCATGCATTTTATTAATAATGGGGTTGCCATAACTGCATTGTATTTTGCTACTAGCAAAGGTGAAGATGCAAAAAAAGTAATGGACGAAAGTTATCCTTTATGGGTTGCTGCACTTACTTTAATCATTGTGTTGTTTTTATTTAAATTATACAAAACTGCTTGTGAAAAATTTGAGGTTCAAGAATCTAACGACAATGTAAACATTCATTAATTATGGCACTGAACTTAAGTACACTAAGAACTAGAAGTTTGACTGCAATTTTTTTTGTAGCAATTATGCTTGGTGGATTATTATATAATTACTGGTCTTTCTTTATTTTATTTAGTATCATACATTTTGGTTGTTGGATTGAGTATCAAAAATTAGTGGGATTAATTGATGAAGGCTATAAGCAAAAATCAAATCTTCATAAATATATAGTTATGATTGGTGGTTGGGGATTTATGCTTTTCATGACTCACGAAAAATTAGATTTCACTACTCTAGATTTACAAGAAATAGGGATGTGGATGATGATCATTACTGCAATATTAATTCCTCTTATTGAGTTATTTCTGACTCAAACCAATAGAATAAAAAATCTAATTTATTCTTTATTGGGACTTGTTTATATATCTCTAAGTTGTGGTTTAATGATTGGTTTAAGAAATCAAGGAATGATATTTAAAGGCAATTCATTATTTGTTGATTTTGGTTTTGCATTACCCCTTTTACTTATAGTTTCCATTTGGATCAATGATACAATGGCTTATTTTGTTGGTTCATTAATTGGAAAAAATCCTTTGTCATCTATCTCACCAAAAAAAACTTGGGAAGGAACAATTGGCGGTGCTATTTTATGTGTAGTTGTAATAAGTAGTTTACTTTATTTTCTGTTCGATAAATCATTATTAAGCTTAGCTTTAATTGTATCTAGTATTGCTGCAATATTTGGCACTTTTGGAGATTTATTAGAAAGTAAATTAAAACGTTTGGCTAATGTTAAAGATAGTGGTAGTTTTATGCCAGGACATGGTGGATTTTTAGACAGATTCGATTCTCTTTTAATTGCAACGCCAATTGTTTGGGTTGCCATAAAAATTTTTAGCGAATTCCTTATTAAATAAAATTTTATTACAAAAAAAAACAAAATGAAAAAAACAATCATTGCCTTTTTTGCAACGGGCATAATTTTAATTAGTTGCAAAACCGAAGAAAAGAAAGATACAGCTGCTGCTTCAACAACAGAAACTCCAGCAATGGATTCAGCAACCATGATGAATAATTGGATGGCTTATATGACTCCAAGTGAACCTCATACAATGCTTGCAAAAGGTGTAGGAGAATGGACAAGTGTAAATACAATGTGGATGGCTCCTGATGCACCCCCAACTGTTACTCAGGGTTCTTGTGTTAATAAAATGATTTTGGGTGGCAGATATTTAGTTTCTGAAAACAAAGGAAGTTATGATGGAATGCCTTTTGAAGGTGTTGCTACTACTGCTTATGATAATGCTAAAAAAGTTTACATCAATACTTGGATTGATAATTTTGGTACAGGAATGATGACTTCTGAAGGAACTTATGATTCTACAACAAAAACTTTAACCTCTAAAGGCATTATGGTTGACCCTATGACAGGCAAGGACACTCCTTTTAGAGAGACATTTGCTTCTCCTGATGATAATACTCAAATTCTTGAAATGTTTATTCCTAGTGCTGATGGAAAAGGTGAATTTAAAACTATGAATATAGTTTATACCCGTAAAAAATAATTTGTATTTAATACAACAAAAAAGCAGTTTCAAATGGAAACTGCTTTTTTGTTTAGATGAAGTTCTATAAATAATTATTAACCTTAAATTGGAAAATCAGCACCTTCAGTTGTTTCTGCCCAAGCATCAAAATCAGCTTTTAAGGCATCTAATTTTATTCTTGCATTTTTCAAAGCAGCAACACCTAATAACAATCTTAATGGTGGATTTTCAACTTCTGTAACTTTTACAATAGCCTTAGCAGCTCTTAATGGATCTCCTGCTTGATTACCACTATAACCACGAATTGTATTTTGATTTTGATGTGCACTTATTGCATAGTCTTCAATTTGAATTTTGGTATTGTTGGCAGAACGTCCAGCCCAATCTGTTCTAAATCCACTCGGACAAATTACAGTTACTTTAATTCCTAAATGTGCTACTTCTTTAGATAAGCCTTCAGACAATCCATCTACAGCATATTTAGTTGCATTGTAATAACCAATTCCAGGAAATGAAACCAATCCACCAATAGATGCAATGTTGATGATATGACCACTTCTTTGTTTACGCATGGTTGGTAAAACAGCATTGGTCATATTGCCTAATCCAAAGAAATTAATTTCAAACATTCTTCTTACTTCCTCATCTTCACTTTCTTCAATGGCACCAAAATAACCAATACCAGCATTGTTAACCAATACATCAATTCTTCCAAATTTTTCTAATGCTGCAGCAACTGATGTTGCTATTTCTTCTGTTTTAGTAACATCTAATTGAACAGCAAAAGCAGTTTCTGGATATTGAGCAACAATATCTTCTACGTCAGATGTTTTTCTTGCTGTAACTACTACATTGTGTCCAAGAGATAATACTTCATTGGCTAAAGCTCTACCAAATCCAGTTGAGCAACCAGTTATAAACCATACTTTATTCATATACTTAATTTAGTTTGCAAAGTTGCAGATATTCTTTTTAAGAATTTTATGGTTCAGTGTCGATGAAAGGAATATTCAAATTTTAACTTATGAATTTTAAAAAACACACCCCTACATCCCCTCTCAAGAGGGGAAATAAAATTTGTTTATCTATATTCACATTTCTTTTAAAAAGTGAATATGAATAAATTACGATTTGCATTTGCATTATTTTGTTTAATAAGCATTTCCTCTTTAGCACAAAATACACCTAGTCCTAAAGATTTTTTAGGATATGAAATTGGAGAAAAATTTACTCGACATCATCAAATTGTAGATTATTTCAAATCAGTTGCAACAACTAATTCTTCAATGATGAAGTTAGAAAGCTATGGCAAAACCAATGAAGGCAGAGAGTTGTTGTTAGCTTTTATTTCTAGTCCAGAAAACATGGAAAAACTAGATCATATAAAAATGAACAATAGAACTTATGCAGGTTTAACCAGTGGCAGAGTGGCTCCATTATTACCTAACCCACCAGCAATTGTTTGGCTAAGCTACAATGTTCATGGTAATGAACCATCGAGCAGTGAAGCTGCAATGTTGACTTTATATGAATTAATCAATCCATCAAACCCAGCAACAAAAGAATGGTTAAAAAATGCTGTTGTAATTATTGATCCTTGTATTAATCCAGATGGTAGAGATCGTTATGTAAATTGGTATAATACAACAGTTGGAAAAAATGGAAATGCTGATCCTCAAGCTAGAGAACATTTTGAAGTGTATCCTCAAGGCAGAACCAATCATTACAATTTTGATTTAAACAGAGATTGGGCTTGGCAAACACAAGTTGAAACAAAACAAAGACTTGAAAAATATTTAGATTGGATGCCACAAATTCATGTAGATTTTCATGAACAAGGTTATAACGAACCTTATTATTTTGCACCTGCTGCAGAACCTATGCATGAAGTAATTACTGATTGGCAAAAAAACTTTCAAACACAAATAGGAAAAAATCATAGCAAATATTTCGATGAAAAAGGTTGGCTGTATTTCACCAAACAAATTTTCGATTTATTTTATCCATCGTATGGAGACACTTATCCAACTTACAATGGAGCTGTTGGTATGACTTATGAACAAGGTGGCATTAGAGCAGGATTAACAGTTGCAACCAATAAAGGCGATACTTTAACATTAAGAGATAGAGCACAACATCATTTTACTACAAGTCTTTCTACCATTGAAGTGTCGAGCAAAAATTCAAAGCTATTGGTTGAAGAGTTTACAAAATATTTCGACAATAATATTCTTGGTAAGAATAATAATTATAAAACTTATGTTGTAACTAGTGATGATGAAAACAAAATACTTGCAGTAAAAAAATTACTTGATATTAATGGCATTAAATATGGCATCAATACAGATAAAGCTGTTGCTTATAATTATCAAACAGGTAAGGATGAAAACATAGCATATAAAAAATATACATTAGCTGTATCATCTTTTCAATCTCGTGGAGCAATGGTAAATGTTTTGTTTGAGCCTAAAAGTAAATTGAGTGATTCTGCAACTTATGATATTACTGCATGGAGTTTACCTTATGTTTATGGAGTTGATGGCTATGCTTTAAAAGATAAAAAAGAAATTTCAATAAGTAATTCATCATCTTCAATTAAAGAAGTTACTGCTAATTATGGAGTGATCATACCTTATACTTCTTTCAACAGTGCTAAACTTCTAGCTTATTTATTAAAGCATGATGTGAAAGTTCGATATGCCACCAAACCTTTTACTATCAATGGCTCTAACTATCCACAAGGAACTTTGATTGTTCTAAAAACAAGTAATCAATATATAAATTGGAATAAAATTGTAAATGAAGCTGCTCAACAATTCAACATTCAACCTGTTGTTGTTAGTTCAGGTTTTGTAGAAAAAGGTTCTGATTTTGGAAGTTATGATGTAAGAGCAATTACAAAACCAAAAGTGGCTTTGCTTACTGGAGAACAAGTTTCTACAAATGATGCTGGTGAAAACTGGTGCTTTTTTGATCAAGAGTTGAACTATCCAATAAGCTTAATTAATGCTGCATCAATCAACAATCTTAATTTAAAAGCTTACGATGTTATTATTATGCCTGATGGATATTATAAAATTCTAAAAGATAAATCTGCAATAGAAAAAATTAAAGATTTTGTAAGCGATGGTGGTAGATTAATTGCCATTCAAGGAGCAGTAAATATTTTAGCCGAACAAGGTGATTTTGGTATTAAAAATAAAACTGATAAAGATGAAGATACTGATAGTTCTAAGTATGCTGATTTAAAAAAATATGGCAACAGAGAAAGAGAAGACTTACCTAATAATATTCCAGGAGCAATTTATAAAGTTGAAATGGATAATACACATCCTTTAGCTTATGGATATTCTAGTCAATATTTTACTTTAAAACAAGATGCAAATATTTATGAATTCATGAAAGATGGTTGGAATGTTGGTGTACTTAAAAAAGATAATTATGTAACTGGTTTCACAGGTTTTAAAGTGAAAAATAAATTGAAAGATGGAACTTTATTTGGCGTTTATGAAATGGGTAAAGGATCTGTTGTTTACCTAAGCGATAATCCTATTTTTAGACTATTTTGGGAGAATGGAAAACTATTATTGAGCAATGCTGTGTTTTTAGTAGGACAGTAAAATAATGGTTAATGGTTAATGTATGCAAACTTTATTTATAAACAGTATATTCCTTTCACTAATTCCTTTATCACAAACTACCCAACTCCTTATTCCCAATTCCTAAAAACTATGACTATTGACTATCGACTATTAACTAACTTTGCCTCTATGCAAGAAGTGTTTTTTCAAGATTTAGGTATTCAGCCTTATAAACAAGTTTGGGATTATCAGGAACAACTTTTGAAGCAGAATGTTGATATTAAAATGAAGAATAGAGAGTTGAAAGAAAATGAAACTCCTCTCCTAACACAACATCATCTTTTATTTGTAGAACATCCACCAGTGTATACTTTAGGTAAAAATGGAAAAGAGCAGCATGTCTTAATTTCTGAGCAAGAATTACAAGAAAAAAACATTGAATATTTTCATATCAATCGTGGTGGAGATATTACTTTTCATGGACCAGAACAATTAGTTGGTTATCCAATTATCGACCTTGATAGATTCAAAACAGACTTAGGTTGGTATTTAAGAAGCATTGAAGATGTCATCATTCTTACAATGGCAGAATATGGAATTATTGGAGGAAGAAGTAAAGGTGAAACTGGCGTTTGGATTGATACTGAATTAAAAGGTAAAGAAAGAAAAATTTGTGCCATTGGAATTAAGTGTAGCAGATGGGTTACAATGCATGGATTTGCATTCAATGTTAATACAGATCTCTCCTATTTTAATCATATTGTACCTTGTGGCATTGTCAACAAAAAAGTTACTTCTTTAGAAAAAGAACTAGGCAGAAAAGTTGATATGAATGAAGTAAAAGAAAAAGTTAAAAATAATTTTCAGAAGATCTTCAAAACACAATTAAAAATTCATGCTCAAATTACTTCTGAACTATAATTCTTGCAGTTAAACCTCCCCTTTATAATTCAGTTTTACAAAATACGTTCCGTTTGCAATTGAAGAAATATTTGTTCTCACTATTCCATTATTCATCACCACTTTTTTACTTAACAAAACTTTACCAACCACATCTACAACTTCTAATTGTAATGATTCATTAGCGTTATTATTGAATCTTAATACCAAATCACTTTTTACTGGATTTGGATAAACATCAAACTTTACATTAAGTGGCAAATGAATGGTAAATATTTCGCTGTAAGCTACTTTACCATCAAGATCAACTTTCTTAATTCTATAAAATAATCTTCTTCCTCTTAATTCTTCAATAGAATGACCAAATGAATATTGTTTTTGAGATGTTGCTTCTTGTGTATAAATAGTTTTATAATCAACTCCATTTACACTTTGTTGCACTTCATAATTTTTTAAATTAATCTCAGCACCAACTTCCCAAGTTAAATTCAACAAACTTCCATCAAGTTTTCCTGCAAAAAATAAAATATCAACTGGCAAAGCACTTAATCCTGGACAAGTAGAATTCCAAACAGAATTTACGTATGAAGGATTATCGATAAATGGATTTCTATTTCCTTGAAATGAATAAGCACCATTATTTCTAGTTCTTTCTTTTTCACTTACAGGATCATTATTATGCCACTTAATCATCAATTTCAAATACTCAATTTTTACCGATGGAAATGCATTGCCTTCAAAACTTTGAGCAGCTTCAGCATTTAATGCAAAAGTTGCCATATCATTTTCATATCTTGTAACAAAATATAAAAATGCTCTAGCAACATCTCCTTTAAAAGAATCAATAGGTTCAAAAACACTTCCTGTAAATCCTGCAATTGAAGAAGTTCCAAGTTTACTACCATTTAAACTAGTGAAAGAACTACTAGCAACTTCACCATAAATAAAGTTTGCACGTTTACCATTTACCCAACCATCAGTTGGAAAAATGTGCAAATAATCTGTTGTTGGACCAGGAACTGCAGTATTTCCATTGAACCAACTTTGAGGTACAGAATGTTCTCTATTGTAACAATCATTTTCTGCACCATAACTTCCACATTGATTTGTTCCTGGTGTAAATTGGTAAGGATCTGTTAAGCCTGGTTTTGCAGAATAAATGTCATAAATAACATTTGCAGAGCCTGTGCCAATTGTTCTAGGTTTAATATCTGTTAATTGTACCTGAGTCCATAAATCCCCATACGCTCTTGCTGTATTACCAGTAGTAATAATGTTTTTTAATGCTGTTTTTAATTGGGAACAACTTAATCCATTAGCAGCATTATAATATCCTGTAGGAGCTTGAGCAAATAAACTTTGAATTGAAATAGAAAAAATAATAATAAAACATCCAATATATAATTTCAACTTTTGTACAAATAAATTCATTAAAAAAATTTAAGGGGTCAAAAATAAGTCAAACTTCATGTATAAAAACATCTATTCATTAAGTTAAGCTTAAACTTCATAATATTGAAAAATAATAAATTTAAAATAGATTTTGTTTGCTTTTGTAGATATAGAAACAACAGGTGCATACTCCAACAATAATTGCATCACCGAAATTGCTATAATTTTATATGATGGTAAAGAAGTTGAAGGGAAATTTCACACTTTAATAAACCCTGAAGCTCCTATTCAACCTTATGTTCAAAGCATGACAGGCATTACCAATAAAATGGTAGAAAATGCCCCAAAATTTGAAGAAGTTGCTGAAAATATTTATAATTTATTAAAGGATAGAATTTTTGTAGCTCATAATGTAAACTTCGATTATTCTTTTGTGAGTCAACATTTAAAATCTGCTGGATACACAATTGACCTTCCCAAAATTTGTACAGTAAAACTGAGCAGAAAAATAATTCCTGGTCTTCTAAAATATGGTTTAGGAAGTTTGAGTAATCACTTTAATATTATCAATAAAGCTCGCCATAGAGCCATTGGAGATGCTGAAGCCATGATGAAGATTTTCATCATTTTGCAAAAGAATGATACCAATTATGAAATTGAAAAACTTACTAAAAAAAGAAAAGTACATCAATATTTACCCCCTAATTTAATTCAAAATAATTTTCATGAATTGCCATCATTACCTGGTGTTTATTATTTTAAAAATAAAAAAGGAAAAATCATTTATGTAGGTAAAGCAGTGAATTTAAAAAAGAGAGTGAGCAGTCATTTCTCGAACAACAAATCATCTAAACAAAAACAAGAATTTCTAAAACATATTTATGAAATTGTTTGGAAGAATTGCAGCAGTGAACTTACAGCTAGTATTTTAGAAAGTATAGAAATTAAAAAGTATTGGCCAGCTTTCAATAAAAGTCAAAAACATTTTGAAAGGCAGTATGGCATTTATGAATTTGAAGATGCAAGAGGTTACAAAAGACTTGCTATAGACAATAAAAGAAAAATATTGATGCCTTTAGCTACTTATGCCTTATTGGTTGAGGCTAGAAATGTTTTGATGAATTATTGTCAAACTTATGATTTGCATCCTTCAATATTTTTTTTATCAAAGGAAGAAATTACAAAATGGGAAACTGTACAAATTCATAATAAGATTATTGAAGAAATAAAAAACGAATTCAAATTAAATCATAAAACCTATTTAGTTCACGATCAAACATCCAATTACATTTTGGTTGAAGAAGGAAAATTCTATGGAATGGGTGTTATAGAAAATATTCATCCCAAATTAGCGATTGATGAAATTAAAACTAGACTTACTCCATATCCTGAAAATTTAATCATTAAATCTTATCTTAATAATTACACAAAAAAGTACCCCGAAAACGTTATTTTCTTGTAGTTAAAACCTCAGCTACAGCATTACCATTATATTTGCAAACTTTAGTGAAATAAATATCCATAGTTAACAGATTAAAATTTAATAATGTCTTTAAAAGCAGGAATTGTAGGATTACCAAACGTAGGAAAATCAACTTTATTTAATGCAGTTAGTAATAGTGCCAAAGCACAAGCAAGTAATTATAGATTTTGTACCATTGAACCAAATGTTGGTTTAGTTGATGTGCCAGATGAAAGATTAAATACTTGAAGAGACTTAGTGAAACCCTAATAGAGTAGTTCCAACTCAACTTGAAATTGTTGACATTGCAGGTTTGGTTAAAGGTGCTAGTAAAGGTGAAGGATTAGGCAATAAATTTTTAGCTAATATTCGTGAAGTTGATGCCATTATTCATGTAATTCGTTGTTTTGAAGATGAAAATATTTTGCGTGAAGAAGGTGCTATAAACCCAGTGGGTGATAAAGAAATTATTGATACAGAATTGCAGTTAAAAGATTTAGATAGTGTTGAACGAAAACTTTCTAAATGTGAAAAGCTGAGCCAAAACAGATCCAAAATGCAAAGCCGAACTAGAAGATCTTGCTGCATTGTAAAACACATTTAGATAGTGGAAAAAATATTAGAAGTCTTGGATTAAGTAAAGAAGAAACAATTGCTATTGCAGATTTAATGTGTTTGACTGATAAGATCGTTTTATATGTTGCTAATGTAGATGAAGCCATCAATGCACACTGGTAATAAATATTCTGAAATGCACTGATTGAAGCGGTAAAAGATGAAGGTGCACAAGTAATTGTAATGAGTAATAATGTTGAAGCACAAATTGCAGAAATGGAAAATGAGAAGACAAACAAATGTTTATGGAAGAATTTGGAATGAAAGAACCTGCATTAAATCGATTAATTCAATCAGCTTATAAATTATTAAACTTAGATACTTATTTTACTGCTGGTGTTCAAGAAGTAAGAGCATGGACTATTCATAGAAGGATGGAAAGCTCCACAAGCTGCAAGTGTTATTCATACAGATTTTGAAAAAGGATTTATTAAAGCAGAAGTAATTAGTTATGATGATTTTGTGCAATATAAAAGTGAAGCTGCTTGTAGAGAAGTTGGTAAATTAAGAATTGAAGGAAAAGAATATATTGTGAAAGATGGAGATGTAATGCATTTTAGATTTAATGTATAGCAATTTTTATTGCAGTTATTATTACTTTTGAGGTTATATGATTAAACTTAAACGATATTCAACTTTTACTAAATTAAAATCTACCATTGATTTAGATATCAAGAACACAAATCATGAAAGCATAAGTTTTATTGAACTTAAAAGTTTATTAGATACTTTTAAAAAACACATTGTTCCCAATCCTTCAAATGTTCTTTTAAAGTCAAAAAATGCAACAATCAATCATAAATGACTTGCTTTTCATTTGTAAAACATTACAAGACCATAAAGTTCAATATTTAATTGTTGGTGGATTTGCAGTAGGACTACATGGATATTCAAGAATGTCAACAGACTCAAGAGGTATCATTTCTCAAAAACAAGATTTTGATTTTTGGTACAACCCAACTTATACAAATTATTTTAATTTGCTGAACGCATTAGAGAAACTTGGTGAAGATGTTTTAAAATTTAAAGCTGAACAAACTCCTAAGCCTTTAAAATCCTTCTTCAAGTTAAAATTTGACAGATTCACTATTGATTTTCTTCCAACTATAATTGGACTTGAAAAATTTATTACTTCATTTAAGAAAAGAAATATAATAAAAATGGAGGGAATTCAAATTGATTTTATTTGTCTGGAAGATTTACTCATCAACAAAAAAACTACAGCAAGACCAAAAGATATTGATGATATTAATCACTTGAACTTAATCAACAAGAATAAAAATAAATTAAAATAAGTGATGAAATTTTTATCTACTATAACCATTTGTTTCTTAACAATCATTTCCTGCAACAGTAACTCTGCATCAGAAAGTGTTTCAAGTCCAGCAACACAGCAACAAAGTTTTCAAATCATTAATCAATACCCTCATAATGATGAATCTTTTACTGAAGGTTTAGAATATAAAGATAGTAGTTTGTATGAAAGTACAGGACTTAATGGTACCAGCAAATTAAGCAAGATTGATATCAATACTGGCAAGGATTTGCAGACAACTAATTTAGATAAACAATATTTTGGAGAAGGTATTACTATCATCAATAACAAAATTTTTCAACTCACTTATAAAGAAGAAAAATGTTTTGTATATGATGTAAACACATTCAAGAAACTTCAAGAATTTTCATACAAAGGAGAAGGTTGGGGCATGACAAATGATGGCAAGCAAATCATTAATAGTAATGGTTCAAATAATTTGTATTATAGAAATGCCAACACTTTTGCAGAAGAAAATATTATTTCAATTTTTGATGAAAATGGACCACTAGCCAACATTAATGAACTAGAATATGTTGATGGATTTATTTATGCAAATGTTTGGTATAAAAATTACATTGTAAAAATTGATCCTAAACAAGGAAAAGTAGTTGCTAAATATGATTTTAGTGGATTAATGAATCAATATATGCCTAACTTACACCAAGATGCTGTAATTAATGGTATTGCTTATAACAAACAAAAAGGAGCATTTTATATTACTGGTAAAAACTGGCCTTTGTTATTTGAAGTGAAGATGAATTAGCTTACTATATTTTTAAAATGCCCAAAAAAGTTATTACATATTTTTCTTTGTTAATTTTTTGTTGTTTTGGATTTAGTAATACATCACAACCAAAACCAGTAAAGTTAATAAAAGATATCCCTGTTTTAATTAAAATTTCTAATGGTACTAATAATAATGATTACCAATTTACTTATAAAATTCTTAAAGAATTAGGTTTTGAAATTATTAATAATTCTGAAGTAGAAACTGTTATTAATAATGAAGTTAGAAGAAGACTTAGTGGTATGTCCTTTGCTAATGGCATAGACATTGATTACCACAAAAACCAAATTACTAATGGTAATCCGATTTATCAAGTTTTATCAATTAAAACAACTTATCACGACAGCTTAAGCATGGATTCTATTAAAGAGTTCACTTTTAAAGTTTTATATATACCAAAAGGTGGTGTCAATAAATTTCCTAATCAATCACTACATGATTCAATAATATTAAAAAATGATAAACAGCTATTACTAAATCAAATGCTTAATATAATAGCTTATTATTCGACCATATTTGTGATGAAATAGTAACAGAATTGAAAAATTAACTCCTGAATCAAAAGCTCAAATGTTACATCATTGCAATGCAGCACTTGGCACAGCAACTGGAGAAGTGCAATTAAAAACACCATTTATTTTAAAACTATTACAACCCTTTATTAAAAAAGTGGTAATGAGTGCAAAGCCATACAAACCTAGTATGCCAACTGCAAAAGAATTTATTATTAGGTTGGATAAAGATTTTGAAGAAGAAAAAGATTCGCTTTTAAATCGACTAAATACTTTTATAAATAATGGAGAAGAAGAATGTGATGGAAGAGTTCATCCAGCATTTGGCAAACTTAGTTCTTACGAATGGGGCTATAGTCAATGGAAACATTTTGATCATCATCTTCGACAATTTGCTGTATAAATAGTTTTAAAATAATATTCTCCTTTTTCTTAATTTTAGTTTTCAATTTCCTATCTTCATAGCAATAAATCTTTTATAGATAAGAAAATTAAAATTGAATGGCAAATTTATCAAACTCAGTAGTAGCAGTAATTTTAGGAGGTGGTGCAGGCTCAAGATTAAAACCATTAACAGCTTCAAGAAGTAAACCAGCAGTTCCTATTGCAGGAAAATATCGTTTGGTTGATATTCCTATTAGTAATTGTATGAACAGTAACATTAACAGAATGTTTGTTCTAACACAATTCAACTCTGCTTCTTTAAATAAGCATATCAAAAACACCTATCATTTTAGTGCATTTAGTACTGGTTTTGTAGATATTTTAGCTGCTGAACAAACTCCTGATAATGCTGGATGGTTTCAAGGTACTGCAGATGCAGTTAGACAATCATTACGTCATATTTCAACATTAGATTTTGATTATGTTTTGATATTAAGTGGTGATCAATTGTACCAAATGGATTTTGCTGAAATGCTTAATTCTCACAAAGCAAATAATGCAGATATATCGATTGCTACAATACCTGTAAATGAGTATGATGCTACTGAATTTGGAATTTTAAAAATTAATAAAGAAAACAGAATTACATCTTTTATAGAAAAGCCGGCTAACGAATTACTTAAAGATTGGGCAAGTGATACAGGTTCTGAAATGTTACAACAAAAAAAGCCATACTTAGCTTCAATGGGTATTTACATTTTTAATAAATCAGTTTTAAATGATTTGTTACTTAACATACATCCAACAGCTACAGATTTTGGTAAAGAAATTATTCCAAGTTCAATTGAAAACTTTATGGTTAATAGTTTTCAATACAATGGTTATTGGACTGATATTGGAAATATTGCTTCATTTTATGAAGCCAATTTAGAACTTACATCAGAAATTCCAAATTTTAATTTGTTCGATAATTCAAATACAATTTATACAAGAGCCAGAATGTTACCACCTGCAAAAATTAGTGGTACAACTTTAGAAAAAACTTTAATTGCCGAAGGTTCAATTATTAATGCAAGTCGTTTAGACAAATGTGTAGTTGGTATTCGTTCAAGAATTGGTCATGGAACAACTGTTAATAGTTGTTATATTATGGGTAACGATTATTATGAAACTTTAGATCAAATAGAATCAAACAATTTGAAGAATCTACCTTTGATGGGTATTGGAGAAAGATGCTTTATTAAAAATGCTATTATTGATAAAAATTGTAGAATTGGAAATGATGTAAGATTGAATGGAGGCTCACATATTGAAAATATAGACAATGATATGTTTACAGTAAAAGAGGGAATAATTGTAGTTAAAAAAGGTGCTGTAATTCCTAATGGATACGTGATATAATGATTAATTGTAAATTATCGATTAACTTCATCCACTAAAAAAACTATCGACTATCGACTATCGACTATCGACTATCGACTATCATACTATCGACTATCGACTATCGACTATCGACTATCGACTATCGACTAAATCTCTGCCTCATACTCATTAAAAATCCAATTGTCATTACCACAATACCCATCCATAACATATTAATCATTGGAAATTCGTAAACTTTAAGTGTAATTAATTCTGGAGAAATTTTACTTTCCTTAATCCCAATTTCAAAAATATTTTTATCAGGATCAATTAATTTAGTAAACTTAACTACAAGTGCTTCTGGTAATAATGTATCTGCAATAAAAAGTGGTGTTCCAGCAACCAATGCAACTTTAGGCACTATTTGATAAACTTTCCCATCTTTATTAATTACATCAATATTTAAGCTCAACCCTGCATCTGCTTTAGGCTCAATTTTTTTAATAGACTCTAAATCTTTTTTAAAGTTGACTAATACCATTCTTCCATTGCCATAAAAGAATGTATCGCCTATTGCAATTTCTTTATTTACAAATTTGGCAGAATCGTCAATTGCATTTTCAATAAAAGATGAGATATAAACAAAAATGTCTTTATGCCAATAATGTTTTTTATCTGGATTAAAACTAAACCCTTCCATTCCCTTATTTGCTTTTAAAGAATTTGGATGCAAATAGAAAATTTCACCAGATTTTTTGTCTTCGAATTTGATATTATAAATTTTCTTTTTATCATTAATGTCTGGAGATTCACTTTCATAAGTAACATGATAATTACTCTTTACCATATCTGTTCTTACCCCTTTAAACAAAGTAATATTTTCTGCAGGATCTTCTTGTTTATTTTTCTCAAAAACAGCTACTCCTGTTGAATTCCAGCTCAATACTGTTTTTTTTGATGAAGATATTAACACACCAACTAAAACTAATCCAAAGCCAACATGAGCTACTGAAGCACCTGCAGATTTAAGATTGCCTTTTAAGCCAATATAGATATAAGCAGCATTTGCAATAACTGCATAAACTGAAGAAAAAATAGCAATGTGGATGGCAGTTAAAAAGCCAATTCCAAATTTGTCGTAATTAATATTTCCAAATGAACTGATACAAATACTAATGACTAAACTCACTAAAATAGGTAATGCAATTTTTTTATAAAATGCTTTTTTGTCAGTCCCCTTATATTTTAAATATTGTGCAAATCCTGTAAACAATCCAATAATAATGGCAACAAAAATTTGAATTTGATTATGTGCAAACTCAGGTTCTGCTGGAGGAGCAATATTGGTTCCAAAAATCTTATTATAGACAGGTGTAGAGGTTTTAAATGTGATGATTGCAGCAGATAAAAACAATACTAATGAACCAATAAACATCCAAAATTCTCGACTATAAGTTTCTTCTTCTTTTTTGATTGATGGAATGTTTTTATAATTTTTAAAATACAAAAACATTAGTGGTAAGAAAAATACTAATACAAATAATGCTAATTGAATAGTCATATCAGCACCTGTAAAAGCATGTACAGAAGTATCCCCTAAAACTCCACTTCTAGTTAAAAAAGTTGAATAAAGAATTAACGTGAAACTGATGATATAAAAAAAGTATGTGGAACGTAAAGAGTAACCACTATTCTTATAAATTACATTAGTATGCAATCCAGCAACAAGTGTTATCCAAGGAACTAACGAAGCATTTTCTACAGGATCCCAAGCCCAATATCCACCAAATGATAAACTCTCATAAGCCCAAGCAGCTCCCATCATAATTCCTAATCCTAAAACAGCAGCACTAAAACTTGTCCATGGTAAAGCAGCTTTCGACCAAGTATGGTCTTTATTCACTAATCCTGCATAAGCAAAACCAAAAGGTATAATTGTGGATGCAAAACCTAAAAACAAAACTGGTGGATGAATCACCATCCAATAATTCTGTAGCAACACATTTAAATCATTGCCTTCATATATTTTTTGAAAATTCAAATAATCTGCTTTTTGAAAAAGCATAGGAGCATCAATTGAATCTCTTAGCAAGGCAAAAGGATTACTTCCTATTTTTTGTCCAAAGAAATAAATCCCAATTAACATTGTAGCAATACAGAATTGTGCAAAACTCACAACTGTTAAAACAGGTGCTTCATATTTTTTTTGTTTCCAAATAAATAACCAGCCTAAAACAGCATTCCAAATAGCCCAAAGTAAGAAACTTCCACTTTGATCTTCCCAAATACAACTTAACAAATATTCATTTGAAAGGGTTCTAGATGAATGATTCCAAGCAAAGAAATATTCATGATAATGATTGTACACTATAAAAAGTAACAACCCAAAAATGAAAAATACAGAAATGGTTTGTGCAAGAAATGCCATTCGAGCAATTTTCAACCAACTTTTCTTTTGAAAAGGTTCAATTAATTTATTAGAATAAAAAAAAGAAATGGCTGCAATGAGTGATGCAACCAAAGTTAATAATACTAAGAAATGACCAATTATTCCAATTGCTAAATGCTCCCCAATATATTCCATAGAAATGTTTAGATTAAGATAATATTATTTACAAGAATTTAACTTTGCTCTTTCATTTTTTTAGAAGCAGCATTTAAGTCATCTTTATACTTAGAAGGGCATTTTAATAAAATGCTTTTACACTCAAATTGATCGCCTTGAATTTTTCCATTTAACACAATTCGTTCACTTTTTTCAATATCAGTTGGTTTAGCATCATGATAAACTACTTTCATCACATTGCCTAATGTATCTACAGCATTAAAAACCAAATAGTTTGGATTTTTTACTGCATCATATTCAATAGAATTAGGTTGCAATTTCACAACTAATTTCACTGATTTTCCTTCTTTTTGTCTTGCAGATGCAATTGTTTCGTAGGTGGTTAAATTACCCATAAAACTTACTAAAACAGCAATTGCAATTGCAATGGATACTAAAATGATAATTTCTATTTTCTTCATTGCTTTTAAATTAATGCAAATGTAAAGTATTTGCTTCTAGCATTTAGTTAAACTGACAATAATCATACTCAAAACTTATTGATTTGATTAGACTTTGGATAGTATTTTTACTGTATGAAAATAGAACTGATTTCTGTTGGCAGACCACATGATAAAGATTTGAAAATTGCTATTGAAGATTTTACAGGAAGAATAAAAAAATATTTTGCAGCAGATTGGAAAATTATTGCAACACCTAAAAATGCAGCTTCAATGAGTGAGGTCGATTTAAAGAAGTCTGAAGCCGAAAATATTCTCCAACAAGTTAATGATGAAGATTACTTAGTTTTATTAGATGAGAAAGGAAAAAACATTTCATCTATAGAACTTGCAAATTTTATACAACAAAGGGCTAATAGTAGTTGCAGAAAAATAATATTTTTAATTGGTGGTGCATTTGGTGTAGATGAAAAAATTAATCAAAGAGCTAATTTTATTTGGAGTTTTTCGAAATTGGTTTTTCCACATATGTTGGTTCGTTTAATTTTGGCAGAACAAGTGTATAGGGCTTGTAGTATTTTACGCAACGAAAAATATCATCATATTTAATATTAATTTTATTTCATGTTTACTGTAACCACTGCAATTCTTGCTATTACTTGTATTATTTCTTTTGTAAGTTTTTCAAACGAAAAGCTATTAGATGATTTGATATTTTATCCTCCTGCAATTACTCATCACAATCAATGGTACAGATTTATTACTTGTGGTTTTATACATGCAGATATTATGCATTTAGCCTTTAACATGTACTCGTTTTATATGTTTGGTAATGCAATAGAAACTGCTTGTATTGATATTTATGGAAGATATGGAGCAACAGTTTATTTGCTGTTATATGTTACTTCTTTATTTTTTTGTTTGTTGCCAACTTATTTTAAAAATAAAGAAAACTATCATTATAAAAGTTTAGGAGCATCAGGTGCAGTTTCTGCAATAGTTTTTGCATTTATTTTTCTTGCACCATTGCAAGGTATTGGCTTGATAATAATTCCAGGTTTAACAGCTCCTGCTTTTATTTTTGGATTTATTTATTTAGGAGTTTCTGCTTATTTAGCTAAAAAAGGAAGTGGGAATATAAATCATTCAGCACATTTTTGGGGTGCAGTTTATGGAGTTGCTTTTTTAATTATTACTACAATTGTTTTTACAGATTTTAATGCATTGGAAAACTTTACAAGTCAAGTTACAGCTTACTTTTCATAAGATAACTTAATCATATTTTTTGTTGAAGCAACTATTTTAAATCGATCATCAATTCTATATCCAACAACCCAAATAATTTTTTTGTTTGATTCAATTACCCAAACTTTTTCTTTTTGTAAATTAGATAATTTTTGGTTGATGAAAAAACGACTGAGTTTTTGTTTTTTCGACATCCCTAAAGGATAAAAATAATCACCAGTTTTCCACTTTCTCAACACTAATGGATAAGTAATATTTTTAGCATCGATTGTAATAATGTTGTTGTCTGTTGATATTTTAAAATATTGATTCAGCTCAACACTTTCACAAACTAATTTACCATTATCAAAAATTATTGGCTTTGAATTTTCTGGGATTATGATATGCTCAGCAGCAGAATTATTTAACTCAGAAATGATCAACCATTTTCTATTGTTTAAAATTTGATGTGATGTTGAAGTCATTGATGCTCCATTTTTAGCATCTAAAAGTTTTATAATTTCTGGAATTTGATGAGATGTGAAACTGAAATTTTTAAAAATTTCCCAAACAATGGTATTTAATGGTTGTGATTTTTTAAGTTGTAGAATTGAAATATGAAGTTCATCTCCTATATTTTTTATTAATGATTTTTTCTTTTTTTCAACTGCTTCATGATATAAAGTTGCAACATCATTTAATCGGAAAATATTTTCTTGGATATTTTCTTCAACTTGTGGAAACTGTTCCTTAATCAAAGGCAAAATTTGGTTTCTAAAACTATTTCTTGTGTATTTGTTTGAACTGTTTGAAGAATCTTCAACATATTGCAAACCCTTTGCAGATGCATAGTCTAATAGCTCTTGTTTTGTAAAATTCAATAAAGGTCGAATGATTTTTCTTTCTTTATCAAAACTTAATATTCCTGTTAAACCATCAATACTTGTACCTCTACAAAAATTGATAAATAGCGTTTCAACATTATCATTTAAATGATGTGCTGTTAAAATATAAGTAGGAATTTGTTCATTTTTTTGAAGTTGGGCAAACCATTCGTATCTTAAATTTCTTGCAGCAACTTGAATAGAAATTTTATTTTCTTGTGCAACCTGTTCGGTATTGAACTTTTTAATTAAAACATCACAATTATATTTTTCAGTCAATGCTCTCACAAAATTTTCATCTCTTGAACTCTCCTCACCTCTTAATTGAAAATTACAATGTGCAATTGAAAATGGTTGTTTTATTTCAAATAACAAATCAACTAAAACTACACTATCTACACCTCCACTTACAGCAACAATCAACTTATAATCTTTAGGTAAAAGTTGGCTAAATTGTTTTTGAAAGCCTTTTCTAAATTGTTCTAACAAAATATATTTTTTATAAATCACATAAAAATTTCATGGTATCAACGCCATCAGCATAATCACTTAAACTTGGAATTTGTGCAGCACCAAATGGAGTATAATTTTTACCAACGATACATTGTATATCATCATTATTTTCTAACAAATTTTTTATCTCATCAAATTCTTTATAAAAGCTATAATGTACTTGACTTATTGCTGAAAAAATAGCATCATTTTCCGATAAAATTACACTTCCATCTGTCATATAAAACTTACTATTCATCATTAATAAAGCTAATTGATAATCGTAATTATGTCTGTATTTATGAAAGTCTAAAAAATGTTCATACACTTTTAATTCTGTTAACAATGGAATAAAATCGTAGCCATCTGTAACATATAAATGTGTTACATTTCTACAACCCTGACCAAAATATAATTGAATATCTTTTGCTAAATTTTGCAAATCTTCTCGAGTTTCTTCACCTGTTAGCACAGCAACTGAAGTTCTGTTTCTACGAATAATATTAGGATATTTTCCAAAATACAATTCAAAATAGCGACTACTATTATTACTTCCTGTAGCTATATAAGCATCACAATTTTTTAATGTTTGAGCAAGAGAGATTTGTTTTGATATTCTTTCGTCCCACTCAACCATTTTTTCAATAATATGCTTTATGAGTACTTCATCTTTTGATGATGGTTTTATGGCAACTTTATAACCACTCATAAACACACATAAAAAATCGTGAAAGCCGACTAGAGGAATATTGCCAGCCATTACTACTCCAATAGTTTTATTAGAAAAATTTTCCGAGATGGAATATTGTTTAACCCAAAAATGTAATTTTTCAACTTCTAAAAAAGCATTACAAATATTTTGAACTGCTAAATCAATAAATTCATCAATAAACCATGGATTATTATATTGAGCATCTGCCTTAGTTTTTACCCAAGTTTCATCTGTGGATAACAGATAGTTTTTTAATTTATCCAAAATATTTATTCGTTCTTCAATATTCATTTAATAATTTCTTTACTTTTATGGCGTTATTTAATTAATCTTTAAACAAAAATATACTATGGCTATTAAAATAACTGACGAATGTATTAATTGTGGTGCTTGTGAACCTGAATGTCCTAATAATGCAATTTATGAAGGTGGTGTTCAGTGGGCTTTTTCTGATGGTACTTCTATTAAAGGAAGTTATACTTTAATGGATGGAAGTTCAATGGATGCTGATGCTAAAAATGCACCTTTATCTGATGATGTTTACTTTATTGTTCCAAATAAGTGTACAGAATGTCAAGGTTTTCACGAAGAACCTCAATGTGCTAGTGTTTGTCCTGTTGATTGCTGTGTTCCAGATGAAGCTTATGTAGAAACTGTAGAAGAATTGATGGCTAAAAAAGATAAAATGCACGCTGCATAATTATTGCTGAATTAATTTTTCTAAAACATAATAAACGGCCGGACAAAAACTTGAATTTTTTAAAGTAATGTTTGGCCTTTTTAATAATACATCTTCATCAGTATAAGGAAATCTTCTGCAATCTGATGGACGTTCTTCATAAATAGAACAAAAATTATCTGCTCCTAAAAAAGCACATGGTTGAGATTTGCCTACATAATCCCCATCTTCATCTAAATTTAAATAAGTATCTATAAAAACACTTTCTTTAAGTTTTAAGTGTTTACTGATTCGCTTAATATCTGTTGTTTTAAATCGTGGAGAAAAGTTCTTACAACAAGCAGCACAATCTAAACAGTCAATTTTTTTAAAGGCTTCATCATGCAATGCTGGTAATTGTTTAATCGTTTTTGCTTGTGGTGCAACTTTTAAAAAGTGTTTGTATTTTTTTTGATTTGTAGCACTATTGATTTGCCAATTCTCTAAATTTGGATGAGCCATAAAGCAAAATAACAAATAATTAAACAAAAGAGATCCTCTGATTCATTTAAAAAATTGATTACAATTACTTGAAATAGATAATAAAGTTTACTTAATCACGTTATTAATGTTTAGTGGGAAAAATGTGTCAATAAACAAGAGAAATCCACATTGAAGTTATTTTGAACAATAAAAACAGAATTGTATAATAAATTTGAAACAATTTCAAAGGCAATAGCTTGATTGAAAAAAATGCAACAAACTAACAAGTACATAACAATTATACTAACCACTCTACTTACTAGTTGTGTATCTAGCAGAAAAGTTGATGTGCCTATCAAGTTTCAACCTATTCAACCTAGAATAGAAACTCAAACAAAACAAGCTGATCCAGATGTAATGATTCCATTTACACGAGATTTGTATAATAGATTAAGATCGGCTAATCAAGATATTAGAAAGCTTCAATTTTTTGTTGATCAAACGATTATTTTAAGTAGAGGAACTAGTCAAGATAAATTATTTATAGATCAAGGAAAATTGGTGAACCAATCAGGTATGAATGAAAATAAAATTGAATTACCTGCTTTAACTCCTGGAATTATTGAATTAATTGAACCAGATGGCATGAGAATTTCATTTGAAAGTGCTAATAACAACATCAAATTCATCAACAACAAATATTCACCAGAATTTTTTATTTTTTCAGGTAATAATTGGGAAAATGGTACAGCAGAAATAGATTATAAAGGAACAACTTATAGAGCAAGTTGTGCTACATGTTCAAGTGTAGCAGAAGCAAAACTAGTTGTTCGTCAAAAAGATATTATGGCTGGTGATACAAAATCATATATTATAGGTGGTAGAACTATACATTAAGTAACTGGGTTTTCTGACAAATAAAAAATAGTCTTGCTTTTGCAAGACTTTTTTTATGGAATAAGACTAACTCATCAAATTATTATTTTGTCATGCTTTGTATCACATCATATTTAGTTACAATATGATAATCCCCTTTTTCATCTTTAGTTAAAACAGCACCATTTTCTTTGGTCATTAAGTTGCCAATTTTTTCTACAGGAGTTAATATATCTACAATTGGATATGCTTTTTCCATTACACTTTCAATGGTTGCATCTTTAATATCACCATTACTAAATACTTTTAAAAACAAACCAGCTTCACTAAGTGAACCTATCACTTCATTATTACTTAAAACAGGAATATGTTCAATATCATATTTCTTCATTAATTCAACAGCTTCAGCAACAGTTTGTGTTGGCTCAGCAGTAATTAATTTTTTACCAACTCTTCCACTAACAATATCTTTTACAGTTTTAACATCTAAAAATCCACGTTCCATCATCCATTGATCATTATACACTTTTCCTACATATCTGCTTCCATGATCATGAAAAATACAAACCACCATATCATCTTTTTTCAAACTATCTTTTAACTGCATTAATCCTTGTAAACAACTTCCAGCACTATAACCACAAAAAATGCCTTCTTCTTTTGCAATTCTTCTAGTCATTACAGCACCATCTTTATCTGTTACTTGTTCAAACTGATCAATCACACTCATATCGTAATTCTCAGGTACAAAATCTTCTCCAAAACCTTCACTGATATAAGGATGAACAAAACTCATATCAATTTCTCCAGTTTTAAAATAATTTGTTAATAAAGTTCCATAAACATCAATAGCCCAAATTTTAATATTTGGATTTTTTTCTTTAAGATACATTGCTGTACCAGTAACAGTTCCACCAGTTCCTGCAGTACAAACTAAATGAGTAATCTTTCCATCGGTTTGATTCCAAATTTCTGGACCAGTACTTTCATAATGTGCCAATCGATTTGCCAAATTATCGTATTGATTAAAATGAAAAGAATTAGGCACTTCTTTTGCCAATCTTTTTGCAACACTATAATAACTTTTAGGATCTTCTGGCACTACATTAGTTGGACAAACAATAACTTCTGCACCCACTGCTTTTAATATATCAGCTTTCTCTTTACTTTGTTTATCTGTAGTTACAAAAATGGCTTTATAACCTTTTACAACAGCTGCTAATGCTAATCCCATTCCGGTATTACCACTAGTACATTCTATTATTGTTCCACCTGGTTTTAAATCTCCATTTGCCTCAGCAACTTCAACCATTTTCAAAGCCATTCTATCTTTTATAGAATTTCCAGGATTAAAATAATCAACCTTTGCTAAAACCTGACATGGAAAGTCTTTTGTAATTTTATTCAGTCGAATTAAAGGTGTATTGCCTATCGTTTCTAAAATATTATTCTTAATGTCCATTTAAAAAGTTTTGGCAAATGTAATGCTTTGATAAAAATACTAACACCCGTAAGTAAATTCTTATTGAAGAATAAGAGATTCCCTTAATTTCGAAAGCAATTCAAAATACAATCTTTTAAAAATCAAAAGAAAACAAAAATGAGTACAGTTTATACTGGTGTTAAACCAAAGCTATCGTTCTGGCAAGTTTGGAATATGTGTTTTGGTTTTTTTGGAATTCAATTTGGCTGGAGTTTACAAATGGGTAACATGAGTGCCATTTATGAATTTCTTGGTGCAACTCCTGAACAAATTCCTGGCTTATGGTTAGCTGCTCCAATGACTGGATTATTAGTTCAACCCATAGTTGGATATTTAAGTGATAGAACTTGGCATCCTAAATTGGGAAGACGAAGACCCTATTTTTTAATAGGTGCAATCCTAAGTTCATTGGCTTTATTCATAATGCCAAATTCACCATCAGTATGGATTGCTGCTGGAACTTTATGGATTTTAGATTCTTCAATCAACATTAGTATGGAGCCCTTTAGAGCTTTTGTTGGAGATAATTTGAATGAAAAACAAATGAGTTTTGGTTATGCTATGCAAAGTATGTTTATAGGTTTAGCATCTTTCATTGCTGGTTATTTACCTACAGTACTTGTTAAATGGTTTGATGTATCAAGAGATCAAATAAATGGTGGCATTCCAAAAAATATTGTGTACTCATTTTATATTGGTGGAACAGTTTTTTTATTGTCGGTTCTATACACTGTTTTTTTTAGTAAAGAATATCCTCCATCTGATGAAAATTGGAAACAGAATAAAAAAGAAAATAAAGTAGGCTTTATTCCTGAAGTGTTGGATGCTTTTAAAAACATGCCAACAAAAATGAAAAAACTAGCTTTAGTAAACTTTCTAACCTGGCCAGGTTTATTTTTAATGTGGTTTTATTATAGTACAGGTGTAGCAGCAGATATTTTTCATGGCGATGTTAAAATCAATGCAGAATTATATACAAAAGGCTTAGAACATGCCAATGAAACATCAGCTATTTTAAACTTAGTAACTTTTCTATTCTCTTTTTCATTACCATTCATTGTAAGTAAAATTGGAAAAAAATACACCCACACCGTGTGTTTATTAATTGGAGGAATTGGATTAATTTCTGTTGCTTACATTAGTAATGCTAATAATTTATTTTTTGCAATGGGAATGGTAGGTATTGCTTGGGCTTCAATATTATCAATGCCTTATTCTATGTTGGCAGGTTGTTTACCCAAAGAAAAAATGGGCATTTATATGGGTATATTTAATTTCTTTATTGTTTTACCCGAAATTTTAGCTTCTCTTTTCTTTGGTAAGTTTATGGAAAATGTTTTACATAACGACAGACTTTTAGCAGTGCAATTAGGTGGTGGATTGCTTTGTTTAGCTGGAATTGTATGTGCTTTAATCATAAAAGAAGATAAAGAAATTATTGCTTAAATATGAAAATTTATAAAATGAAAAGACTATTATTTCTTACCCTATTTACTATTAACTATTCACTAACTACTTTAGCTCAAGTAACAGTTTTTCCAACCAATTGGTGGGTGGGAATGAAACATAATAAAATTCAAATTCTTGTTCAAAGAGAAGAAGGTAACCAATTTGCAGATAAAATAATTGCCTCTTCAAATCATCAAGGAATAACAATTATCAAAACTACTCTTCAAGAGAATAAAAGATATGCAACGATTGATATAGCCATTGCTCCAACAACAAAAGTTGGAAATGCAAGCTTCACAATCACATCACAAAACTCGAAAGAAAAAGTAAACTTCAATTTTGATTTAAAGAAAAAAAGAGATGGCAGAGGAACTGCATTTGCACAAGGTGTAACATCGAAAGATTTTATTTATTTACTCATGCCAGAACGTTTTAGTAATGGCGACAAAAGCAATGATATTGTTGATAGAATGTTAGACCAAACTCTTGACAGAGATTCTATTTATTTAAGACATGGAGGAGATTTACAGGGATGTAATTAACCATATTGATTATTTGAAAGATTTGGGTGTAACAAGTATATGGATGACACCTGTTATAGAAAACAATCAACCCAACAGAACTGAGCATGGTTATGCATTTACCAATCATTATTCTATAGATCCAAGACTTGGTGGTGCTGAAGCTTATAAAAATTTAAGTGATGCATTACATAAAAATGGTATGAAGCTGATTCAAGATGCAGTGTATAATCATGTTGGCAGCAACCACATTTTATTTACTGATCCACCTGCAAAATCTTGGTGGCATCAATGGGATAAGTTTACTAAAACCAGTTATAAAGATCAACCTTTATTCGACCCATATGCATCAAAACATGATTTTAAAATTTCTCAAGATGGTTGGTTTACTGAACAAATGCCCGATTGGAATCATGCCAATCCTGATGTTGAAAAATTTTTAATTCAACATGCCATTTGGAGTGTAGAAGAGTTTGGTGTTGATGGTTGGAGAATTGATACTTATTTATACAATGATTTACCTTTTATGAATCGTTGTAATCAAGCATTAATGGATGAATATCCAAAAATTACAATGTTTGGTGAAACTTGGGTTCATGGTGTTCCCAACCAAGCTTATACTGCTGAAAATAATTTAAATATTCCTTTTAAAAGCAATCTTCAAGCCGTAACAGATTTTCAAACTTTATTTTATGGAATTACTCCTGCTTTGAATGAAAAGTTTGGTTGGACAGATGGTGTAACCAAACTCTACAATACATTAAGCTATGATTTTTTGTACAAAGATCCAATGAGGAATGTAATCTTCTTAGATAATCATGATTTAACTAGAACTTTTACAAGCTTTGGTGAAAATCTTGAAAAGATGAAAATGGCTTTTGCTTGGTTATTTACATGTAGAGGAATTCCACAAACTTATTATGGTGCTGAAGTTCTAATGAAGGGAAATACAAATCCTGATGGCTGGGTTCGTTTAGATTTTCCTGGTGGTTGGGAAGGTGATATAAAAAATGCATTTACAGGTCATGCCTTAACTACAGAAGAAAAAAACATGCAGGACTATGTAAAAACATTGGCAAATTATAGAAAAAAATCAAGTGCAATTACTACAGGGAAAATGATGCAGTTTGTTCCAAAAGATGGTTTGTATGTTTACTTTAGATATGATGAAAAACAAACAATCATGTGCATCATGAATACTGATGAAAAAGAAAAGCAAATCAGTTATAGCAACTATTCAGAAATTACTAAAAAAACAAAAACTGCCAAAGAAATTGTGAGTGGAAATATAATAGAAGATAATTTTGTAATTCCTGCAAAAACCATGTGGGTATTGGAATTAGCAAAATAGAATATGGCACAACAAATGATCAATCAAAAAATTATTAATGATCCGGTTTATGGTTTTATTACTTTAAATCATCCTTTAATATTTAATATTCTTGCTCACCCTTATTATCAAAGATTAAGACGAATACATCAAATGGCATTAGCTTATTTGGTGTATCCAGGAGCTGTACATACAAGATTACATCATAGTTTGGGTGCTTATCATTTAATGTGTATGGCTTTAAATGAATTGAAAGCAAAAGGTGTTGAAATTACAGCTGAAGAAGAAGTTGCAACTAAAGCTGCTATTCTTTTACACGATATTGGTCATGGCCCATTTTCTCATGCTTTAGAAGAAGAATTTCTTTCTGGAATTGATCATGAAGAACTTGGAATTCATATCATGAACAAGATGAATGTTGAGTTTGGTGGACAACTTGATTTATGCATTTCTATCTTTCAAAATAAATATCACAAGAAATTTTTGTATCAGCTTGTTAGTGGTCAGCTTGATGTTGATAGAATGGATTACTTAACTCGTGATAGTTATTTTACTGGTGTGAGTGAAGGTGTAATTGGTTATGATAGAATTATTAAAATGTTGGTAGTTCATAATAATGAATTAATGGTTGAAGAAAAAGGCATTTACAGTATTGAAAAATTTTTGATAGCTAGAAGATTAATGTATTGGCAAGCATACTTACATAAGGCTGTTTTAGCTGCTGAAGAAATGTTGGTGAAAATTTTAAAAAGAGTGAAAGAAATTTGTTTGGAAGATAAAGAGTCTGTGAAAACAGGAAGTGGTACTGATTATTTTTTATTTGAATTTAATGGCATTCTAAATGATGATGTTGTTCATAAATTTTGCCAAATTGATGATATCGATTTTGAATTTGCAATAAAGAAATGGAGTAATCATAGTGATATTATTTTATCGACTTTATGCAAAGGAATTCTTAACAGGAAATTATTTAAGGTAAAATTTCAATCTACAGAAATTACAGTTGAAGCAATTAAACAAAAACAACAAGAATTAGCTATAAAATATAATGTGAGTGAACTTGATGCAAGTTATTTAGCATTCACAGGTGTTATATCAAATACCATTTATAAAACTGATGATGAAAGAATAAATATCTTGTTTAAGGATGGTTCTGTAAAGGATATTTCATCTATAGATAATACCTTAATTCATAAAACTATCACAAACCCAGTTAAAAAATTTTATATTTGTTCAATTGTGTAAGTTATTTTGCATCTAATTCTTTAACTAATTAATATTTCATGACATTCACTGCTTCACAAATAGCTTTACTTGTAAATGGAAAAGTTGAAGGTGATGCTAATATGATTGTAAATTCTTTTGGTAAAATTGAAGAAGCAAAAGAAGGTCAACTTGCATTTTTATCTAATTTAAAGTACGAAGAATTTTTATATACTACCAAAGCTTCAGTTGTTTTACTTTCAGAAAATTATCAATTAAAACATCCAATTGCTTCTGCAATTATTCGTGTTCCTGATGCTTATAATGCCTTTGCAACACTATTATCTAAATACGAGGAAATAATTTCAAAACAACTCACTGGCATTCAAGAGCCATCATATATTGCAAAAACAGCAAAACTTGATGAAACAGTTTATGTTGCTGCATTTGCTTATATCGATGAAAATGTAAGCATTGATAAAAACACAAAAATTCATACAAGTGTTTGTTTAGGAAGAAATGTAAAAATTGGATCAAACTGTATTTTATATCCTGGAGTTAAAGTTTATCATGATTGTATTCTTGGTGATAATGTTGTAATACATGCAGGCACTGTAATAGGAAGTGATGGTTTTGGATTTGCTCCACAGCCAGATGGCACCTTTGGAAAAATACCACAATTAGGTAATGTAATTATTGAAGACAATGTTGAAATTGGTGCTAACACAACTGTTGATAGAGCAACAATGGGCAGTACAATAATTCATAAAGGAGCAAAACTTGATAATTTAATTCAAATTGCACATAATGTTGAAATTGGTGCTAACACTGTAATTGCAGCTCAAGCAGGAATTAGTGGAAGTACAAAACTTGGCAAAAATATTATGATGGGTGGTCAAGCAGGTATTGTTGGACATATTACAATTGCTGATGGCAGTAAAATAAATGCACAAAGTGGCGTTACTAAATCTATAAAAGTACCCAACACTGCAGTTACTGCAACACCTGCATATGATTATAATGCAGCTTTAAGAAGTCAAGCTATTAGTAGAAATTTACCAGAACTTGAAAAAAGAATTAAAGACTTAGAAAAATTAGTAACAGAACTTTTAGCTGAAAAAAAAGATGATAAATTTTAATTTCACTTAATGGACGTTAAAATTGAAAATAGTTGGAAAGAAATTTTGAAAGATGAATTTAAGAAAGATTATTTTCTACAAATTATCACTCATCTTAAAACTGAAAAAGCAACAAGAGAAATTATTTATCCTTCAGGGAATTTAATTTTTAATGCATTCGAAAAAACACCCTTTGACAAAGTTAAAGTTGTGATATTAGGACAAGACCCTTACCATAATCCAAATCAAGCAATGGGCTTGAGTTTCAGCGTTCCAGGTGGAATGAAACTGCCTCCATCTCTACAAAATATTTATAAAGAATTAAAAACAGATATTGGATTGCCAATTGCAAAATCTGGAGATTTAACTAGTTGGGCTAACCAAGGAGTATTACTATTGAATGCAATTTTAACAGTTAGAGCCAATGAACCTGCAAGTCATAGTAAAATAGGTTGGATGCATTTTACAGATGCCGTTATTAGAAAAATATCTGAACAAAAAAAAGGAATTGTTTTTTTATTGTGGGGTAAATTTGCACATGAAAAACAAGTGCTGATTGATGAAACAAAACATCATGTATTAAAAGCTGCACACCCCTCTCCTTTTAGTGCAGACAAAGGTTTTTTTGGTTGTAAACACTTTAGCAGAGCAAACGAATTATTAATACATCAAGGAATCGACCCTATTGACTGGAAAATTATTTAGTATATAATGAAACAAATTAAATTTTATTTTTTAGAAGTGTTTGCAAGAATTTGGGCTGCTTGGGGATTAGTAACTTTTGCTACAACTTTTTTAATCATCGTAATTCCAGCATTATTAACTGGTTTTGTAAAAGGTGCAAAAGGTCAATATTTATTTATAAAAGTTTCGAAAGTATGGATGAGTGTTTGGCTTACTCTAATTGGTTGTACAATAAAAATTAAGGGTAAAGAAAATTTTAAAAAAGGCAAAACATATGTGCTAACTTTAAATCATAATACTTTCTTAGATATTCCACTTTCTTGTCCTTTTATTCCTGGACCTAATAAAACAATTGCAAAAAAATCAATAAGTAAAATTCCACTGTTTGGAGCATTTTATAAACGAGGTTCAGTATTAGTAGATAGAAATGATGATAGAAGTAGAAGGTCAAGTTTTGAATTTATGAAAAAAGTTTTAGCACAAAATATTTATATGTGCATTTATCCCGAGGGTTCAAGAAATAGATCTAAAGATCTATTAAAACCTTTTTACGATGGTGCATTTAAATTAGCAGTAGATACAAAAACAGAAATAATTCCATCATTATTGTTTAATACTGCTAAAGCAATGCCAGTAAATAAAACATTCTATTTACTTCCAAAGAAATTGGAGATGCATTTTCTTGAGCCAGTTTCATCAGAAAATATTACTAGTAAAGAATTAAAAGAAAAAGTATTTAATATAATGCTTAACTATTACAAGTCGAATATGTAATATTAAACTGCAAATGAAGTTCCACAACCACAAGTTGTACTTGCATTTGGATTAGTAAAAGTAAATCCTCTACTATTTAAACCACCTTGCCAATCAATTTGCATTCCATTTAAATATAATCCATGACTTTTATTCATGATAAAATGAAGTCCATTGGCTTCATGTTCTTCATCTTCATTTGTTGCAGCTTCAAAACCCAAAACATAAGTCATACCACTACATCCCCCTCCCTTAACACCAATTCTAAGTTTTTGAGATTGATCAAAACTTTCTTCAGCCATCAATCTTTTTATTTCAGTAATTGCTGATTCTGTAAATTGTATTGGTGCAGATGTAAGAGTTTCCATGATAATAAGTTTGAACTGCAAAGAAAAATAAAAAATTATGGTTATAAAAATAATCTCTTTCGTTTATAGAAATTTAAATAACATTTACAGCAATTTTAGTATTTCATTGTAATTCAACAATACAAATGATCTCAAACTATATTTGTAAAAAAAATCGATGGAATTAAGTAATTTGTTCATTTTATCAATTGTCATTTTTATACTAGGTTCTTTTTATGTTTGGTTGCGTTTTTTTAAGCAGGAAACAAAAAGAGAAATTGCATCAGATCAATCTAAACAAGTTCAATTACAAGCTTATGAAAGACTAACTGTTCTATGCAATAGAATAGCATTAAACAATTTAATTAATAGATTAAATGTATCAAATGCAACTGCAAGAGATATGCAAATGCTGCTACTACAAACCATTAGAGAGGAATTTGACTATAACCTTTCGCAACAAATTTATGTGAGTGCAGATGCTTGGAATGCTTTAAAAAATTTGAGAGAGCAAAACATGTTAATCATCAATCAAATTGCTTCATCATTACCAGAAAATGCAACTGGTGGAGATTTAAATAAAATAATTTTGGATTTTTTAATGAATGATAAAAAAGGAAGGTTAGCTGATGTTGTTGGTGAAGTTTTAGCAGATGAAGCAAAGAAGATAATGTAGTTTGTTAGTCGATAGTCCATAGTCCATAGTCCATAGACGATAGTTAATAGACAATTGTTTTTAGTTAAAATATTATTATATGGCTTTTAAATTTGAGAATTTACAGATTTGGCAGAAAGCATTTGACTTAGCAGATGAGGTTCACCTGTTAGCTTTGACTTTTCCTAAAATTGAATTGTTCAACCTTTCATCTCAAATAAAAAGAGCAGCAGATTCAGTAGTACTCAATATTGCAGAAGGTTCAACTGGAAATTCAAACCCTGAATTCAAAAGATTTTTAAATATTGCATTAAGGTCAGCAATTGAAGTAGTAGCTTGTTTAATGATAGCCAAAAAAAGAAAATATATTGAAGATGAATTTTATGAAAAACTTTATTCTGACTATGAATATTTATGTAAGATGATTACAAAATTTAGAAATACTATAAGTTAAAATATGTCAAAAAAATATACAGATAGCGGAATTGAAATAAAAGAAATTTATACTAAAGTTGATTGTCCATGGACCATTGACTATAGCAAAAAAGAGAAGATTGATTTTTCTTCTATTGACCATGGACTATCGACTATCGACAATTCTCTCCCAGGTCAATTCCCATTCACTAGAGGTATTCAAAAAGATATGTATCGTGGAAGACTTTGGACCATGAGACAATATGCAGGTTTTTCAACTGCTGAAGAGAGTAATAAACGATATCATTATTTATTATCTCAAGGTGTAATGGGGTTAAGTGTAGCTTTTGATTTGCCAACACAAATTGGTTATGATAGTGATCATGAATTAGCTGATGGTGAAGTTGGTAAAGTTGGAGTTGCTATTGATAGCATTGAAGATATGGAACAACTTTTTGAAGGTATTGAATTAGAAAAAGTTTCTACATCAATGACCATTAATGCAACTGGTTTTATTTTATTAGCATTGTATGTTGCCTTAGCAAAAAAACAAGGTGCCGATTTAAAAAAGATTGCAGGTACAATTCAAAATGATATTTTAAAAGAGTATGCTGCAAGAGGTACTTATATCTATCCTCCAAAAGCATCAATGAGAATTATTACAGACATTTTTGAATGGTGTAGTAAAGAATTACCAAAATGGAATACTATTTCTATTTCTGGTTATCATATTAGAGAAGCTGGTAGTACAGCAGTACAAGAAATTGCATTTACATTAAGCAATGGAAAAGCATATGTAAAAGCTGCTTTGGCAAAAGGTTTAGACATTAATGTTTTTGGAAAAAGATTATCATTCTTTTTTAATGCTCATAATAATTTATTTGAAGAAGTAGCCAAGTTTAGAGCTGCAAGAAGAATGTGGGCTAAGATGATGAAAGATTTAGGAGCAACTGACGCAAAAGCTATGATGCTTCGTTTTCATACACAAACTGGAGGCAGTACTTTAACTGCACAACAACCTTTAAATAATATTTCTAGAGTAACACTTCAAACACTTGCATGCAGTTTTAGGTGGAACACAAAGTTTACATACCAATGGTTATGATGAAGCTTTAAGTTTACCAACTGAAGAAGCTGCAGGAATTGCATTAAGAACACAACAAATTGTTGCTTTTGAAAGTGGTGTTGTTGATACTGTTGATCCTTTAGCAGGAAGTTATTTTATTGAAAACTTAACGAATGAAGTTGAACAAAAGCTATGGGATTTAATTCAAAAGATTGATGCTCTGGGTGGCAGTGTTGCTGCAATTGAACAAGGTTTTATGCAAGATGAAATTGCAAAAAGTGCTTACGAATATCAAAGAAATATAGAAACCAAATGAAAAAATTATTGTTGGAGTTAATAATTTTGAAAGTGAAGAAACCTACGATACTCCTCTATTTAAGAATAGATGATAGTATTCGTCAATTACAAGTTGATAAGATAACTAAATTGAAAAATAATAGAGATTCAATTAAAGCAATTCAATGTCTTGAAAGTATTGCTACTGCTGCAAAAAATGGTTCTAACTTAATGCCTTTTGTAATTGAAGCTGTTGAAAACAAATGTACACTTGGTGAAATTGCTGATGTATTAAGAAAAGAATTTGGAGAGTATAAATAGTTTATTCAAAATCTTTATACAGTAAATATTTCTTTCTAATTTTTTTAAAATTGTTCAACTTTAGCTGCCAACTATTTCTAATTTCTTGTTCAGTTTTATTCTGTTTTAATTGATTCAACAATTTATTAGAACCAACTAGTTTGTTGAAAAAATAATCAACTTCAATTTCAGTTTTTGGCTTAATAAAAAAATCATTTTTATTTGTAAATAATTTATAAGCATCAATCAAATAATTTACTTGTATTTTTTTATTCAAGGTTTTTAAAGTTTCATTTATATCAGCATTGTAAACATTCCATCCATAACAAATTTGATTTTTAAATTTTGGATTTGCAGCACCTACTTTACTTATTGGAGTGAATGAAAATAAATTTTTAGAATAACTAGGATGACCAAAAATACAAAATGGATAATCAGTTCCCCTTCCTTCACTTAAAACTGTTCCTTCAAATAAACATGTTGAAGGATACCAATAAATTGCTTGCATATTAGGCAAATTTGGTGAAGGTGGAATGGGCAATTCATACATTGAACTATGCGTATAATTTTGACAAGGAATTATAGTTAATGAAAAATTATTTTTTTCTTTTTCAAAGCCTAATAACTCACCAAGTGAAATTCTATTATCAATCTTTCGAATGTTTTTCCAAGCCAACCATTCTTCTCCAATCAACATTTCTGCATATTCACCTATTGTCATTCCATAAACAATTGGTATTTCTTGCATGCCAACAAAACTTGTAAAATCTTTTTCAAGTACCGGACCATCAACATAAAAACCATTTGGATTGGGTCTATCTAAAATAATTAATGGCTTATCATTTTCAATTGCTGCTTCAATATAATATTGCAACGATGATATATAAGTATAAAATCTTACTCCAACATCTTGCATATCAAAAATCATTACATCAACATCGTATAAATCTGATTTCGATGGCTTATTCTTTTTACCATATAAAGAAATAATTGAAATATTTGTTTGCTCATCAATTTCATTATTGATTTTATTGCCTGCATCAGCAACTCCACGAAAACCATGTTCAGGTGCAAAAATCTTAACCACATTTATGTTAGAATTTATTAAAGTATCTATTAAATGTGTTTTATAAATAGTTGAAGTATGGTTAGCAAAAACTGCAACTCTTTTATCTTTCAACAGGTTGAAGTATTGATTGGTTTGGAAAGCCCCAGGCAAAATTTCTTGAGCTTGAATAGTTTGAGAAAGCAAGAAAAAAAGTAAAAATAAAAATCTCATGCTGAATAATTTTCTAAAGCAAATAAAAAATAATAGATATTTGATTTTTTAAAACTAAGGATACAAATGCAAAAAGAAAAAATTTTAGTAATTGGTGCATCAGGACAGATTGGTGTTGAATTAACACTTGCACTTAGAAATATATATGGCAACAGTAACGTAATAGCATCTGATTTAAGAGAAGAAAATGATTTACTTAAAGGAACTGGACCATATGTAAGCTTGGATGTTATGAATAAAGAAATGTTACATGTTCAAGTAATTCGACAAAACATTACACAGATATATTTATTAGCAGCAATTCTTTCTGCAACTGGAGAAAAAAATCCAAACCTTGCATGGAGTTTAAATATGCAAAGCCTTTTAAATGTTTTAGATATTGCTAAAGAAGAGCAAATAAAGAAAGTATTATTGGCCAAGCAGTATTGCAGTTTTTGGACCAACAAGTCCTAAACAAAATTGTCCTCAACAAACAATTATTGAGCCTACAACTGTTTATGGCATTAGTAAATATGCTGGTGAGTTTTGGTGTAATTATTATTTTAATAGATATGGTGTTGATGTAAGAAGTTTGCGTTATCCTGGTTTAATTAGTTATAAATCTGCACCTGGTGGTGGTACAACAGATTATGCTATAGAAATTTATTATCAAGCAATCAAAAATAAAAAATACGAATGTTTTTTAAATGAAGACACTTATTTACCAATGATGTATATGCCAGATGCCATTAAAGCAACAATTGAATTGATGGAGGCACCAGCAGAAAAAATTTCAGTTCGTCATTCATACAATGTTTCGAGTATGAGTTTTTCACCAAAGGAAATTGCTGCTGAAATACAAAAAAATATTCCAGATTTTAAAATCTCATATAAAGAAGATTATAGACAAACTATTGCAAATAGTTGGCCTCAAAGCATTGATGATTCAATTGCAAGAAAAGATTGGGGCTGGAATCATGAATATAATTTAGAGACTATGACAAGAGATATGTTGTTGAATTTGAACAACTAATAGCACATTTTTAAATTTATATTCAATCTTTTTTAAAAGAATTTGTAGTTAATTTTCTACACACTCCCTTGAATAAGGGATTTTACACTAACGATATCTAAAGCAATTTTGTAACGCAAACAGTAACAGGCTGTTTAGTCTTAAGGAGGCTTTAAAATCCAATATCCTTATTTGTAAGCTTACAAATTACCATTAAGACAAGACAGCAATAAAGTTTAGTATCTACTAAACTTAGTTACTCATGCAAACGAATTTGTGTAGAAAATACACAAATAATTTTTGAATTATCCTTTTGCTATCTTAAGCTAATGATTATCTTCGGCAAATGATAACAATTGGAATAATTGAAGACGATATATCGTTGAGAAGAAATTTTGAAACATTTATCTCAACACAAACCGATACTCATATTGCATTCAGTTGCAACAGTATCGAACAGTTCTTGGAAAAAAGAAAAGAAACTGATGAACCCGATATTATTTTTTGCGATTTGGGTTTACCAGGAATTCCAGGTATTGAAGGAATTACATACATAAGAGAAATTTGGCATGATGTGTATGTAGTTGTAATAACTGGAAATGATGATGATGAAACGATTTATAACTGTATTGAAAGAGGTGCAAATGGTTATGTTTTAAAACCTTTTAAAATACAGGAACTTATTGGTCAAATCGACATTATCAGAAATGGAGGAGCATTATTATCGCCTCAAGTTGCTTTAAAGTTATTTAATCAAATTAAAAAACAAACAGTAACGCTTGATACGAATGATTATGGCTTTACTCCAAGAGAAAAACAAGTAGTAGATGAACTGTTGAAAGGTTTATCCTACAAAGAAATTGCACAGGTTTTAGGCATTTCTTCAACAACTGTTAACGATCATTTAAAAAATGTGTATCGTAAAATGGGAGTTAGAACGAAATCTGAACTGATGCGAAAGATATTGAAAATTTAGATTTTAAATTATGTTTAACCCAACTCAAAAGAAATCAAATCTACTGATACACGAAAGCCTTGATTTCATATTTGAGTCAGTTGAACTAGGCATATTAATTGAAGATTTAGAAAGAAACATAGAGTTTGTAAATCCATTATTCTGTAATTTATTTCAACTCAAATATTCTCCCCAACAACTCATTAATACCAATGTATTAGATACTGCGAGTGCTTTTAGCTTAAAGTTTGAAAAAGCAGCACATTTCGAGAAAACCATTCTTGAATACCCTGAAACTGCTGAATTAGTTAAAAGCGAAGTTTGGAAATTAAGAAATGGCAAAACTTTATTAAGAGATTATCTTCCAATTTATCATGGAAATGAACTTCATGGTCATATCTGGATTTACAAAGAGCAAAAATTAAGTACTTCATCTTTTTACAAAGAAAAAAATAGTGCATTTTTAGAAAATGCTTTACACAATATTCCAGGAGAAATCGCACTTTTTAATTTAGACCACCAAATTGTATTTGCAAATAAAGCTTATATCAATAGTCATGAAAAAAGGAAATGGGCTGTTGGCAAAACACTTACACAATATTTTTCCTATGCCAATCTTTCATTAGATACAGCAAAGAATAGAGTTGATAACATTACAAAAGTAATTGACTATAAGAAAGCCATTATTTGGGAGGAAGTTTCAATTGCACCATCTAAACAAACTCAATATTTACTTAGAACATGTTATCCTGTTTTTAATCAAAATGGAGAATTAGAAAATGTTATTGAGCAAAGCATTGATATCTCTGCTCAAAAAAATCTAGAGTTTAAACTGAAAAAATCTACAGATCAATTCTTTAATACTTTAAACTCTATTAATGATGTTGTAATTCATACTGATGATGAATTAAAACTAAAATTTGTAAATAAAGCTTGGCAAGAATTAAGTGGGCAATTATCTGAGCATTACCAAACTAAACCCATCTTTGATTTATTATCTATCAAACGTTACGATTTATATGCAAAAGTGTTTAATATCCTTTCTGGCAAACAAAATGATCATTCTGGAGAAGTGAATATTTTAAGTAAGGATGGCAAAGAAAAAATCTTAAAATACAATTTACAACGTTCATTTAACGTTGAAGATGATAAACAAGGAATATTGGCCACTTTATCTGACATTACTAACGAAAAATTACAAGAAACCCAACTTTTAGACCTCATTAAGAAAGAAAAAGAACTTAACGAACTAAAAACTGCTTTTGTAAATATGGTATCTCATGAATTGAGAACACCACTTACTGTTATTTCTTCAAGTGCAGAAATATTGGAGTTAATGATACAAACTGGTAAGGGCTATGATGAAGTATCAGTTTATACCAAACAAATTATTGATGAGGTTGAAAAAATGACTTCATTTATGCAAGACCTTTTAATGGTGAGCAAAATTGAGGCTGGAAAAATTGTTGTTAATACCTCAATGGTTGATATTGTTGAATTTGCAAAACGAGTTATTTCTAACAATTTCAATCCATGGAAAGATGGAAGAAAAGTTGATATAGAAATAAGAAGAGAACCCATTAAAGCTTTAATAGATCAAAAAATGTTAGAACATGCTTTGCAAAATATTTTGCAAAATGCTTTTAAATATTCTTCAAGCAAATCAAATCCTAAATTAAGAGTTGGATTTTCAAACACATATTTTACAATTTCTGTAGTTGACGATGGTATTGGAATTCCTAAAAATGAGATAGAAAACTTGTTTACTTCATTCTTTAGAGCAACCAATACTTCAAATATTTCTGGTACTGGAATTGGATTAATTGTAACTAAATATTTTACAGAACAACATAAAGGTTATGTAGCTGTAAAAAGTATTATGAATAAAGGCAGTATATTTACACTCAAACTGCCATATCAATCTTAATGAACAAAAACACTATTCTCATTATTGAAGATGAGTTAGCTATTCTCAACAACATTGGAACAATTTTGGAAATCTCTGGATTTACTTGTTTTAAAGCAAGTTCAGGTGCAGAAGCATTTCAAAAATTAGAAACTTTTACTCCAGATTTAATTCTGTGCGATGTAATGATGCCAGAAATGGATGGCTTTCAGGTATTACAAAAACTTAGAGAAGATGAAAATACAAAAACCATTTCATTTTGTTTTCTCTCTGCAAGAGCCGATATTTTAGACATAGATTATGGACTTTCATTGGGTGCAAATGGATATATTACAAAACCATTTTCTGCTAAAGATCTAGTACAAACTGTTCAAAAACTTTTATCATCAAATGAATAAAAAAGCAACAGTTTATTTAATACCAACGGTATTAGCAGAGAATACGAATCAAACAATTCCCCATTACGTTTTAGAAAACATAAAAAAATGTGATGTTTTTTTTGTAGAAAATGAAAAAACGACAAGAAGATATTTTAAAACTTTATGGAAAGAAATGATCATCGATAATTATCAATGGTACAATATTCATAAAGCCGAACATGAGGTTAAAAATTCTTTTACTCAAGCTATTAAAGCCAATAAAACCATTGGCATTGTTAGTGAAGCAGGTTGTCCTTGTGTGGCTGATCCTGGTCAAATTTTAGTTGATGTTGCACATGAATTAAAAGCAAATATTATTCCTTTAGTTGGACCAAATAGTATTCTTCTTGCCTTAATGGCAAGTGGTTTAAATGGACAAAGTTTTCAATTTGTAGGTTACTTGCCAATTGATTCTTCTGAAAGAAAAAAGAAGTTAAAAGAACTAGAAAATTATTCATCAATCCATAATTGCACACAAATTTTTATTGAAACGCCATACAGAAATAATCAAATGTTTAAGGATATTGTTCAAACCTTAAAACAACAAACTAAACTCTGCATAGCTGTGGATTTAACTTCTAATCAAGAACATATCGTTACACAAACAATTGGCAAATGGCAGCAAACCAATTTAGATATTCATAAAAAGCCCACTATTTTCTTATTTTTAGCATAGAAATTCATTTGTTTTATTCTAAAAACTCTTGTACATTCGCCGCGAAAATATTTTCATAAACGCCTAAAATTTCTATTTAAATGGCAGTTAAAATCCGCCTGCAAAGACACGGCAGTAAAAAGCGTCCATTCTACTTCATCGTAGTTGCTGATGCTCGTGCCCCAAGAGATGGTAAATTCATCCAAAAATTGGGAACCTATAACCCACTAACTGTTCCTGCAACAATTCAGCTTGATCGTCAAAAAGCCTTAGAATGGTTACACAAAGGAGCTCAACCAACTGATACTGTTCATAGAATATTATCGTTCAAAGGAGTGTTGTTCTTAAAACATTTGTTACGTGGTGTTAAATTAGGTTTGTTTGATGATGCTGCTGCTATGGAAAAATTCCAAGCATGGCATACAGAACATGAAGCTAGTCTTCAACGTAGAAGCACAGAGCATAAAAAAGCTAGACAATCTAAAAAACAAATGCCTGTTGTGAAAAAAGTTGAAGCTGTAGTTGAAGTAGCTCCAGTAATTGAGGAAACTCCAACTGTAGAAGAACCAACTTCACCAGAATCTTCAGAGGCTTAATAACCTTACAACATAATGAAAGCCTCAGTTCTCTGAGGCTTTTGTTTTTAAAAACATTAATCTTTCGTTTTGCATCAACATATAAAAATAGGAAAACTTGTAGCCACATTTGGAGTGAATGGTCAAGTAATTTTATTACACAGTTTAGGAAAAAAATCTACTTTAAAAAATGTTGAAGTTTTATTTGTAGAAACTACAAAAAACTCATTGCTTCCTTTTTTTATAAAAGAAGTAAAAGCAAAAACAAATGATGAAAGTTATGTTTTGTTTGAAGATTGTAATAGCAAAGAATCTGCTGCAAGATTGATCAGTAAACCAGTTTGGTTATTACAAGAAGATTTTAATAAAGTTTCAAATAAAAATGCTCCTATTACTTTAATTGGTTATAATGCTTTTAATGAAAATGAATTAATTGGTGTAATTAATGAAGTAATTGAACAACCACATCAAGTTTTATTGACTGTAGATTACAAAGGCAAAGAAGCCTATTTACCTATGCATGAAGAAAGTTTACTAAAAATAGACCACAAAAAGAAAGCAGTTCATTTAAACCTACCTGATGGTTTACTTGAAATTTATGCATAATAAAAATCCCAAATTGAAGTTTGGGATTTTTATTTTAGTTATACATTTCTGCTCTTAATTCTTTTACTCTTTTATCTTCCATGTATTCATCAAATGTTGTTAATCTATCAATGATACCATTTGGCGTTAATTCAATAATTCTATTGGCAACTGTTTGCATAAAAGTATGATCATGAGAAGTAATTAAAACTATTCCTGGAAAGTTTTGACAACCTTCATTAAAGCTCTGAATACTTTCTAAATCTAAGTGATTGGTTGGCTGATCTAAAACCACAAGATTAGGATTTTGTAGCATCATTCTACTAATCATACAACGTACTTTTTCTCCCCCACTTAGTACATTAGTTTTTTTCATGATATCATCACCACTGAATAACATCTTACCTAAAAATCCTCTTAAAAATGGTTCATCTGCATCTGTAACATGTGCTGGTACAAACTGACGTAACCAATCCATTAAAGTATCGCCTTGTTTAAAAAACTCTTCATTTTCGTAAGGTAAATATGCTTTTGTGATTGTTGTTCCCCATTCATATTTACCAGAATTTGCTTTTAACTTATCGTTAATAATTTCAAAGAAATTCGTAACTGCTAAAGGGTCTTTACTTAAAAAAGCAATTTTTTCTCCTTTATTAATACTAAAACTTACTTTATCAAATAACTTTCTTCCATCAACTGAACTACTTAAATTTTCAATATTTAGAATTTGATTTCCAACTTCTCTTAATGGTTGAAAAATAATTCCAGGATACTTTCTATTTGATGGTTCTATTTCATCAATAGTCAATTTCTCTAAAGCTTTTTTACGAGATGTTGCTTGTTTACTTTTACTTGCATTGGCAGAGAAACGTGCAATAAAATCGATTAAAGCTTGTCTTTTATCTTCAGTCTTTTTATTCTTATCGTTAATTTGTCGAGACATTAATTGAGAACTTTCGTACCAGAAAGAATAGTTTCCTGTAAATGCTTTAATCTTACTTCTATCAACATCTGCAACGTGAGTACAAACAGAATCTAAAAAGTGTCTATCGTGACTCACCACTAAAACAATGTTTGGATAATCTGCCAAGAAGTTTTCTAACCAACCAATCGTTTCAATATCCAAACCATTCGTAGGCTCATCTAATAAAAGAATATCTGGATTTCCAAATAAAGCTTGTGCTAATAAAACACGAACTTTCATATTTCCAGGAATATCTTTCATTAAGGTTTGATGAAATTCTTCAACTACACCAAGACTACCTAAAAAAGAAGCTGCATCACTTTCTGCTGTGTAACCTCCCATTTCTCCAAATTCTGCTTCCAATTCAGATGCTTTCATGTAGTCATCTTCAGTAGCTTCTGGATCAAGATAAATAGCATCTTTTGCTTTCATCACATCCATCATTTTCTTATGGCCCATTAAAACTGTATTGATAACAGTTTCATTGTCGAATTCAAATTGATTTTGTTTTAAAACAGCCATTCTTTCGCCAGGAGTTATTTCAACAAAACCTTTATTGGGTTCTATTTCACCACTTAAGATTTTTAGAAAAGTAGATTTTCCAGCTCCATTAGCACCAATTACACCATAACAATTGCCTTTAATGAAGTTGATGTTCACTTCATCGAACAACACTCTTTTTCCATATGCCAATGTTATATTCTTTGCACTTAACATTTTATTCTTTTATTATTTATATGATTAGAAAGAAATATTCTTTTTTCGGTTTGCAAAATTAAGGAATACACTTATCTTTTTTGGTAATTAATTAGAACTCCTTATCTTCGCCGCCCAAACCATTAAGGAGGTATATAATTTATGTTAATAATTGATTCAAAAGATTGCGAAAACATCGACAAAGCTCTAAAGAAATACAAAAAGAAATTTGAAAAGAGCAAAACTTTACTTAATCTAAGAGAAAGACAAGCGTTTACAAAACCGTCTGTTGTTCGTCGTGGTCAAGTTTTAAAAGCGATCTACAAGCAACAAATTGCGAGTGGAAAAATAGAAAAGTAGTTTTTTATTTCCCCAAATATATTTTAGTAGCCTTTTGTAATTACTTTAGGCTACTTTTTTATGCCTACAACTTTTCAAGAAAAATATCAAACCCCATTTCTTGAATATCTTAAATTCGAAAAAAGATATTCAAAGCATACAATAACTGCATACGAAACAGATTTACATCAATTTTTTAGTTTTATAGAAGCACAATATCAGCTAACGACTATTAAGGAATTAAATAGCTCGATGATTAGAACTTGGCTAGCATCTTTAAAAGAAGATGAGTTACAATCTAAAAGCATTAATAGAAAAATTTCTACTTTAAAATCTTTAACTAAATTCTTAATTAAAAATGAGCATTTAGAACAAAGTCCGATGACTGTAATTATTTCACCAAAAATTTCAAAAAGATTACCCAGCTTTATTGAAGAAGATCAGTTAAACACTTTATTTAATCATGTAGAATTTAGTGATAGTTGGACTGATCAAACTCAAAAAATGGTTCTATTACTTTTTTATGCAACTGGTATTCGATTGAGTGAATTAATTCATTTAAAAACACATCAAATTGACTTTTCGAATAAACAATTAAAAGTATTTGGTAAAGGAAATAAAGAAAGACTAATTCCATTAAATAATGATTTATTGGCTGCCTTAAAGAATTTTAATAATAATAACCCAACAGATAATAAAGAGTTTGTTTTTGTAACTGTGAAAGGAAGCCCATTGAATCCAAGATATGTTTATGGATTTGTAAAAAAATATTTGGCTTTTATTACAACTATAAAAAAGAAAAGTCCACACATTTTAAGGCACAGTTTTGCAACACATTTAATGAATAATGGTGCCGAAATTAATGCAGTAAAAGAGTTGTTAGGTCATAGTAGTTTAGCAGCAACTCAAGTATATACCCACAACAGTATTGAAAAGCTAAAAGAAGTTTTTAAAAAAGCTCATCCTAAAGCATAATTAGTTATAAAATCTGTTTGAATATTTAACAAAAACGAGTTGGTAATATCAGCTTTATTGACTACATTGAGTTCTCAAAAATATACAAAGCATATGTAATAAAACTACACTTAAATTTTCTTTTTTTATCACTTTTAAAACGACAATTATGACAGTAAACATTCAGTCAGTACATTTTGATGCAGATGCAAAACTTTTAGATTACGTAAATAAAAAAATTCAAAAAATTAGTCAGTTTCATGATAAGATTATTAAGGTAGATATTTATCTTAAATTAGATAATGTAGTTCATAATATTAAAGACAAAGTTGCAGAAATAAGAGTGCATATCCCTAAACATGAAATGTTTGTAAAATCATCTTCAAAGTCTTTCGAAGAATCTTTTGATAATGCATTAGACTCAGCAATTAATCAAATTAAACGAAAAAAAGAAAAGCTAGTAGCATAATAAAAATGCCCTCAAAAATTTGGGGGCATTTTTATTTAAAGTTTATTCAACTCTTGCACAACCCTACTAATAGGCAATCCCATTACATTATAAAAATCTCCAGTAATTTTCTTAATTCCAACAACTCCTATCCATTCTTGAATAGCATAACCACCAGCTTTATCATAAGGCTTGTACTCATCTACATAAAATTCTATTTGTTCTAAAGTAAGAGAATGAAATTCAACTAAAGTAGTTTCTGAAAATGCAATTTCAATATCATCTTTCAATAACACAACACCTGTAATAACTTGATGAGTTTTATTAGATAACTTAGTTAAAAAATCTATGGCTTCTACTCTATCTTTAGGCTTCCCTAAAATTTCATTTTCTAAAACAACGATTGTATCTGCTGCAATAATTATAGACTCTTTGTTAGTTTTTTCTTGCACAATTTGTGCTTTTTCTCTTGCAATAAAAACAGGAGCTTCATGAATAGAAATATTTGATGGAAACTCTTCATTAGTATTTGCAACTTGAACTGTAAATTTAATTTCTGCCCATTCTAATAATTGTTTTCTTCGTGGCGATTGAGATGCCAAAATAATTGAAGTTTCCATTAAAAAATATTTATAAATAATATGCAAAAAATATCATAGACAGTATTCCAGACATCATCACCCATTTCACTTTTTTGCTCAATTCAGAATAGTCTGAAACTTTAGTTGCTTTTAATAATTTTTTCTGAATAGAAACTAAAGGCCAAATTAAAAATGCAAATGCATAAACAATGCTTAACCACCATCCAAAACTAACAACATATACCTGAGCTATAATAAGTAATGTAATAATAACCATTAACCAAACAGTAATAAACACTTTTGCTGCATTTGTTCCTAAAACTATGGGCAATGTTCTACACTTGTTTTCACGATCACCATCCACGTCTTCAATATCTTTTATTACTTCTCTAATTAAAGAAATGATAAAAGAAAAAGTAGCATACAAAATTCCAATTCTAAAAATTTTATAATAGTTTTCTAGACTGACGAATTGATACTTGATCAACTCGAAATATTCAGGCAAGACTAAAACTAAAATCACCCATGCAGTAAGTAATGAAATTAAAATATTACCAATAATAAATTTTTTCTTTAAAGAAGCAGAGTAGATAAACAACAAAAAAACACTTAGTGAGTTTAATATTCCTATCCAAATACAATTAATGCTATTGGCCACATAGAAACTTAAAACAATACCCACTAAACTTAAAATTAAGTGCCAAAAAATCGCCCATCTTTTTTTGATGTATTGGTTAATTACAACTTTGTTGGGTTTATTAATAACATCAATATTTACATCAAAATAATCATTAATAATATTTCCAGCACCAGCTATACAAATTGATGCAATGATGATGAGTATTAAATTTAAGCCATGAATTCTTGGTTCAATATCAATTGACTTTAAATTAATTTGAATGATACTGTAATGAAATAACAACTGAGTTATTCCAATAAATAACAAATTTGGCCATCTTAAAATTTGCAAAAAAGCATTTAGTTTCTTCACTCTATTTCTGTTTAATTAATAAGCCTCCATTATAGGAGGCTTATTAATAATTTAAATAATAAATTAATTATTTAATTACATAAATTCCCGTTGCATGAATAATAATTTCCTTTTTTGGCTCTTTTATTGCATCAATTTCTGCTTGAGATTTATTTGCATCTTCAGCATAATGCTTCAACATTTCAATGCTAGTTAGCTTGTTTTCAGCTGTCCCTTTAATAGCAATAGTTTTTCCATTCATATCTAATGGCACTAAAAATTTATGATCTTTCATTTTAACCATAATCGTTTTATCTGCAGCTTTTATTTTTAACCAACAACCTTCAGCTTTACAAACTTCTACAACTTCGCCTTCTACTACAACTTCAATTGTTTTTTCAGTACCAAGTTTCACTAAAAGTTCAGTTGTTTTTACTGCACCTTCAGCTGAAGTTTTTTCACCAAAAGTCATTCCAGCATTAGCAGGTCCTTTTGGTGGCTGAGCTAATAAAACTCCACTAAATAAAATTGTAACGATTAATGTATAAACTTTTTTCATATAAATTGTTTTCACAAATGTATTAGAAAATTTATTTAGAAAATACAATGATGATGTTAATCATATAAATCGCTTATTTTATTAAGTCTTCAGTCTTATATTTGCACACTAAAACTTAGAAATTTCATCATTAATTAATACTATTTCAAAACAAATTTTATGGCTAATGCAAACATCCAGCAACTATTAGGCGAAAAAGCAGAATATCTTTTAAATCATCAATGTAAAACAATTGACAAATCTCAATTACACTTACCAGGTTCTGATTTTGTTGATCGTATTTTCATCAATAGTGATCGTAATCCTCAAGTTTTAAGAAATTTACAGGCTATGTATGGTAATGGCAGATTAGCTAATACTGGTTATTTATCCATTTTACCTGTTGATCAAGGTATTGAACATAGTGCTGGTGCATCTTTTGCAAAAAATCCTATTTATTTCGATCCTGAAAATATTATCAATCTTGCTATTGAAGGTGGTTGTAATGCAGTGGCTACAACTTATGGTGGCTTAGGCTTTTTATCTAGAAAATATGCTCATAAAATTCCTTTGATTGTAAAAATTAATCATAACGAATTTTTGACTTACCCAAATAAATTCGATCAAATCATGTTTGCATCTTTAAAAGCAAGTTGGAATTTGGGTGCAACAGCTGTTGGAGCAACTATTTATTTTGGTAGTGATGAAAGTGCTCGTCAAATTCAAGAAGTAAGCAAAGCTTTTGAAATGGCACATGAATTAGGAATGGCAACTATTTTATGGTGCTATTTACGTAATCCTGGATTTAAAAAAGATGGAGTTGATTACCATGTTTCTACAGATTTAACAGGACAAGCCAACCATTTAGGTGTTACAATTGAAGCTGATATCATTAAACAAAAACTTCCAGAAAATAATGGTGGTTATAAAGCTTTAAACACTAAAGAAAGTGCATATGGTAAAAATGATGAAAGAATCTATACTCAATTAACTTCAGAACATCCAATTGATTTAACAAGATACCAAGTTGCCAATTGTTATATGGGTCGTGCTGGTTTAATTAATAGTGGTGGTGCAAGTTCTGGTGCAAGTGATATGGCTGAAGCTGTAACAACTGCAGTTATTAATAAACGTGCTGGTGGAATGGGATTAATTTCTGGTCGTAAAGCTTTCCAACGTCCAATGAATGAAGGAGTTGGAATATTGAACGCAATTCAAGACGTTTATTTAGATCAAACTATAACGATAGCCTAAAATAAAGCTTAAAATATATCAAAGGAGAGGCCTAGCTTCTCCTTTTTTCATCATAACAATTCATAATAACCAATTCATAACCTTATTTTTGCCTGCCTAAAAAAAGAGGATGACACATCCATACACATATATCGACCCCAACGCAACTATTGCACCCAATGTAAAAATTGACCCATTTACTGTGATTCATGGTGATGTACAAATTGGTGAAGGCACTTGGATTGGTAGTAATGTAACCATAATGGATGGCAGTAGAATAGGTAAAAATTGCAGGATTTTTCCTGGTGCTGTTATTAGTGCAGTTCCACAAGATTTGAAATTTGCAGGAGAAAAAACCATTGTGGAAGTTGGCGACAATACTACTATTAGAGAATTTGTAACGATTAATAGAGGAACAGACGAAAGAGGCAAAACCAATGTTGGAAACAATTGTTTGTTAATGGCTTATAGCCATATTGCTCATGATTGCAGTATTGGCAACAATGTTATTTTAAGCAATAGTGTTCAAGTTGCTGGACATGTTAATATTGGAGATTGGGTAGTAATTGGTGGTGTAAGTGCTGTGCATCAATTTGTGCAAATTGGTCAACATACATTTATTGCTGGAGGTTCTTTAGTTAGTAAAGATGTACCTCCTTACATTAAAGCTATTCGTAATCCATTAAGTTATGGTGGTGTAAATAGTGTTGGACTAAAAAGAAGAGGTTTTACAGTAAACCAAATCAATCATATTTTAGATATCTATAGATTTATTTACAATAAAGGTTTAAACACCTCTCAAGCATTAGAATACATTGAAGAAGAAATTAGTGCTAGTGACGAAAGAGATGAAATTGTAACTTTCATTAGAGAAAGTGGACGAGGAATCATCAAAAGGTTTTCGAAAAGTAATGGAGACGATTAATGCTCTAAACAAACTGTAGTTTTCCCAATTTTATTAAGGCTTTATAAATTAAATCGAGGTGCATGCTTTGAATAATTTGATTGGTTTTAACTAATTCAATCACTTCATCAATAGTCATTAAATACACTTCAATATCTTCTCCTTCATCAAAATTTTGTTCAGCAACTTTTTCTCCTCCAGTTGCTAAAAAATAATGCATCAGATTGCTGTTTGTAGAAGGATTTGCTGAAGATGTTCCTAGCGATTCAAAATTTGAGAAAGCATAACCCGTTTCTTCTAATAATTCTCTTGCAACTGCATCCTGAAAACTAGCATCAGATGCATCTACACAGCCACCAGGCATTTCAAAATGAGTTTGTCCTAATGCATATCTAAACTGTCTTTCAACAATTACCTTACCTTCTTTAGTTATAGAAAATGCTGTAACCCAATCTGGAAAATCGTACACATAATAAGGTTCTATAATTTTACCATCTGGCCGTTGACAAGTATCTGATTTTACAGTTGCCCAAGTATCTTGTAAAATATATTTCGAATCAATTTTTTTCCAAGTCAAATCTCTCATAGTCATTTACGATTTTGTGATTTAAGATTTACGAATTATTTTTTTATCATATATGATATTTGAGAAAACCATTTACTAAATGCAAATCGTAAATCCGAAATCTCCAAATCATAAATTGAATTATTCCCATTTAAAATATTTATATACCAATACATAAACTACAACAAACCAAATTGCAATAACTCCTACATTATCCCAGCAATCTAAAATTCCTAAGCCTTCAAAAGAAATTTTTCGCATGGCAATATTAAAATGTGTTAGTGGTAAAGTTTTACAAAGGATTTGCATCCAAGTTGGAAAAACTGAAATAGAAAAAAAAGTTCCACTCAATAAAATTTGTGGTAAACTAAATAAATTTATGAGCAATGGAATTGTAGAATCTGTTTTTACAATACTCGAAAAAATTAACCCAACTCCCATTAATGTCAATAACAAAAAGAATGACAAAAACATGATTTCTATAAACGTAATCATTCCATGTGCTAGAGTAAAACCTAAAAAATATTTACCAATTACTATCAGTACAATTACGTTGATTATTTGAAACACCAATCGACTGAAACCTATACCAAACAATATGTTTAAACGATTAATTGGGGATGCATAAAATCGTTTTAATACCAATTGCTCTCTTAAATTAAAGAATGTAAAAGCCACACCAAATAGAGTTGAAAACAAAATAGAAAAACCAATCTGACCTGGAAGTATAAAATCTATTTGCTTAAACTCTCTTATTTCATACACTCGTTTACTTATGCTGACTAAATTTTCTTTTTTAGGATTGATAGCAGTTTCGTACTTATCAGCAATATTTTCCAACACTGGAATAATGGTTGTTAAATCTGGAGTTGATGCTGTTGTTGAAGTTACATTTATTTGATATTTTTTATGAAGCTGCAATGAATCAGATTTTGAAGTAATTAATAACACAGCTGCAATTCTTCCTTTTTCTAAATCTAATCTTTGTTTAGCTGTATCACTATATTCAACAAATCTGAATAAAGGATTTTGCTTTAAACTTTGGTATAATAATACATTTGTAGTATCAGATTTTTTATCTAAAACAACTCTGTAAGATGAAATACCTCCTTTACCAAAAGAACCAAAAATCCAAATAAAAACTAATGGAAAAACCAAGCTAAAAAAAATTGCTCCAGGATGTTTTAAAATAGCTAATAAACTTGCTTTAGTAATAGCTTTTAATCCTGTTAGTTGATTATAATTCTTTGTCATAAAAATAAATATCTAAAAAATATTTTGACTATATATATATATATATATATATTAGCTTAACAAATTAAAAATTAATCAAATGTATCGTATCATTTTATTTATTTCATTTTCTTTATTAACAGTTTTATCATTTGCACAAATCAATTTTGAAAAAGGATATTTTATTGATAATGAAGGAAAGAAAACTGAATGTTTTATTAAGAATAAAGAGTGGCAAAAAAGTCCAACTGAATTTGAATATAAAACTTCAATAAACAATGAATCATCCAGAATTACTATAGATGATGTAAAAGAATTTTCAGTTTATAATTATTCAAAATATATTCGATTTACTGTTCAAATAGATTCTTCTAGTAATTCGCCAGGTGAGTATTCGAATATTGAAGCTCCTATTTGGAATACCAAAACTTTATTTTTAAAAGTACTTATTGAAGGAAAAGCCAGTTTATTTTTATATGATGATTTATTTAATAAGAAGTTCTTCTTTAAAACAGATAGTAGTTTAATAGAACAATTGGTATTCAAAAAATATTCGCAAGATGAGGTTCATGTAAAAGCTAATCGTTATTATAAACAACAACTATGGAATAAATTAAGAAATGAAAATTATTCTATTAAACAAATTGAAGCTATACAATATGAAAAAAAAGAAATTGAGGAGTATTTTATAAAATATAATAATTTGACAAACTCAATTAAATACATAAATAAACAAAAAAATAAATGGTATCTTAACCCCATACTAGGCCTTGGTTTTAGCAAAAGTTCTTTATTTGATTATAATACTGTAATTAAAGAATATAAAGCAACGCAAAAAAGCAATTATTTATATGGATTTCAAGTGGAATACTTTTTACCTGTAAATAAAAATAAATGGAGTTTATTATTAGAATATACAATTCAAGAATCGAAACATGAAACCAATAATGGTGTTGAAAATTTAAGTGCAACTTACAAATCAACTAATTTAACTTTTGGAGGAAAATATACAAGCTACATAACGAATAATTTAAGTTTGTTTATTTCAGGTATGTATTCATTTAAAGGTGGTAATGGTTCAGATTTAATAATGAATAATTACCATAGTGGATATAATGCGAATAATCCTTTTTCTGTTGGACTTGGAATTAATTTTTCGAAGTTAAGTATTGAGTATAGGATGAGTGATGCAAAAGAAAATTTATTTAATAGAGTTACTTGGAATATGGAAAAAGCAAACCAAAGTTTTATTATTTTATCATACAAATTATTTGATTTAACTAAAAAATAATTATTATAAACTTCTTTGTAAGATTGGGTTCTTGCACAACGAAGCAATCTCAATTTTCAATTAGACTGCTTCGTTCCTCGCAGTGACTTTAAATTATTGTAGTTGGTAAAAAACAGTCAACATTGGTTAATATCTCAGATTAAATCAATAAAAAAAGCCACAGAAAAATTTCTGTGGCTTTAAAATAATATTCAAATTCTTAATTCATCATCTCAACACTTCTATTAATAAAGTTGGTGAGTTCAGAACCTTTTAATAATCCTTGAGAAAGTAAAGCTAAATCTGCTAAATTTCTTACTTGCTTTTGTTGTTTTTCGGTATCGGTTTCTTTTAATAAACTTTGATAAATTGGATGATTACCATTAACGGTTAATGTAACTTCATCTGGCATTGAACCATAAAAGCCCATCATTCCACCACCTCCAATTGAAGCCATATCTTTCATTCTACGCATAAACTCTGGTCTTGTTGCAACAACAGGTGCAACATCAGTACTTAATCCTTTTACTTCAACAGTTACATGTAAATCGGCAGGTTTAACCTCAAACAAAGTTTTCAATTGTTCAGTTTCTTCTTTGCTTAAAACACTTTGAGCAGATTCTTGTTTATCGATTAAATTATCTGCAATATCAGCATCTACTCTTACAAAACTGGTATTCTCCCATTTCATTTCCATGTTGTTAATGAAACTAGCATCAACCAAAGTTTCCATTTTTGTTACAATGAAACCCTTTGCTGTAGCAGCTTGTATATAAGCATCTTGTTGAACAGGATTTGTAGTGTATAAAATAACTTGTTTGCCTTCCTTATTTTTTTGATTGGCTTCAGTTGCTAGTTTTATATTCATCAAGTGTATAGAAAGTCCCTCCTTTGGAGGGATTTAGGGAGGCTTCTTCCATAACGAAAAACTTATTGGCTTTTTCTAAAAACTTATCATCAGTCATCATACCATATTTCACAAACAATCCTAAACTCTCCCATTTGTTTTGAAAATCTTCTCTTTCTTTATTAAAAATTTCTTCTAATTTATCAGCCACTTTTTTAGTGATATGGCTGTTGATTTTTTTAACATTAGGATCGCCTTGTAAATAGCTTCTACTCACATTTAAAGGAATATCCGGACTATCAATTACACCATGCAACAACATTAAAAATTCAGGAACAATTTCTTTTACCTCATCAGTAACAAAAACCTGATTGCTGTATAATTGAATTTTGTCTTTCTGAATTTCGTAGCTCTGCTTGATTTTTGGGAAATATAAAATACCAGTTAAGTTGAAAGGATAATCAACATTCAAATGAATCCAGAACAATGGCGTTTCACTGAACGGATATAATTCTTTATAAAAATTTTCGTAATCTTCTTTCGTTAATTCACTTGGTTTTTTTACCCAAATTGGAGAAGTGTTGTTGATAGATTTTTCTACATCATCTTCTTTCTTTTCTTCAGCAACATCTGTAAAGTAAATTGGGATCGGTAAGAATTTACAGAATTTATCTAACACTGCTTTTACTCTATGAGGCTCTAAAAACTCTTTACTTTCTTCGTTAAGATGTAAAATAATTTTTGTACCTCTATCTTTTTTCTCAACTTCATATAATTCAAATTCTGGGCTTCCATCGCAACTCCAATACACTGTTGGGGCTTCAACATTATGACTTTGGGTAATTACTTCAACTTTTTCTGCCACCATAAAAGCACTATAAAACCCTAATCCAAAATGACCAATAATATTAGCATCTTTATATTTTTCTAAAAACTCTTCAGCACCACTAAATGCCACTTGATTTAAATATTTATCAACTTCTTCTTGAGTCATCCCAACACCTCTATCACTTATAGTTAAGGTTTTTTCTTTAGCATCTAAAATCACATCAACTCTTAATTCTCCAAGTTCGCCTTTAGCCTCACCAATGCTAGAAAGTGTTTTTACTTTCTGTGAAGCATCGATTGCATTGCTCACTAATTCTCTTAAAAAAATATCATGTTCACTGTACAAAAACTTTTTAATGATTGGAAAAATGTTTTCTGTTTGAACCCTTATTTGTCCTTTTTGCATATGTAAATTGATTTTAATTGCAGCATCTGCAATATGTTTTAATAATTTCCTCTTAACGGACAAATAAAATACCAAGCATTGAAATGCTGACAAGCTGACAAGCAATTTCATTTATGGCTGATAAATCTGCATTAAGATGGAAATAATAAAGAGAATTGTCACTCGTTAACCACCAGTTGCTCCATGTCGAACTTTAATAGACTTTTTATTCTTATTAGATTTTTCATAATCTAAAACAGCAGGTGGTTTAACAGTTTTTTTAACTGCAGTATCAGCAACTGGCATTATTTGTTGTACTTGAGGTTGAACGACTTCTCCCAAAACAAAATTTTCTGATTTTAAAGTTCTGCCAGTTTCAGGATCAAAATATTTCCAAGTTCCATGAGGTTGAGAATAGGATTCTACTTTAAGAATTTTTCTGATATACAAATTATCATCATACACATCTTGTACATCAATAGTATCAAATTTTTTAACAGGGTCAACAGCTCGCCAACTTTCTTCACGCATTAATCTACCATCAGATAAATATTGTTGCAAGCCATTTTTCATTCCCCATCTATAATTTTCTTTTGCCAATAACAATCCATAACTATCATATTTTCTCCAAACCCCTTCTTTCAAATTATTTATAAACATTCCTTCTTCATCAAAAGCAGGTTCAATACGCAAAGCATTTACATGAATTTTCCAACGACCTTGTTTTTTATCATTCAAATCCAATCTGTTTAAAGTATCGCCATTTTCTAAAAGTTGATAATTTTTGTATTGGGCAGAAGTCATTAAAGAAATCATCAAACAACAAAAAAATAAATGCCTTTTCATAAATATCATTTCCTCGAAATTAAGATATGCCAAACATTTAATTAACTTTATTCAATAACATTATTTGTTAATTATTGAATTGTTTTATTTTCGTTGCATATATGAATAAAATTGAATTAGAAATTGTTGCCTTATCTCATAGCATTACTACATCAAGTTCTTATGCTGTAGTATTAGGTGAAGTTGGGGGTGCAAGAAGATTACCCATAGTAATTGGAAGCTTTGAAGCACAAGCCATTGCTGTTGCTTTAGAAAATGTAAAACCGAGCAGACCCTTAACTCACGATTTAATAAAAAATTTTATGGGATCTTTTGGAGTAGAACTGCAAGAAATTATTATTAGTGATTTGCAAGAAGGAATTTTTTATTCGAAACTAGTTTGCTATACAGAAAATGACACAGTTGAAATTGATAGTAGAACAAGTGATGCTTTGGCTCTTTCTGTAAGATTTAATTGCCCAATTTATATTTATGATAATATTTTAGAAGCTTCTGGAATATTGGTAGATGAACATGAAACAGGTAAAGAAAAAATTGAATCTATTAACATAGAAGAAAAAGAAAAAGAATCAGAAGACAGTTTAATTAATATGAGTCTTTCTGAACTACAACATTATTTGGAAACTGTTTTAGAGAAAGAAGATTATTTAAAAGCAATTACTATTAGAGATGAAATAAATAGACGAAAAAAATAAACCCAACTACTTATAATTACTAACCTTGCTGATAATAATTCCAAAAGAATGATTTCATTCCCAAATGCAAAAATAAATCTGGGTTTAAATGTTGTTGAAAAAAGGGCAGATGGTTTTCATAACTTGGAAACTGTTTTTTTGCCTATTAGTATAAACGATGCATTAGAAATTATTCCATCTAAAGAAAAAAAATCAAAATTAGAATTTACTTATTCTGGCTTACAAATTATTGGCAACACCAATGAAAACCTTTGTGTTAGGGCATTTCATTTGTTACAGCAAGATTTTAAACTGCCTGCAATAAAAATGCATTTGCATAAATCTGTTCCAATGGGTGCAGGTTTAGGAGGTGGTAGTGCTGATGGTGCTTTTACCTTAAAATTATTAAATAATATTTTTCATTTAAAATTGTCTGAAGGTCAATTGTTAGAATATGCTTTACAATTAGGAAGTGATTGTCCTTTCTTTATTAAAAATTCACCATGCTTTGCAACATCAAGAGGTGAAGTTTTAGAAGCAACTACTGTTGATTTATCAGCTTACGATATTGTTTTAATTAATCCTAATATTCATATTTCAACAGCTAAAGCTTTTTCTAAAATTACACCTGCGAATCCTTTAAAGTCAATTAAAGAAATTATTCAACAACCCATTGAAACATGGAAAAAAGAATTGATCAATGATTTTGAAAAGAGCTTATCAAATGATTATCTCATTATTGAACACATTAAAAATTTATTGTATCACAATGGTGCAGATTATGCTTCTATGACAGGAACAGGAAGTACAGTTTTTGGAATATTTAAAAATTCTGTACAAAAACCAATTTTTAATTTTGCAAAAGAATATCAAATTCTCTGGACAAAAGTTATATCTTAAATCATCGTTTTGAAAATTCTACTAAAAATACTGCAAATTATTTATTGTATTTATGCTTTGATAAGCTTTGTAATTATCATGTTTTTTTCTTTACCATTAATTTTAATTGCAGCTTTATTTGGTATTAAAGGTGGAAATTTTATTTACAAAATTTGCAGAGTTTGGTCAGCCATCTGGTATACAACTGTTGGAATTAGTCATCAAGAAATTTATGATGCACCACATGATAAAAAGAGACAATATATTTTTGTTGCCAATCATTTATCTTATTTAGATATACCCCCAATTGTATTAGCTGTAAGGCAACCTGTACGAGCTTTAGGCAAAGGTGAAATGGTAAAGATGCCCATTTTTGGATGGATTTATAAGGCAGCAGTAATACAAGTTAATAGAGATAACTCTTCACATAGAGCAAGAAGTGTTCGTGCTTTAAAAGCTGCAATTAATCATGGCATTTCAATTTTTATTTTTCCTGAAGGCTATTTGAATTATTTAAAACAACCTTTAAAATCTTTTTACGATGGTGCATTTAGAATTGCAATAGAAACTCAAACCAATATTAAACCTGTTTTAATGATAGATAGTTTAGCAAGAATGCATTATGGTGAGGTATTTACATTAACACCTGGAAAAAACAGGGTTGTTTTTTTAGAAGAAATTTCTGTTCAGGGTTTATCGATTGTTGATTTAGAAAATTTAAAAAATAAAGTCTATATTATAATGGAAGAAAAGCTTAAACAATATATAGATTATAATAAATTATTTAACAAAGCTGTTTAACTTTTACCTGATTAAAAATTATTAACCTCATAACCACAAAAAATTACAACAATGAAAAAGATGTTTTTATGCCTAGTTGCATTTATCTCTATCACGAGTTTTATTAATGCACAAGAAGTTGCTACTGTTAAAGCAGAAGCACCAAAATTAACTAAAGAGCAAAAAGCTGAGCTTGCTGCTAAAAAAGAAGCTGACTTAATTGAAGTTTTTAAAAAAGCTGAATTAACTGATGAGCAGCAAAAACAAACTAGAGCTGCTTTGGATGAATTTAGTGCACAATCTAAAATTGTAAAAAATGATGCTTCTTTAGGTGAAGATGAAAAGAAAGGAAAATTGAAAGAATTATCTGATACTAAAAACAGCAAACTTAAAGAAGCTATGGGTGTAGCAAAATATAAAGCTTATAATGCTGCAAAACGAGAACAAAAAGAAGCTAATGAAGCTGCAGGTGCAAAAAAGAATTAACATAACCAATTAGTATAAAAAAAGTCGAAGTTTTTGCTTCGACTTTTTTTATGGATAAGATTCAACAACTTTTTTCAAATTTGCAAGATTGTCTTCCATCATTTTTCCTGTGACTTTTTCATTAACAATACTCCCTAATCTATCTAATGGAAACCATGAGGCTTTATTATCAAACTGCCAATTAACAATTGTAATATTACCTTTTTCAATTAATTGAATTATATTTCTATTGACCTTTCCTTTATCATCAACCCAAGATGCAATTACTTCATTTTTTGTAGAAGAATAAATGTGAAGTGATGATTTTCCAAGTCGAGTAATAGTACCAGATTCTATGTTAGTTTTTTCTAATCCCATCACCCATTTCTGCCAACCAAATAGATTGTTTACAAAAGGCAAAATATTTTTTGCAGGTTTAGTAATTTCAACTGTTCTTGAAATTTTTGATTCAGATGGCAATAACAATCCCATAGCAGTAATAATTCCAAAAATAATTACAACGCTAATTAACCCTAACTTAATCAATTTCATTATTACCACAAGTTTTTAGGACACCAATCACCATATCGATTGCCTATTAAAAATCCTACTAATAGTTCGTGAGTTCCTTTACTTACTGTGTTTAATTGTGATGTCGTGATATCGTATGAGTAGCCAAGATTTACAGTATTACTAACATTCATTCCAACCATTCCTGCAAATCCATCTTGATGACGAAATGAGCCACCAAACCAGAATAAATCTTTGTATTGAAATTTGGCATTGATATCAATTCCCAAAGGCAATGGATCAACTTTACGTAATGTAATAGATGGTAAAAAATTCCAATCTTCACTTAAAAACATTCTTACACCAGCTGAAGCAAAAAGGTGTGGAACAAGTTTTCCTTCTTCAGTAGTTTTTAAAGAATCAGAAAAAGATATTTTTTGAGATAAAAGACCTTGTGCAGAAATACCAAGAAAGAAACTACTTGAGTATAACCAAATTCCAGCAGAAGCATCAGGTTTAATTCTATTTAATAAAGTGTTATTGATAGAAGAATATACTGCAGGATCATAAGGTGTAGAAAATATTAATTTATTTACATCAAGAGTCAGTTGATTAAACCCTAATCCTACACCTATTGATATACTTGTTTTTGGAGCAATTCCAAAATGATAAGCAAAAGAAGCAGATGCTGAATTTGTAGTTAAAGGACCTGTTTTATCGTTGATGAAAGAAACACCAAAACCCATATGAGGATCAGTTTTTGTATATTCTTCCCAAAAAGCAGTACCTCTTGGATTACTTCCATCTGGATGAAAAGTAGTTGGCGTTTCTCTACCATAAGCAGACTTATTCAATGGTCCATGTAGAGTTACATAAGTTGTAACAGGAGCATCTTGCAATCCAACCCATTGCATTCTATGACTTGCCTTCATATCCCAATAATTTTCAATACCAGCAACTGCTGGATTGATAATAAAATTGTTCATGATATATTGGGTGTAATGTGGGCGTTGCTGAGAAAAAGCAAAAATGCTTATCATCATCAATAGGCATAATAGACCTATACGTTTATTAATCATTCGATAAAAGTAAAAGGAATTTTCGAAAAAATGCATTTTTTTGATTTCAAATTGGTGATTAAATTTAAGTTTGGCTATAACTGACTAATAATCTGAATGGTTTCTTCTATCATTTCAGTTGAGATATCTAGATGAACTACAATTCTTACTTGAGTTGGAGAAATTGGATACATTAAGATTTCGTGCTCTTTCATCTTTTCTATAAATAGTTTTGGAGTCATTTCATTTTTTACAGAAAAGATGATGATATTAGTTTCTACAGGCAAAATTTCATCTACAAAACTTTTTGTTCTTAATGAAGTAGCAATTTTTGTAGCATTATTATGATCTATTTGTAGTCGATCAATATTATTTTGTAATGCATATAATCCTGCAGCAGCAATGTATCCAGCTTGTCTCATTCCTCCCCCAAAAACTTTTCTTACTCTTCTTGCTTTTTTTATCAGTTCTTTATCACCAATGATCAAACTTCCTACTGGTGCTCCAAGACCTTTACTTAAACAAATTGAAATACTATCGAAAATTTCACCATATTGTTTAGGCGATTCATTTTTTGCAACAATTGCATTAAATAATCTGGCACCATCAATATGAAATTTTAAACCTTTTTGTTTGCAGAGTTCAGCGATTTTTATCATTTCATTAAAATCATAACAGCTTCCTCCTCCTCTATTTGATGTATTTTCTAAACTTACTAAACTACTTACAGCTTTATGTACATCATCAGCATTTATGTGTTCTTTAACTTGTTCAACAGAAATTCTTCCTTTATTACCTACAATAACATTTACAGAACAGCCACTATTGAAAGCAATACCACCAGCTTCATATTGAAAAATATGACTGGTTCTATCACAAATTACTTCATCTCCAGGTTGAGTATGACATTTAATTGCAATTTGATTAGTCATAGTTCCACTAGAACAAAATAGGCTGGCTTCCATACCAAACATTTCAGCTGCAAAATGCTCCAATTCATTTACAGTTGGATCTTCATGAAAAACATCATCCCCAACTTTTGCCTTAAACATGGCATCTAACATTGCTGGAGTGGGTTTTGTTACAGTATCACTTCTATAGTCAATCATAAAACGAAGATATTGCTAAAACTAATTTTGATGAAATAATTTGATGAACGAAAGTGAAGTAAAAGATTTAAATTGGGCTCTAAAATATTATTTCTTTTTATTTGTATTTAAATTTTAACTCATGAAATTACTTCAAGGAAAAACAACAATAGTAACAGGTGCTGCAAGAGGTATTGGAGCTGCAATTGCATTAAAATTAGCTGAGCATGGTAGTAATATTGCTTTTACTTATGTAAGTGATAGTAGTGCAGAAAAGGCAATAGGCATTAGAAAATGAGTTAATTAATTTGGGTGTAAAAGCAAAAGCTTATCAAAGTAATGCTGGCGATTTTGCTGCATGTGAAGTTTTTGTGAATGATGTATTAAAAGATTTTGGAAATATTGATGTGTGTGTAAATAATGCTGGTATTAGTAAGGATAATCTATTATTAAGAATGACTGCTGAACAATGGGATGATGTAATGGCGACTAACTTGAAGAGTGTTTTCAATATGACAAAGCAAGTGATTAGACCCATGATGAAAGCTAAAGCTGGAAGCATTATTAATATGAGTTCTATAATTGGAATTAGAGGCAATGCAGGTCAAAGTTCTTATGCTGCTAGTAAAGCTGGAGTTATTGGATTTACAAAATCAATTGCTCTTGAAATAGGTAGTAGAAATATTCGTTGTAATGCAATTGCACCAGGATTTATTGAAACAGATATGACTCATTATTTAAAAGATGGAGATGCTTCTGCAGAATTTTTAAAGAAAATTCCATTAAGCAGATTTGGCAAGGCTGAAGAAATTGCTGATGTAACTTTATTCTTAGCAAGTGATATGAGTAGCTATGTAACAGGTCAAGTGATTAGTGCTTGTGGAGGACTGAATATATAATGTTGAATTGTTAATTGTAAATTGTACTTTTCTTTTTAAGCAACATCTTATATAAATGAAAGTTGCATTAATAAAAGTACCGGTTAATAATTCTTAAAATTCATTAAATAAAAAAGCAACTTGCCTTTTTGGGAGAAGTTGTTATAAATAAAACAAAAACCTAACTTAAAGAACTTCATCTAAACCCAAATATTTTACACCTGTAATTTTTTCTGCTTCTAACTTTTGTTTTAAAACTTCTGATACAAAAATTTGATAACCATTATATACATATCTTAAGGCCAATAAGTGTTTATTACAGCTATTCAAAAAATATGGGCGTTTTATTTTTACATGATAGGGTAAATGTGTAGCATTTATTAACTGTAAAAATTCATTTGCATTATTCACTTTGGCTGCATAATCTTCTTCCCAAGTGCTTTTAAAAACAGTAACTATACTTTTTTCAAAATCAATTAAATCATAATTGTATTTGAATTTATCGTATATACCTCTTAACAAATAATATTGATAAATTTCTTCACCTCTTTCAAAAGTTATAGGTAATAACTGAAAATCATCCAGTGTATATTGTTCTATAATACATTTAAATCGTTCTGATATAATTTCACTTTGATGAATACCCAACGAAAGCATATCGGTAACTTTTGCTCGCTTTTTTAAATAATGTTTAGGTATGTATATATCCTTATGTGCATAAGTAAACATCTTTTGCCCATATAAATGCCTTGGATCATCAGCCATTATTACAGGATATTCAATATTAAAATCCCCTTCTTTTTGTGGGTAACATCCAATTTCCTTTAAATTGGTGCTTTCATACAATCTATAATAATCCATAACTAAAAAATTAAATCATTAATCTTAACTGTTGGATTTGCAATTATTGCCGTTTTTATCCTATTAGTTAAATTCAGAACTTCATTATAAGCCACTTGTGGTGTCATATTTGTACCACCATTTTGGTTAAAAATATCTGTCAAAGCATCATTTACTCTTTGCGTGTATTGTGGATGACTACCCATATGCTGTGCAGGTCCTAAACCAATGCCATTCATTACATCATCTGGATGAAAAGGCAAACCTGCACTACCTGCTTTTTGTAATACTTCTTGACCAACATCATCAGCCAATTCCCAAGGTATAATATGATGTGCTTGTTTGCCGTCGCCTGGTATTAAACCTATTAATTCTCTAAATTTATTTGAAGAAATTTTACCAAACTTTATTTTTCCTGCTGTGTTCTTATAAAATTTTAATGAGGCTTTAATAACTTTTGTATTCTTAAGTACTTGTACTGATTTGTACGCATATTTTGCAGGTGTAGCAGCCCACCCTACAAATGGTATTGAAGCGACTGCTGAAAATACAGCGTTAGTTCCTTGACCCTGCAGTCCATATAATATTGCATTTGTAATATCAAAAACTTCCCCATAAACTGGCACCATTCCTGCCATATCTAGTGTCAAATGCAACATTTCATTTGAAGCCTCCCAGTATATTCTTAAATTAGACCAAGATGGGTTTTCTAATTTTAATCTAGCACATTCAACTGAGAAATTCATCCAAAATAGAGCATTTAAAACTGGATCCAATGAGTTAATACTACTATTAAAATAATTTTTAATTAAATCGAATGATTGTTGATTATAAGGACCATTAAGAATATTATTTTTTAATGCTATTAATACAATATGCGAAGCATCAATACTTTCTTCATTAAAATCAAATTCATTCATCAAATTAAACAATTCAGTTTGTTCAATTAAATTTGCTCCCAAGTAAATTCGTTCCCAATATTCGAATTGACGCCAAACATTAGTAGCATTTATTACTTTCGGAGGAATTACATTCCAACCAACATTACCATTTGTATTTGAACCAATCCACCATCCATAAAGGTTTGGATTATAGCCTCCGGAAATACTATATCCTCCACCACTATTAAAGTATCCTCCACCTAGTGGTTCATTATAAAGAATCGTAACATTCCAACATGCACCACAACATTTTAAATCTTCCCCACCACAGCAATCTCCATTTCGTGGACAGTGTAATGTATATAAAGTAACTGTTATACCTGATTCTTGAACATTTGCATATATATATTTTATAATTGTGTCTGAAAGTGGTTGAAGAGTATTAAATAAATTAAAATCTGTGACTTCAAATGTGTTATGACCAAAAGCTTTAAAATCAAGGTACATGCTTGTTGAAGCAATATCTTCAGCATCAATTTCTGTTGGAGGTTTATTAAATCCATAAAGTGCATAATCTTTATCTTCATATAAGTTAATTTTTACACTGTCAGTATATACTTTACAAGCTAAAAAACCCTCAACATCTTGTGTATTGCTTATTGATAATGGAATAAAAGCCATTTCATATTCTTCGCCACTTTCTGTTCTCTGTGCAACATTATTTTTCGTACTTCTGATTTCAGAGGCTGACCAAATTGGGTAGCCAACTCTTTTTGCAAGGTCTGCAATAAAATGAGCTTGGTCATTATCGTATTTAATTTTGTCAGCAATTTTTTGTAGTATAGGATTTTGCCCTTGTGGAATAGCAGTAAACTTTTCAATTATTTCTTTTTCAGAGAGCAAGTCTCGATTTAGATCTACATCATTTTTTTTACAAGAATGAAAAATTGACGTAATTAAAAAAATGATTAAAAGATATCTAATATTTATTTTTCTCATCGTTTATTTTTTGGTTAATTAAAAAAATTGTTTAACAGAATTGCCAAAAAATTATGGAGCCCTCTCGTTACTAAATAAAGTAAATAAATATTGTAGCTTAGTAAGTTTGTCTTTAAGTATGCTGTATGCTGTATGCTGTATGCTGCATGATGTATGATGTATTAAAAGTACAACTCATAAGAATATTTAGTTATTTATAAAACCAAATTAAGAATTTAATTTTATATGGTAAATTAATTTTCTATTGGCTAAGGTAAATTTTTATCACCTCTTCATAGTATCTCTTACTATTAAGGCAGGGTGCAATATTTAAAATGTAGTTTTTTATAAAATGTAAAATTCACTGTTAATTTGATAAATAATTTATTCTTAATAAATAACAATTTACTATTAACCCCTATAAAAGTATTGCTGCTAAGGCATAATCTGCCACTAAAATTAAAATACAACTTACAACAACTGCACTTGTACTGGCCCTACCAATTTCTAATGCTCCACCTTTTACATTGTAACCATAATAGGCAGCAATGCTACTAATGATAAATGCAAATGTGTAGGCCTTATATAAAGCAAAATTTATATTGTAAAAATTCATGTTTTGTCTTAAGCCACTATCAAATATATCTGTGGCAATTACCCCTGTCATTGAGCCAGCCTGTCTTCCTCCCCAAATTCCTAAAACAAAAGATAAAACAACTAAACAAGGAATCACAATTAATGAAGCAGTTATTTTAGGTAAAATGAGAAAATTTTTGGTATTAATGCCCATGATTTCTTGAGCATCTATTTGTTCTGTAACCCTCATGTTTCCAAGTTCACTTGCAATTTTACTACCCACAACACCTGCTAATACAATACAAACAACTGTAGGCGATAACTCTAAAATCATACTATCTCTTACAATTACAGCAATTGTTTCTGCAGATACTAAAGGACTTACCAACTGATAAGCAGTTTGAATAGTAGTTACAGCACCTAAGAATAAAGAAATAATAATTACAATTGGCAATGAACCAACACCAATTTCAACACATTGATGCATTAATTCTTTCCAATAAATTTTCCAGTTTTCTGGTTTTGTAAACATGCCTTTCAACATCATTAAATAAGCACCAAAATGAGTAAAGAACTTCATAATAATTTTTTTTAATTTTTCTTCAAACTCAGTCTCTCAATAGCTTGCTTTGCTTCAAACAAATCAGCATTAAAAACTATTGCTTTATTATAATTTGTAATAGCTTCACTTTTATTGTTCAATGCCTCAAAACATTTACCCAACCAATAATAACCATCAGCTGAAGTTTGATTTATTGCAACTAATTGCTTAAACACATTTAAAGCAGCATCATAGTTTTTATTGTTGTAAAGTAAGTATCCTTTTTCAATATATGCATCATCAAAATGAAAATCTTTTGCAATACTTAAATTAAAATATTTTAAAGCATTGTTGTTATCATTCATTTTTGCATAAAATACTCCCATAAAAAAATTAGCCTCTGCATCAAATTTTCCATCTGGATTCATTTTCATCAATTGCTTACAAATAGAAATAGTTTTTTGATTTTTTGTTTCTGCATAAAGATTTGCTAATTCCATTAAGGCAATTGGAGTAGGATAAATTTTAGCTGCATAATGGAATGCTTTAATAGCATTTGCTGTATCGTCTAATACTTTACAAATTTGTCCTCGTTTTAGCCAATAAGAATTGTTTAAGCTATCTCTAGTAATTAGTTTATCAAGTTCGATTAATGCTTTTTCTTTAAATTGTAAACTATCCAAAGCATCAATCAAATTGATTTTTAGAGAAATATTTGAAGAATCTGAATCTGCTTTATTCATTAACTCTTGCACGAATTCTGGCAATTCTTTTTCCTTTTTTATTGCAACAGAAATATCTTTTTTTTCCTCATGGTTTTTACATGATGAAAAAGAAATTATTAAAATAAATATTGACAATAAATGCTTCATTATTTAATATTTTTTATCCAACATGATTGTCCATTAATTATTTCTTCACTAAAACCCATCACTTTTAAAAATTGTAAATGCTTTGGATTAAAGACTGAATCATAAACTAACTTTTTAACTCCTTTAGCTTTAAGAGTATTTGATTCTCTTTCAATAATAAATTTTGTAACCTTAAAATCTCTATACTGAGGCACTGTATAATTTACTTTCATAATTGCATTTCCATTTTCTTGTACTTCTGCAACAAAAATATTAGCAATAGCAATATCTCTTAAAACTACATAACTAATGTGATTAGGCAGCAATTTTTCAAAACTAAAATCAGGAAAATAATTTTTTATATCGTTCGAATAATATGCTAAGAATTTTTGAACTATTCTATTTTCTGGCAGAATTGGTACAAACAAAAATTCTTCTTCAATTCTTGTCAACTTCCAAAGTTGATACCCATTAATTATTAATAAAATTCCATTTGCAAGCATTACAGGAAATGCATGAACAACAAAACCATAAATAATAAAAGTTAAACAGCCTAAAGAACTAAACACTCTGAACTTAAAACTATTAGAAACAATCAATGAAATAGCAAGAAAAGCAGATGCTAAATATCCAATGAAATCCATAAAAACATTTTTGCAAATGTAACTACTTAGAAAACTTTTGAACTAGCACACATGGAAATCTTAACTTTTTTGTGAGGCTTGTGCTCTATGTAGTCTATCGTTGATTGCTAAACCTAATCCTTCGTTTGGAAAAATTTCGGCAAGAATAAGGTCATATTTTTTTTCATCTAATGTTCCTCATCACTTTAAACAATTGTTGAGCAGCAATATTTAAGTCTCCTTCTTTTGATAGAATAAATTGATCTAAAGTAGTTATTTGAGAATAAGTTTTTTTAAAAGTAATAATGGCTACTTTTTTGTTTTGATGAATTGCCAAAAGTTCGTCTATATTTCCCTGAATTAAATCTGTTGACGTTGCATAATGACTTTTTAATTGACCAGAAGTTTCAGGTTTTATTTCATTTTCTTTTTTAATTATTTTTTTACCAACTACATTTTCTATTTGTTCAATTGATAACCCTCCAACTCTATGCAAAATCACTTCATTATTGTCAACTTCAATTATCGTAGATTCTAATCCAACATTGCAATTTCCACCATCTAATATGTAAGGAATTTTGCTTTGTAACCCTTCATAAACATGTTGAGCAGTTACAGGACTTACATAACCAAATTGATTTGCACTAGGTGCTGCAATTGGAAAATTTAATTGCCGTAAAAGTTCAAGAGTTAGTTCGTGTTGAGGAACTCGAATAGCAACTTTTGTAGAACCTGCAGTTACAAGGTCTGGTACAATATCTTTTTTAGGTAAGAGAAGCGTTAATGGACCTGGCATGAATTCCTTTGCTAGTTTTAGACTCAAATCATCACACTTAGCATAATTATCAATTTCATCAATTGAAGCAACATGAATTATTAATGGATTGAAAAATGGTCGTTGCTTAGCTTCATATATTTTCACTACAGCCTCTTCACATAAAGCATTTGCAGCTAATCCATAAACTGTTTCTGTTGGTATTGCAACAATTTCATTACCCCTAAGTAATGCAATGGCTTTTTGCAAATCTGTTCCAATAAAAGTTGTAAACATTAATTAAGTTATATTCTATTTTCTTAAAAGTTTCCAATACCAAGTATCTGTTTGTGGAGTTGAACCAATTGGAAATGGATGTTGTTCACCAGTATCTTCAAATCCATTTTTCTGATAAAATTTTTGAGCCCTAAAATTAAATTCCCAAACACCCAACCAAGCCATTTCGTAATTATTTTGTTCAGCATATTTAAAATAAAAATCAATTAAAGCTTGTGCTACTCCTTTACCATGAAATTCTTTTAAAATGTATAATCGTTTCAACTCAAGTGCTTTCCATTGTCGCATTTTTTCAAAATTGTTATAATCTTCTTTAAATCGAATATACCCAACAACTACTCCATCAACTTCTGCAAAATAAAAATAATCGTTAGTATCATTGAGTTCAGACGTTACTTGATCAATATTGTAATACGCTTCCAAAAAATCATCCATGTCTTTTTCAGTACAAGTGCCTACAAATGTGTCAAAAAATGTTTTGGAAGCTAATTCACTTAAAATTTTAGCATCTTTCAACTCAACTCTTCTAATTTTTAAATCCATCATAATAGGCAAAGAAACTTAATTAGGAGTTTTTAATGGTAAAAATATTTCAGCAATCATACACCTAACACTTCCACCACCAACAGTTTCTATTGTATTTACATTGATTGGAATAAGTTTTCCATGTTTTTGAAGTTTTGAAATCTGCGATTCATGCAAACTATTATGTGCAGATTGAGATAAGATGATTAAAGGTTTGCCTTCATTATCTTTCAACTCAAGCATATTTCCAGCAAAATTTTTCATTTGGGTAAAATCTATATCAATAATTTCTCTCCCCCCTTTTTCTAACTCATAAATGAGATTCTTTTTGTCTTGTTCATCACTAATAGAAGAAAGGCAAACAACTGCAAAATCAGTCCCCAAACACATCATTACATTGGTATGATAGATTTCATTTCCACCTTCGTCTAATGCTGAAAAGAAAATTGGCAAATATCCAATTTCTTCACAAAGTTGATAAAGAACTTCTTTGTTGGTTCTAGGAGATAAAGAGGCAAAAGCTTTTTGATATTTTCTATCCAAAATAACACTTCCTGTTCCTTCTAAAAATTTTGAATCTTGTTCGAAATATGATAAATCAATAGTTTGATTTATGATAAATTTTAGAGATAATTGATCAATAATTTCAGTTCTTCTTTCTAACCTTCTATTCTCAGCCATCATTGGATAAAGTACTATTTCTCCATTTTCATGAAAAGAAATCCAATTATTAGGGAAAACTGCATCTGGTTTTTGAGGTTCATTAGAATCTTGAATTATCGTAACATCAATACCTTTTTGTTCAAGTTCTTGAGCTAATAAATTAAATTCGTTTTGAGCTTTTTTAATAATATCTTCCTTACTTTCAAGCAGTTGTTGCTGAAATAAGTTTGATGATTCAGTTTGCTGATTAAATTGAAAATTACTTGGTTTAATTAATAATATTGAATTTGTACTATGCATGATGTTATTTCAACCTTAAAAATACAGATTATTTTTTATAAGATTTTTGTTGATTCAGATAAGAACCCTACTTTTGCAATCCCAAAAAATAGTTCTTTTAAGAAGAAAGATGGATCTTGGGAGCATTTCCAATTTTAGATTTAATGATCTACGATTTACGATTTTTATTTATTTAATTAAATTTTTCGTAAAGCTAAAATCACCAAATCGTAATTGAGTTTTGCGTTATAACCAATTAAATCAAAAAAAAAATGGCAAAAGAAATCTCAGGCTATGTAAAGCTTCAGGTTAAAGGTGGTCAGGCCAATCCTGCACCTCCCGTTGGACCTGCATTAGGTTCTAAGGGTGTTAACATCATGGAGTTTTGCAAGCAATTTAATGCAAGAACACAAGATAAAATGGGTAAAGTTGTACCTGTTTTAATTACTGTGTATTCTGATAAGTCTTTCGACTTTATCATCAAAACAGCTCCTGCTGCAGTTCAATTAATGGAAGCTGCAAAAATTCAAAATGGTAGTAAAGAAAGTAACCGTGTAAAAACTGGTAAAGTAACATGGGCACAAGTTGAAGCAATTGCTGACGACAAAATGCCAGACATGAATTGCTTTACAAAAGAAAGTGCCATGAAAATGGTTGCAGGTACTGCAAGAAGTATAGGTATTACAGTTGATGGTGATGCACCATGGGAAAATTAAATATTCACCTTAAAAATTTGAACAAAATGGGAATAACAAAGAAGCGTAAAGCTGCAGAAACTAAGGTGGAAAAGAATAAATCTTACTCCCTAAAAGATGCTTCAACCTTAGTTAAGGAAGTGAACTGTACTAAATTTGATAGTTCTGTTGATTTACATATTCGTTTAGGAGTAGATCCTAAAAAAGCAGATCAGCAAGTAAGAGGTACTGTATCATTACCACATGGTACTGGTAAATCGAAAAAAGTATTAGTACTATGTACTCCAGATAAAGAAAATGATGCAAAAGAAGCAGGAGCAGAATATTTTGGATTAGATGAATACATTGCTAAAATTGAAGGTGGTTGGACAGATGTTGATGTAATCATTGCAACTCCATCTGTAATGCCTAAAATTGGTAAATTAGGTAAAGTATTAGGTCCTCGTAACTTAATGCCAAATCCTAAAACAGGAACTGTTACCAACGATGTTGCTGCAGCTGTTAATGAAGTTAAAGGTGGTAAAATTGCTTTTAAAGTAGATAAAGCTGGTATTGTTCATGCATCTATTGGAAGAGTGTCTTTTTCATCTGAAAAAATTGCAGAAAACAGTTCTGAATTAATTAATGCAATTATGAAATTAAAACCAACTGCTTCTAAAGGAACCTATATTAAAGGTTTATCAATGGCAAGTAGTATGAGCCCTGCTATATGATTGAAACAAAAGCATTAATGAACTAGAAGCCAAGTGATTTCATTTTGCAAAAATGACCTTGGTTTTATAAAATAAATTTTATTATGACTAAAGAACAAAAAAACGACGTGATAGTTGCTCTTAAAGAGAAATTTTCACAATACGATAACTTCTACATTACAAATACAGAATCATTATCTGTTGCTCAAGTTGGACAATTACGTAGAGCTTGTTTTGACAAAAATGTCGAAATGAAAGTTGCTAAAAACACTTTAATTAGAAAAGCTTTAGAATCTTTAGATGCTGAAAAATATGCTGGTGTATATGACAGTTTACATAATGTAACAGCTTTAATGTTTTGTGAAAACCCAAAAAATCCTGCTGTAATTATTTCTTCTTTTAGAAAAGAAAGTAAAGGAGAAAAACCGGATTTAAAAGCTGCATTTATTAATGGTGATGTTTACAGTGGCGATAATCAATTAAAAACTTTAACTCAAATTAAAACTAAGAATGAATTAATTGGTGAAGTAATTGGATTATTACAATGTCCTGCTAAACGAGTTATTGCTGCTTTATTAAACTACCATGAAAATGGTGCAACTGCTCAAGCTGAAGCAGAAGTAGTGGAAGCTGCAGTTGAAACTGTTGTAGTTTCAGATAGCTGAAGTTGTTGCTGAAGTTCCAGTAGTAGAAACACCAGCTGCTGAAACAACTGAGGAAGCAACTCCAACAGCTGAATAAAAATTAAATAACCAACACCACTGAGGTTCAAATGTGGTAAATTAAATAACCATCCCGCCGGAGTGCATAACAATGAAGGCGGTTTAAAAAATTAAAAATATGGCAGACATTAAAATATTTGCAGAACAATTAGTAGGCTTAACAGTAAAACAAGTACAAGAATTAGCCGATATTTTAAAAGCGGATTATGGTATTGAACCAGCAGCTGCAGCAGTTGTAGTAGCAGCTGGTGGAGATGGTGGTGCAGCTGCAGTTGAAGAAAAAACAGCTTTTGACGTAATTTTAGTTAGTGGAGGTGCTGCTAAATTAGATGTAGTTAAAATCGTTAAAGATTTAACAGGATTAGGATTGAAAGAAGCTAAAGATTTAGTTGATGGAGCTCCTAAAGCAGTTAAAGAAGGTGTTAGTAAAGCTGAAGCTGAAGAAGTAGCAGCTAAATTAAAAGAAGCTGGTGCTGAAGTAGAAGTTAAATAATTCTATTGTACAACACATAATTAAGAAAGCCTTATCAATTGATGAGGCTTTCTTAATTAATAAACTTTCATTTTAAATTTTAATTAGTTAAATGCTTTCGCTGCATTGTATAAAGAATTACAAATAGTAGTAAAATACATATCATTAATATTGCAAAAAATCCTTTAAATGCTGCAAATCCAATAAAAATGATAAAACCAATCATTGGGAAAATTTCTCCAATTAACCATAAATAATATCCTTGCATTTTTCTTTGACGCATTTGCAAAGCACCAACTACACATAGTGCAATTCCAATTAAACCGATAATTAATAAAGGAAATTTGTATAAGACTTGTTGTCTTGTTAATTCAACAGCTTCAGGACTAAACATACTTTTCATCATATCAGGGATTTTCGCCATCATCTCTGGATTATTAATTGTTTTTTCCATCTCAGATAGATTTTTGTCAGCATTAACATATCCTAAAAAGGAAAATATTAACCCAATTCCACTTCCAATAAAAGTTAAAATAGTCAATACATTAAGCGAAGTTGGAAGTTTGTTTTCTTCCATTGGGTTCATAAAGTTTTCTTGTTCCATTTTGTTTTGTTTTGGTTATAAATTAAATTTTTGAAAACTTCATATGCCATTTAGTTTGCTTATGAATTTTCATTTTATCAGCAGTCAAAAATAGTAAATTATAATATTTTCCAGTTGACCAAGATTCAATAAAATTGTCATAATATTTACTTCCAGGATTTCCACTTTGTCCACCTGGGTAAACACCATAAGCTTCAATATTATCAGTCATTCTGCACAATCATCCTCCAACTTGGTCCATGATTATCTTTTGTAGCATTAATACAAAATCCATGTCCACCTCTATTGATATTCATTTTACTCAATGGTGGAAGTTTTGTTGAATGCAATACCATTGATTCTCTGTATTTTCCCCATGCTAGTTTTCCTTCTTTATCTATTTTTTTTATTTCTTTACTTGCTTTTTGAAAAGCAACATTAATTTGCTCTCGAAGTGTTTCTTTTTGAACGGTAATAAATATTATCAATAAATTTATAAGTGCTATCGTGTAGAATATTATCTATCTAAAGAACTGGTGAGTCTATGAGGTCAAATCCAATCTACTTTGTAAAAATTCATCATCAAAAACAACAGCATCTAAACTATCCCACCAAAGTTGAAAAATAGTTGCAGGTTTTTCATCATGATCATATTCCTTCTTCCAATATTTCAAGAGTTCAAAATAATCTTTACTTTTTTTATCTAATTTATCCTCATCTAAATATTTCATTAATACTGGCAAAGCAGTTTCTGCAAAAACATTATAATTGTTGGTTTGCATAGCTTTCATATCATCAACAGTTACATTACTCGCTTCTTTTAAAAAACGATTCATAATTACACCTCGATATTGAGGAAAATTTCCTGCACGTCCTAAATAATATGGATAAGTTGAATCAACAGATTTTTGATTTGCACTACTTACAAAACCTCTTGAAGGATTGTATTGTTGTGGATTTTCTTCATTTGGAATAAAACCTTGCCAAATAAAACTAGAATCGGTTCCTGGCATTAAAAAATCGCCTTGTTGATTCCATTTTGCTACAAACTTTCCTTGCTGTGTAATTGCAATATCTCCATTTTTTGCAGCAAATGCAAAATTTTGACCTGGACAAACAAAATTACTAATAGCAGTTTTATAGTCTTGATAATTCTTTGCTGAATTTAATTTTACAAAAGTTTTTAGTTCATTACTTGGGTCATGTGCTGTCCAACGAACTGCAATATATTTTCCATCTTTATTTCTACTTTGATATTTTTTATCATACATCACAACACCAAAATCAGTGATGGCAATTTTTTCGACAATAGAATCTTTTTCACCTTTAATTTTAATGACTTCTTTTCGAATTATTGATTCTTTCCAATCTCCATTAAACCAATATTCCTTCATGGTCGAATCTTTAAACTCTAACTCATAATAATCTTTAACATCTCTACCTGCATTGGTTACACCCCAAGCAATATATCATTAAACCCTATTATAATTGCTGGTGATCCAGGAAAACAAGCTCCATAAGTACTAGATTCTGGAGTAGTAATTTGCATTTCGTACCAAAGTGATGGAAGATTTAAACCCAAATGAGGATCGTTACAAAGAATTGGTTTTTCAGATTTTGTTTTAGATGACCAACTACCCAATTATTACTTCCATTATCAATACTTGGTGTAACAGGACGAGGAACTGTAAAAATATCTCTTTTGAAAAGATATGCAGAATCAAAATTGATTGGTCTCATTACATTAATTGCAGGTTTTTGAAACACTGTACCTCTTGGTATAATTGGATCTAATGAATCTTGATGGTTTGGAAAAAGTTTCATAAAATCATCATACCCAAAAAATGTTTTTGCATTTGAATGTAAAATATCATCATCTCTCCCAGTCAAATCAAAGCTCATTAGTTTTAAAAACAGAGCAGTTTTTAGATTTGTCCAAGGTTCTGGTTTATAATCAAGCAATTTATACTCCAATGGATATTGGCTTTCTTTTAATTGATTGATATAAGCATTTACTCCAGAAGTATAAGCATTCATCACTTGTACCATGCTATCATCTTCACTAATAAAATTCATTGCATTTTCAGCAGCATACACCATTCCTAATCTTCTAAAAAATTTATCTACCCCTAATGCTGCACTATCTTTTCCTCTTATTTCACTCAATCTTCCTCCAGCAACATATGTTTGAAAATCCATTTGCCAAAGCCTGAATTTAGCATGCAAAAAACCTTGAACAAAATAGGCATCTTTACTATTTTTTGCATAAATATGTGGTACTAATCTATCATCAAAATATACATCAGCATTAGTTTTTAATCCTATTTAAAGCCAAATCTTCATTAAACGAAATATCTTTTGATTCAGCATTTTGCCAAAATCCTTTTTGTGGCGAAAGAAACATTCCTAAACGTGGTGTTTTAGATTTTCCAACTGTTAAAGGAGTATTTAAAACTAAGATTAAAGCAGTAGTAATTATCGCAGAAAGGAAAAACCAAAAGAATCTCATAAGAATAATTTAGAAATTGAAAATAAGGATTTTGGTTTTATGATAATTGAATTAATTTTATCAAACCAAAAAACTTTTGTTAGAATAATAAAACTTAGGTTTCCATTGTTTCATATTTTGAACCATTTAAAAAGAATCTAAGTTGTATATTTGCCACTTAGTGTAATTGGTACACAATAAATAATTTCTATGCACAAAAAGGTAACCAAAATAGGCGTAATGACATCAGGAGGAGATTCTCCAGGCATGAATGCTGCTATTAGAGCAGTAGTTAGAACTAGCATTTACAATAAACTAGAAGTTTTTGGAATTATGCGTGGTTATGCAGGATTAATTGATAATGATATTATTCAAATGGATTCTAGATCAGTTGCCAATATTTTACAAAGAGGTGGAACTATTTTAAAAACTTCTAGAAGTGCTGATTTTATGACACCAGAGGGCAGACAAGTAGCCTATGAAAATTTAAAAGAAAGAGGAATAAATGGTTTAGTGATTATTGGTGGTGATGGTTCTTTTCAAGGTGCACAAATTTTCAGTAATGAGTTTGATATTCCTTGTATTGGATTGCCAGGTACAATTGATAAAGATATTGCTGGTACTGATAAAACAATAGGTTTTGATACAGCAGTGAATACTGCAGTTGAAGCTATTGATAAAATTAGAGATACTATGGATGCCCACGATAGACTTTTTATTGTTGAAGTAATGGGTAGAGATGCAGGATATATTGCCTTACACAGTGGTATTGCTACTGGTGCTGAAAACATTATTATTCCAGAAACAAAAACAGATATTGATGTTTTAATTGCTTCACTTACAGATAATGAAAAAAGAAAAAAACTTGTAAACTTAATTGTTGTTGCTGAGGGTGGTGATTTTGGAGATGCAAATGAATTAGCTACTTTAATAAGAAAAAGGATTCCAAGTGCCGAAATTAGAGTTTGCATTTTAGGTCATATTCAAAGAGGTGGTTCTCCATCATGTGAAGATAGATTAATTGCTAGCCACATGGGTTACTATGCAGTAGAAAGTTTATTAATAGGTAGATATAATGTTATGATTGGAGTAGTAAATAATAAAATTTCTTACACACCATTAGATAAAGCAGTAAAAGAAAAACAAAAAATTGGACAAGAGTGGATGAAAATTGTAAAAATATTAGCAAGTTAAAATAATTATTAGAATCAAATGACAAATCAAGTAAATAAATATACACATCAAGAAATGGATAAGTTTGCAGGTATTGAACACACCACACATAGAACTAAAATTGTTGCAACTGTTGGACCAGCTTGTGATTCGTATGAAAAACTTTTAGAATTAGTTAAAGCTGGGGTAAATGTTTTTCGTTTAAATTTTTCTCATGGAGCCCATGAAGATAAAAAACAAATCATAGATTATATAAGAGCCATCAATGATAAAGAGCCTTATAATATTTCAATACTTGGCGATTTACAAGGTCCAAAATTAAGAGTTGGCGAAATAGAAAACAATGCTTTAGATTTAAAAGAAGGTGATATTCTTACTTTCACAAATGAAAAATGTATTGGCACATTAGAAAAAATTTATGTCAGTTATCCAAACCTTGCTGCTGATGTAAAAATTGGCAACCTCATTATGATTGATGATGGTAAAATTGAAGTGAAAGTTGTTGATATTACAAAAACCAATGATGTAAAAGTTGAAGTCATTTTAGGTGGATTACTTTCATCGAAAAAAGGGATCAATTTACCAGATACTAAAATTTCACTTCCTGCACTTACTGAAAAAGATTTAATTGATTTAGATTTTATTATTGAACAACAACTCGATTGGGTGGCATTAAGTTTTGTTAGAAGTGTAAAAGATATTGTTATACTCAGAAATAAACTTGATGAAAAGAAAAGTAAAACAAAAATTATTGCTAAAATTGAAAAGCCAGAAGCACTTGTAAACCTTAGAGATATTATTGTTGAGAGTGATGCTATAATGATTGCTCGTGGTGATTTAGGTGTTGAGCTACCAATAGAACAAGTGCCTTTAATTCAAAGAGAAATTATTCGTAAATGTATTCATAGAGCTAAGCCAGTTATTGTTGCAACTCAAATGATGGAAAGCATGATTGAGCGTAGCAAACCTAACAGAAGTGAAATTACAGATGTTGCAAATGCAGTTTTAGAAGGTGCAGATGCAGTAATGCTGAGTGGAGAAACAGCTGCTGGAAATCATCCAACACTTGTGGTTGAAACCATGAGAAAAATTATTCGTCAGGTTGAAACTACTGAATATAGATATAATAGAGAAGATGACTTACAACCACTTTCTCATTCTCCATCTTTCTTAAGTGATGCCGTTTGCTATAATGCTTGTAAAATTTCTAGAGATTTAAGTGCAAATGCTTTAATTGGTATGACTCAAAGTGGTTATACAGCATTCATGTTAAGTAGTTATAGACCCTTATCTCCTATTTACATTTTTACAAAAGAAAAATCGTTAGTAAATCAATTAAGTTTAAGCTGGGGAGTTAGAGCATTTTTTTATGAAGAAGAAGAAAGTTTAGACAATATAGTAGCTGATCAAATCTCAATTTTAAAGGAAAGAGGATTCATAAACAAAGGAGACATTGTTGTAAATACAGGAAGCACTCCAGTACACCAACATTTACCAACTAATGTTTTGAAAGTTACAAAAGTTGATTAATTACATATTTTCACCTTTTTTCAATTTTCAAGTCATTTTAAGTACAAAATATCTGTTTGCAAAGCAAGATTCCCTTACTTTTGCCGTCCAAAAAATATAAATAATGAAAACAGTTACAATCGAAGGACAATTGAGGACCGAATTTGGTAAAAAAGCCACCAACCAAATACGCTCTCAAGAATTAGTGCCAGGTGTAATTTACGGCGGTGCAAAAGAAATTAGTTTTGCTGCTTCAGCAAAATCTTTCAAACCACTAGTTTACACTAGCGAATTTCAATTAGCAGAAGTTAAAATTGGAGATGTTACTTACAAATGCATTTTAAAAGATTTGCAATTTGATAAAGTTACAGACCTATTGCTTCATGTTGATTTGTTAGAATTAGTAAGCGACAAAAAAGTTGTTGCTACATTACCAATAAAATACACTGGTAACTCCATTGGTGTAAAAAATGGTGGTAAATTAGTTTTAAAAATGAAGTCGGTTAAAGTTAAAACTTTACCTAAATTTTTGAAAGAAAATATTGAAGTTGATGTTACAAATTTAGAAATCAATGCTAACTTACGTATTGAAGATATTAAAGAATCTAACATTGAAATCATGAACTCTCCTCGTATTCCAATTGCATCTGTTGTAATGACAAGACAATTGAAACAAGAAGAAACTGCTGCTGCTAAAGATGCTGCAACTAAAAAATAATTCAACTATTTTTTATAGAAAAACCCAAACAAATTGTTTGGGTTTTTTATTGCACCAATATGTTATAGATTATTTTAAAACCATTTCTTCTTCATAAAATATCCTGAAATTAAAATTGAAACCACCAACGAAATAATTACTGGAAAATAAAAAGCATGAGTATTGTGTTGAAATGGCAATTCAACATTCATTCCATAAATACTTGTTACTAAAATTGGTAAAGAAAGTATAATGGTAATAGATGTTAAACGCTTCATTACATTATTCAAATTGTTGCTAATGATGCTTGCAAATGCATCCATTGTACTACTTAAGATTGTCGTGTAAATATTTGCCATTTCTAAAGCCTGACTAGAATCCACAACTAAATCTTGCAGAAACTCTCTTTCTTCTTCATTCAATTGTAAAAAATTAGTACGCTCTAATTTCATCATCAACATTTCATTACTACGCAAAGCTGTTACAAAATATACCAAGCTTTTTTGAATACGCATGAGTTTCAATAAATCTACATTACTATTACTAACGTATAAGCTTTGCTCGTATTGATTTCTTTTTTGATTAATTTCTTTAAGATGATCTAAGTAGTTCTGAACCACTTTTTCAAATATTTTCAACACCATCATATTTCTTTTGTCGGCATGTCGTTTTACAAAAGAATTTAAGAACAAATTAATTGCACCATTGTCAAATGAATTAACAGTAACAATATGATTGTGTGTTAAGATGATACAAATTGGAATAGTAATATAATATGCATCACTATCATTAAAAGAATTATTCTCAGTTGGTGTTTTGATAACAATAAATTTTACGTTATCATCAATTTCAAAACGAGGTCGTTCATCAATATCCAAAGAGTCACGTAGAAATTCTATAGGAATATTCAGTGTTTCACTTAATTCAATGAATTCTTCTTCTTTAAATGGAGGAGTTAGATTTACCCAAGCACCATCTTCGGGTTTTTCAATTTCTACAGTTTGAGCATTGATATTTTTGAAATATTGAATCATATTTTTTATCCCAAAATTCTATTGTTAGATATTTATTTCACCTTTAAAAACAAAGATAGCTGGACCACAAAGCCAAACATTGCTAAAATTATTTTCTCCATTTTTTTCAAATTCAACAGCTAAATTTCCACCAAGAGTTTCAACATTGATTTTATTAAATCCTTCTGAATAAAAATTTACTAAAGCACTTGCTGTTACACCAGTTCCACAACTTAATGTTTCATTCTCTACACCTCTTTCATAAGTTCTAACTTTAATATTTGATGCATTTATTTTCTCTACAAAATTAACATTAGTACCATTCAATTTAAAAGTTTCATTGTATCTAATGTTTTTTCCATCTTGATACACATCAGTGTTATCAACACTTTCAACAAACTGAATATAATGTGGAGATCCAGTATCTAAAAATAAATCATTCTGAAATTGAGTTACTTCATTAACATCAATCATCTTAACTCTAACCCACTTATTTTCAAACTCAGCTTCATGTTCTCCATCACTAGCAATAAATGAGTAATGATTTTTTTTAATGCCCATATCAAAAGCAAATTGAGTTAAACATCTACTTCCATTACCACACATACTGCCAAGTTTGCCATCTGAGTTATAATAAACCATTTCAAAATCGTAGCCTTCTTTTTCTTGCAATAAGCATTAATCCATCTGCACCAATACCAAATTTTCTATCACATAAAAAATTAACTTGCTGTTCAGTAAGTACTATATTATTATTACGATTATCCATAATGATAAAATCGTTTCCCGTACCTTGATATTTGTAAAATTCGTAAGTCATAGAATCGCAAGTTAGTGGTTAGTTTTCGTTAGTTTTTTTCTTGAGTAATCAAAATCATTTTGTTTAACATTTGAAAAATTCTACTTATGCAATTTTCCAATTCAGTAATATTTTCTTTTAAAACATATTCTAACATCAGTGCAACTTCTATTTGAGTATCAATTTCAACTAATGAACTTCTTGAAATTTCATAAAATCTTTTCTTTTCAATGATACTCTTTCTTGAACACCCCTCTGAAATATTAGAAATGACAGATACTGCTGCTCGTCGAAGCTGGTTTGATAGTCCAAATTTTTCAACCTCTGGAAAACTTCTAGTTACAAAATAGATTTGTTTTACTAGAATCTTTGACTGAATATAAACATCTAATTTTTTGTGTGATAATTGTAACATATAAATTTTTATATAACTTCCGAAAAACTTTCGTCAAACTATCGATTCAACTAGAAAAAAAATATCTATATCCTCTCAATAACTCCCAAACATGTTTGTATTAAATGATCTACAGCAGCTGCACCATCTTTACTAAACTCTTTTCTAACACGATTTGCAACGATTACATTTACACTTAAACATTGATGACCAAGTAGTTTTCCTAAGCCATAAATGGCACTTGTTTCCATCTCGAAATTACTGATACGATGATTGCCAAACCTGAAGCTGGTCAAGTGTTCAACTAAATTAGGATTACTTAAACCCAAACGTAAAACTCTACCTTGAGGTCCATAAAACCCAGGACAAGTTACAGTAATGCCATTATGAAACCCTGTTACAAAATGTTTTAATACGCTTGCTCCAGAACTGGAAATATATGGTTGAATGTTTCCTGCCAATTGAGTATGTGCAACAAAATGTTTTAACAATTGTTGATCTTCATTATTCATTTGCAAACGATAATAATGCAACAAATTATCTAAACCCAAACCATGTGTACCAGCAACAAGACTATCCACTGGAATATCTTCTTGTAAAGAACCTGATGTTCCTAAACGAATTATGGTTAAAGGCGAGTGTTGCGACTTTATTGTTCTTGTTTTAAAATCAATATTTTTTACAGCATCTAACTCATTCAATACAATATCAATATTATCTGGACCAATGCCAGATGATAATACTGTAATTCTTTTTTTACCAATAAATCCTGTATGAGTTACAAATTCTCTATGTTGACGTTTAACTTCAATTTCATCAAAGTACTTACTAACAAGAGGAACTCTATCAGGATCACCAACTGTAATAACAGTATCAGCCAATTCTTCTGGCCTTAAATCTAAATGGTAAATAGCACCTCGACTATTAATAATTAATTCTGATTCTGCAATTCTATTCATAAAAAACTTTTTACAAAATTATCAAAGGCAAATATCAATATTTAAAATTTCATCGCCTTTTATAATATTAAATTACCATTTATAATTTTCATTTTAGCTAATCATTTATTTATTTACATTTACCGTCAATCTAAAAATTAACTAATGAAAAAATTTTTATTATCAGCAATGCCTGTAGTTTGTGTTGCTTTTATTGCTACATCTCAAGGCACACCTGATATGGCAACTATGAGACAACAAATGCAAAATGCTCAGAAACCAGCTGGCGATAGTAGCAAATCTTCAAAAAAAGCTACAGTTGCAGAAAAAACTAAAGGTACAAAAAAGAATCAAGGTCTTTTTACCCTATACCAAGATACTACAACTGGTAGTGTACAGATGTATATTAAAAAAGATCAACTAAATGAAGAATTTGTATATCAAAGTTTTTCAATTAATGGACCAACTGCATTGAATTTAAACCAAAGTATGCACAGAGCTAATTTTGTTTTAAAAATTGTAAAAGCATTTGATAAAATTGAGTTTCAAGAAGTAAATACAGATTTTTATTACGATAAGAATAATCCAATAAGCAAAACTTCAGATGTTGATAAATCAGAAACGGTTGTACATTCTGATAAAATTGTTGTTGAAGATTCTTTAGGTTTTTTAATTAGTGCTGATGGCTTGTTTTTGAGTGAAAAACTAGACCCTGTTAAACCAAGAATGATGCCTAGTCCAATGGCAGCAATGCAATTTAATTTGGGAACATTAAGTACAGCAAAGTCAAAGTATAACACCATTCGTTCATTCCCTAATAATACTGATGTTGTAGTTGATTTAGCTTATGACAATCCTAATGCAATGGCTAGTAGTGCTGCTGTAACTGATCCAAGATATATAAGAGTTACTATGCAACATAGTTTAATTGCCATGCCAAAAAATGATTTTAAACCAAGATTAGATGATCATAGAGTTGGATATTTTTCTGAAAATGTAACTAACCTAACTACTACAAGTCCTGTACCTTACAAAGACAAAATTCACAGATGGAATTTGGTGAAAAAAGATCCTAATGCTGCTATAAGTGAGCCAGTTGAACCTATTGTTTGGTGGGTAGAAAATACAACTCCTTTAGAGTACAGACAAACTGTTGTAGAAGCTGGTTTAAAATGGAATGATGCTTTTGAAAAAGCTGGATTTAAAAATGCAGTTCAAATGAAAATTATGCCTGATAATGCAACTTGGGATCCTGCAGATATTAAATATAATGTTTTACGTTGGGTAGCATCTGCACAACCTCGTTATGGTGCAATTGGACCAAGTTTTGTAAACCCTAAAACTGGTGAAATTTTAGGTGCTGATATTACTATAGAATGGTTTAGTGGTAGTGCCACTCCAATTTTTGATGAGTTATATACTGCAAATGCTTCATCTATTTCAAACTCAGTATTGCCTTGGAAAACTGATGATGCCATTCATGCAAATTGCACTTTAGCTCATGAATTAAAAGCACAATATTTAACTGGATTAACAACTTTAGATATTGCAGGTGCAGAAGAAAAAGATATTAAAGAAATGCACAGACAATTTTTGACTTACTTAATCATGCATGAAATGGGTCATACTATGGGTTTAAATCATAATATGAAAGCAAGTCAAATGCTATCTCCTGCTGAAATTAATAATAAAGCTATTACAAGAAAGATAGGTACAATGGGAAGTGTTATGGATTATCCTGCAATTAATATTGCTTTAGATAAATCTAAACAAGGAGATTTTTATACTACAATGGCTGGACCTTATGATTTATGGGCTATTGAATATGGCTACAGACCATTTTCTGAAAAAGAAGAAGATGCAGGTTTAGCTAAAATTCTTTCAAGAAGTAATGAACCATATTTAACTTTTGGTAATGATGGAGATGATATGAGATCTCCTGGTAAAGCAATTGATCCTAGAGTTAATGTTAACGATCATACAAATGATGCAATAGGGTATGCTGAAGATAGATATAAACTAGTTAACAGCTTAATGGGTAAATTAGTTTCTAAATATTCTAAAACAGGACAAAGCTATGCTGAATTAAGAGCAAGATATGGTACATTAAATGGACAAAGAAACAGCATGACAAATGCTGTAAGCAGATATATTGGTGGAGTTTATATCGATAGAAGTCAACCAGAACAAAAAAGTACAAACAAACCAATGACACCAGTTCCTTTAGCCACACAGAAAAGAGCGATGGATGTTTTAACTAAATATGTTTTTGCTCCAAATGCTTTTGATGCTGATGCTCAAGTTTATCCTTACTTACAACGTCAACGTAGAGGTTTTGATCAAGGCAATAATGGTGAAGATTTTAAAATCACAGAAAATGCTTTGAGATTACAAGCAAGTGGATCATTAGCACATATTTTACATCCAAATACTTTACAAAGAATTACAGACAGCCGTTTGTATGGAAATCAATATAGTGTAGCTGATGTAATGAATGATTTGCAAAAAAGTATTTTTGATGCAGATATGAGTGGAAATGTAAATGTGTATCGTCAATATTTACAAACCACATTTGTTGATGCTCTAGCTCAATTAAATGATGAAAAAAGTAAAGCTGATGATGTTTCTGCAGCTGCTGCTTTATATACTTTAAAGAAAATTAAAACTAGATTAGCTTCTGCTACTTCAACTAATGAAGAAACGAAAGCACATAGAGCTGGTTTGGTTTTTAAAATTGAAAAAGCAACTTCAGTAAAGTAGTTTCTCTTCTACAAAAAATAGAAAAAATAGTCAATCCAATCAAAGGATTGACTATTTTTATGCTTGGATTAAACTATTTATTTTTTTTGAAGTCAAGTTTCACGGTAAAATAAAAATTATCCAACCTTACTAATTAAATTTTATGAAAGCATTTTTTACTAAACCATTTCTTGCTCTTCTTATTCTATTTTCACTTGTGACTACTGTATCAGCACAGAACTATACTTATGTTATAGTTTCTGGATATGTTAAAGATGTGAATGCAATAGCAATAGCAAATAAAGCAGTTAATATTAAAACAGATAGCATTTCTGCCACTGGTACTATTTGTAATATAAATAGAACTGTTTATACTAATCCTAATGGATACTATATAGATACTATTCATTGTGCAGTAACTAACATTCAGTTGGTTTATACTTCAACATTAAATTGTAATGCTGTTGTATTAAATAACACACATACACCAGTTCAAACCAATACTCCAAATGTTTTTAGAGTTGAAAGTAATTTCATTATTTGCATTAACCCAACAACTCCAACAAATTGTTTATCGAAATTTACATTTACCATAAATGGTAATACTGTTCATTTTAATAGTAATCAAAGCACTGCTTCTTCAGTAACAGATAGTATCATTAAAAGAGATTGGAGTTTTGGAGATAGTTCTACAAGTTACTTAACTGGCAATGTTAAAGAAACTTCTCATACTTATACAAATGCTGGAACATACACTGTTTGTTTAAAAATTACGACTGCAAATGGATGTATAAATACTTATTGTTCAACTTTTACAATTGTCCCTATAAACAATACTAATTGTAAAGCTAAGTTTACTTATATAGTACAAGGAAAAACTGCAAGTTTTGTAAATACATCAACACCTGCTGCAGCAAATACTTTTATCAATTCTAGCTATTGGAGATTTGGAGTATCATCAACAGGAACATTTTTAGGTTCTTCAACTTTAGGCAATCCAACATTTACTTTCCCTACAAATGGAGTTTATTTAGTTTGTTTGAAAATAACAACTACCAATGGTTGTATAAATGATACTTGCATTAATGTTGTTATTCAAGATTCTACTCCTCCTACAATTCCTTGTAAAGCCAATTTTACAGTTACAGCAATTCAGGGCAAGACTGCAAGTTTTACAACAATTCCAAATTCTGGTTCTAGTTTAGTTGCAACTTATTTATGGAGATTTGGTGTAACATCTATTAGTGGAAGTTTAGCAATTTCAACAGTACAAAATCCAACTTTCACTTTCCCATCAAATGGCACGTATGTGGTTTGTTTAAAAATAACAACTGCTGCAGGTTGTATTAGTGATACATGCAAAACAATTGTAATAAATGATACCACACCAGCAACAAGTATTGCATGTAAGGCATTATTTGTTTCTGCTACTTTACCTAATACCACACTTTCAGGATTTACAATAAAATTCAATAGTGCAAATAGCTACACAGCTGCTGGTGATAGTATTATTAGCAGACAATGGAGTTTTGGTGATAGTTTATCTAGCAACAATTTCTTATCTGGCAATATCAAAGAGCCAACCCACACATTTGCAACACAAGGTGTTTATAACGTATGTTTAAAAATAACCACAGCAAAAGGGTGTATCAATACAGCCTGTTTAAATATTTATGTTGGATTTAATTCAGGCACTCCTTCTAATTGTACATCATTCTTTACAATGCAAAGAGTTGGACATAAAGAAATGAAATATAATAGCAGTTTAAGTTTTGCTGGTGCAAATGATAGTATTGTGAGTAGATTATGGACTTTTGGTGATGGAACTTCTTTAATAGGAAATGTAATTAGTCCTAACAAAACTTATAACCATGGGGGAACTTATACAGTTTGTTTAAAAATAAAAACTGCTAAAGGTTGTATTAATAATTTTTGTCTACCAGTAAAAGTTGTTGATACAACAGCAAGTGTAACTGCATTTAATGGAATTAAGATTATCAACTTATATCCTAATCCAACTTTTGGAAATGTTTACTTAAATGTAAGAAGTTCAGTTAATGGAAATATAACTGCTCAAATAGAAGTTTTTGATGTTTATTATAACAGAAGAATATTAAAGTCAGTTACATTGGCAAATGGTAATAATTTCATTCAACTCAATTCATCAACCTTACCTCAAGGAGTTTATTTAATTAAGATAACTTCTAATAATGGTATGGACGCAACAAGATTTATTAAACTATAAAAAAGAACAGAATATTTATTACAAAGCCGATTCACATGAATCGGCTTTGTTCGTTTTCTGCTCAACTATTATTTAAATTAAATTATTTTTTTCAAGTTCATATTCCTTTACTAAAGCATCATTATTTTCATTTGCCCTAGCCTCAATTTCAAATTTGTTGTTATAGTAACCGTTTTTAATTGATTCAAATAAATACAAACAAATCAACTTAAACTTACCATATTTTTCAAATTGTTTAATGTGAGTTAATTCATGAGATACCCATTTGCTATTCTCTAAAAATTGTTTCTTTGTTGAGTTGTGTAAATAAATAGTGAAACCAATGGTGATAGCCATTTTATTTTGCCTTAAATTAAATGCAGCAATTCTTGCTATCCAACTATTTTCTTTAACGCTAATTTGTTTCAATAATTATTTTTTTAGATCGTTCCAAGCAGCTACAATTTGTTCTGCATGCTTTTTATTAGTAGGCTTTAAAAATATTTTTTGAATAATGCCTTTTTCATCAATCAAAAAAGTAGTTCTATGCAAACCCATATATCTTCTTCCATATAAAACCTTCTCTCCCCAAACACCATATTTATTAATCACTTTATGTTCTGGGTCTGCTAAAAGCGTATATGGCAAACTAAATTTTGATTCAAATTTTTTATGACTTTCACTGTCGTTAGGACTTACTCCTATTACTTCAAATCCTTCTTTCTTTAATAAGCTGTAATTATCTCTGAGATTGCAAGCTTGAATAGTACAAGTTGGCGTATCATCTTCAGGATAAAAAAATAGGACAAGTTTTTTCCCTTTAAAAGATTTTAAATCAATTGTTTCATTATTTTGATCTTTCCCTTTAAAATCAGGTGCTTTATCTCCAGCCTTTAATGTTATCATTAGAATTAATATTAAATTAATAGCAAATATGTATTAAAACTTCTCTACTTAAATGGTGGATGTTTATTTTTGTCGGAATTCAAAAATCATCATGCCAAAAGATACATCTATAAAATCCGTTTTAATTGTAGGTAGTGGACCCATAATTATTGGTCAAGCCTGTGAGTTTGATTATTCTGGAACTCAAGCTGCAAGAAGTTTAAGAGAAGAAGGGGTTAAAGTGATTTTAATTAATAGCAACCCTGCTACCATTATGACTGACCCTATGATGGCTGATAGAGTGTATTTATTGCCATTAACTGTTGAAAGCATTGAACAAATTTTACAAGAAAATAAAATTGATGCAGTATTACCAACCATGGGTGGACAAACAGCTTTGAATCTTTGTAAAGAGGTTGATGAATTGGGTATTTGGGAAAAAAATAATGTTCGATTAATAGGAGTTGATATTAAAGCCATTGATAAAGCAGAAGATAGAGAAAAGTTTAGACAGTGGATGATAGAAATGGGAATTGATGTTTGTCCTGCAAAAATTGCCAACTCATTTTTAGAAGGTAAAGAATTTGCACAAGAGATAGGATTTCCATTGGTATTAAGACCATCGTTTACATTAGGTGGTACAGGAGGAAGCATTGTATTTAAAAAAGAAGAATTGGATGAAGCACTGAATTATGGTTTAACTGCAAGTCCTATTCATGAAGTGTTGGTTGAAAAAGCTGTATTAGGTTGGAAAGAATTTGAGTTGGAATTATTGAGAGATAATAATAATAATGTTGTAATCATTTGTGGCGTTGAAAACTTTGACCCAATGGGAGTGCATACTGGTGATTCTATAACAGTTGCTCCAATTATGACTTTGAGCGATACAGCTTATCAAAAGATGAGGAATACAGCCATTAGAATGATGCGTAATCTTGGTAATTTTGCTGGTGGTTGTAATGTACAATTTGCAATGAACCCAGAAACTGAAGAATTGATTGTTGTTGAAATTAATCCTAGAGTTAGTCGTTCATCAGCATTAGCAAGTAAAGCAACTGGTTATCCAATTGCAAAAATTGCAGCTAAGCTTGCTATTGGTTATAATTTAGATGAACTTAAAAATCAAATTACAAAATCTACATCAGCATATTTTGAACCAGCATTAGATTATGTAATTGTAAAAATTCCTCGTTGGAATTTCGATAAATTTAAAGGTGCAAATGACACCTTAGGTTTTCAAATGAAAAGTGTTGGTGAAGTGATGGGTATTGGAAGAAGTTTTACAGAAGCTATTCAAAAAGCTTGTCAGAGTTTAGAAAATAATGCTGTTGGTTTAGGATATTATGGTAAAAATTTAATGAGAAGTGATGAACTTCTTGAATACATTAAAATACCAAAGTGGGATAGAGTATTTAGAATTAAAGATGCTTTAATGCAAGGCATAACAGTAAAAACAATTGCTCAAGCAACAGGGATTGATAAATGGTTTTTAAATCAAATTCAAAAAATTTGTGATATAGAAACTGAATTATTAAAACATACTTTGAATGATATTTCAGAGCCACTCATGAAACTTGCTAAACAAAATGGTTTTGGAGATGAGCAAATTGCAATTTTATTAAAAGATAATTGTACTGAAGATGATGTTTACAATAAAAGAAAATCTTTAGGCATTACTCGTGTTTATAAAATGGTAGATTCTTGTAGTGCTGAATTTGAATCTGCAACACCTTATTTTTATAGCAGTTTTGAGGGATAATTATTTTTTTACAAAAGCATTTTCATAAGTTTCAATCCACTGTTGAGCATGTAATTTTTGTTGTCAATTCTGCAATTAGTTTTAATGGAACTTCCTCAGCTTTTTTAAATTTCAAACAGCTTTTTCCCATATCTAATTTTTTAGAAGAATGCTTTGGCCATTCTCCTTCAAACCATGTTAGCAATTCTTTTGAAGCATAAATACCCATGTGATAAATTGCAATATGATTTTTTTGTGATGCAACATTAATAAATGGTAAAGGCAATTTTGGATTACAATGGTATCCTTTTGGATAAAGTTTATGTGGCACATAAAAACCAATCATTCCATAACTCATACCCTCTTCAAAACCTTTTGGTAAGTTTTTTTTAAATGCTTTTCTGATGTCTGAAATAATCTTTTTTCTATCTTCTGGTAATTCTGCAATGTATTGATCTACAGTTGTGGCTTTTGATTGCATGATTTTAATTTTTATAGTTTGTAAATTTCGTAAGTCTATACCGGTAGTAATCGATAGTTTTCGGAAGTATAAAATTTACAATAAAACTACCGATAACTTACGAAATAAACTCACGAAAATCAACTCCAACCCTTTTGTTCTCTCAACTTTTTTATATGTGCTGTATGATGTTTTCCATGCCAAGCATACATGCCTAATAAATACCAAAGAGTCATTTTCATATTATGTTCAGGATGTATTACAGTTCTATTCCACTCTTCTTCACTAATACTTTTTAATACAACTACCCAACGTTTATGTAGTGCATGAAGTATTGTTAGAGATATATTTATTGGTAGAGATTTTACATCTTCTAATTCTGCCCAATCAGCCTCTACTGTATGGTTTAATGGTTGGATTTTCTTCAGTTAGTCCTAACTTAAATCTGATAAAAGCATTCATATGACTATCAGCTACATGATGCACCACTTGATGAATTGTCCAACCACCATCTCTATAAGGTGTTGCCAATTGTTGCTCATCTAAATTTAAAATGGAATGTTCTAATTCGGTAGGAAGAAATTCAATATCTGCAATCCAATTTTTCTTTTGTTGTTCAGAGAAAATTTGAGGTTCATATTTGCCAATTGGATAACGAGAATCAATCATATTTAAGATTTGTACTTTAAGATTTATATATCCTAATCAATCCCACTATCATCTAGCAACTTATCAACAATTAAAAAACAATCTCAAAATTATTTTTAGGATAATCTAATTTATTATTTTTCTCAACTCCATTTGCTTTTACATTAAAAATATTCATTTGCTTATCTTGATAATCGTACAGTAAATTGCAATTGAAATTGATTTTCTTTAAATGAGGAATTTCATTTACTTCTAAAAATATCCAAACACTTTCTTTTTGAATTTCAAAGCCTAAATATTGCATGGTTTTAGGTTTCCCATCAATTGCAACTTGAAGTTTTGATTCAATATAATTGGTTATTAATTTATTGACTTGAACATCATTTGTGCTTTTGTGCAAGTCAATATTTTTATTATAATTTTTTTTTAATGTAGCTTCAAAATCATCAACAAAAATTCTAATACTTATTTCTACATTTTTATCTTTTGCATTATGATTTACATCAATCACACTTACATAAAAAGGATGAATAAAAGTTAAGAACAGTGAAAGAATAAAAGCCATTTACAATTTAATATTTATGATTGTTGATTGATTATTTAAAATTCATAATTTATAATTTACAATTACTTAAACGCTTGCATTGGATTCATTCCTGTTGATTGACCACGAGAAACTTGACGAGCTTTAAATATGCTGAACTTGCTTGGTTCATCATCCAATCTAGGCCAAGAATTATTTTTTTCATCTACATCTGCAGTTTCTCTCATTGGATCTAATTTTATACTTGTTGCTCTTTTATTAGTGATGAAAACCTTTGTCACTCTATTTTCATTTTTACGCCAAATTTGAGCAGGAATTTTTTCTGTTTCTGTTGTGCCATCTTCATAAGTAAACTCTACAATAATTGGCATAACTAAGCCTCCTTTATTTTTAAATGCAATTTCATATAAATGCAAGTTGGCATACATTGCTTTTTCTTCCTCAGACAACGTTTCCATTTGTCCAAAAGGATTCGCTAAAGTCATTTTTACTGACGAATCATAAGCTATAATTCCTCTAGCATATTTCCAATAAAAATCTCTTAATGTAGTATCAATATCAGTTAAAAATTTAATATTCTTGTCGTTTCGATTTCTAATTTTAGAGATGTCATCAAAAGCATTCAATTGAGGTTTTGCAATTGAGTTAGTACTAGCAGAATTATTTCTTCTTCCACCTCTTGGTGTACCACTCATAGTTGTGTCACTAAACACAGCATGTTTAACTGTGTCAATTGAAATATCACAATTTTCTATACTATAAAACCATCCTCTCCAAAACCAATCTAAATTTTCGCCAGAAGCATCATTAATCGTTCTAAAAAAATCTGAAGGTGTTGGATGTTTGAATGCCCAACGTTTGCAATATTCTTTAAATGCAAAGTCGAATAATTCTCTTCCTACTATTGTTTCTCTTAAAATATTTAATCCTGTAGAAGGTTTAGAATATGCATTTGGACCCATTTGAATAAGGTTCTCACCATTAGTCATAATTGGTTCAAGTTGATCTTTTGGCAACTTCATATAATCTACAATACTGTTAGCAGGACCACGTACGAGTTGGAAATTTATTATCAAAAAGTTCTTCAGTTAAATATTGAACAAAAGTATTTAAACCTTCATCCATCCATGTCCATTCTCTTTCATCACTATTAATAATCATTGGGAAAAAGTTATGTCCAACTTCATGAATGATTACACCAATCATCCCATTTTTTGTACTCTCAGAATAAGTGCCATCTTTTTCTGTTCTACCAAAATTGAAACAAATCATTGGATACTCCATACCACTTGAAGCTTCTATACTTTGTGCTACTGGATAAGAATAAGGAATGGTGAATTTTGAATAAGTTTGAATGGTATGTGCAACAACTTTAGTACTATACTTTCTATAAAGATGGTAAGCTTCTTTTGCATAACCACTCATACACATTACTCTTTTGCCTTCAATAAAAACTGGCATGGCATCCCAAATAAATTTTCTTGAGCTTCCAAAAGCAAAATCACGAACGTTTTTTGCAGAAAAATTCCACGTTTTTTTAGCAGTAGATTTATTTTTTTCAGCTGCTGTTGCTTCTGCAAGAGTTACAACTTCAATTGGTTCTTTTGCAACTTGTGCTTTATTCCATCTGGCTAACTGTGCAGCAGTTAAAACGTTTGCATAATTGGTACACTCCCCAGTTGCCATTACAACATGATCAGCAGGTACAGTAATGCTTACATTATAGTTTCCAAAAACTAAAGCAAACTCAGCAGCTCCAGTAAATTGATTGTTTTGCCAACCTTTATAATCACTATACACACACAAACGAGGAAACCATTGTGAAATAGTAAATAAATGATTTCCATCTTCAGGAAAAAATTCATAACCACCTCTTCCACCCATTGACATTCTATCAGGAATTTTATAATTCCAATTACATTTAAATGTAAATTTTTGACCAGGTTTTAATGATGAAGGTAAATCAATACGCATCATAGTTTTATTGATGGTATATGATAATTTTTTACCATTAATATCTGTAAGCAAAGTAATTTTATCGCCATAACTATTATCTGTTTTAGCAGCCAACATTTTATCTATAGCAGTAATATTCATATTGCTATTTAAAGTTGAGCTTGTTTGATAATTTGCATTGTTTACAGTACTGTGTTCATTTTCATCTAACTGCAACCATAAATATGAAAGTACATCAGGGCTGTTATTTGTATAAGTAACTGTTTCACTACCAATCATTTTCAAATTCTTCTCATCCAATTCACATTTAATATCATAATCACAACTTTGTTGCCAATACTTATTACCTGGTGCACCACTTGCAGTTCTTTGTTCATTAGGTGTTGGAATTAATGTACCTAAAGCCTCAAACTTATTACCATGATTACTTGTTGGATTATTTCTTGTGTTTTGAGCAAACAATGCTGTAGTGAACAAACACATCACAATGATTACAACTTTTTTCATATTTGTTATTGTATTAATTTAAAAAGGTATTCGACTAATTGAAAGATATAAAGCAATGCCAAATATAGCACTACTAATAAATAATGTGTATTCTCTATAATTGATTTTAATAATTCGTAAAAACAAAAAATTAATTATTAATAGTAATAAAACAAAAAATAATTGAGCCACCTCAATACCAATATTTGCAAATAATAATTTGTACCAAACTCCATCACCATTACCAATAATCATTTTTAAATCTGAGCTAAAAGCTAAGCCATGGATTAATCCAAAAATTAAAGCAAGAGCATAAATAAATGTTAGTTTCCCTTTTGAATAACTATTTTTTTTATGAATCACATTATAAACTGCTGTAACCAAAATTGTAATTGTGATTAAAAATTCTATCCAATTACTAGAATATGTTACCACATTGAAAGCTGAAGCAAATAATGAAATGGTATGACCAATTGTAAATGCTGTAATCAAAATCAAGATTCTTTTCCAATCTGAAAACTGATATTTTAAACATAAAATGATAATGAATAAAATATGATCTACTGCTCCCCAGTTTACAATGTGATGAAAACCTAGTTGAAAATAAATTGAAAATTGACTCATAAAATAATAGCTAGCAAGATTAATGAATATCAATAATAAAACAATGTAAGATTGATAAGTGGTTTAAATAAACTGTTTATACCAATCATTATGCTTTTTACGTTTACAAAATATGTGGCAACCATATCTTAAAGGATTTAGAGCTTATTTACAATTAGAGAAATCTTTAAGTAGTAATTCTGTACATGCATATATTAGAGATATCGAAAAATTAATTGCCTTTTTAATCGATTCAAAAATTGACAAATCCCCTGCTTCAATTACACTAAAAGATTTGCAGAAATTTATTAAAACTATTGCAGAAATTGGCATGACTTCAACATCTCAAGCTAGAATAATTTCAGGCATTAGAGCTTTTTATAAATATTGTTTAATTGAACAAATTACACAAGTTGATCCTTCACTTTTATTGGAAGCTCCAAAAACTAGCAGAAAATTGCCCGACACATTAAGTTTCGACGAAATTGAACTCCTTATCTCTAAATTAGATTTAAGTACTCCTGATGGAACTAGAAATAAAGCTATACTTGAAACATTATACAGTTGTGGTTTAAGAGTTACAGAAATTATAGAACTAAAAATAAGTTGCCTATATTTAGATGTAGGATTTATTAGAGTTATAGGCAAAGGAGATAAAGAAAGATTAGTACCTATTGGCAGAGACGCAATTAAATTTATTAAAGTTTACATTGAAAATATTAGAAATAAAATCAACATAAAAAATGGATTTGAAGATATTTTATTTTTAAATCGCTGGGGTAAAAATTTAAGTAGAGTGATGATTTTTTATATTATAAAAGACTTGGCAAATAAATCTGGTATCAATAAAACAATTTCACCACATACTTTTAGACACTCGTTTGCTACTCATTTGGTTGAAGGAGGTGCAAATCTTAGAGCAGTTCAAGAAATGCTAGGACATGAAAGCATTACAACAACAGAAATTTACACTCATTTAGATAGAAATTTTTTAAGAGAAACTTTGCAACAATTTCATCCATCCTTTAAAAACAAGCTATAAATCCATCATTTGGCATTATTTTAGCTAATTAAAATGTACTTACAAGAAAAAATATTATGAAAAATTTTTTACTACTTTTTGGTTTGTTCTTTGGCTTAACTTCTGCAGTTGAATTTGGCAGTTCAGAAGATATTATAACAGCACTTAAAAGTGGTAATGCTACCGAATTAGCTCATTATTTTGACAATATGATTGATTTGACTTTACCCGAAAAAGAAGAAATGAAAAATATGGGTAAAAACCAAGCTACAATAGCCTTAAAATCTTTTTATGATGAAGTTGGTGTAAAAACATTTCAATTAACTTCTCAACGTGAAGCAGGTTCAATGATGTACATTACAGGAAAACTTCAAGGAAAAATTAAAAATTGCAACCTTACATTAATATTAAAAAGTGTCAACAGTAAATTCTATATTACTTCGTTAAGAGTTAGCTAAGTTTTTCTATTTTCAAATGATACAATTTAGTTATCAATTATCCATTCAAATTGAGTTTTGATTAGGATTTCACTTATTTTTGTCAACTAATTTTTTTATATGACGAAAACTAGGCTTTTAGTTCTCTTTCTTTTCATGAGCATTTATTCAATTGCTCAAACCAAAACAAATCCTCAGAAAAAAAATGGCTCTTTAAAAACTGCAACTGATACTTTAGATGCACTCAGAGATAATGTTGCAAGCAATATTGCCACAATTTCAATTGATGAAAACGATTTGGGTGATGGAGTTTCACAAAACGTATCTTCAATTCTTACAGCTGGCAGAGATCCTTTTTTGATTGCTGCAGCTTACAATTTTAGTGCTTTACGTTTTAGAATGAGAGGTTACGAATCTGATTTATCTGCTGTTTATATCAATGGGATATCAATGGATAATTTAGATAATGGCTTTACACCATTTGGTGTTTGGGGAGGTTTAAATGATGTGATGAGAAATAGAGATGTTTCTATTGGTTTACGACCAAATACTTTTGCATTTGGAGATATTTCATCTACAACTTATTTCGATACAAGAGCAAGCAAACAAAGAAAACAATCTGAAGTGGGCTATGTATTTAGTAATAGAAACTTTCAACACAGAATAGACTTTACCCATAATACTGGAATCAGTAAAAAAGGTTGGGCTTTTTCTTTTAGTGGAACAAGACGTTACGCTTCTGAAGGATATTTTGCTGGTACAACGTATGATGGTTGGAGTTGGTTTGCTGCTGCAGATAAAAGAATTGGTCAAAATCATTTACTTTCTTTAGTTGCATTTGGTGCACCAACAACTACTGGTCGACAAGGAACTGCAGTGCAAGAAGCTTTTGATTTAGTTGGCACAACAAATTATAATCCTTTCTGGGGCTGGCAAAATGGTAAAAAAAGAAATGCTAATAATGTAAGAACAGATCAGCCTTTTTTAATTTTCACTCACGATTATAGAATTAATAATAATAGTAGTTTGGTTACTGCTGTAAATTTTTCAAAAGGCGATAGAGCTTCAAGTAATCTAGATTGGTATCATGCAGATAATCCAAATCCATTATACTACAGATATTTACCTAGTTATTGGGAAGATCCAAATTTAAAAGCTCAACTTACAAAAGAATGGCAAACCAATGACGATGTTCGTCAGATTAACTGGACTAGGATGTATGATGCCAATAGAGCTCAACAAGAAACATTTAATGGAGTATCAGGATTACGTTCAAGATATGTTCAATTTGAATATGTAACCAACTCAACAAAATTAAATGCTAATACTGTTTATAATACAAGGTTTGGAGATAATGTAGAATTTACTTCTGGTGCTTCTTATCAATATCAAAAAAATCATAACTATAAAAAAATTATTGATTTATTAGGTGGAGATTATTATGTTGATTTAAATCAATTTGCTGAAAGAATCAATGCCAATAATCCTGATTTACCTCAATCTAATTTATTAAATCCTAATAGAGTAGTTAGAGTTGGTGACGATTACTCGTATAACTATGATATTTCAGTTAAAAGAGCATCAGGTTGGGCACAAATGTTATTAAAATATAATAAACTAGATTTTTATGCTGCAATAGAAGTATCGAACACATCATTTTTTAGAAATGGAAACTATAAGAATGGATTATTTGCAACAAATTCTTATGGAAAATCAGTGGAACAAGATTTTACTAATTATGCTTTTAAAACAGGCATGACTTACAAATTAAATGGTAGAAATTATTTATTTGCAAATGTTGCAATGTTAACCAAAGCACCATTTTTTGATAATGTTTATTTGTCGCCAAGAATTAGAAATACAACACAAGAAAGTGTACAAAGTGAAGAAATAAATTCACTTGAAGTTGGCTATACTTTAAATGCTCCTAAAATTAAAATCAGGTTAACTGGTTACTATACAGAGTTTAAAAATCAAATGAATGTATTGACTTTCTTCCATGATACATATTTAAATTTAGTGAACTATGGTTTAACAGGAATCAACAAAACTCATAGTGGTGGAGAATTTGGTATTGAAGCAAGACCAATGGCTAATATTGTTGTAAATGCTGCAGCTGCTGTAGGAAGATTTTATTATACAAGTAGTCAAAATTCAACAACAACAATTGATAATGATGCTTCAATTGTAAGTAGAGATGTAGTATATGCTAAAGATTATTATGTTGGAGGAACTCCTCAGGAAGCTTATAGTTTTGGAATAACTTATCGTTCTCCTAAGTTTTGGAATGTTGGATTAACTTATAATTATTTTGATGCTATGTATGTTGAAATCAATCCACTTCGTAGAACTGCTGCTGCAGTTCAAGGATTAACTCCAGGATCTGATCAATGGAAAAAGATTTTAGATCAACAACGCTTACCATCTCAATCAACTTTAGATTTATATGCAAGTTATTCTTTGAAATTGCCTAGAAGTCTTTCAGTAAATAAGAATAATAATTTTTTATTCTTTAGCTTAAGTGCTACTAACTTATTAAATAATACATCAATTATTCCTTTCGCTTTCGAGCAATTACGTTTTGATAATATTACAGAGTATGATAAATTCCCTAGAAGATTTAACTATAACTATGGAGTGAATTACGCTGCAACTGTTTCCTTAAGATTTTAATTAACTAACTCAATCAACAATAAATAAAGTAAAATTTATGAATATCAAATCAATCATCAAGTTTTCATCATTTGCAATTTTGTTTGCTTTCATTATGAGTGCTTGTAAAAAGAATTATGAAGCACCACCAGTTTCTACTGATCCTAATATTCCTGTAACAACAACAATCAAAGCATTAAAAGCAATGCACACTGTTGCTGGTGCTTTTGATGTAATTGGCACCGATATTACTATAAGTGGTATTGTAATTGCAAATGATAAAAGTGGTAATTTATATAAAGAAATTTATATACAAGATGCTACTGGTGCAATTCCAGTAGAATTAGCTAGTAATGGTTTATATGCTAATTATCCTGTTGGAAAAAAAGTTTATATAAAATGTAAAGGGCTTTGCTTAAGTGATTATAATAATATGATTCAATTAGGTGTAAAAGCTTTAACCAATGGAACATATACATTAGAAGCAATACCTGCACCATTGATTACAAACTATGTTATTGGAGGTTCTTTAAATAATGCTGTTGTTCCTAAAGTAATTTCTTCTATTGATGGACTAAATACTCCTTCAGGTGTAACTACTATGCAAAATCCTTTGTTAGGCGATTTGATTCAATTAAACGACATGGAATTCATTGCTGGTGATACTAAACGTCCTTATGCAGATACTTCTTATTATAAAAAATCTGGAGATAGATATATTAAAAATTGTAGCAGTTCAAGTTCTTTAGATGTTAGAACAAGTGGTTATGCAGATTTTGCAGGAAAAATTCCACAAGCTGGTAATGGTACAATTTTAGGAATTTATACAGTGTATAGCACAACAAAGCAATTACTTATTAGAGATACTACAGATGTAAGATTTAATAATGCAAGATGCTTTTTGTTTGAAGAAGATTTTCAAGCCTATACAACAACAACTGGAGCTTGGTCTCAAACAGGATGGAAAAATATTCAAGAAACAGGAGATGTTCCCTATACAATGTCAACATTCAGTGGAAATATCTTTCCAAAAATTTCTGCTTATACTTCTACAGCAATGCCAACAACAGCCATCAAAAGTTGGTTAATTACTCCTGCAATTGCTATCCCAACTGGCTTATCTCCAAAATATACTTTCACTTGTTCTAGAAGATATGTTTCTGGTACATTTAAAGCTTTAGTTTCTACTGATTATGCTGGTGGTGCAAACCCATCAACATCAACATGGACAACTTTAATAACAGTTCCTGCAGGAACAAATACTTCTTTTACTCCATTTGATACTTTTGGACCATTTGATTTTACACCTTATTTAGGTAAGAATGTTTATTTAGCGTTTTTATATGAAGCACCAGCTGGTACACCAGCTTCTTTAGTTGGTACCTACGAACCAGATGATTTAAAAATTTCAAAGAATTAAAAACTCATATATAAAAAAATCCCACAAAATAAATTGTGGGATTTTTTTATGTTCATACTTTATTATGAAATTCTTGGTTTCCAAGCCACTTCATCTGCTTCATGTTCTTTTGAAATAAATCTTGCTAAAACAAAAAGATAATCACTTAATCTATTTAAATATTTTATAACAATTCCATCAATATACAATTCGTTTTCTTGCATTGAAACACATATTCTTTCTGCTCTTCTACAAACACATCTTGCAACATGCAAATAAGAAACAGCAATATCTCCACCAGGTAAAATAAAATTTTTCATGGCTGGTAAAACTTCATTCATTCTATCTATTTCAGTTTCTAAAAAATGAATATCAGTTTCTTTTAAATCTGGAAGTTTCATTAAAGGTTCTTTTTCAGGATCACAAGCCAATGAAGAGCCAATAGTGAATAATCTATCTTGAATTTCTTTTAAAGTTTCTTTGCTTTTTAAATGAGTTATGGAATCTGAACAAACACCAATAAAGCTATTCAATTCATCAACAGTTCCATAACTATCGATTCGAATATGACTTTTAGAAACTTTAGTTCCACCTATTAAGCTAGTGGTTCCTTTATCGCCAGTTTTTGTATAAATTTTTAAAGCCATCTTACAATAAAATAATTATTGAATTGTATCAGTTTCAATTTCTCCATCTTTTAAACGTACAATTCTTTTAGCATGTTTTGCAATATCTTCTTCATGTGTAACTAAAACAATTGTATTTCCTGCAGCATGAATTTTTTCAAAAATATCCATTACTTCAACAGATGTTTTACTATCCAAATTTCCGGTTGGTTCATCTGCTAATAAAATTGCTGGATCATTTACCAAAGCTCTTGCAATAGCCACACGCTGAATTTGACCTCCACTTAATTCATTACTTTTATGATGACTTCTATCAGCTAAACCCACTTTGGCTAAAGCTTCTAAAGCCCTTTCAGTTCTTTCTTTTTTATTGATGCCTGCATAAATTAATGGTAAAGCAACATTTTCTACAGCAGTTAATCTTGGCAATAAATTGAATTGCTGAAATACAAATCCAATTTCTTTATTCCTTACTTCAGCTAGATTATCATCAGTCATTTTGCTCACATCCTTATTATTTAACACATACTTCCCTCCTGTTGGTGTATCTAAACATCCAATAATATTCATTAATGTACTTTTTCCACTTCCACTTGGTCCCATTAAAGCAACATATTCATTTTTATTAATATTCAAACTTAACCCTTTTAAAACTTGCACACTTTGCTTACCCATGAAATAGGTTTTGTACAACTTGTCTATACTTATTATTGCATTCATGAAATTATTTTTTAATCACTTTTGGAACAGTAAAAAAATGTTTGTCTTTACTTGGAGCATTTTTTAAAGCTTCCTCTACTTCAATACTGCCTTTGATTTCATCAGTTCTTAAGACATTCACTGCATCAGAAATATGAATTAAAGGTTCAATATTAGTAGTATCTACTTTTTGTAATTGTTCAATAAAGCCAACCATTTTTTCTAAATCAACTTTTATTTCAGTTTTTTCTATTTCAGAAAACTGAAGTTGAGCCAAATTAGCTAACTTATCAATTGTTTGAATCGAAATCTCCATTCCTACAAATTTAACAGTATTAATAATTTAATTTCTATAAAGTGTTAATTGGTAAAATACAGTTTGTATTTCGTACTATTTATTTATGAAGGGTTTATTTTTTTTCTAAAAGTCTCTATTTTCCTTTACCCACACTTTTATATGTTCTGCAATTTCTATTGTTGAAGTTCCAGGTGCAAATAATTTACCTACTCCTAAATCGTTTAAGGTTTTCATATCTTGTTCAGGAATAATTCCACCTCCAGTTAATAAAACATCATTCATCTTTTTTTCCTTCATTAAATTAATAATTTTTGGAAATACAGTCATATGAGCACCACTTAATATACTTATACCAATAGCATCAACATCTTCTTGCAAAGCTGCATTTACAACCATTTCAGGAGTTTGTCTTAAACCAGTATAAATAACTTCCATACCATGATCTCTTAATGCTGTTGCAATAACTTTTGCACCTCTATCATGACCATCTAATCCAACTTTAGCAACAAGAACTCTTATAGGTCGATTCATAAAATGTTTTATAAAAACAAAAATAAAGAATGAAATTTGTTTCTAGACTTTAATATTCATTGATATCAATATTTTCAAATGGCAAATAAATTATTTAAAGGCATAAGTTCAACTGCATTACATGCTGGTCATCATAAAAACTCTGAAGATGCTCATTTAGTTCCTATTTATGCTACTTCAACTTTTACTTATGATTCTACAGAAGAAGGCATGAGTAGATTTTTAGGAAAAGAGAAAGACAAAATTTATTCTCGATGGGCAAATCCAACTTGTAAAGCTGTTGAAGAAACTATTGCTGCTTTAGAAGCCTTTGGACTTACTAATGAAAAAAATGAACCTCTTGAATTGAAAGCTTTATTGCACAGTAGTGGTCAAGCTGCAATGACCACAATGTTCTTAAGTAATTTAAAAGCTGGTGATGTTATATTAACACACTATTCTTTGTATGGAGGAACCTATGAATTATTAAATAAAGTATTACCAGAAACTGGTATTGAAGTAATCATTGTTGATATGAGAATTTTGAGTGAGGTTGAAAAAGCCATAACTACAAATTCAAACATAAAACTCATTCACATTGAAACCCCTGCTAATCCTACAATTCAATGTGTAGATATTGAAGCTATCACCAAAATTGCAAAAACTAAAAATATTATTGTTTCTTGCGATAACACTTTTGCTACACCTTATTTACAACAACCATTTAAATATGGTGTTGATTTTGTTTTTCATTCTACAACCAAATATTTAAATGGTCATGGCACTGCAATTGGTGGAGTATTATTAGGAAAAGATATTGAATTGATGAAAACCAAAATCTGGAAATGGTTTGTTTTATTAGGAGGAAATAGCAATCCCTTTGATGCATTTTTATTATTGAATGGAATTAAAACTTTAGAGCTAAGAATGGAAAGGCATTGCAGCAATGCAAAAATTCTTGCTGAATATTTGGATAATCATAATGCAATAGAAAAGGTAAATTATACTGGTTTAACCTCTCATCCAGAAAATATTATTGCAACTAAACAAATGAAAGATCATGCTCCAGTTTTGAGTTTTGAATTAAAGGGTGGATTAGAAGCTGGAATTGAATTTCAAAATAAATTACAAATGTGTACTAGAGCAGTGTCGTTAGGAACTGTTGATACATTAATTTCTCATCCTGCAAGCACAACACATGTTTCTGTACCTAAAGAAGAAAGATTAAAATTTGGAATTACTGATGGCCTAATTCGTTTGAGTGTGGGAATAGAAAATATTGAAGATATAATTGCTGATTTTGAACAAGCTTTGACTTAATAACCATTCATTATTTCTTGAATACTTTGTTCAAGTATTTGATTTTTCTTTTCGTAAAAAATGGTTTCTTTATCTTTTGGAATTCTTAAAGTGTAAGATTTTCCTGAAGCAAGATCTTTATCTAAATTAAAATTTAGTATTTTAAATTCAGGTAAATGCAAATCTAAAAAACTACATATAACACTAGATTTATAACGACCAGCTATACCAATTTTTACTAATTGTGCTAAAGTGCTAGAATCTATTTTATACGACTGAAATTTCTCTGGAAATTGATTTCTATGCTCAGCTGCTGTTTGAGTAGTTACACCACCATCTCCTTCAAATAAATAATGAGTAGCAATAAACTTTTTTACGTGAGTTCTTGTTTCTTCAGCAACAAAATATTGTAAATTCCAGAAGTCTTTACTCCCACTTTTTCTTATTGCTCCTTTTACCCTTCCAGCACCACCATTATATGCTGCAACAACTAGTAACCAATCGCCAAATTCAGCATATAATTCTTTTATTAATTTACATGCTGCATGAGTACTTTTAATATAGTCTGTTCTTTCATCAACCCTCTTTGATACAATTAAACCAAATCTTTTGGCTTCATAATCCATCAATTGCCAAGGACCCACAGCACCAGCCCAACTTTTTAAATTACTTCTTAAATGGCTTTCCACAACACTCAAATATTTCATTTCAATAGGAATACCATATTCTTTCAAAATACCATCATACAAATTAAAATACCCTTTACCCCATTGTCTCATCTTCTCTAATTCCTTACTATTCTTTCTTATATATTCTTCGACAAATGAAATAGCTCTATGATTGAGTTTAAACTCATATTCACTCGAAACTTCTGTTTTTTTTGTTGGAGAATTTAGATTATCAGGTTCTAACAATACAGAATTATCTGTTTGTGCAAAACATAAACTTGCAATAGAAATAAAAAAGAAAAGGAAAAATATTTTGCAAAGTTTCTGCATCTAAAAAAGTAAGAGTTATTTCAGCTTCAAACTTACTCTTTATCTAATTGTTTTTTTATTAAATCCCACTCTTGGTTTGAAGATTTAAGAAAATTTTGTTTTTTAGAAACTCTAATTCTTGCCATAATGTTTTTTGCCCTTTCCTCAGATTCAGGATGTGTGCTTACCCAATAAATCTCTTTAGGCATATCACTTTCAGAAGTTGCCATTCTAAATAAAAACTGTGCTAATCCTTCTGGGTTAATTTTTGCTTTCATTAAATAATCTACACCAGTAATATCTGCTTCAGTTTCAAGTTTTCGATCATAAGCACTCGATGAAAGCAAATGTAAAATTTCACTAACTGCACCTCCATTACCTGAGGTTAAACTAATAATTGCTCCCATTCCAATTTCTTTCACTAATTTTTTCATCACATGATTTTTTTGCATGTGAGCAAGTTCATGAGCAATTACACCTGCAACTTCATCAGCATTTTCACAATCGTTTAATAACCCTGTATAAACTGCCAAATGATTGCCTGGCATAGCAAAAGCATTAATCTCATCTTTTTGAATTACATGAATTTTTATTGTAGAAGAATCAATATCGTTAGCATTACATATTTTATTTACAATGCTATCAATAGTATTGATGATAACATAATTGGTTTCTTCAGTAGCAGTTTTGCTATAAGTTTTCCAAATTAAATCGCCCAATTTTTCTTCAGTTGACTTGGTGATTTTATCAATTCTAAACAATTTCATCCAATTCACTTGACGTATCAAGTATAAGGTTGAAAAAAACAAAGCAACAAGAATTGTTATTTGAAGGATAATTTTTTTCATATACTAGGGCTTACATATTAATTGTGTAATATCTCCATAAATCCACCAAGAAACATGATGACCTTTTCTTACTTGAATGGCAGAATAAATTGTAGCAATGAGTTCAATAAAATTGAAGAAGAAAACTGTAATAATATAACCCAAATATTTGTTGGTAATAGTTTCTGGTCCAAACATGATTGAAATAGTCCACCAAAACCCAAGACTATTCATGAATAATAATGAAAGTTGAGAAAGTAATGCCTGAATACAATGCCAACGAACAAAATAAGTGCCTTTTCTATTTCCTATATAAAAAAAGAAAGTAGCAACTAAATTAATAATAGGTAAAGGCATCCCAGCTATTAAAGCAACTAATGACATTAAATAGCTGTTAGAAGCCTTTTCCAACTCATGTTCACTTGGAGTATAATTAAAGGTATTTGTTGTCATTATAAATGTTTAAAAATATTCCAAATCCAGTTCATGATAATTAATGTAAAAAAAGGAAATGCTATTTTTTTATGTGACATTAAAATATTTGTTTGATTATAAATTTTAGTCACCAAATTTCCTTTTTTAATCCAATCCGTTATTACAATAATTGGTGTTAAGCTCAATATTAAAAACATTACAAACCCTAATGGATTAATAGAAATTGAACCTAAAAAATCTCCATTCAATAACACTAAAATTGCTCTTGTAATACCACAAGATGGGCAAGGCAAGCTTGTAACATTTTTAAATAAACAAGCAGTATGAAAATCATTTGAGTGTTGAAAAAAAGTATAATTCAAATAAAGCCAAGTATATCCTACAAAACAGGATAATAACAACAAAATATGAATATGCTTTTTAAACCAATTCATTAATAAACGTATTGTTTAAGTTTAGCCAAGTTTTTCTCTCTTGTTGCACCTTGAATCATAAACCAATCTACAATTGTCCATATTCCTAAACCACCACAAGTTAATAATTTACCAATACCTAAGCCAGTATCTCCAATCATAAAACGATCAACTCCTAATGCTCCAGCAAGCAAAGAAATGATTAACATTGTTGTAGGTTCTTTAAATTGAATTGTTTGCACAATTCCCCATTTTGAATCATCTTCTTGTAAAAGAACTTCTCTAATTTTCATTACATCATGTGCTTCAAAAAATTTAGCATTTGCCATGATAAACATATCCACTTTGTTAGATTCCATAATTGTTAGTTTTTGGTTGTTTAAAATTTATTAAGTAGTTGTGCTGAATTAAATAATTTTAATATTCTCACAAAAAACGGTGAATTCGCAGAAAAATATCATATAAATTCTGCGTTTTCTGTTTATCTGCGAGGGGAAATAGGTATAGATAATTTTGACAGATTACTTAATAAAAATATTAATAAAAATCAATGTTAGCATTTTTTTTTAGTCCAACAAAATTTGAAAGACACTTAATGCTGTAAGTAAGAATTTAAGGATGAATGGTCTGAATTGAATTAGAAAAAGAAAGCAATTCTAATTCTTTGTGTTGAGGAGCCATTATCTGCAATCCAAATGGCATTTGATTACTATGATTGAAAATAGGTAAACAAATAGCTGGAATGCCAACCAAATTTGCTAATACTGTATATAAATCAGCTAAATACATTTCAGTTGCATCATTTGATTTTGCTCCAATTTTGAATGCAGTTGTAGGAACTGTTGGAGAAATGATGAATTGATAATCTGCAAATATTTTTTGAATAGAAGTATGCAACATTTGACGAACTTTTTGTGCTTTAGTGTAATAAGCATCAAAATATCCTTCACTTAAAACAAAGGTTCCTAACATAATTCTTCTTTGCACTTCTTTTCCAAAACCTTCACTTCTTGTTTGTTTATACATTGCCTGCAAAGAATCAAAATTGCCAGAAGCTCTATAACCATATTTTACTCCATCGAATCGAGATAAATTACTACTAGCTTCTGCAGTAGTTAAAATATAATAAGTTGGAATGGTTTCATCTAATAAATCAAAATCAATGGCATCAACACTATGACCATCAGCTCTTAACTTTTCTATTAATGAGTATATAGCTGCGGAAATTTCTTTATCTAAAGCCTTATGCTCTAAAGCTTGCTTAAAGTAAGCAATTTTATATTTTTGATTGGATGATAATGAATTTGAATAAGAAGGAATTTCCTGAGTTGAAGCTGTGCTATCAAAATCATCAGCACCAGCAATAACTTCTAAAACTAGACTTACATCTTCAACATTTTTTGCAAAAATTCCTATTTGATCAAATGAAGAAGCATAAGCAATTAAACCATAACGAGAAATTTTTCCATAAGTTGGTTTAAAGCCAACAATACCACAAAAGTCTGCTGGTTGTCGTACACTTCCTCCTGTATCACTTCCTAAGCTCACCATACTCATATTCATTTGTACTGCAACAGCACTTCCACCAGAAGAACCTCCAGGAACTAAATCTTCATTTAGTCCATTTTTAATAATACCATAAAAAGAATTTTCACTACTACTGCCCATGGCAAATTCATCACAATTATTTCTACCAATAATTATAGCACCTTCGTTCAACAACCTTTCTACAGCAGTTGAATGATAAATTGATGTGAAATTTTCTAAGATTTTAGATGCAGCTGTTACCTTGTGATCTTTATAACAAATGACATCTTTAATTGAAACAATAACTCCATGAAGTTTTCCTAATGAAGCCCCATTTTTTTGTTGAAGGTCTAAATATTTTGCACGTTCAATAGCATCATCAAATACTTCTACAAAAGCATTCAAATGCTTGTATTGATTAATTTGTTGTAAATAAAATTGAACTGCAGACTCACAATTGGTTGCTCCTTTTTGCAAAGCCAATTGATAGTCTTTGATATTGGAGAATGGATACAAAGGCTAAAGTAAATTGTAAGATTAAAGAATTATTTAGATTCAGGCTTTTCTTCTTTTTCGTTGATACCTTTTTCTATTTCGTTTCTTACGTTATTTTTTGCATCATTAAATTCACGAATTCCTTTACCCAATCCTCTCATTAATTCAGGTATTTTTTTACCACCAAATAATAAAAGCACTACTAAAAGAATCATAATAATTTCTGGCATTCCAAGACTTCCCATAAAAATGTTTTTAAAGTGTAAAAGTAATCTAATTTAAAATAGTGAGATTAAAATAAAATAAAAAAGCGGAAGTTTAACAATGTAAACTTCCGCTTTAAATGATTTTATAAAAAAACTATTTAACTCTTTTTTCTTTAATACGAGCACTTTTACCACTTCTTTCACGTAAGTAAAATAATTTAGCTCTACGAACTTTACCTACTTTGTGTAATAAAATACTATCGATGTTTGGAGACATAAAAGGAAATAATCTTTCAACTCCAACGCTATCAGAAATTTTACGAACTGTAAAAGTTGCAGTAGCACCAACACCTTGAGTTTTTAAAACGTCTCCTCTAAAACTTTGAATACGTTCTTTACCACCCTCTACAATTTTATAATTAACTGTAATATTATCTCCTGCTTTAAATTTAGGATATTCTTTTTTTGCTGTAAGTTGATCGTGTACAAATTGTACTGCAGTGTTCATAACAAATATTTTAAATCCGATTTTTTCGGACGGCAAAAGTAAGGTTTTACAGATAAATAACAAATTAAATTGAAATATAATTTCTATTTAATAGCAATCATGCTAATTTCAATATTTACACCCTTTGGCAAGCCTTTAACTGAAAAAGTTTCACGAGCAGGATGTTCATTCTCGAAATATGAGCCATAAACTTCATTTACAATTGCAAATAAACTCATATCACTCAATAAAATAGTAGTTTTTACAACTTGACTAAAACTCATTTCTGCTTCATCCAAAATAGCCTGCAAGTTTTTCATTACTTGATGAGTTTCAGCTTGTGTTGAACTCATTTCTAATTCTCCAGATTCAGGAACTATTGCAATTTGGCCACTAATAAACAACATTCCATTTTGCAAAACTGCTTGATTATAAGGGCCAATTGGTGCAGGTGCTTTAGCTGTAGTGATAATTGTTTTCATAATTCTAATTTTTGCAAATAACTGAAAATACTTTTATAACTGAACTTACATTTGCAACTTTATTAGTATATGGATATACAAATTAGAGCAACGAAAGAACAAAAAGCAATTTTTTCACAAAAAAATCTTAATGACGAACTAAGAATTTCTTGGTTTGAGGATGAAGTTATTGAAGCTGATGCCTATATTGATTTATTATTTGAAACTTCGAATGAAGTTTTTCTAAATATTTCAGAAAAGCCAATACTAGTAAACTCAGTTATAAAAATTTGCGATGCTCTCCCATCAAATTATTGCAGAATAAATGCTTGGAATGGATTTCTAGAAAAAGATAAAATGGAAGCTGCAACTTTAAACAAAGAAGTTGAACCCATTTTTGAAAACATATTAAAGAGTTTAGGATTTGAAGTAATTTTTGTTGCAGATATTATTGGATTCGTTTCATTAAGAGCCATTAGCATGATAATTAATGAAGCCTATTTTGGTTTAGAAGATGGGATAAGCACAAAAAAAGATATTGATACAGCCATGAAATTGGGTACAAATTATCCTTATGGTCCTTTTGAATGGGGAGAGAAAATTGGTTTATTGAATATTTCAAATCTGTTAATTGAACTTACAAAAACAGATTCAAGATATACTCCATCCACCTTATTATTACAAGAAGCAAATAATTAATCTTGGCAATTATTCTACATATTGATACTGCTACAGAATTTGCTTCAATTTGTTTGAGTGATGGATTGAACATATTGGGATTTGAAGCTCATCAAGAACAAAAAAATCATGCAAGTTTTCTACAACCTGCAATTAAAAAAATGATGCAGGAAGCAAAAGTAGATTTAAAAAATATTGATGCTATTTCAGTTACAAATGGACCAGGAAGTTATACAGGTTTAAGGGTTGGATTAGCTTCTGCTAAAGGATTATGTTTTGCTTTACAAATGCCATTAATTACTTTAAATACTTTAGAAGTAATGGCAACTGCAGCAATTGAAGAAAACAATAATTCAGATTTTCTTTATTGTCCAATGATTGATGCAAGAAGAATGGAAGTCTTTACTGCTCTTTATACAAATGAATTAACTCTAATAAAAGATATTCAGCCTTTAATTTTAGAAGAAAAAAGTTTTTCTGATTACCTCAAAACTGAAAAAATAATTTTTAGTGGCTCGGGTGCAGTTAAATTTAAATCAATTGAAGATTCTGAAAATGCAGTATTTTCTGAAGTTCAACATTCTGCTAAAAACATGCTTTCGCTTGCATTAAATAAATTTAATAAAAAAGAATTTGCCGATGTGGCTTATGCTAGTCCTAATTATGGTAAAGAATTTTATACAACTGCTAAAAAAATATTTTAAAAAAATCTATTAGCTTTTAAATAATTTCTTACATAATCATCTACGCCACTTTCTATGGAATAGAATTCATTGTTGTAACCAACACTTCTTAATTTAGACATATTTGCCTCTGTAAAATATTGATATTTATCTCTAATATCGAATGGCATATCAATGAATTCAATATTGGGATTTAAATCCAACCCTTTAAAAGTAGCTTTCACTAAATCTTCAAATGACCTTGCAGTTCCAGTTCCTAAATTATACAAACCATTTTTTTCTTTACTCCATTGATTATTCATCATTTGTTCCATCATCCAAAATATCACTTGAATCAAGTCTTTTACATATACAAAATCTCTCAATTGTTTTCCATCTTCAAAATCTGGGCGATGAGATTTAAACAATTTTACCACCCATCTTTTTTAATTTGATTGAAAGAATGCCAAATTACACTTGCCATACGTTGTTTATGTGATTCATTAGGACCATAAACATTAAAAAATTTTAAGCCTGTCCAATTTATAGGAGATTGAGTTTGTTGCAATAGCCCATTTATCAAACTCATTTTTACTTTTTCCATATGGATTCAATGGCTCTAATTTGAAAGGAAGTTCGTGATTATCGTCATAACCAAAAGCACCATCACCATAAGTTGCAGCAGACGAAGCATAAATAAGTGGTATATTTTTTTCTACACAATAATGCCAAACATTTTTAGAATACTCAACATTTAAAGCTTCATGAACAGCATAATCAAATTCTGTAGTATCTGTTCTTGCACCTAAGTGAATAAAAATTGCAGGGGACTCTGAGTTTTCATTTAACCAATTGAATAAACTTAGTCTTTCAACTGAATGACTAAAAAATTTATTTTCCCAATTTCTTCTTTTTTCTTCAACGCCAAAATCATCTACAATAACAATATTATTAAATCCATAATCATTTAATACTTGAAGCATACATGAACTAATAAAACCAGCTGCACCAGTTAAAATTATTTGAGATTGTTTATTCATAACATTTAAATACTTGCAAATATCCAATAATCAGTTTTAGATTGTATTAAAGAAAACTAAATAATAAGAAATAGTTTATTTATTTTGTCGCACTTATAAAAACAGTGTGTTGCATATTTTATTATTTATAGTTTATTTTTCAGCTTGTCTTTTTTTTATTGCAAAAAGTTCTTTTTTTAAAAAAAGTAATATTCCTACTATACAATTATTCATTTTATTCTCACTAAAAATTGTTGCAGGTTTTCTATATGTATATTATTTTTCACTGCCTGTACATGTAAAAAGTAGTGATACAACATTGTATTTCAATGAAAGTTTAATTGAAACTGATAAATTATTAAACAATCCCAAACTGTTTTTTAATGAGTTTTGGTATAACCAATATGGAAATAATAGTGGTTTATTTACGGGTGTAAAATCATTTTGGAATGATTTAAAAATGACTGTATTTGTAAAATTACTTGCAGTTTTAAACATTTTCAGTTTTAAAAATTATCATGTAAATCTTATTTTTTTCAATTTCTATGTTCTTACTGGAGGGGTTTTATTGTATAAGTTAATCAACTATTATTTCAACATTAAACAATGGATTTTAATTGTTGTAATCTTTTTATTGCCAAGTTTTTTATTTTGGAGTAGTGGATTACATAAAGATGGAATAGTATTCACATCAATTGCAATTGTTTTTTACACTTTTCATTGTTACATGCAAAATATTTCCTCAAAAAATAAAGTAATTATTGGACTACTTCATATTGTACTGTTATTTCTTATTCGTAATTATATTTTATTAGCATTATTTCCAATACTTTTTTCTTGGTGGATTTCTATAAAATTCAAATGGGATTCAAAAAAAGTTTTTGGTTTAGTCTATATATTATGTGTAGGTAGTTTTATTTTATCCAGTTTATTACCAATCACTTCTGGAATTTCAGGCTCAGTAGTTCAAAAAAATCATGAGTTTCAATTGCTAGAAGGCAATTCAAAAATCGAATCTCCAGATTTAGAAAATACAACAAAAAGTATCATTAATTTCTTGCCATTTGCTTTACATACAGTAATTTTTCAACCTCAATTATATCAATCAAAAAGTGCTTTTTTATCAATTGTAGCATTAGAAAATTATAGTTACATCTTATTGGCATTGACTGGACTAATATTTTTCTTTTCAAAAGAAAAATTTAAATCACCTTTACTATTGTCATTCATCACTTTTACGCTATTCATCTATTTGTTCATTGGATATACCGTTTGTTTTGGAGGTGCAATTGTAAGATATAGAAGCATAATTCTTCCATTTAGCACTTTACCTTACATCATATTAATATTTGGCAAACTAAAGACTGAAAAACAGAGCTAATTTAAGATTGATATTTATTGATTAAACCTATATTTGCAACTCGAAAAAATAAACAATTTGGCAACAAAATTTTCAAAAGAAACGTATTTATATTGGTACGAATTAATGCAACTGATTCGTCAATTTGAATTAAAAGCTGAAGAAATGTACAAAATGGCTGGAAAAATCCGTGGATTTTTTCATGCTTATATTGGACAAGAAGCTATTGCTGCTGGTTGTATGACTGCTACTAATCATGAAGATCCATTTATTACAGGTTATAGAGATCATGGTTTGGCTTTAGCAAAAGGTACATCTGCAAATGCTTGTATGGCAGAATTATATGGTAAAGCAACAGGTTGTGCTAAAGGAAAAGGTGGCAGTATGCACTTTTTTGATTTAGAAAATCATTTTTTTGGAGGTCATGGTATAGTTGGAGCTCAAATTGGTACTGGTGCAGGTTTAGCTTTTGCAGAACAATATCGTGGAACAAATAATGTTTGTCTTTGTTTTTTTGGAGATGGAGCTGCTCGTCAAGGAATGTTGCACGAAACTTTTAACCTTGCCATGCTTTGGAAATTACCAGTAGTTTTTATTTGTGAGAATAATAATTATGCTATGGGTACTTCAATTGAAAGAACGAGTAATGTTATTGATATTTATAAATTGGCAGATGCTTATGAAATGCCAGGAGATAAAGTTGATGGCATGAGCCCAGAAGCTATTCATGAATCTGTAACAAGAGCAGTAAAAAGAGCAAGAGAAGGTGATGGACCAACTTTATTAGAATTTAAAACATATCGATATAAAGGTCACTCAGTATCTGATCCTCAAAAATATAGAAGTAAAGATGAGGTTGAAGAATATAAGTCTCAAGACCCAATTAATACAGTTACAAAAACCATCTTACAAAATAAATTTGCAACTCAAGCAGACTTAGATGCAATTGACTATAAAATAAACACTTTAGTTGAAGAAAGTGTAAAATTTGCTGAGGAAAGTCCTTGGCCAAGTGATGATGAAGTTTTAAAAGATGTTTACATCGATTCTAACTATGAATTTATTGTAGATTAAATTTTTCTTATTAAAAATTATATGAACAAAACAAGTAGCACAAACGAAAAGGATTATTTATTAAACATCCTTAAATTTTGGGAAACCAATCAAAAAAGAATTTTAACTATTGCTGGTGCAGTAGCAGTTGTAGTTGGAGGTTGGTATGCATATTCAACATTTGTAGTTGCACCTAAAGAACAAAAAGCACAAGAAGCCATTTTTAAAGCTGAAGAATATTTTGCTCAAGATAGCAGTAAAAAAGTTTTAGATGGAGATGGAACTGCAAAAGGAGTTTTATATGTAATTAAAAATTACAGTGGAACTAATGCAGCAAATTTAGCTCAATATTATGCAGGAATTAGTTATCTTAAATTGGGTGATTTCACAAAATCTGTAGATCATTTAAAAGCATTTTCTTCTAAATCAAATGCTATTCAGATGGTTGCTTATGGTGCTTTAGCTGATGCTTATAGTGAGTTAAAGAAAAATGATTTAGCTGTTGAAAACTATAAAAAAGCAGCTTCTGCTTTTCCAATTGATGAGTTAACTAGTGCTGAATATTTATGGCGTGCTGGTCAGTTATTAGAAACTGTAAATAAACCTAAAGAAGCATTAGAATTGTATAAAGAAATTAAAACTAAATTTCCAAAAGCTAAAGCTGGAGAAATTGATAAATTTATTTATCGTTTAAGTATTGAAAAAAATGAGTTTAGTGTAAACTAATTTCATTAAATAATATTTCTTAAAAAGGCATTCGTTTATGAATGCCTTTTTACATTTGTAGCTATCTATAAAAGAAAATCATGAAAGTTTCCATATTTATTCCTTGTTTTATTGATCAATTATATCCTCAAGTTGGAATGAATATGGTGAAGGTTTTAGAAAAAGTGGGATGCACAGTTGCTTATAATGCAAACCAAACATGTTGTGGACAGCCAGCATTTAATGCAGGATTTCATGGGGAAGCTAAAGATGTTTGTGAAAAGTTTTTAAAAGATTTTGAAAGTGCTGAATACATTGTTGCACCAAGTGCAAGTTGTGTAGGTTTTGTAAGAAATTATTATCAGAAATTATTTGAAAACTCAACTCAAAAAGAATTGGCAAATCAAGTTTCAAATAAAATTTATGAGTTCAGCGAGTTTTTGGTAGATGTGTTGAAAATAGAAGATGTTGGAGCAAGCTTTACTGCTAAAATAACGTATCATGATAGTTGTGCTGCATTAAGAGAATGCAAAATAAAAGATGCACCACGAAAACTTTTAAGCTATGTAAAAGGATTAGAACTTGTTGAAATGGATGATGTTGAAACTTGTTGTGGTTTTGGTGGAACATTTGCTGTAAAGTTTGAACCCATCAGTGTAGCAATGGCTGATCAAAAAATTACTCATGCAACAGCTACTAAAGCTGATTATATTGTTAGTACAGATATGAGTTGTTTATTACATATAGATGGATGTATACAACATAAAAAAAGCAACTTGAAAGTTTTACATTTGGCAGATGTACTTGCTATGCAAGTTGATTAGTTGATATGTTGATTTGTACAAATATTAAATCGTAAATCTAAAATCACAAATCGTAATTATGAATTATTGGTTAATAAAATCTGAACCATTTAAATATAGTTGGAATCAATTTGTTAAAGATGGACAAACATTTTGGGATGGTGTAAGAAATTATGGTGCACGTAATAATTTAAGAGCTATGAAAAAAGGCGACTTATTATTTTGGTATCATAGTAATGAAGGACTAGAAATTGTTGGTATTGCAAAAGTTGTAAAGGAAGCCTATCAAGACCCAACAAGTGATAATGAAGCTTGGGTAGTTGTTGACGTTAAACCTCACAAAAAGTTAAAGACTCCTGTAAGTCTTGCAACTATTAAAGCAGATGCTAGATTACAACAAATGGACTTAGTACGTTTAGGAAGACTTTCTGTTCAAACTGTAAAAGAAGATGAGTGGAATATTATAATGGAGTTATCGAACTCTTAATAAAATAACAAAATGTACAAATACATCAATAGGTTTAAAATCAAAAAACTTGAGAATATTTCTGAATTGATGGTATTGCAATGCGACTTTCTGCAAGGATTGAAATAACAAAAATTAATCATGACGACTAACAATAATTTAGAAATTCCAAAGGTCAATTTTGACACAAACGGAGAGTTAATAATTATAGCATCATCTACTTCATCAAAACACGACTTTGATTTTTATGAAGGCAAATGGAAGCTTCGAAATCAGAAAACTAAAAACTCGTCTAGATAACTGTAATGAATGGACAGAGTTTGAATCTACTCAAGAAATGTATAGAGTGTTAAATGGTATTGGAAATATTGACAATTATCTAGCATACATTTGATGGTGTACCCTTTGAGGGAATGTCTGTTAGACTTTTCAATACAAAGACAAGATTATGGAGTATTTATTGGGCTGACTCTAATGAAGGTGTTTTACAGCCTGGCGTACTTGGTTCATTTGAAAATAATGTTGCCCACTTTTTTACAAAAGACACTTTTAATGACAAGGAAATATTAGTTGTATTTCGTTGGGACCGTACAGACGAAGAGAACCCCATCTGGAGCCAAGCATTTTCAGCTGACAATGGAGAAAATTGGGAGTGGAATTGGTATATGTATTTTAGCAAATTTGTAAATAACTAAAGAACCAATTTTTTTCATGAAAAAATCTCCTAAGAACTTGTGATTTAGCCAAGATACATTATGATAATGTTTTAATAAAACAAAAATCCCGACTACTTTATGTAATCGGGATTTTTAATTATTCTAAAAGCAACTATTTAGCCTCATCAGCATTTTCGTTACCTTCTAATTTAGCTCTAATATCTGCTAAAGAACTTAAATCTCCAAGTGTAGCTTTTTCTACTTTAGATTGGATATTTTTTACAGCTTTCTTCGTTTTTTCGTTTTCAGCTATTGCTTCTTTTTTAGCAGAAACTTTTTCTTCTTCAATCACTTTTTCCCAAATTCTTGTATGACTTAATAGAATTCTTTTTTCGTTTCTATCAAATTCAATTACTACGAATTGAGAAGTTTCTTCAGCATTTACTTGCTTACCATCTTCTTTATATAAATGACGAGTAGGTGCATAACCTTCTAAACCATAAGCTAATTGAACTAAAGCACCTCTATCATCTTTCTTAGTAACTGTACCTTCGTGAATAGAACCTATTCCGAAAGTTTCTTCTAAGCTATTCCAAGGATCTTCTTCTAATTGTTTATGACCTAATTGAAGTTTACGATTTTCTTTATCGATTGACATGATAATAGTATCGATAGTTTCTCCAACTTTAGTGAATTCTCCTGGATGATTTAAACGTTTCATCCAACTTAAATCGCTAATATGAATCATACCACCAATGCCAGATTCCATTTCAATAAACACACCATAAGGAGTAATGTTTTTAACAACACCATTATGTTTACTTCCTTCTGGGAATTTATTTTCAATTGTTTCCCAAGGATCTTCTGTCATTTGTTTGATAGATAAACTCATTTTACGAGCTTCTTTATCAAGCGTTACAATTTTAGCTTCATGCTCAGCTCCCATTTTAAAGAATTCTTTAGCATTGATTGGAGTATTAGCCCAAGTAATTTCACTTACGTGTACTAAACCTTCAACACCTGGTTGAATTTCTAAGAAACTTCCGTAATCTTCAATATTTACAACTTTACCTGTAACAATGGCACCTTCAACTAAAGTTTCTGGTAACACATCCCAAGGATGAGGAGTTAATTGTTTTAAACCAAGACTGATACGTTTTTTATCATCATCAAAATCTAAAACAACAACTTTTAATTTTTGATCCATTTTCAATACTTCTGCTGGATGAGAAATTCTTCCCCAAGAAATATCTGTAATGTATAATAACCCATCTAATCCACCTAAATCCATAAAGGCACCAAAATCAGTAATGTTTTTAACAATACCTTCCAATACTTGACCTTTCTCTAATTTACCCATGATTTCTGCACGTTGTGCTTCGATATCACTTTCAATTAAAGCTTTATGAGATACTACAGCATTCTTAATTTGTCTCATTAATTTTAACAACTTTAAATTCCATTGTTTTACCAACGAATTGATCGTAATCTGTAACTGGTTTCACATCAATTTGAGAACCTGGTAAGAATGTTTCCATTCCAAACACATCAACAATAAGACCACCTTTAGTTTTGTTAGTTACTGTACCAGTAACCACTTCACCAGTTTTGTGTAACTTCAATAATACGTTCCCAAGCACGTTGTAAACGAGCCTGACGACGACTTAAATGCAAATTACCTTGACGATCTTCTTTTTCTACAACCAATACTTCAACTACATCTCCAATTGCAACAGATGGTAAATCTCTAAATTCATTTAAAGAAATTAATCCATCACTTTTAAAACCAATGTTGATTACAGCATCTGTGTTAGTTAAACCAACGATGTCTACCATTTAAAATTTCACCATCTGTAATACTTACAAATGTTGCATCATAAACTTTGTCGTAATTTGCTTTTTGCTCTTCACTGTAGTGACTAACATTACGTTTGTCAACAGTCCAGTCAAAATCATCATGAGGTGTAACAACCACTTCTGGTTGAGGTGCTTTTGTTGTCGCAGTAGTTTCTGTAGCTTCTGTAGTTTCAGCAGCAACAGCATTCTCCTCAGCATCTGCGTTTAATTGTTTAATAAATAAATTCATAATAAAACCCGATTTTTTTATTCGGGGTGCAAAAGTAGGGAAATTTAAGATTATTAATTAGGTTAACTTATAAATAATTACACATAATTTAGTGTCATAATTAAACTAAAAAAATAATATACCGATTAAATGAAAACGGATATTTTATATAATATTTCCAGTAGTTTAGTAAGTTTTAAAATTCAATGGTCAATGGTCAATGGTCAATGGTCAATGGTCAATGGTCAGCTAAAAACAGAACCAGCCAAGCGTATATTTTTAGCATTTTTTTAATTTTTACTTTTTTTTCTTCCCAGCAGCAATCTGCAATCTCTACCATTAGAGGAAGTCCTCCAAGATAATTTAACTGTGTTGCGTTGATTTCACTGTGTAAAACAGTGATTGATTTATTAGCAGGATTTTACAATATTCCTAATCAACCAATTAAACTATTAAAACATATTTTTTTGTTGTCAATTTCAAAACAAATCAATTAAAACTAATTTTATGAGAAAAAATTCTTTAGCATATTCTTTATCAATTACATTATTATTCTTATTTTTCACATTATCAAACAATGTAGTTGCTCAATGTTATAACATAACATATTCATCAATTATAAGTAGTAATCCAACTGCTAATATTGGTTCAGGAGTTTATATAATTACTGATGATGTTTACATTAATAGTAATATAACTATAACTGATGCCGAAATTTTAGTAGCAACAGGAAAAAAAATATTTATTGAAAATGGTTCATTGACCTTAAATGGTTGTCATTTTTATGGTTGTACAGAAATGTGGGGAGGAATAGAAATGCAACAAAATTCAAGCTTAATAATAGACAAAAGTCTATTACACGACAACACACTAATAGAAGATGCAGAAATTGCAATTGATGCTTTTGTGAGTCATGCAGGTGCTTTTTATGATAATTATTTAAGTGTAAAAAATACAATTTTTAATAGAAACAAAATAGGTGTCGATTTAAAGGCTTACATTTTTGATGTAATGGATATGGTGCCTTTTAATATGGAAATTAGCAGTTCCATTTTTACTTGTAGAGATATACCTTTTACGCCAAACACAATAAATTGGGTTAGTATGGTTAATTTAAAAGCTAAGACATATGTGCCATATAAATCGCCATATATAAATGATAATGTGTATTCTCCAAATAACAGCAATTCATATTTAAAATTACCAGCTTTAACTAATACAAAAAGTGTAGAAGGAATTAAAATTTTTTTAGATCATCCTTATAGGGGCTTATTTAAAATAGGAAATGTAAATAATGGAGCTGAAACAATATTCGATAACCAAACTTCAGGAATTAAAATTAGTGATGCAGATGCCCAAATTAATAATTGTACATTTCAACATACACCTGGTAGTAATTTTAATAAAGAAACTTATGGAATATTAGCAGAACATTATGATGAAGCTAAATATCGTTTAATAACTACACCAACAAATACCAATAGAAATTTATTTGTTGATTGTAAATATGCCATTGTGAGTAATTATATTACAAATGCTAGAATAGAAGGTAATACAATTATTAGTAGTAAAACTGCTGCTTTAAAAGATGTAGAAGAAGGAAGAGAGGGTATTACAGTAAGAACAAGTACTGTAACGAATTCTTTATACTCTTTATATAATAATGAAGTGAGTATTAAATCGAACAGAATTTATAATGTTGCTTATGGTATAACACTTAATTATGATGATATGCCTGGATATTTGAAGCCTGGATACCCAACCTATCCTCAATCCTATTTTCCACTATTGTTGAACAAAATTGAAATTTATAATAACGAAATGGAATTAAGGTTGGACCCTTTTGCTACACCAATTCCTAACCCTAATTTTTTTATAAATCAGGGTATTACATGTAGGGCAAATGTTGCTATTGGCAGCCCAAACACTGTACAACAAATATTACCCATAAGAATTTATAAAAACAACTTAACCTTAGTGAATAATGGTATTTTATGCAGTAATTGGAATGCTAAAGATATTAGAGCTATTGAAAATGAAATTATTTTATACGACGGTAATACAAGTTTTAATCAAACTGTAAATCAATATGCTTTACGTTTTGAAGCTGGTTCTTCGTTCACGCAATTTGGAAATTTAGCTTATGCCAATACTTTTAATGCTTTAGCAGCTACTAATTTATCCATACCTAAGGATGGGCTAACGCTTTTAAACAGTAATTTATATACTATAAAATGTAACCAATCAGCAGCATTTAATTCTCATTATTTGTTCCATGGTACTCATAACCCTTCTGTTTTTCATACCAATAACCTATTAGCACAAACTAATTCTACTATTCCACAACGTGGTTTACACTTAGCTAATGGTGGTATTATTGGGCAACAAGGTATAACAAATGCTGCTAGCGATAATTTATTTGCACCTTTTTTGCCAAATAATAAAACTTGGTTTAATAGTGGTAACAATATGGCTTTTTGTACTTTTTCAGATGCAACTTTATCACCTTTCTTTCTAAGAACAAATAATAATTTGTATGACTTGAGTTTATCCTCTGGTAGAAATTTTGGTTCAATTTTAGATTTTTACCAATCTAATAATAATACAGTTTTCAATGCTACTGCAACCATTAGAGACTGCCCTGAAATTATGGAACAACGCCCTGTTTTAATACCTTTGGGCGATGATGTACAAGAAATAGTAATGCCAGTTTATGATGAATTCGATTTTAATTCAGAGGATGATATTATTGCATTAAGTAATGAAGAAATGGAAATAAAATTGAACGAAATGGTGGCACTTGCCAATGGTACTACTATTAGCAATTATTTAAGTGAGGCTAATGAAAGGTTGTATGTGCAACAGTTTCAATTATATCTTTTGCTTAAAGCAACGAATGGTATTAAAGAACAAAGAGATGAATTACAGGAGTGGGTTCATGTTTGTAATGGTAATAGTTTTGGCACTATTCTTAATATAAGTGATGCTATTGCAATTAATGATATCACTACAGCACAAAACCTATTAAACAATTGGAATAAGAATAATAAAGTTGATGAAAATTATGCTACCTATCTTAGTTGGAAAATAGATCAAATGCAAAACAATACTCTTGATATTAAGGAGATAGAAGATTTCTGTTTAAAATGCCCTTTAACCGATGGAAGTGTAGTAATTGCAGCCCAATGCTTGTATAATAGTTTAACTAACGAACATCGTTTATTCGATAATAGCTGTGGTTTAACATATAATGATGATGGACAAAACAGAGCTGCTATTAAAACAGATACAAAAGCACCGATAACTAATAATGTTTTTATTTACCCTAACCCAGCACAACATTTTATTAATGTAGTAGCTAAAGAGGTACAAGAGGCAATTTTGTTAGATGCTACTGGCAGAGTGCTACAAACCCAAAAAGCAAATAAAAATACTTTAACTTTTAATACAACCAATTTAACATCTGGTGTATATATCGTTCAACTAAGAAATACTAAAGGGTAATATAGTTGCTAAAAAATTTATTAAACAATAATTTATTAATTGGGTTACAGCTTTAAAAAAGTTGTAACCCTTTTAATTTATTTGTATGCGTTATTTTGTTTTCTATTATTACTATTATTTACTACAAATACTGTTGCTGCTCAACAACAATACAATCTTGTGCCAAATTGGAGTTTTGAAGATAGTGTAATATGCCCAGCACCTCCTCCTATATATTCACCAATTCCTAAACCTTGGTATTATATTTCTAGTAAAGCTTGGTTTTGTCAATTTCGCAATTTTAATAGATGTAGTCAAATTAGTTCTGCTTCTGTTCCCCATAATTTTGATACAACAGCTAATACTATGCCCTCATACCAAGAGCCAAAAACTGGTGATGGTTATTCACTTATTTCAACTTATTCTGAAGGCAACCCTAATGGTAGGATATATATTCAAGCTCAATTAAGACAACCATTAATTTCACAAAAAAAATATTGGTGTAGTTTTTGGGTTAGCAACGTTAATGTTTCACGTTCCTCAACAAATAATATTGCAATGCTTATAACACAAGCTTTGATATACGCTGATACTATTCAAAATCCTTGCAATGGTCTTTTGTCATCAAATCCTCAAATAATAAACCATGGAAATCCAATAATTACTGATACATTAAATTGGGTACGAATTAGTGGAATTTATACTGCAATTGGTGGAGAAAAATATATTACTCTAGGGAATTTCAAATCTGATATTTTAACTGATACATTACCTAATTGTTCTGCTTCTCCTTACATTGGGTCTGGTTATTATGTAGATGACGTTTCCGTAATTCCTTTAGACAGTTTTAATTTAAAAGCAGATGCAGGCAGTGATACCACTATTACTATTGGCGATAGTGCATTCATTGGTACTTATACCAATGGTATAGATACTTTAAAATGGAAAATATTGGCTACAAATAATATTATAGATACCACACGCCCTGGCTTTTGGGTAAAACCTTTGGTAAATACCTGTTATACATTAACACAAACTGTTAATGGTTTTACCAGTAGCGATACTGTATGTATTAATGTACAACCCTTACCATTAAAGTTTTTGAGTTATGAATTGTCATTGCGAGGTACGAAGCAATCTATTGAAAACTTATGGCAAACCGCTAACGAAATCAACGTTTCCCATTTTAATGTTCAGCGAAGTATCAATAACAAAGATTTTACAACCATTGGTAAATTATCAGCCCAAAATAAAAATTATAACGATTATAGTTTTATAGATAACCTAACAATAAACGAGAAACCAGAAACTTTATGGTATAGAATTGAAAGTATTGATAAAGATGGAAAAAAACAATATTCAGAAACAAAATCACTCAACATTCAACATTCATCATCTAGGATTACAATTTACCCTAACCCTGCAAAAGACATTGTTACAATTTCATCAAAAGAAAAAATTAAAGAATTAAGTATCATTAATCAATTAGGACAAGTGGTTTACAGCAATTCATTAAACAACAATCAATCCTCTACAATTAATATTCAAGGTTTTGCTAAAGGTTTGTATATAGTTAAAATAATAACCATCAAAGGAGAGCTTATAACAGAGAAGTTGATTATTGAATAAAAAGTTACAAATCAGCCATTTTAAATGAATTCAAACTTTTTACTGTATTGTAATAAAAAAAGATTTTAATTATTCTACGAGCAATTTCGTAAAATTATTGTTAAATGATGTTCAAAGATTACTGACTTATTATCATATTCATTTACTTGCAACTATTAAAGGCACAATTTTTGAAAATCATTCAATAGAAAATTTAGAACTATGAAATTAAAACAAATTTTATCCATTGCAGCAATTAGTGCAACAACAGCAATTATTAGTGTTTGGGCTTTTGGCAAATTTTCGCAGAACAGATTTACTGGAACACAAGAGGTGGGGAAAATTCCAGCAAATTATGCAGGTTACTTTGGTGATAACAAAGTTCCAGCAGCAATCGATTTTACTGCACCCGCAACAGCAGCAACACCAGCAGTAGTCCATATTAAAACAAAAACAAAAGCTAAACAAGTAAGCAACAATCTTCCAGGTCGTCAAAGAAATCCTTTTAGTGATATGTTTGGTGGAGATATGTTTGATGATTTTTTTAATGGACCAAGAATGTCTATCATTCCTGAACAAAAAGCCAGTGGCAGTGGGGTAATTATTAGTGATGATGGATATATTATCACAAATAATCATGTTGTTATGGGTGCTGACGAAATTGCAGTTACTTTATCTAACAAAAAAACTTACAAAGCAACTATTATTGGCACTGATGCCAATACAGATTTAGCTGTAATAAAAGTTGAAGCTACAGGTTTACCTTATTTAATTTATGGAAATAGTGATGATGCTAAATTGGGTCAATGGGTTTTAGCAATTGGTTATCCATTAAATTTAGATGTAACTGTAACTGCAGGAATTGTAAGTGCAAAAGCAAGAAATATTGGTATCATCAATCCCAATAATAATGCAGAGGCAAAAAACCCAGTAGAATCTTTTATTCAAACAGATGCTGCAGTAAATCCAGGAAATAGTGGTGGTGCTTTAATTAATTTAAATGGAGAAGTGATTGGTATTAATTCTGCCATTGCTTCACAAAATGGAAGTTATATTGGTTATTCATATGCAATACCTATCAATATTGCAAAAAAGGTTGTGAATGATATTATTAAATTTGGTACAGTTCAAAGAGCTTATTTAGGAATAAATTATGCAAGTGATAATATTAGTGATGAGCAAAAAAAGAAAGAAGGAATTAAAGATGGTAATGGAGTTTATGTGTCTGGAGTAACAGAACAAGGAGCAGCAGAAGTTGCAGGTTTAAAAAAGGGAGATTATATAACAAAACTTAATGGCAGTTCTGTACAAACTGGACCAGAATTGGTAGAGCAAATTGCTCGTTACAAACCAGGAGATAAAATTTCTATAACTTACACAGAGATGGAAAAGAATCAATTACTAATGCAGTACTGAAAAATAAAATAAACACTACAGCAATTGTTAAAGGCAGTTCATTAATAGAAAAATTAGGTGGTGAATTTGCTACAGTTGACAAAAAAGTTGCCCAAGCAAACGAAATAAATGGTGGGGTGGTTATTAAAAAAATAAATGGAGGGGCTTTAAAAAGTTCAAGAATTCAAGAAGGCTTTGTTATAACAAGTGTTAATGGAGAAGAAGTTAAAACACTTGATGAATTTAACGATGTCATGAAAAATGTAAAGGGAAATATATATTTCGATGGTATTTACCCTGGTTTTACAGAAACGTATAGATATCCCATTAGAATGGGTGATGAATAAACAAATTATTAAAGATGCCGAGTAAACCACTCGGCATTTTTATTTTCTTAATGTTACTTTTACAACCTAAAATTTATTCATGCAATTTTTAAAAGATTTACAAATACAACAAAATAACAAAGGTGTTTCTACAGGAACAAAATGGCTAGAAAGCAAAGGAACTATTATTGAAAGTTTCTCTCCTGTTGATGGAAAATTAATTGGTTCAGTTAGTACTGCAGATCAAAACTCTTTCAATCAAGTTATAGAAACTGCAACTGAAGGATTTAAAAAATGGAGACAAATTCCTGCACCTCAAAGAGGAGAAATTGTTCGTCAAGTTGGTGATGCTTTAAGAAAAAATAAAGAACCATTAGGGAAATTAGTAAGCTACGAAATGGGTAAAAGTTTACAGGAAGGATTAGGTGAAGTTCAAGAAATGATTGACATCTGTGATTTTGCAGTTGGCTTATCAAGACAATTATATGGATTAACTATGCATAGTGAAAGACCAAATCATAGAATGTATGAACAATGGCATCCATTAGGAATTGTAGGAATTATTTCTGCATTTAATTTTCCTGTAGCTGTATGGAGTTGGAATGCAGCACTAGCATGGGTTTGTGGCAATGTTTGCATTTGGAAACCAAGTGAAAAAACTCCTTTATGTGGAATTGCTATTCAAAATATTGTTGCTGAAGTTTTCGAAAAAAATAATGTTCCAGAAGGTGTAAATTGTTTAGTTCAAGGAGGAAGAGAAGTTGGAGAATGGTTAAGTGCTAACACCAACATTCCTTTAATCAGTGCAACAGGAAGCACAAGAATGGGTAAAGAAGTGAATAAAATTGTTGCAGGAAGATTAGGAAAAACAATTTTAGAACTTGGTGGGAATAATGCCATCATCATTTCAAAAAATGCAGATTTAGATATGACTTTAGTTGGTGCATTATTTGGAGCAGTTGGAACTGCTGGTCAGCGTTGTACAACTACAAGAAGATTAATTATTCATGAAGATATTTATGAGGCATTCAAACAAAAATTAGTAAAAGCCTATCAACAAATAAAAATTGGTGACCCATTAGATTCTAGCAATCATGTTGGACCATTGATTGATAAAGATGCAGTGAAAATGTATCTAAATTCAATTGCACAATGTAAACAACAAGGTGGTAAATTTATTGTTGAAGGAAAAGTGTTAGAAAATTTTGAAAGTGGATGTTATGTTCAACCTTGTATTGCTGAAGTAACTAATGAATTACAAATTGTTCAACACGAAACATTTGCTCCTATTTTATATATCATGAAATACAAATCTGTTGATGAAGCTATTGCCATGCAAAATAATGTACCACAAGGTTTATCATCCAGCATGTTTACTTTGAACATGAGAGAAGCTGAACAGTTTTTATCTTGTGCAGGAAGTGATTGTGGTATTGCAAATGTAAATATTGGTACATAGTGGTGCAGAAATTGGTGGTGCTTTTGGTGGTGAAAAAGAAACTGGTGGTGGAAGAGAAAGTGGAAGTGATGCTTGGAAAGCATACATGAGAAGACAAACAAATACAATTAATTGGGGAAGCAGTTTGCCTTTAGCACAAGGCATAAAATTTGATTTCTAAAAACCTTATATGCAAATTACATACTACGGCCATTCGTGTTTTTTAATAGAATTAAAAGGTAAAAAACTTTTATTCGATCCATTTATTTCGGGTAATGAATTAGCAAAAGATATAGACACCAATTCTATTGAAGCAGATTTTATTTTACAATCTCATGGTCATGCAGATCATATTTTAGATACTGTAGCAATTGCAAAAAGAACAAATGCAAAAGTTGTTACTAATTGGGAGATTCATGAGTGGCTCAATAAACAAGGAGTTTCTAACACACATCCCATGAACACTGGTGGCAAATGGAAATTTGATGATATTACAATTAAATGTGTAGTTGCTCAGCATAGTAGTAGTTTGCCTGATGGAACTTATGGGGGAAATCCAATGGGATTTTTAATCATGTGTGATGAAGCTAATATTTATTATGCTGGAGATACTGCTTTAACTTATGATATGAAGTTGATTCCATCTTGGTGTAATGTTGATGTGGCCTTTTTACCCATTGGAGACAATTTTACAATGGATGCTCAAGATGCTTTAACAGCAAGCAACTTTATTGAATGTAATAAAATTGTTGCTATGCATTTTGATACTTTTGGATTTATTAAAATAAATCAAGAAGCAGTCATCAAATTGTTTGAAGGAAATAATAATACCATAAAGCTTCCTCAAATTGGAGAAAGCTTTACGATGTAGAACTCTATTAATTTTTCTTCAGTTTATTCTTAAATACTTTTTTAAATTTTTCCACTTTTGGAGTAATCACAATTCTGCAATAACCATTTGTACTGCCATTATTATTGTAATAATTCTGGTGATAATCTTCTGCAGCATAAAAATTCGTAAAAGGTTCTATTGAAGTAACAATTGGATTAGGATAAATAGCTGCATTATCTAATTCCATTTTATATTTTTCAGCTTTTTCTTTTTGTTCAGGTGTATGATAAAAAATTGCACTCCTATATTGAGGGCCAATATCAGCACCTTGTTGATTTAAAGTTGTTGGATCATGAGTTTTCCAAAATACTTCTAACAATTCATCAAATGAAATTTTGGTTGAATCATAAATTATTTCTAAAGCTTCTGCATGTCCAGTTTTCTTGTCACAAACTTCTTCGTAGCTTGGTTTTACAACATGACCACCACTATAACCACTAGTTACTTTAATCACACCTTCTAAATTCTGAAAAATAGCTTCTGTGCACCAAAAACAACCATTGGCAAAGGTTGCAACAGATTCATTTTTGTTTAATTCAACACTTGTTTTTGGTATTTGATCCATAGATTTTTGTTTTTGAGCACATGAGAAAAAACTCAATGCAATAAAGTTTACACAAATTAAAATCAGTTTCATTTTTTTATTTATTAAATATCTTATATAGTAAACCTAAACTTTTTCTTAAAATTCTAATTTACATCATCAAGAATGAAAGCTTAGATGCAATTTTGTGTTTAAGATAATATTACATGAAACAATTATTATGCCTTTTAATTTTCATCTTCATTTCTTTCACTAAAACATGGAGTCAACAAGTTCCAAAAAGTTGGTACTTATTAGACTATGAACAAGACTCCTATTATGGAATTAGTCTAAAAAAAGCATATCAATTTCTTCAAACAAAAAAAATTGTTGCCAAACCAACAATTGTAGCAGTTTTAGATTCAGGTATCGATACCTTACATGAAGATTTAAAAAATATTCTTTGGCATAACCCGAAAGAAATTCCAAATAATAATATTGATGATGATAAAAATGGTTATGTAGATGATGTTTATGGTTGGAATTTTTTAGGTAACTCAAATGGTGAAAATGTTGCAAAAGCGAGTAGCGAAAAAGCAAGAGTTTATTATAAATACAAAGCAAAATTTAATTCTAAGGAGTTAGATACTTTAAACTTAAAGCCACAAGAATTAAAACAATATGAACTTTGGAATAAAGCATCTAAAGAATTAAAGTATTCAGCAGATGATGAAATGGAATTGAATCTGATTCAACTTACTGTTAAAACAATAAAAAGATTCGATGAAATTTTAAAAAAAGAAATGAATGTTGCAGAATATACTGTTCATGAATTAGAAAAATTTGAGCCAAGCTCTCAATTAGCAAAACAAAGTAAATATGGCTATTTAACCAGTTTAAGATTATTAGAAATTGATGCTGATGAAAAAAATACTAATGTTATTACCCAACTTGATGATTATATCGAGATCAAAAAGGCTGAACTAGATTCTAGAAATACTGAACCTATAAATTTTAGAAAAAATATTATTGCTGATGATGAAAATAATATAAACGATAAATTTTATGGTAATGGAGATGTGTTAGGACCAACACCAATGCATGGTACACATGTATCAGGAATTATTGCTGCTGAAAGAAATAATAAACTTGGAATTGATGGTGTTTCTGATCAAGCAAAAATAATGATGGTAAGGGTTGTACCAGATGGAGATGAATATGACAAAGATATTGCACTTGGAATTTTTTATGCAATTGATAATGGTGCCAAAGTAATTAATATGAGTTTTGGAAAAAGTTTTTCGCCTCAAAAACATTGGGTTGATAGTGCATTAACTTATGCAGAAAAAAAAGATGTCTTAATTATACATGCTAGTGGTAACGATGCTAAAAATATTGATAGCATTGAATCCTATCCAACGCCAACATTATTAAACAGAATGAAACTTTCGAATTTTATTACTGTTGGTGCTAGTACAGATTATAACTTTTCTTCATTTAGTTTGTTAGCCAATTTTAGTAATTATGGAATTAAAACAGTTGATGTATTTGCTCCAGGTGTAAAAATATATTCTACACTTCCAGGAGGAAATCACTATGGTAATCAACAAGGCACAAGTATGGCTGCTCCTGTGGTATCAGGAATTGCAGCTTTGCTTAGAAGTTATTTTCCAAACTTAACTGCTCCACAAGTAAAAAATATTATTTTAAATTCAGTTACTATACCAACAGAAGTTTCAATCAATTCTACTAACATATCTAACAATAATCAACCAGTTTTACTAAAAGATGCTAGTGTAACTGGAGGAATAGTTAATGCAGCAAAGGCTGTAGAATTGGCTTATGAATTTGATTTGGAACAAAAAAAGAAATCAAAAAAATAAGTTTGTTTTTTTCAAACAATTATAAGTGGTTTAAATAGTTTTTCTTTGTAATAACTTTATTTAACATGAAACAATTTGATGTTCCTCATATTTATAAAAGCAATTTGCTAAGTGGCATTAAAGAAAAAAGGAAACAAGATGATAAACTTAAAAAAGATTTTACTCCTTCACTTCTAGAATTTGATAACCTTCATATTTATTTAGCACGTCATTTTGGATTTTGCTATGGAGTTGAGAATGCTATAGAAATTGCTTTTAAAACCATTGATGAAAATAAAGGGAAGAAAATTTATTTATTGAGTGAAATGATTCATAATCCTAAAGTAAATGAAGATTTAAAAAAATTAGGCGTTATTTTTTTACAAGATACATACGGCAATCAAATTATTCCTTTTGATGAAATTAATGGAGATGATGTTGTGATCATTCCTGCATTTGGCACTACAAAAGAAATTGAATCAATCTTAAAAAACAAAGGAATAACTGTTGAAAAATATAATACTACTTGCCCTTTTGTTGAGAAGGTTTGGAATCGTGGAGAACAAATTGCAAAAAAAGGATATAGCATAATTGTGCATGGCAAAGCAAAACATGAAGAAACTAGGGCTACATTTTCACAAGTTTCAATCTATACTCCAACAATTGTTATAGAAAATATGGAAGAAGCTAAACGATTAGCTTTATACATGACTAAACAATTGCCTCATTCAAGTTTTTATAGAGAATTTGCAGGTAGATTTTCTAAAAATTTTGATATACACAAAGACCTTCAACGTTTTGGTGTTGTCAATCAAACAACACAATTAGCAACAGACACACAAGCCATTTCGGAATATTTGAAAAATTTTATGATGAAATTTTATCAACTTGCTCCAGAAAATATTTCAGAAAAATTTGCCGATACTAGAGATACATTATGCTATGCAACAAATGATAACCAATCTGCAGTTATTGAGATGTTAGAAACTAAAGCAGATTTAGCAATTGTTGTTGGTGGAAGAAATAGTAGTAATACTTCACACCTCGTGGAATTGTGTGAAGCCAAATTGCCAACTTATTTTATTGACGAAGCATCAAAACTTATAAGTAAAACTGAAATTATAAATTGTAATTGGAAAACGAAGGAAGAAATTATTGTTTCAAATTATCTTCCAGAAAGCAAACTCACAAATATATTAATTACAAGTGGAGCAAGTTGTCCTGATGCTGTTGTAGAAAAAGTAATTAATCGTTTGGTATCATTTTATGAATAATTATTATGCAAATTTTTTGTATTGAAAACAATGAAATAAAAATAAGTGTATCAAGCTATGGTGCTGAACTACAGAGTATTTACAACAAAATTAATTTTAAAGAATACTTATGGAATGCAGACTCAAATTTTTGGAGTAAAAAAAGTCCAGTTTTATTTCCAATTGTTGGAGGATTAAAAAATAACCAATACAATTATCAAGAAAAATCTTACACCCTAAATAGGCATGGTTTTGCAAGAGAAAAAGAATTTGAAGTGTTTCAGAACACATCCAATTCAATTCAGTTTGTTTTAACTTCTAATGAAGAAACATTAAAAATTTATCCTTTTCATTTTAAGTTAATCATTGAATATTCGATTTTAAACAACCAACTATTTTGCAATTATTCTGTTGAGAATCTAGGTGCTGAAGAGATGTATTTTTCTATAGGAGGTCATCCAGCTTTCAAAGTTCCATTAACAGATAATTCAACCTTTGAAGATTGGTATTTAGAGTTTAATAAAACTGAAAATTCAGATATTTTTCCTTTAACAGCAGAGGGATTAATTCAAGAACAATCAACTTCATTTTTTAAAACTACAAACACTCTTACTTTAAATAAAGAACTGTTTTACAAAGATGCTTTAGTGTTTAAAAATTTACAATCAAACAAAATTTCATTAAAAAGTAATTCCTCTGAACATGGTTTAACCATGCAATTTGATGATTTTAATTATTACGGAATTTGGAGTGCAAAAAATGCAGATTTTGTTTGTCTTGAACCTTGGTGTGGCATTGCAGATTCAGTGAATGCTTCTGGTGACATTTCACTAAAAGAGGGCATCAACAAACTTGAGGCAAATGAAATTTTTTCAAGAACATGGAGTGTTGAAATATATTAAGATTTTTCTTCCCAAACTTTTACAAGTTCAACTAAAACCTCAACAGCTTTTTCCATATCACTCACTCCAATCCATTCATGCTTGCTGTGTATAGCTTGCATTCCTGTAAAAATATTTGGACAAGGCAAACCCATAAAACTTAATTTACTTCCATCAGTACCTCCACGAATAGGTTCTTTTATAATTTCTAGTCCAACTCTTTTATAAGCTTCTAAAGCATGATCAACAACATGAGGATGCTGATCCAAAACTTCTTTCATATTTCTGTACTGTTCTTTCACAACAAAATCCATTGTTGCTTTTGGGTGTAGTTGTAAAACAGCTTCAGCAATTTGTTGCAACCTTTTTTCATATTCTTTCAACTTTGAAGTTTCAAAATCACGAATAATAAATTCAACACTTGCTTTTTCTGCCAATCCCTCTAATCTTACAGGATGCACAAATCCATTTCTTTTATCTGTAGTTTCTGGACTCCAAGAATCTTTAGGCAATGCAGCTACAATTTCACTTACAATTTTTAATGCATTCACCATTACATTTTTTGCAGCTCCAGGATGTGCAATAACACCATGCACAGTAATCGTAACAGCATCTGCACTAAAAGTTTCATCTTCAAAAGTTCCTAATTCTCCACCATCTAAAGTATATGCATAATTTGCTGAAAGTTTTGCTGTATCAAGCTTTGCAGTTCCCATTCCAATTTCTTCATCAGGAGTAAATAAAATTTTTACAATTCCATGTTCCAGTTCAGGATGAGTAATTAAATAATTTGCCAAATCCATTATTATAGCAACACCAGCTTTATCATCTGCACCTAATAAAGTTTTTCCACTTGCTGTAATAATATCTTTTCCAATATGATTTTTTAAATAAGGATATTTTGTTGTTGAGATAATTTGTGTACTTATCATGAGGCAATACAATATCATTTCCATCATATTCTTTATGTAAAATAGGTTGAACTGCAGTACCACTACAATCTGGAGCTGTATCAACATGACTACAAAAACAAATTACAGGAACATCCTTTACAGTATTAGATTGAATCGTAGCATATACATATCCATACTCATCTAATTCAACATTGGTCAAACCCATTTCTAGTAATTCTTCAACCAATATTTTTGATAAATCTTTTTGTTTTGAAGTAGATGGTTGAAGGCTGCTTTGAGGGTCACTTTGTGTGTCGATTGTAACATATTTTAAAAAACGTTCTGTAACTGTATGCTTGTAATTTTCTAACATGAATTTAAATTGTAGAGCAAATAAACAAATAGTTTTTTCATTTGCAGATTAAGAATCTATTTTTGAGTAATTCTTTTATTATGAGCAACCCAATCATTTCAGTAAAAAATCTTACCAAAAAATATGGTGATTTTATTGCTGTTTCAAATATTAGTTTCAATGTAAATGAAGGTGAAATTTTTGGATTACTTGGTCCAAATGGTGCAGGCAAATCAACAACATTAGAAATTATTGAAACATTAAGAACTAAAACCAGTGGAACTATTACTGTTGCTGGATTAGATTTAGATACTCAAGCCAATGAAATTAAGAAAATTATTGGAGTTCAATTACAAAGTAGTGGTTTTTATCCTGGTTTAAATTTAATAGAATTGATTCAACTTTTTAGTGGTTTGTATAATGAAGAAGTGAATGCTATGGAACTTCTTGAAAGTGTTAATTTACAAGATAAAGCTAAAGCAAAGTACAAAGAATTAAGTGGTGGACAAAAACAGAGATTTTCAATTGCTACTACGCTTATCAATAAACCTAAAATTATTTTTTTAGATGAACCAACAACAGGTTTAGATCCACAAGCAAGAAGAAATCTTTGGGATTTAATTCAACACATTAGAAGTTTAGGTACAACTATTATTATTACTACACATTATATGGATGAAGCTGAATTGCTATGTGATAGAGTTGCTATTATTGATCATGGTAAAATCATTACAATTGATGCTCCTGATACTTTGATAGACAATTTGGTTTCAAGTGGTTTTGAAAAACCAAAAATTGTAAAAAATGCCAATTTAGAAGATGTGTTTATAAACCTTACTGGTCATGCCATTAGAGAAGAATAAAATAAATCAATTTATTGAAGAATTAAGAGAAGCCTTTGAACTTGTTGCTGATGCAGCACATGCTGAAGGTGCTGCTGCTTATATGAAAAATCAATTTCAGTTCTTTGGAATCTATACTAACCAAAGAAGAGTAATGAGCAATTCAATTTTCAAACAATTTGGAATTTTTTCTGAATCAGAATTAAATACTCTTGTAAAAAAATTATTCCAAGAACCTGAAAGAGAGTTTCAATATGTTGCTATTGAATTAATAGCTTATCATAAAAAATATTGGACAAAAAAAATTATTGAATTGACAGAATATTGTTTGCTACAAAAAAGCTGGTGGGATTCTGTAGATCATATTGCATCTCTCATTCTTGGTCCATACTTTAAAAAATTTCCTGAACAAATTATTACAATTACAAATGCTTGGAATAACCATGAAAATTTTTGGTTACAACGCAGCAGTATTATGTTTCAGAAAGCTTACAAGCTTGATACAGATACAAAACTTTTAAGCAAATACATTTTAAATGTAAGGGATAACAAAGAATTTTTTGTTCAAAAAGCTATTGGTTGGGCCTTAAGAGAATTTGGAAAAACTAACCCTACTTGGGTAATAGATTTTGTTCATGAACATCAACTTACTGGTTTAAGTGCAAGAGAAGCTTTAAGAAGAATTGTATAATTACATTTGTTTAGTCAATATCATTTTCCCTTAACTTCAACCACTCAAAAACTAACTCGTTTATGAATATCAAATTTCGTTTAACCGTAATGAGCTTTCTTCAATTCTTTGTTTGGGGTGCATGGTTAATAACTGTTGGCAATTATTGGTTTGGCACTAAACAATGGAGTGGAGAACAATTTGGTGCTATTTTTTCTACACTAGGATTGTCTTCAATTATAATGCCTGCTATTACAGGGATCATTGCAGACAAATGGATGAATGCAGAAAAATTATATGGCATTTTACATATTTTAGGAGGGGTTGCATTAATGTTTATTCCACATGTTGAAAATCCAACTACATTTTATTATGTAATTTTTATAGCAATGATTTGTTATATGCCTACTATTTCTTTATCAAATTCAGTAGCATATAATATTTTAAAAAATAATAATTATGATGTGGTAAAAGTATTTCCACCAATTCGTGTTTGGGGTACTATTGGTTTTATAGTTGCCATGTGGATTACTAATTTAACAGGAAATAAAGCATCTGGAAATATGTTTTATTTATCTGCACTCTCAGCATTCATCTTGGGTATATATTCTTTCACTTTACCAAAATGTCCTCCTCAAAAATTAATTTCAGAAAAGGCTTCTATTATTGAAAAGCTTGGTTTGAATGCATTTAAATTATTTGGCACATATAAAATGTCATTGTTCTTTATTTTTTCAATGTTTTTAGGAGGAGCTTTGCAATTAACAAATATGTATGGAGATGTGTATTTATCTGAATTTTCTAAAGTTCCTGAATATGCAAATTCGTTTGTAGTAAAATATTCTACAATTATTATGTCAATTTCTCAAATTTCTGAAACCTTATTTATTTTAGCAATTCCTTTTTTCCTCAAGCGTTTTGGAATTAAGCAAGTAATGTTAATTTCTATGTTAGCTTGGGTATTACGATTTGGTTTATTTGCATATGGAAACCCTGTAGATGGTTTATGGATGATTATTACATCGTGTGTGGTTTATGGTATGGCTTTCGACTTCTTTAATATTTCTGGATCTTTATTTGTTGAAACAACAACAGACTCTAAAATCAGGTCTTCTGCTCAAGGCCTGTTTATGATGATGTCAAACGGATTTGGAGCATTCTTTGGTGGACTAATAAGTGGTTTTGTAATAGATAAATTTTTTACACATGAAGGTGTAAGAGACTGGCAGCAAATTTGGCTGGCTTTTGCTGGTTATGCTTTATGTATTGCAATTGCTTTTGCAATATTATTTAAACATAAACACGACCCCAAAGCAATTGAAAAATTAACTCATTAAATAGACAAAGCTGTAAGAAATTAATCTTACAGCTTTTTTTATATCTCTCTATATTAAGATACAAATGCTTTGTATAATTCACATTCACCAGAAGCTCGAATGTTATAATTTTCATTTGGAAGAACAATAAAACTATCTCCTCTTTTTACTGCAAAATTTGAAGTAGTTCCATTTACAACTGCACCACCTTCAATAACAATAAATATTTCTGGAGATGTTGATAATGCTTGATATGATTGACTTGCAGAAATATTTATTTTAGAAATATCAAAATCATCAACTGGGCATTCATACATTTTTTCAACTCCAGCTCTCAAATTTCCTTTTAATATTTTAGGAATTACTAGGTTCAAATAAAGTATGCTTCATTAACTCTGGAACATCAATATGCTTAGGAGTTAATCCACCTCTTAAAACATTATCACTGTTAGCCATTAGTTCTATATTATGACCTTCTAAATAAGCATGAGGTACACCAGCAGCTTGAAAAATTCCCTCTCCTTTTTGCAAACAAATTAAATTAAATAAATAAATAGAAAAAACTCCTCTATCGATATTTACAACTTCTTCATCATCTCTAAATAATTTACTAACCCACCAACCTGGTTGAGATTTATTTAACTCTCCATTAAGTTTTTTTCTTATTTCTCTTTTTACTAAACTCTTCAAAATATCATCCACTTCTACTTGTGACATTTCCATTAGGAATTGATATAAAGATTGCAAACCTTCTCTCTTTAAAATAGGAAGTAAGACATTAAACTCTTTTATACTTGTCAATCTATTTTCAATTTCTTGAAAACTTAAAAAACCATGCAATAACCAAAACTCACCTAAAGCAATCATCACTTCTGGCTTATGATTTTTGTCTTTATAATTTCTGTGTGGAGCATTAATAGGAATTCCAGCTGCATCCTCTCTCTCAAACCCTTTTATAGCTTCTTCTTTAGAAGGATGAACTTGAATAGATAACATTTCTTTTACATCCAATACTTTAAATAAATAAGGAATTTCACCAAATTTCTCTTTGATGGTTTGAGACAATATTTGTTGAGGATATTGCTGAATGAGTTCGAATAAAGTAAAGCTTTCTTTTTCTATGACTACTTCTGAAGGAGCAGATGGATGAGCTCCAAGCCAATATTCAGCACAAGGTTTATTATCTTTATTATCAAAATTTATTAAGTTTGGTATAAACTCAGAACCACCCCAAACGTAATGTTGAATTTTGCCTTGCAGTTTGTAAATTTTTTGTTGTAATAAATTCATAAAAGATGAATAAAAAAACATCCAATCAGCATAAAGGAACTTATGGCGAAAATATTGCTACAAATTTCTTAAATGAAAATGGCTTTGTTGTTCTAGAACGTAATTGGAGATATAAACATTGTGAAGTAGATATTATTTGCAAAAAAAATAACACAATTCATTTTATAGAAGTTAAAACAAGAACAAGTAATGAGTTTGGCAATCCAGAAGAAAGTATTAATGATAAAAAGATGAATGCTTTAAAAAAAGCTGCAGAACAATACTTAATAGAACATCCAGAATATTTATTAATTCAGTTTGATGTGATTGCCATTAAAATTAATCATCAAAAAGTAGAAGACCTTTTTGTTATTGAAGATGTATTCTTCTAGAAAGAAAAAAACCACTCAAAAAGTGGCTTGTATAATAATTAGTATTCGTCTTCGTTAAACATAAAATCATCCTGACTAGGATAATCTGGCCAAATGTCCTCAATGCTTTCATAAATTTCATCCTCAACATCAAGTTCTTGTAAGTTTTCTACAACTTCAATTGGGGCACCACTTCTTATTGAATAATCAATTAATTCATCTTTAGTAGCAGGCCAAGGTGCTTCTTCTAAATAACTAGCAAGTTCAAGAGTCCAAAACATATTTAAAAAAATTTGTGCAAATGTAATTGTATAAACGAGAAAACCAAATGCAATATTATTATTAACCTAAAATTCTGTAATTTATTGTACAAAAAGTTAAATCTACATGAATGGGCAAATCTAAATTCCTAAAGCAATATTTTTACATAAAACACAGACTACTAGATGAAAAAAGCACTTAAAATAGCTGGAATTGCCTTATTATCGATATTGACAATAGCATTTGCAACACCTTTATTATTTAAAGGAAAAATTGTTAAAATAATCAAAAGCAGTATCAATGAGTCGATAAATGCTACAGTAGATTTTGAGGATATTGATATTTCATTATTCAGACATTTTCCAAAACTTGCTGTTGGAATAAACAATTTATCTGTTGTAGGAAAAGATGACTTTATAAAAGATACTTTAGTAAAAGCTGATAAACTTGATTTATCCTTAAACTTTTGGAGTGTTGTAACAGGTAATGAAATTGGAATTTATGCTATTGATATAAAAAGTCCAAAGGTTAATACAATAGTTAATAAACAAGGCAAAGTAAATTGGGAAATTGTAATTCCTGGAGATTCGGCTTTAACAAAAGATGAAAAATCAAAAGAATTAAAACTAAAACTTGATCATTATTCTATTGATAATGGAATATTAAATTATTCTAATTATGAAGGAAATATGTTTTTAAATTTTGAAAACATTCAGCACACTGGCAAAGGTGATTTTAATGCAGATATTTTTACTCTAGTTACAAAAACAAATATTGATAAACTAACTTATATCATGAATGGCATTCCGTATATCAACGAAGCCAAAACTAATGCTGATATTGACTTGCAAGTCAACACTAAAGAATCTAAATTCACTTTCAATACAGATAAAATAAACCTAAATGATTTAAATATTGCTACAAAAGGATATTTTCAGTTTGTAAACGATTCTACCTATGGAATGGATATTAAATTTAACTCTCCATCAACAGATTTTAAAAATATTCTATCGTTAATACCAGCCATCTACCAAAACAATTTTAAAACTATTAAAACTAGTGGACAAGCTATTTTCAATGGCTTTGTAAAAGGAAATTATAACGATTATCAATTTCCTGCTTACCAAGTTAATTTACAAGTTAAGGATGGCTATTTTCAATACCCAGATTTGCCAATGCCAGTTAAAGACATTCAGCTAGAAATGAAGATTGATAATACTGATGGCATTCCAGATCATACAATAATTAATCTTTCAAAAGCACATGTCAATATTACCAATGAACCTTTTGATTTTAAATTATTGATAAAAAATCCAATTTCTGATTTATATATTGATGCTTCTGCTAAGGGAAAACTAGATTTAAACAAAGTGACAGATTTTGTTAAAATACCTTCTATTACTAAACTAGCAGGCTTAGTAAATGCAGATTTTAAAGTGACTGGAAGCTCACTTGCAATTCAAAAAAAGCAGTTTGAAAAATTTAATGCAAGTGGCTCAATCGATATGTCAAATTTTTTCTATGCTTCAAAAGATTATCCTGATGGAGTTGGTTTAGATAATTTTAATATGATTTTTAATCCTAAAAATGTTACAGTAAATAATGTAGTAGGAAAGTTTAAACAAACTAGTTTTTCTGCTAATGGTTTTATAAATAATATTTTTCCATATTTATTCCAAAACCAAGCTTTAGAAGGTGTGATTAATGTAAAAGGAGATCATCTAAACTTAAACGAATTCATGGGTGTTGAAACGGATACTACAAAAGCTAAATCAGATTTAAGTAACCCATTCTTAGTGCCAAAAAAATTGAATTTAACTATGAATGCATCTATTGACAAAGTGCATTATGATAAACTAGATTTAGAAAATGTATCTGGTTCTTTATTAATAGCTGATGAAACTGTGAAATTAAATAATGTAAAAGCAAATGCTTTGAATGGTCAGTTTGTATTATCTGGTTATTATTCAACAAAACTAGATGCAGTAAAACCAGATATTGCCCTTACTTACAATGTAACTAATGTTGATGTTCAAAAAGCATTTTATGCTTTTAATACCATGCAAAAAATTATGCCAATTGGAAAATTTTTAGCCGGGAAAATAACATCTCAATTAAATGTTACAGGGAAACTTGGAGATAATATGATGCCAGACTTAAACTCATTAACTGGTAATGGAAATTTTTTATTAATAGAAGGATTGTTGCAAAAATTTCAACCTATAGAAAAAATTGCACAAACACTAAATATTAAACCACTACAAGAAATTTCATTAAAAGAAATCAAGAGTTATTTTGAATTTACAAATGGAAAAGTATATGTGAAACCTTTTAATGTTAAGGCAAAAGAAATTGATTTAGAAATTGGTGGATCACATAGCCTAGAACAAATTATTGATTATACTGTTAATATGAAAATTCCAAGATCTTTAATAGGTGATAATGGCAATAATTTAATCAATAATTTAACAGCTAAAGCATCTGAAAATGCTGTTCCAATAAAGGTTTCAGATGTATTAAATCTACAACTAAAGCTAAATGGACTCCTTACAAACCCTACAATAAAAACTGATTTAAAACAAACTACAAATTCTTTAGTTCAAGATTTAAAACAACAAGCCACCGATTTTGTACAACATAAAATTGATAGTACTAAACAAGCTGTAACTTCTGCCATTAAAGACACTTTTAATGCAGTAAAACAACAGGCAATTAATGATTTAAAGAATCAAGCATTAAACCAAATTTTGAATAAAGATGATTCTTTAAAAACAGATCCAAAAAAGAACATTGAAGAAGCTGGTAAAAATTTAATAAAGAATTTGAACCCTTTTAAAAAGAAAAATAATTAGTGTTTATTATAAAACTGTTGCATTGTTTTTGCCATAGTACTTTCTTCTTTTTCTAATTGATTGATGATTTTGCTTTTAGTCTGTTCATCTTTATTTTGGCTTAGCTTAAAAACATGATCTATATGTTCTACTTCAATTTCAAAAGCTACAATTGCTTTCATATGTTGTTGAACATAATTAATATCCATCTTACTAACTAATGAAGGCGAATTGTTGTTGTTCTCAAATTTCTCTGTCAATTTGATTAATAGTTGCAATAATTGTTCATCTCCCAAAAAAATTAGACTTCCCGAAACATGTACTGCTTGATAATTCCAAGTACTTGCAGTATTTTGTTGTTCATAATTTTTTGCACTCACATAAGAATGATTTCCTGTAAAAATCACTAAAACTTGATTATTTTTTTCAAAAGCAATGGTATGTTTCTGCTTCTTCATAACATGCCCAACAAAAAAAAGTTTTCCATCTCTTTCTTCAATCAAAATAGGAATATGAGTTGCCACAGGTTTCGAATGTTCATCAACACCACAAATCATCACAAATGGATGTTCTTTCATAAAATCAAATACTTCTTGATTTTCATGTGCTTTAAAATAAGGAATATCGTACATATTAAAATTTAATTCAGTAAACAACTAAAACATCTAATTCAAAATTCGTCAAATGTAAAATTATTGCTAAATATAGAAGTCTTATTACAAATGGGTTGCTAAGAGAGTATTTTCGTTATATGAAGAATTTATTACTCCTCTTTTTATTCATCAATTTAAATTACTCTTTTGCAACAACAATTAAAGGGACTGTTACAGACAAAAACAAAAACTCCTTATCATATGCTTCTATTTTGATAAAAGGAACTGGCATTGGTACAACTTCGAACTTACAAGGTGCTTTTTTCTTAAACGTAAGTGATGGCAATTATACCATCATTTGTCAGCATATTGGTTATAAAACTGTAGAAAAAAAAATAAAGGTAAAAGATGTTGAAACTGTTTTAGATTTTGTGTTAGAAGAACAACAATACTCTTTGAACGAAGTTACAGTTAGTAATAATGGTGAAGATCCTGCCTATGAAATTATTAGAAATGCCATTAAAAAAAGAGAGATTCATTTAAACGAATTAAACAAGTTTCAATGCGAAGTATATATCAAGGGGCAAATACAATTAAGAGATTATCCCAAAAAGTTTTTGGGCGAAAAAGTTGATTTTGAAGATGGTGATACAAGCAAACAAAAAATAATATTTCTGTCCGAGTCTGTTGCAAATTATTCCATTGATGGAAAAGATAAACGCAAAATTGAAGTTTTATCAACTAGAGTTAGTGGCAGTAGTGATGGTTTTGGTTTAGCTAGTCCTCAGATTATGACTTTTTATGAAAACATTATTAGTGTTGGTAGAGGATTAAATCCTAGAGGTTTTATTTCACCCATTGCTAATAACGCTTTGAATTATTATAAATATAAATACGAAGGAAGTTTTGTTGAAAATGATCAACTGATTAATAGAATAAAAATTATTCCAAAAAGAAATTACGAGCCATTATTTTCTGGATATATCAATATCATTGAAGACGAATGGAGAATTCAAAGTGCTGATGTAATGTTGGTAAAAAATCAACAGCTACAGTTCTTAGATACATTAAAAATTCAACAGCTTTATGTTCCTATCAATAAAAAATGGATTATTAAACAGCAAGTAATTTATCCTGCGGGTAAATTTTTCAATTTCGATTTTTTTGGAAGTATAGCTCAGGTATATAGTAAGTTTAATTTGAGTCCAAGTTTTTCAAAAGATTATTTTAACAACACTATTTTAAAATTCACAGACAGCAGCAATAAGAAAACTTTAGCATATTGGGATAGTGTAAGACCCTTGCCTTTATCGAAAAATGAAACTGAAGATTTTATTAAGAAAGATAGCTTAGAACAAGTAAGAAAAGACCCCAAATATTTAGATAGCTTAGATAAAAAAAATAACAAGCTCAAAGTTTTTAAATTATTGCTAACTGGCCAAACTTTTAGTAATACCAAAAAGAAAGTATCGTTTAAAATTGATCCACTACTAACCTCAGCATTTCAATTTAATACTATTGAGGGTTTGGTTATGAATCTAGATTTAAATTATATAAAACGATTTACAAATAGAAAATCACTAGAAATAACGCCAACTTTAAGATATGGGTTTAGCAATACACATTTTAATCCAAGTGTATTAACAAGGTACACTTTTGGCAAAAAATATTTCAACTCTATAAGTATAAATATGGGAAGCAGTGTTTTTCAGTTTGATAACAATAACCCTGTTGACCCTTTCTTAAATACTTTTTCAACTTTAAGATGGACCAATAACTTCATGAAAATTTATGAAGCTAGATTCTTTAAAATTAGTCAATCGAGTGGGTTAGGAAATGGAATTACATTACAAACTAATATTAGCTATCAGCATCGTTTACCATTAGAAAACACCAGTGATTATTATTGGAAGAAAATTGATGGTAGAAATTACACAGCAAATTATCCAACAAGAATAAGCAATACAAATATTCCTGAACACAAAGCATTCAGTGTAACTGCTGAAATTATTTGGAGACCAGGAGGAAAATATGTAGAATTCCCTGATAGAAAAATAAGCATTGGCTCAAAATATCCAACATTTAGTTTCTTATTTACTCAAGGCATTCCAAATGTTTTAGGAAGTGATATTGATTACAGCAAATGGCAACTCAACATGAGTGATAATCTTAACTTGAAACTTTTAGGAAGAATCAATTATAAAATAAGTGCTGGTGGTTTTGCTCATGCTTCAAAAGTATTTATTCCAGATATGAATCATTTATTGGGTAATGAAGTATCATTTTCATCAAACTACTTAAATAGTTTTCAATTATTACCCTATTATACTTTTAGCAATACAGCAAAACTATTTACGACAGCACATCTTGAATATCATTTAAATGGTTTTCTTACTAACAAAATTCCTGGATTTAAAAAGCTCAATTGGTTTTTAGTTCTTGGAGGAAATTCATTTTATAATCAAGAAATAAAAGAGGGTTATTATGAAGCTTATGTTTCTTTAGAAAATATTCTTAAAATTTTAAGAATTGACTTTATTAAGGCTTATCCTTCATCACAAACAATTAATAATACTGCAATTAAATTTAGTATAGCAACTCCAAGAAGAAGGTAGTTTTTTATAACTTAATAGAATTGTACTTAAACTTTTTATCTTTACACAAACTGAAAATATGTCTGAAGTAGTTATACAATTAGAAGGTGTTAATATTTATCAAAGCAATGTTCTAATTCTAGAAGATGTGAATGTTAAAGTAGAAAAAGGAGAATTTGTTTACCTAGTTGGTAAAACAGGAACTGGAAAAAGTAGTTTGCTTAAAACATTGTATGGTGAGTTAAGCTTAAAAGAAGGGACTGCTGAAGTAGTAGGTTTTGATTTAAAAAAAATGGATTGGAAAACTGTACCATTTTTGAGAAGAAATTTAGGCGTAGTGTTTCAAGAGTTTCAACTATTAACAGATAGAAATGTACATGAAAATTTGAAGTTTGTACTAAAAGCAACTGGCTGGAAAGACGAAAAATTAATGGAAGAAAAAATTAATGAAGTTCTTGACCAAGTTGGTTTAAAATCGAAAGCATATAAAATGCCTTATGAAATGAGTGGTGGTGAACAACAAAGAGTAGATATAGCTAGAGCTTTACTTAACTCACCAAAACTAATATTGGCAGACGAGCCAACTGGTAATTTAGATCCTGAAACTAGTGATGAAATTATGCAGTTGCTTTTCAATATTGCTAAAAATTATGGTACTGCAATAATTATGGCAACACATGACTTTATAGTCATCAACAGATATCCTTCAAGAATGTTGAAAACAGAGTTTGGCAAGCTAATAGATAGTAATAACAAGGCTTCAGCAACCTCTAAAGCCATTTAAATTGTTGTGGATAAGCTAAAAGTTTTTTTTTATTTTATCCACCCATCTGTTAAAAATACTATAACATAAAAGTAGAGTTCTATTTTCACACCTGCTTACCTGTCCGTTACCTATGATGATCTTTTATAATGCATTCATTTTTATGAATGCATTTTTGTTTCAAAGCCATTTCATTATTAAACGATTTAGTTATTCAAGTTTATATTTGCTGGGCAAGATTGATTCATACAAAACATTTAATGAAAAAAATTGATTGGTATATTATTAAAAAGTTTTTAGCAACTTTTTTCTTTGCCATTTTTTTATTTGTTGTAATAAGTGTGGTGATTGATATGAGTGAAAAAGCTGAAGATTTTGTTCGTTCTAAGCTTACAACCTCACAAATTTTCTTTCAATATTATTTAGGATTCATTCCTCATATTACAGCTTTATTATTTCCATTATTTGTTTTTATTTCTGTAATATTTTTTACCTCAAAAATGGCAACTCGTAGTGAGATTGTAGCCATTTTAGCAAGTGGTGTATCCTATAATAGATGGTTAAGACCTTATTTTTTTGGTGGCATTTTTTTAGCAGTTTTACTTTGGTATGCAAGTATGTTTACTGTACCATTAGCCAATAAAAAAAGAACACTTTTTGAAACTGTTTATATAGACGCAAACTCATCATATGAAAGAACAATCAGCACTATTAACAATAGAGGTAATAGTATGTATTTAAAAATAGATTCATTTACTTATGCTGTAATAAATAATTATGATACGACTACAAAATCTAGTAATGGATGTTATTTGTACAAAATAATCAATAACAAATTAGTTGAGAATAAAAAGGCTAATAGAATGTATTGGGATACTAAAAAAAGAAAGTGGATGTTACAATCCATTATTGTTAGAAATATAGATACAATTAAAGAAACATTATTTGAGTTACCAGAATCTGCATTAAGTTTTACAGCTACACCAAGAGACTTATTAAGAGGAAAATATACAAAAGATATTCTCACATCTCCTGAATTGAGTAGATATATAGATTTAGAAAGAAAAAAAGCATCTGAAAATATTAATGAATTAGTAGTTGAATTTGGCAGAAGAAATGCAACACCTGTTTCAGTGGTTATTCTTTCATTAATGGGTGCTATCATTGCAGGAAGAAAAGTTAGAGGTGGCAGTGGTGCTCATTTAGCTATTGGGGTATTAATAGCATTTCTTTTCATTCTAACTGATAAATTTTCGACAATCTTTTCAACTAAAAGTAATTTTCCACCTTTACTTGCAGTTTGGACACCAAATATCATTTTTAGCTTTGTAGTTTTTTATCTTTACAAAAAAGCTCCCAAATAATATGGAAATTTCTTTCAATACACCCGCCCTTCTTTTTCCTGCAATTACATTCTTGATGTTAGTGTATGGCAATAGATTTTTAGCATTGTCTAACTTAATTAGAAGTCTTAACGAAAGATATTCGAAAGAAAAAGAAAGTCGACCAAAAATAATTAGGCAAATCAAAAACTTAAGAACAAGATTAACAATGATTCGTTTAATGCAAGCATTAGCAGTATTTAGTTTCTTAATTTGTTTAATTTGTATGTATCTAATTTTTAGAAACCATCAAACCTATGCCTACCTTCTATTTGCCATTAGTATGGTTTGTTTAATGGCATCAATGGTTATTTCAATTTTAGAAATTCAAATTAGTACAAGAGCATTAGAGCATGAGTTGAGTGATATGGAAGATGAACTTGGAAATAGTAATGTAATTGTTGATTATTTAAAAACAACATTCGATAAGGAGCATTAATTGAAAACCCTTCCAAACCCAGCTATACGACCACTCCAGTAATTTTCTTTTAAATCGCTTATGGTTACACCTTGACTGGTTGAAGCATGAACAAATTTATCGTTGGCTAAAAAAATACCTACATGATTAATGTAATCATTCTTCGTCTTGAAAAAAACTAAATCACCTTCTTTTAAATCGTTTCTTTCAATTCTCAAACTTTCTTTATATTGTTCTGCAGCTGTTCGTGGCAAACTTATTCTGTAATTATTTCTTATTAATGTGCTTGTAAAAGCAGAGCAATCAATACAATTTTTTGTTGATCCACCTAGGCAATAACTAGTACCCCACCATTCATCAATATCTAAATATAATTTTATGTTATTTAAACTTTCCAAATAAGTATCTAGCAATAAAGCATATTTAAATTGCAAACTTGTTGCTTTTTCAATATCAATATTAGACACAGTTAATAAATAGGTAGGAATTTCATAGTTGGCTGCTTTTGTTTTTGTAGTTGCAGGCTTATGGCTCGATTTTACAACACTACCAGGTGTAATTTCAATTCCTTCTATAAAAGTAATGTCCCTTGAACTTCTTCCTTTTTGCTCATTAGATGATGAGTTATCTGTACTAGTAATTTTTCTAACAGTTTTACACGATATTAGAACAATTAATAACAATAAAAAATAGCCACATCTTTTCATGAGTTCTGCAAATTAAACCTCATTTTAGGAACTACAAAACAGAATTTTATTTTATAGTTTCTTTCAATTGACTAAATTCACAAAAAAATATTATTATGAGATTTTCTTTTTTGGTATTTAGTTTGCTTTTTTTAGTTAGCTGTAAAACAAATCATACAGATTCTGCTTTTGATGAAAGCAAAGAAGATGGTCACCCAGCTTGGATTATGCAAGGCAATATTTATGAAGTGAATACTCGTCAATATACGCCAGAAGGCACTTTTAATGCTTTTGCAAAGCATTTAGATAGACTTAAGGAAATGGGTGTTCAAACACTTTGGTTTATGCCAATTAATCCTATAAGTTTAAAAGATAGAAAAAGAGACACTACAGAGTTAGGCAGTTATTATGCAGTAGCTGATTATAGAAAAATAAATCCTGAATATGGTAATATGGATGATTGGAAAAAATTAGTGAATACTGCACATGAAAAAGGTTTTAAAGTGATTATTGATTGGGTTCCTACTCATAGTGGTGCAGATCATTATTGGTTAAATACTCAACCAGATTTTTATATGAAAGATAGTAGTGGAAATCCAATAAGTCAATACGATTGGACGGATACTAGAAAATTGAATTATAATAATCCTGCTTTAGTTGATAGCATGATTGAGTGTATGAAATTCTGGATTAAAGAAACCAATATTGATGGTTATAGATGTGATGTTGCAGGAGAAGTGCCTAATGAATTCTGGACAAAGTGTATCACTGAATTAAGAAAAATGAAAAATATTTTCATGTTGGCAGAAGGAGATAAACCAAGTTTACATGAAACAGGATTTGATGCATCATACACTTGGGAAGATTTTGATATGATGAAAAGAATTGCTCGTGGCGAAAGAAAAGCAACTGCTTTAGATTCTATTATTTTAAAGCATGACACTGTCTTTGCAAAAAATAGTATTAGAATGTATTTTACATCAAACCACGATGAAAACAGTTGGAATAAAGCAGATTTTGCAACGATGCCAGGTGATGTACATGCTCCTTTTGCTGTTTTAACCCAAACTTTAAAAAGATCTGTGCCTTTAATTTATGGTGGACAAGAAGAACCATTTTTAGATTCAGTTTAAAATTCTTTGTAAAAGACACCATCATTTTTGGAAATTATAAACGACAAGAATTTTATAAAAAATTACAAATTCTAAGAAAAGAGAATGTGGCATTAGCTGCAAATTCAAGCTACACAAAACTTGCAACTGGCAATGATGCTAATATTTTTGCATTTGTTCGAGCAACAGAAAATAAAAAAGTACTAGTCGTTACTAATCTTTCATCATCTCATCAAACTTTTAATTTCTCAAATGAAATGGTTAATGGAGATGCTAAAGAATTATTTTCTGGGACAAAACAAAAAATACAAACTAATCAATCCATGAGTTTACCAGCTTGGGGGTATGCAGTTTATGTTTATTAATCTTTTTTCATTCTAAATAATATAAATGATTATTCGTTTTCTGAATTTGAAAACAATACTTGCTGTAATTGCCATTTGCATTGTAAGTGGAACTATTTTCTACTCACAATACATTGCTCGAAAAATTGCTTTAGAAGAAACCAGAAAAATTGAACAATGGGCTGAAGCTGTTAAAAACAATAGCAACCCAAATCTTACAGTATCAAATCTTACATCTAAAGTTTTGGCAGAAAATAGTATTGATATTCCTATTCTTTTGGTCACAGAAAATAATGAATTACTTGATCATAGAAATATTGATACAACTGGGATTTACACAGGAGAGATTTTTATTCAACAAAAAATAAATGATTTAAAAAAAATACACGACCCAATAGTTTGGAAAAATCAATTAGACTCTACACAAACAAATAAAGTGTATTATGGTGAATCTAAATTATTAAAAGAAGTAAGGTATTATCCAATTATCCAACTCATTATTGTTATACTTTTTATTCTGATTGTTTTAATAGCATTACAAACCAGTTATAGAAGCACACAAAACCAAGTATGGGCTGGGCTTGCAAAAGAAACTGCTCATCAATTGGGCACTCCTGTAAGTAGTTTAGAAGGTTGGCTAGAAATGCTAAAAGAAATAAAAGGCAATGAAAATATTGTACCAGAAATAGAGAAAGATATTGATAGACTTTTACTTATTTCAGATCGATTTGGAAAAATTGGTAGCACACCTCATCTTGAAGAAAAAAATATTGTTGAACAAATCAACAGTATGATGGAGTACATTAAAAAACGTGCTGGACACAATGTGAACTTCACTCTTAGTACAAAAGAAAATGAAATTATTGCAATGATTTCACCACCATTGTTCGATTGGGTGATTGAAAATTTGTTGAAGAATGCTTTAGATGCAATGGAAGGAAAGGGGAACATAAAAGTTTCAATAAAAAAGCTTGCAGAAAAAATTGAAATTGAAATTACTGACGATGGAAAAGGAATTAGTCAACGAAATATTAGTAAAGTTTTTAAACCAGGATTCACAACAAAAAAACGTGGTTGGGGTTTAGGCTTAACTTTAACCAAACGAATTGTTGAACAATTTCATAAAGGAAAAATTTATATTAAACATAGTGAAATTGGTAAAGGAACAACCTTTAAAATTGAACTCAATTCATAAAACCACTAAGGCTTAATGAACAAAGCTTTTAGTTCATTTGCATCATCAGGTTTTAATTTTCCTCCAAGAATCAAACGAAGTTGTCTTCTTCTTAAAGCACCATCAAATAATGCAATTTCCTCTTCAGTTTCAGGTATTACTGGTGCAACTAATCTTGGTTTGTTATTAGGATCTAATGCAACAAAAGTAAAATATGCTTCATTGCTCACATATCGATATTGTTGCATACTATCTTCTCCCCAAACTTTCATGTGAATTTCCATAGAAGTATTAAATGCTCTAGTAATTTTTGCTTCAATACGAACTAGATTACCTAATTTAATTGGTGTTTTAAAACTCAAATTGTCAACACTTGCTGTCATACATGGAGCATTACTATGACGAACAGCAACAATACCAGCTGCTATATCCATCCAATACATCAATCTTCCACCCATTAAATTACCAAAAGTATTGGTATCGTTTGGTAAAACCAATTCGTTCATAATGGTTAAACTATCTGCAACTTTCTTGGGAGTCATATTCATTAAATTATTTTGCAAAAGTAGTTAATCAAATGTTGCAAAAGATTTCTATTAAGTTAAAAGCATATTATCAATTAAACGAACATCATTTATAAATGCAGCAACAACTATTACTAATTCAGTTTTTCCATTCCATTGATCTATTGGCTCCAATGTTTTTGAATTTGCTAAACTTAAATAATCAATTTTGCTAAACCCATTATTCAAAAGTTTCAATTTAGCTTCTGCAATTAATTCTATTGAATTTTTTACTGTAATATTATTTTTTAATATATTTAAATGATTGAAAGATTGAAGATGCTTGCTCTTGTTGAGTTTCTGTTAGTCTTCTATTTCTACTACTCATGGCTAATCCATTAGCTTCTCTTTCTGTTGAACAGATTTCTACATCAATATTAAAATTTAAAATTTCAACTAATTTTTTTATTACAATACATTGTTGATAATCTTTTTGCCCTAAGAATAATTGATGAGGTTGAATAATTTTCAATAATCTTTCTACCACCATACAAACTCCATTAAAATGTCCAGGACGATGTGCTCCTTCAAAAACTGTTTCAATAAAACCTAAATCATACTCTTTTTTTCTATCTAAATCAGTTGGGTAAATTTCTTTTGAAGATGGAAGAAATAAAACATCACAGCCAGATTTTTCTAACATTAAAATATCTTGCTCAATGGTTATTGGATATTTTTCAAAATCTTTTTTATCGTTAAACTGTGTTGGATTTACAAAAATGCTACAAACTGTGAAGTTGTTCTTTATTCTACTTTTCTGAATTAAAGAAATATGACCTTGGTGCAAAGCCCCCATTGTTGGAATAAAGCCAATTCTATTTCCTTTTACTCTTTGTTTATTTAAATATTGTTGAGTATCTGATACAGTTTTTAAAATAACCATTTTCGAAATTTAGAATAAATCAAAATTGTAGTAAATAGAATTAATACTTAGAATATTTTTGTATCAAATATAAAATATGATTACTCCACAAGAATTAATTGAAGAATACAAATTAGCACCACACCCAGAAGGAGGCTATTATAGAGAATCGTATAGATCAGAAACAATTCTTCCAAAGTCAGCATTACCAAAAGGTTTTAATGGAGATAGAGCTGCATCAACAGCAATTTATTTTTTACTTGAACAAGGAAATTTTTCTGCATTTCATAGAATAAAAAGTGATGAAAGTTGGCATTTCTATTGTGGAGACCCTTTGAATGTTTATGTAATTGATAAAGATGGTGATTTAATTACTTTCACTTTAGGTAGTAATATAAAATTAGGCCAGTATTTTAATTTTACAGTGCCTGCCAATTGTTGGTTTGCGAGTCGTCCATTAAAAGAATCTTCATTTTCTTTTGTAGGATGTACAGTAGCCCCAGGTTTTGATTTTGAAGATTTTGAATTAGCTAAAGCAGATGAACTCAGCAAAGAATTTCCTCAACATGAAAGTATTATTAGAGAGTTGTGTAGAGAATAGTATGTTAGAAGCAAGTAGCAAGTAGTTAGTAGTTAGTAGTTAGAAAATTAAATACTATTAATTAATTTAAAAATTAAAATCATAAACTATCCAAAAACAACAGCTCCTAAAGCAGGTAATTGAACTTTAATTTTGTACCATTTCGATTTTCTTATCAACCTTTTCACCAACAATTATATCAGGATTAAAAACATCGCCAGTGCCCCAAAACTCCTTACTATCACTATTAAAAATTTCTTTCCATTTATATTTTCCTTGAAGAGAAATTTCCCAATCGTTTCTCACCATTGGTGTAGTGTTTAATACAATTAACACATCGTCTTTTGGTTTTAGTCCTTTTCTTTTATACACCATAATTCCTTCAGCTCTATGGTTTACATCTATCCATTCAAAACCATCTGTACTAAATTGATTGATGTATAAAGCTGGATAAGATTTGTATAATTCATTCAATTTTTGAACACAATATTTCATTCCTCCATGACTTACAAATTCTAATAACTCCCATTGTAATTCACTTTTATAATTCCATTCATTCGTTGCTCCAAATTCATTACCCATGAACAATAATTTTGCTCCAGGATGCGTAAACATATAAGTGTACAACAATCTAAGATTTGCAAATTTTTGCCATGTATCTCCAGGCATTTTATAAATCATTGGACTTTTTCCATGTACCACTTCATCATGACTTAAAGGCAACATAAAATTTTCATCGTAATAATACATCATACTAAACGTAAACTTATCCTGATGAAATTGCCTGAACAAAGGATCCATTTTAAAATAATCCAAAGTATCATGCATCCAACCCATCATCCATTTCATACCAAACCCTAATCCTCCCTGCATGTGTTGGTTTGCTAATGCCTGGCCAATCTGTTGCTTCTTCAGCAATGGTTTGAATATCCGGAAAATCTCTATATAAAGTTTCATTTAAATCTTTTATAAAAGCAATAGCTTCAAGATTTCCATTACCACCAAATTCATTGGGCTCCCATTGTCCTTCATTTCTGCTGTAATCCAATCGTAGCATAGAACTCACAGCATCAACACGAATACCATCAATATGAAAAACATCACACCAAAACCTGGCACTACTAATTAAAAAACTTTTTACTTCTCCCCTTTTATAATTAAAAATATAACTGTTCCAATCTGGGTGATAACCTTTTCGTCATATCTGCATATTCATAAGTATGTGTACCATCGAACATAAACAATCCATGTGCATCATAAGGAAAATGAGAAGGCACCCAATCTAGAATTACTCCAATATTGTTTTGATGAAAAGCATCAACCAAAGCTGCAAATTCTTGTGGTGTTCCAAAACGAGATGTTGATGCAAAATAACCAACACCTTGATAGCCCCAGCTTCCATCAAATGGATGTTCCATTACCGGCATAAATTCTACATGTGTAAAACCCATTTCTTTTACATAAGGAACTAGTTTTTCTTGAATTTCTTGATAACTAAAATAAGTTTCTTCATCATTTTTATCTGGTCGTCTCCAACTAGCTAAATGAACTTCATAAACAGAATAAGGAGCATCTAAGTGCATTGGCTTTTTTTCTATTCTTCATCCATAGATCATCTTTCCAATCATAATTAGTTTGCCAAGTGATTGAAGCAGTTTGTGGTCTTTTCTCCCAAAAATGACAATAAGGATCACCTTTATCTAATTTCAATCCTTGATAGCCATGAATATGGTATTTATAAGATTCTCCTTGTTGAAGATGAGGAATAAATCCTTCCCAAATTCCACTTCCATCTTTTCTTACAAGTAAAGGATGAGCAGTATTATTCCACTCATTAAAATTTCCTATAACGCTTACATAAGTTGCATTTGGTGCCCAAACAGCAAAGTAAGTGCCCTTGGTTTTGGAAACACTAATTTGTTTATTTCCTAAAATATTATACATGGAATAATGAGTACCTGCCTGAAAATTTTTAACATCTTCATCTGTAAATAAACTATAATTCCAAACTGCTTTTGAAGTATCCACAAAATGAAGATCTTCATACTTTTTTTGGATAGAATGGCTTTGCTTACTCATGGTTTATGATTAATAACTACTGCTTATGTGATTAGTAAATCTGTTTTGCTAAAAATATAATAATATTGTCATTTTCTATACATTCATTTTTAATTAAAATTTCAATGAAAAAAATATTAGTTCTTGTAAGTGTCATTTTTATTAATAACAATCACAGCATTTCTCAGATAAAAAATTATGAAAGTGTAGTTACTGCAATTATGCCCAAAGTTGTAGAATGGCGTAGAGATTTTCATCAAAATCCAGAATTATCAAACAGGGAATTTAAAACTCAAGAAAAAATATTTTCTTATTTACAATCATTAGGATTAGAAGTAACCAAAATTGCAAAAACAGGAGTAAAAGCAATTTTAAAAACCAATAAATCAGGACCAGTTATTGCACTTCGTGCTGATATTGATGCCCTGCCAGTTGAAGAAAGAAATGATTTAAGTTTTAAATCAACTACAAAATCAAATTATAATGGTAGTGAAGTTAATGTAATGCATGCTTGTGGTCATGATGCTCATACAGCAATGCTATTGGGCACTGCAGCAGTTTTAAGTAAATTAAAAAATGAACTTACTGGAACAGTAGTTTTTTTATTTCAACCAGCTGAAGAAGGTGCTCCAAGTGGTGAAGAAGGTGGAGCTCCATTAATGATTAAAGATGGTGCTTTAGAAAATCCAAAACCAGATGCCATTTTTGGAATTCATATTGAAAGCTTTGGTGATAATGGAAAAATTTATTTCAAACCTGAATCTTTTATGGCAAGTGCAGATTTATTTTCAATAAAAGTAAAAGGCAAACAAAGTCATGGTGCATATCCTTGGGATGGTGTTGATCCAATTTATGTAAGTGCCCAAATTATTCAAGCTTTACAAGGTATTGTGGGCAGACAAGTTGATTTATCAAAAGCACCAGTTGTAATTACTGTGGGTAAAATTCAAAGTGGTGTTCGTTTTAATATTATTCCTGAAGAAGCTTACTTAGAAGGAACAATAAGAACATTAGATGCTAAAATGAGATTGGCTGTATTAGACAAAATTAAACATACAGCAACATCAATAGCTGCAGCAAGTGGTGCAACAGTTGAAGTGAATTTCGAGAATAAAACATTAGTAACCTATAACAATCCAAAATTGGTTGAAGCTTCACTAAGTTCTTTACAAAAAGCAGCAGGAGGTAAAGAAAATGTTGTTCCTTGGACTTGGGTTATGGGTGCAGAAGATTTTTCTTTCTATGGAGAGAAAGTGCCTGCATTTTTCTTTTATTTGGGGGCAAGAAATCCTAAGTTAAAAATGGAAGAAGCACCTAGTCATCATACACCAGATTTTTATATTGATGATAGCAAATTAGATGTTGGTGTTAAAGCATTTTGTCAGTTAGTTTTCGATTTCAAAAAATAGTTATACATGAAAGTTTTTAAGTTTGGTGGTGCATCTGTTAACAGTATAGAAAGGATAAAGAATATTCCAAAAATTATTCTAGAGCTTGCACATGAGCCTTTGGTAGTTATTATTTCTGCAATGGGTAAAACAACAAATGCATTAGAAAAAGTTGTAGATGCTTTTTATGAGAAGAATCAATCACAAGCATTAGAGTTATTCGAAGAAATTAAACAACAACATATACAACTTGCAAAAGAAATCATCAAAGAACATTCTGCTTCTTGTATAGCTGATTTAAACGATTTATTTACAGAAATTGAATGGTTATTACATGATAAACCTGTAAGGAGTTACGATTATTATTACGATCAAATTGTAAGTATTGGAGAATTACTCAGTACAAAAATTATTAGTTCTTTTTTACAAGAACAAGATATAGAAAACACATGGTTAGATGTAAGAGATTTTATAAGAACTGATAATAATTTTAGAAGTGCAATAATTGATTGGAAAATTACTGAAGATAAAATTTCAAATCTTTCATTTACCAAAAACACAATCTACCTTACACAGGGTTTTATTGGTGCTACAGATGAAAACGAAAGTACTACATTAGGAAGAGAGGGAAGTGATTTTAGTGCTGCTATTTTTGCTAATATTTTAAATGCAAAAAGTTTAACCATTTGGAAAGATGTTGAAGGAGTAATGAATGCTGACCCAAAACAATTTCCTGAAGCTGTATTAATTGAAGAATTAAATTTTGAAGAAGTGATTGAAATGGCTTTTTATGGTGCTCAGATAATTCATCCAAAAACTATAAAACCTCTTACAGAATAAAAAAATTCCATTGTATGTAAAATCTTTTTTAGATACTAGTTTAAAAGGAACAGTGATTAAAGAAGGCAAGATGAAAAACCTTCCTCCAATTATCATAATTAAAAAAAATCAAGTTTTGATGAATTTAAAAACTAAAGATTTTTCTTTTGTTGGAGATAAACCAATGAATTTTTTATACAGCTTATTTGAAAATTTAAAACTTAAACCCAATATTATTCAAACAGGTGCAATTAATGTACAATTGTGTATTGATGAGAATGAAATTAAAAATCAGGAATTAGCTTTAAAAGCTTCAGAAATATTTAATGTTGAAGTGAGAAAGGAACTAACATTAAAAACTATTCGTCATTATACTAAAGAGATTCTAGACTCTTTAACTAATACTAATATTTTATTGAAACAACAAACTACTGAGACAGTTCAGGTTTTATACTTTTAAATTGAAATTAAAAATGATTGAAAGAAACAAAGAAGAAAAATTTATTCACTATTGGAAAGAAAAAAGATTGCAATCTAAATTTAATCCATTCCTTTTTATAAAAGGCTTTGCGGGGGGATTAATTATTGGTTTATTAGTTTTTATTTCATTATTAGTTGGATGGTATAAAAGAGCCAATATGGATGCATCCAATAAACTTAGTCTAACTGTTTTACTAATTTGTTTTTTAGCAATTGCTTTGTTTCTTGCAATTTTTTATACTTTATTTAAGTTTGAACAAAACGAACAGTTATACCAAGAAATTCTTAAAAGAAGAGAAAACCAAACTCAAAAAAATCAATAAGAGCTATTAATTCTCCAATAAATGGACATATTTTGATAAAATCCAGCAATTTTAAATTATTTTCTCATATAATTTTTGGTAGTTCCACTACATTCTATACTTTTGCCGTCCGAAAAAATATACAGAGGATAATGCCTACAATACAACAATTAGTAAGAAAAGGACGCGAAATTATTCGTGCCAAAAGTAAATCAAGAGCTTTAGATGCTTGTCCACAACGCCGTGGTGTTTGTACAAGAGTTTATACAACAACTCCTAAAAAACCAAATTCAGCTTTACGTAAAGTTGCTAAGGTTAGATTAACCAATAAAACAGAAGTTATTGCTTATATTCCAGGTGAAGGTCATAACTTACAAGAGCACTCAATCGTTTTAATACGTGGTGGTCGTGTAAAAGATTTACCAGGTGTACGTTATCATATTGTTCGTGGTAGTCTTGATACTGCTGGAGTAAAAGATCGTAAACAATCTCGTAGTAAATACGGTACTAAAAAAGAAAAAGCTAAGAAATAGTTGTTAGTACAAAGTCGTTAGACTTTAGTATTAACAATATTCAAAAGCAAACTTCAATCAATTTAAAAAATCAATCAGGTTGAGTAAAGTTTTAATACTTGAAGAAAATCAACCACAATAAATAAAAATTAAACATGAGAAAGTCGCAACCAAAGAAAATTCCTTTAGCACCAGATAGTAAGTACAATGATAAAATGGTGACTCGTTTTGTAAACAACTTAATGTGGGAAGGTAAAAAAAGTACTGCAATCACAATCTTCTATGATGCTATTGATAAAGTAACAAAAATTACTGGAGAAGATGGATATGAAGTGTGGAAAAAAGCAATTAGTAATGTTACACCAGGAGTTGAAGTAAAAAGCAGAAGAATTGGTGGTGCAAACTTCCAAATTCCAACTGAAGTTCGTCCTGATAGAAAAATTTCTTTAAGCATGAAATGGTTAATTCGTTTCAGTAGAGAGAGAAATGGTAAAACAATGGCTGATAAATTAGCTAATGAAATTATGGCTGCAAGTAAAGGTGAAGGTGGAGCATACAAAAAGAAAGAAGATACTCACAGAATGGCAGAAGCTAATAAAGCTTTCTCTCATTTCAAATTCTAATTTAAATTAGTAATAATACATTTGTCCCTCTCGAATATTTCGAGAGGGATTTTTATTTATAACATATGCTAGAATATCAAAAACAATTACAACATTTAATATCAGAAGCCTTAAAAGAAGATATTGGCTCTGGTGATCATAGTTCATTGTGCTGTATTCCTGAGGATAAAAAAGGAAAAGCAATTTTAAAAGTTAAAGAAGATTGTATTCTTGCTGGTATTGATGTTGCTAAAACTATTTTTCAACAAGTAGAACCAAAAAGTATTATTAAAGTTTATTTAGAAGATGGAAACAAAGTAAAAAATGGAGATATAGCATTTGAAATCAACGCATCTATACAAACAATTTTAAAATGTGAACGTTTAGTTTTAAATACAATGCAAAGAATGAGTGGTATTGCTACTCTAACTCATCAATATGTTTCTTTAATTTCAAAATATAAAACCCAAATTCTTGATACAAGAAAAACCACACCAAATTTTAGATTATTAGAGAAAGAAGCTGTGAGAATTGGTGGAGGGAAAAACCATAGATTTGGATTATATGATATGATGATGTTGAAAGATAATCATATTGACTATTGTGGTGGAATAAAAAATGCTATTGAATTATCTTGGAAATACAAACAAGAAAATAATTTTAACATTAAAATTGAAATAGAAACTAGAAGTATTGCTGATGTAGTTGAGGTTTGTGAAAATGGAATTGGAAAAATTGACAGAATTATGTTAGATAATTTTTCGCCTCAACAAATTTCTGGAGCACTTAAAATAATAGATGGAAGTTTTGAAACAGAAGCTAGTGGTGGAATTAATTTAAATAACATTGAAAGCTATGCTGCCACTGGTGTTGATTTTATAAGTGTTGGTGCTTTAATACACCAAGCGAAAAGTGTTGACCTAAGTTTGAAAGCTAAAATGAAATAAATATTTTGAGATGAGTAAAAACAAAAACAACAATTCAGGAATAGTTTTTTCAACAAATCCAGACTTTAGAATTGAAGAAGATTTTGAAGAAAAAATAACTCTTTCAAAAAAAGAACAACCACTTAAAATAGTTCTTGATAAAAAACAAAGGGCTGGGAAAATTGTAACCTTAGTAAAAGGATTTATTGGAGCAGATGATGATTTACAAAGTTTAGGAAAACAAATAAAAACAACATGTGGAACAGGTGGCTCAGCTAAAGATGGAGAAATTATTATACAAGGAGATCATAAAATAAAAATTCATCAATGGTTAATTAAAAATGGTTATATCTTATCAAAAATGGTTTAAAAAACTTCTCCCAAGTTTACAAATAATCCACCAGAACCATCTAGTCCAAAACCATAATCAATTGCCAAATTTGTTCTAGAATATTTATTAAATTTTACCCTTAATCCAGTTCCAAAACCAGGAATTATTCTTTCAAATTTTTTACTGCCAATTTCTGTAAAAGATTGAGCATTTGCAAAAACTACAGCACCAATAAACTTATTTTTTGTAATATTAAATCTTAACTCAGATTCTAAATAAATCAAATTAGGACTCCTAAATCTACTTTGAATATATCCCCTTCCCAAATTATTATTAGTATCCCAACCTGTACTTGGCAAATCCAAGTAAGGTGCATTGCCATCTAATGTAAGCCAGTAATAATTCCATAAAGCAAGTGTTGTGTTTTTGCTATCTAACTTTAAATATTTTCTATAATCTAGTGAAAAAGATGTCCAGTTTTCATCACTTCCTAAAAACTTTTTATTGAATCTTAAAATTGCATTAGAATAAAACCCTTTACTAGAATTAATTGGATTATCTCTTTTATCTGCCAGAATATTTAAACTAAAGCCAGACGAATTTGAAGTGGATTTATAACCATACTTATCATAATCACTAATAAATGAATGGTGCTCTTGAGTAATATTCCATCTTTTATCTAACATATACCCTAATCCAAAATATAAGTTATGCTTTACTTTTTTATAAACAGTAGTGTATAATCTTATAAAAGAATAATTAACAAGAATATTATCCTCCTCCTTAGAAAAATTTCCTAAACCATATGTATCTTGAGGATAGATATAATACCTTAAATCGCCATTAAAGTTCCATCCGTTATTCTTGCTCCATATTTCTGACTGGATATAAAATTCCAATTGATTTTTTTCAGTATAAGAAATTCCTTGAATGATTGCTGAAGTATTTGTTGAATCATTTTTGCCATTTTGAAAAATAACATTTCCAGAAACATTTGCAACCAACCCACTTTGCAAGGTATAACCAATAATTGGTAAGACTGAAAACTGAAACTTCTTTTCATTTTTAATATCTTCTGTATCGAATTTTCTTTTCTTCTTGAAGATTTTTTTAGATAAATCAATTAAATCTAATTGTTCATTCATATCTTTTTGTAGTATGGAATCCTGAGCAAACAAAATTTGACTACCCCCAAGAATAGAAATAAGAAAAAAGAAAATTGCTATTATGCAAAATTTTGTTTTAAGAGAAAAAGTCATTTAAGAAAATTACAATAAAAAAATATGAGTTGATTAAACTTAGAAACGAGAATTCACACTAAAAATTACTTGTAGTTTAAATATCACAAAAAGTAAAAAAATAGCAAAAGCAGTCATTTTTTGTAGTTTTAGCTATATATTGCACCACTTTTCAAAGAAATTCATTATTTTTTAACCAAAACTGCAAATATGGACTTGAAGCAAATTCACGAGTTAATTAAAATTGTTAACAAGAGTAATATAGGCGAAATTAGCATAGAAGATAAAGATGGTAAAGTAACAATTAAACAAAAAGAAGAACAAGTTGTTACAGTTGCTGCTGCCCCACAAGTTTATAATGTAGCACCCCAACAAACACAAGTTGCTTCAACACCTGCTCAATCTGCCCCAGCAGAAGCACCAAAAGCTGAAGTTGTTCCAGTTGCATCAAATACAATTACTATTAAAAGTCCAATGATTGGAACATTTTATAGAAAATCTTCTCCAGATAAACCTCCATTTGTTGAAGTAGGTACTATAATTGAGCCTGGTAAAGTAATCTGTGTTATAGAAGCAATGAAACTTTTCAATGAAATTGAAAGTGAAATAAAAGGTAAAATAGTTAAAGTTTTGGTTGATGATACTAGTCCAGTAGAATACGATCAACCTTTATTTTTAGTTGAGCCAATTTAGGTAAAAATTCAAAAGTCAAAGCCCTAAACTATCATGGGGTAGAATTTTTAATTTTTAATTTTTAATTTTTAATTTACTTATTGTGTTTAAAAAAATATTAATTGCCAATAGAGGTGAAATTGCTTTAAGAGTTATTAGAACTTGTAGAGAAATGGGTATTAAAACTGTTGCTGTTTACTCTACAGCAGATAAAGATAGTTTACATGTTCGTTTTGCTGATGAAGCTGTTTGTATAGGTAAACCATCAAGTACTGATAGTTATTTAAATATTCCTCATATTATGGCTGCTGCAGAAATTACAAATGCAGATGCTATTCATCCAGGCTATGGATTTCTTAGCTGAGAATGCAAAATTTTCTCAAATATGTGCCGACCATGATATTAAATTTATTGGACCCACCCCATATGATTAATAATATGGGTGATAAAATTACTGCCAAAGAAACCATGATAAAGGCTGGAGTGCCAGTTGTTCCTGGATCTGGTGGTTTATTAGAAAGTGTAGATCAAGCAAAAGACTTAGCCAAAAATGTTGTTGGATATCCTGTAATTTTAAAAGCAACTGCTGGTGGTGGTGGTAAAGGAATGAGAATTGTTTGGGAAGACAGTGAAATGGAACGAGCTTATGACTACTGCAAAAGCAGAAGCTGCAGCATCATTTAAAAATGATGGGATTTATATGGAAAAATTTGTTGAAGAACCTCGACATATTGAAATTCAAGTTGCAGGTGATCAATATGGTAACTGTTTGCCACATGAGTGAAAGAGATTGTTCCATTCAACGTCGTCACCAAAAATTAGTTGAAGAATCTCCCTCTCCTTTTATGACTCCTGAATTAAGAAAAGCAATGGGTGAAGCTGCTATTAAAGCTGCTCAAGCCATTAATTATGAAAGTGTTGGAACCATTGAATTTTTAGTAGATAAAAATCGTAATTTCTATTTCATGGAAATGAATACACGTATTCAAGTAGAACATTGTGTAACTGAGGAAGTGATTAATTTTGATTTAATTAAAGAACAAATTAAAATTGCAGCAGGAGAAAAAATTTCTGGTATTAATTATGAACCTCAATATGCATGCAATTGAATGCAGAATAAATGCTGAAGATCCTTACAACGATTTTAGACCATCTCCTGGAAAAATTACTTACTTACACACCCCTGGTGGTCATGGTGTAAGAGTAGATAGCCATGTTTATGCAGGTTATATCATTCCTCCTTATTATGATAGCATGATAGGAAAGTTAATTACAATTGCTAGAACTAGAGATGAGGCCATTGATACCATGTATAGAGCATTAAGTGAATACGTAATTGAAGGTATAAAAACTACCATTCCTTTCCATTTACAATTAATGCAAAACGAAGATTTTAGAAGTGGTAACTTTACAACTAAGTTTTTAGAAAGTTTTAAAATGAGTTAGAAATAAACTTCTAACCAAATATTTTGCAATGTGTAATGATTTCTAAAAACAATTATTACACATTATTTTTTATAGTTAAATAGTGGAAAATGGAAAAGAAATTAGAAAGGTTAAGACAACAAGCATTAGAGTATCATAGTAAAGGCAGACCAGGAAAAATAGAAGTTGTTCCAACGAAAGAAGCAAAAACACAAAAAGATTTATCCTTAGCATATAGTCCTGGTGTTGCAGATTCCTTGTTTAGAAATAGAAAAAAATCCTGAAGATGTTTATAAATATACTGCCAAAGGAAATTTAGTAGCTGTAATTATCAAATGGAACTGCAGTTTTAGGTCTAGGAGATATTGGTGCAGAAGCTAGCAAACCTGTAATGGAAGGTAAAGGTGTTCTTGTTTAAAATATTTGCAGATATTGATGTTTTTGATATTGAGATTGATGAAAAAGATCCAGTAAAATTTGTAGAAATTGTAAAGTCTTTAGAACCCACTTTTGGAGGAATTAATTTAGAAGATATTAAAGCACCAGAATGTTTTTATATAGAACGTGAACTTAAAAAACTCACTAACATTCCTGTGATGCATGATGATCAGCATGGTACTGCAATTATTAGTGCTGCTGCTTTATTGAATGCTTTAGAAATTCAGAAAAAGAAAATCGAAAAAGTACAAGTTGTTGTTAATGGTGCAGGTGCTGCTGCTATTTCATGTATTAAATTATATGTAGCATTAGGTGTAAAAAAGAATAACATTAAAGTATTTGATAGCAAGGGTTTGATACATAATGGTAGAAAAGATTTAGACGAACAGAAACAAATTTTGCTACTAGATGCTAAAGACATGACACTTGAAGAGGCTATGAAAAACAGTGATGTTTTTATAGGATTAAGCAAAGGAAATGTTGTTTCGAAAGAAATGGTAAAAAGCATGGCAAAAAATCCAATTGTTTTTGCAATGGCAAATCCAGATCCTGAAATTAGTTATGAAGATGCAACTGATGTTAGAAAAGATATTATCATGGCAACAGGGAGAAGTGATTATCCTAATCAAGTAAATAATGTTTTAGGATTTCCTTTTATTTTTAGAGGTGCTTTAGATGTAAGATCAACAGCCATCAATGAAGATATGAAACTGGCTGCTGTAAAGGCTTTAGCAGAATTAACTAAAGAGCCAGTTCCTGATATTGTAAGTCTAGCTTATAATAATAAAACATTAAGTTTTGGTAAAGATTATATCATTCCAAACCTGTCGATCCTCAGATTAATTTCAACAGTTTCACCAGCAGTTGCAAAGGCTGCAATGGAATAGTGGAGTTGCTCAAAAACCAATTACAGATTGGGATAATTATATTGTTGAATTAAATAAACGTTTAGGATTAGATAACCAGTTATTAAGGGTTCTAGCCAACAAAGCTAAAAGAGATCCAAAACGAATTGTTTTTGCAGAAGCTGATAATTTTAAAATTCTAAAAGCAGCAAGTAGCATTTATGATGAAGGTATTGGTTATCCAATTCTTCTAGGCAATGAGAAGAAAATTCATAAAATAGCCGAAGAACATAGCATAGATATTTCAGACCTTCCAATTATAGATCCTAGAAGTGAAGAAAATGATGCAAAAAGAGTTGAATATGGTGAACTATTTTTCAAAAAACGTCAACGTAAAGGTTTTAACCATTACGAAAGTTTAAAAATTATGAAAGATAGAAATCATTTCGGAAGCATGATGGTTGAAACTGGTGATGCTGATGCAATGATTAGTGGATTAACTAGAAATTATGCTGATGCAATTAGACCTGCTATTCAAATAATTGGAACTGAAGAAGGAGTTAAGAATATTGCAGGAATGTATTTACTCATCACTAAAAAAGGACCACTTTTTTTAGCAGATACTACAGTAAACTTTAATCCAACTGCTGAAGAATTAGCTGACATTACTTTATTAGTAGCCAAACAAGTAAAATCTTTTGGTATAACCCCAAGAATTGCCATGTTAAGTTATAGCAATTTTGGTAGCAGTGATGGAGTTGAAGCCAAGTTGGTTGCTAAAGCAACTCAAATTGTAAAAGAAAAAAATCCTTCATTAATAATTGATGGTGAAATGCAAGGTTCTTTAGCATTTAATAAAGAAACCTTAAAAGATAATTACCCTTTTAGTGCATTAGTTGACAAAGAAGTTAATATTCTCATTTTCCCAAATTTAACAGCAGGTAATATAGCTTATAATTTATTAAAAGAAGTTGCAGAAGCTGAAACTATTGGGCCAATTTTATTAGGAGTAAAAAAACCTGTGCATGTTTTACAATTAGGAAGTACAGTAAGAAATATTGTAAATATGGCATATGTTGCAGTACTCGATGCTCAACAAAAATGCACAAGCGATACTAATAAAGAAATTGAAAAAGCACCTTGGTGGAAGAGAATGAAAAAAAGAAAAAAATAAAACATTATGGCATTAATAGCTCCTTCTTTATTGTCTTGTAATTTTTTACATTTAGAAGATGAATGTAAAATGATCAATGAAAGCCAAGCCGATTGGTTTCATTTAGATGTAATGGATGGAAGATTTGTGCCAAATATTAGTTTTGGCTTACCCATTATTCAACACATAAAAAAAGTGGCTACAAAAACTTTGGATGTGCATTTAATGATTCAAGAACCAGAAAAATATGCAGAGGATTTCAAAAAAGCTGGTGCAGATATTTTAACTGTTCATATTGAAGCTTGCCATCATCTTCATAGAAATATTCAGCAAATAAAAAGTTTAGGCATGAAAGCAGGTGTTGCAGTAAATCCTCATACTTCTGTTGCTTCATTAGATGATGTTTTAGCTGATATTGATTTGGTTTGCTTAATGAGTGTTAATCCTGGATTTGGTGGTCAGAAATTCATTCAAAATACACTTCATAAAATTTCTAAATTAAAAGATAGAATCATTCAACGAAATCTAAGTGTATTAATAGAAATTGATGGTGGTGTTACTTTAGAAAATGCATCTACAATTATTAAAGCTGGTGCTGATGTTTTGGTTGCAGGAAATACAGTTTTTAAATCCCAAAATCCAAAAGCAACGTTGAAAAATTGAAGCATTTATAATTTCAAAAATTAATACTAAAGCCTGAATATCTTGATTTTTTAATAATCTACATACTATATTCGCGATTACTATTTTGACAGAAACAGTTACACATAACATTCAAGTATCCATTGCCGAATTAAAAGCACAAGATAAACGAGCATTTGGAGATTTGTACGACAAATATTCTGGTGCTTTATTCAATATCATTCTTACGATTGTAAACAATCAAGTAACAGCTGAAGATGTATTGCAGGAGAGTTTTGTAAAAATTTGGAAGAATATTGACAAGTACGATGAAGAAAAATCTACCATCTTCACTTGGATGTTGAATATCAGTAGAAACACTGCAATTGATGCAAACAGAAAAAAAAGTACCAGACCCACAATCCAAACTGCCATTGAGGACGTATATATAAGTAAGAACACAACAACAGAAACAAATGTGAACTTAATTGGGGTGAAAGATTCTCTAAAATATTTAACTACTGAGCAAAGCTTAGCTATTCAGGCAGTATATTTTAGTGGATTAACACACGATGATGCTGCCCAATATTTAAACATTCCATTAGGAACTTTAAAAACAAGAATCAGAATGGGTTTAGGAACTTTAAAAAAAGTGTTTGCCAAATAAATGAATATAAATGATTACATATTATCCGGAATTCTAGAACAATATGTTTTAGGCGATGTTTCTCCTCAAGAAAAACAAGAGGTAGAATGCATGAGCCACATTTATCCAGAAATTAAGGAAGAGCTTACTAAAGTTGAAATGGCTTTAGAAGGTTTAGCTATGGAGCAAGCCATTCAAGTACCCAAACACATTAAGAAAAATATTTTTGAAGCAATTGAAAAGGAAGAAAATTTAAGTAAAAAGGAAACTGTAAGTCCTAAAGTAGTTTCTATGAATGATTACAAAGAAGATCTTCCTACAAGTAAAGAATACAACTTCAAAAAATACTTAGTCGCTGCATCAGTTTTATTTATAGTAGCAACAAGCAGTGTATATATCTATTTAAATTCTACATACCAATCAAAAGCATTGGCATTAAATTCTACAATAGAAAATCTCACTACCGATAAAACACTTTTAGAAGAAAATTATAAAAATCAATTGGCTGCACTTTCAATTGAAAATAATAAACTTTTTGTTTTACAAGGTAATAACAAAGCACCTGGTAAAACAATGGTTGTTGCATGGAATAAATTTACAGGCCAAGTTTATGTAAATAATATTGAGTTGCCTTCTACTCCATCTGATAAGCAATATCAATTGTGGGCTTTAAAAGATGGTAAACCAATTGATTTAGGCGTTTTTGATGTAAACAATAGTTTACAAAACATGAAAAATATTCAAGGTGCACAAGCTTTTGCTGTTACCTTAGAGAAAAAAGGTGGTAGCCCTACCCCAAATTTACAAGAGCTTTACGCAATAGTTAATATTTAATCTTAAAAAAATATACATTTTGAAACATAGATATTTATATGCTGTGTTTTTTGTCGTTTGCTTTGCATGTGGCAAAAAACAACCTTTAGTTGAACAAGATTTAGTAAATAAAACTTTCCAAAAGTTTCAAACAGATTTTAATAAATCAACAAAAACTGCAAATGATGAAATGATTTTTTGGAAAGATAGAACTAATGGTAAAGCTGCTGATTTAATAAATTCTGTTAAATATGCAAGTACTTTAATTGGCCAATTTCAATTAACTGGTGATGTGAATTTGATTAAACAATCTGACAGTATTCTTTTTGAAGTTTCTAAAAATTATAATCATCAAGAATCAAGCATTTTTTTATCACTTTGTAATCATTTTATTTTACAACATCGCTTTAACGAAGCAGATTCTCTATTTAAAATTGCTGATAAATTAGGTCTTAAAAATTATTCAAAACTTTCTACAGCATTTGATGTTCAATTTGAATTAGGACTTTATCAATTAGCTGAAAAAAGTATAACACAATTAAATCAACCCAATGATTTTGGATATCAATTTAGAATTTCGAAGTTGATGCACTATAAAGGAAATTTAGATTCATCGATAGCAGCTATGAAAGTTGCTACTCAACTTACAAGTAACAATGAATATTTGTTACAAAACTCACAATCGAATTTAGCAGATTTATATTTGCATAATAATGATGTTAGCAATGCATATAAAAATTATAAAGCATGCTTAAACAATAATGCTTCTGATTTACATTCTCTAATTGGTATTGGATGGTTAGCTTTGGTGCATGATAAGAACGATTCTTTAGCAAAAGTTATTTTTGAGTTTGCAGCTAAAAAAACACAGTTACCCGATCCATTGTTTAAATTAGTAGCTGTTGCTCAACAAATAAAAGATTCATTATTAGAATTACAATATGCCAAAAAATTTGAACAAGAGGCATCAAAAACTTTATATGGAAAAATGTATTCGAAATATTTGATTCAGTTGTATACACAAATTTTACAACAACCTCAAAAAGCAGTTGAAATAGCAAAAAATGAAATTACAAATAGAGCTACTCCTCAAACTTATAGCTGGTTAGTGTTTGCATTAGCTGATAACAATCAAGTCGATGAGGCCGCTAAAATTTATAAAGAATTTGTGGAAGGAAAACCATTAGAAGGTTTAGAATTATATTGGATGGGAAAATATATGCTAGCTATTAATAAAAAATATAATGCCAAACAATATTTTAAAGAAGCTGCAAAAAATAAATACGATTTGTTACCAAAAATTGTAATGGATATTGAACAACAATTACTGTAAAATTATATTCGTTCTATAATCCAAAATATTGCTACTGCTGAAATCATTACTGAAATAGGAATTAAAATTTTCTTTCTATAAAACATTTTATCCTTAACCCATTTAATTAACAGAAAATAAACAGCAGCAATTACTGCAATTTGTCCAAGTTCAACACCAACATTGAACATTAATAAAGAAGGGATGAATTTATTTTGAGGTAATCCAATTTCAGATAAAACAGCTGCAAATCCTAACCCATGAATTAAGCCAAATACGAACACCACAACTATTCTACTTGGTTTTACTTTGTTTGAAAAAATATTTTCAATAGCAACATATAAAATAGAAATAGCAATAATAACTTCAACAATTGCAGTGGGTGCTTTTATTATTTGAAACATACTTAAGCCTAAAGTTATAGTATGGGCAATGGTAAAAGCAGTTGCTTGAATGAGAATGTCTTTAAATTTTGGATTGATGATGAATAAGGCAATGATGAATAAAATATGATCTAATCCTAAGGGTATAATATGCTGAAAACCTAATTGTAAATACAACCATAAGGTTTCTTGAGTCGACATTTTTTCAACATCAATAATAGTTGCATGAGCAAAAGATTGATAAGAAAAGCAAAAAAAGATAACTACTAAAAAAAGTAAACTTCTTACATTAAAGTTCATAATTAAAAATAATGGAATTAGAATAAAGTAGCCCTTGGTATTTCTACCAAAGACTACTCATGAAAACCCAAAAACTACAAGTTATAGGATATTTTAAATTTTAGAAAACGAGGATTACCAGGTGTAAAATTTAGTTCAGTTATAGGAAATTGTTCTTGTTGTAATCGTGATGTTGTTGCAAATTGTGCTTCATTCCATTGTCTATTAAATATATTGTCAACACTTACTCCAAGCTCAAATTTTGATGTGGTATAGGCAATAGAAGCATCCACTAAAAAATAACCATTTGCAATAATGCTTTTATCTTCATTAGCTGCACGATTAGCAATAGTTCTATAATGCAAACCAGCATTAAAACCTTGTAATTTTTTATATATTAAACTTCCATTAGCTGTAAAAGTTGGTGCTAAAGGAATATAATTTTCACCTTGTTTTTCATCTATAGCACGAGAATGTGCATAGTTAAAATTGTTATTGACGAAGAAATTTTTATTCACTTGATATCGAGTAATAATATCAATTCCTTTTCTTGAAGATCGTCCACTTGGTTCAACAATTCCTTCATCACCTACATATACAAATTCCTGTGCTGAATGTAAATACCACAAAGCGATGTTAACATATAAATTAGTGGAAGGTTTTAATACAAAACCTAAATCAACACCATATGCTGCAGGTAAAATTTCTTTTGCTTCATTAGCTGTAACTACTCTAGAATCATTAGAATGAAATCCTTTGCCTAGTTTTAAATAACTCTGAAACTTGTTATTGAAAGTATATTGTAGATTTACTTTAGGACTAAAAATAGTTGTTGTTTGCTGTGGTAATTGTTCAGCTTTATTAAGTTGATCGTTGTATTGAAATCTAAAATAATCGAATCTTGTTCCAACACTTAAAGAAAAATTGTTGAGCTGAATTTGATGATTTGGTAAAAGCATAAGTATTCAGTTCTTTTATATCTCCAAGTTGTATAAAGTTGAGAAAATTTCTTTTCACCACTTTTGATAAACTATTATCTTTTATATCATCATATCTAAATCCAACACTAAATTCAGATGCGATAGGATAAGTATTTTTAAAATAATTTTTGGTAGAGAACTTAGAATTGTAACCAAAAATATTTCTGTTTTCTGATTGTTCAATTTCATCTCCATTAATACTATCATTTAAAAAGAAAGTAAAATTAGAGTACAAATTAAAATTGTATTTTGTATAATAAAACTGATGTTGTAAACTCTGATTATTTTTTAAATATTGAGTTGCTATCACATTAAAATTATAACGTTCTGTGTGCCCTCCTTCTGTAGGATCTAGAGATCCAAATCGATCTACCATTCCATTCTCAATGGCTCTTGTTGGTAATTGTCCAGATGCATTCCAACTACTTTTAAATGCAGATGCTGAAAAACTTAGATTGGTATTTTTAGAAAGTGAAGTATTATACTTCGAGAAAATATTAAATCTGTTAAGCTGTTGTGGTTGTATAGTTGGTCCATCGAAATAATAAAATTCACCAGCTATATAAGCATTACTCGAATGTTTGGTTTTATTCAAAATATCGATCATTGCAACTGTTCTAGAAGTATTAAAACCTCCTATCTCTGTTTGAATAAAACTTTTGCTAATGGCTTGATGTGTAGAAAAAGCAACATAACCAGCAGTATTTAAATTGCCCTGATTAGCATAATATGGTCCTGTTCCAAAGTCAATATTATTCACCGTTTCAGGAATAATAAAATGAGCATCTGCATAGCCTTGACCATGAGCATGGCTCACCATATTTACTGGCATACCATCTACAGTTATATTAATATCTGTTCCATGATCTATATCAAACCCTCTTAAAAATATTTGCTCTGCTTTACCACCTCCTGCATGTTGCGCAATAAATAAACCTGGTACTATTCTTAATAATTCTTGAGAACTTACAACAGGTTTTAATTTTAAATCAACTTTTGTTATGGTATTGTATTTAATAAAATTAGAAGAGCTAATTATTACTTCTGTTAAGCTAACTGCTTTAGGCTCTAAAGCAATATTTGTTTCCTGATTTGCAAGAACTTCAACTTTCTTTTTTTCATAACCTATCGATGAAATTTCTATTGAATCTTTTTCTTGATTTGATGAAAAAACAAATATTCCTCTTTCATCACTCAATAATTTTTCTGTTTTTATACTTGAAGTTGAAGTAATAATAGCTGACTCAATCGGCAAATTGGTTTTTGCATCTATTACTTTTCCTTTAATATCAAATTGAGAAAAGCTATTTAAAGAAAGCAGTAAAGTGATAAGTAGTAGTAGGTTTTGTTTCATAACAGTTCAATTAAAAAAAGTCATTAAAGCCAATAAAATTGGCTTTAATGACTTTAGTTTTTTATTACCAAGGTGAAGCTAGGTATGGGAATGAAGCTAAAAATGCTTTATCGTTGGCATTTACATTATCGTTTGTTAATCCTGGATTGCTTGTACCATTTGGTCCACCAAAAATTAATAGCAACTCAACATCAATTACGTCATCACTCAATGTTCTACCTGTTAAAACATTAGTACCATCAAAGAATGTTGTAGTACCAGTTGTTGAAACATTTAGTACATCTGTTACTAGTACTCCAGTAAATGCATCAGCATTTAATCCTAATGCGTTTGTAGTATAGCCTGCATTTAAGCCTAATAAGCGATTTTTAAATTTACTAGTAAATCTTGCTGACATATTACTAGGAATAGTTGTGTTGAAAGAATCTTTTGCAGCATCATTTACAAATACTGTGTTAATTGCAGGACGCCCCATTTGATCTTGTTGTTGATAGTAAACTGTGGCAGGTGTTGCATCATCTTTTTTACATGCTATAGCAACTGTACTAAGTGTGATAATGAATAGGGTTGTTTTTATAATATTTTTCATTTGTGTAATTTTTATAGATTTTAATAATTAGATTTTCTTTTTAGTTTCCAACCAAACATTCACTTTTCCTGTGCTAGCGTTAAGCATAGATTTTGGAACTTCAACTACAATGCTCAATACATTAGTACCAGCAAATGTGTCTGTACCAGGATTACTAAAACCTGTAGCTTGACCTGCTAAGATTTTTTTGTACTGATTTAAATCGAAGTAGAAAGGATCATCTCTTGGACCAGCAAATACTTTAACACCTGTAGTTCCTGTACCAATTAATGGTGAAGCTGAAGAACCATAAGCTGTTACTGCAACTTCAGCAGTTACATTACCTTCAAGTTTACTTCTAGTTCCTGATTCACTTGGATTAATGGGTCCATAAACTAACATTTTGTTAGTTGCAGCATCGTACTTACACTGAATTAATAAGTCTTCAACATTATCTCCATTATTATCAATATTGAATTCTAATAAAGTGTTTTCATCAAATCTAGCTGCTGCTGCAGCAGATGGACTTAATAAACCTTGACTGTTTGCTACGAAAACCATGTTACTTGTACTTTGTCCTTGAAAAACGTACAAATCTGTAATGTCTGTAGGTTGGCTGGTTACTGTTGGTGAATCAATGTGATCAGCAGCAAAAACGATTCCTGCAATAGCGATTCCAATAATTACTGTTGACAGTAGTTGGATTTTTTTTTCTTTTCATTTTTTTGAGTTTTTATGTGTGATTTAATAAATGCTTAATAGCAATTACCTATACATACGAGGCTAAAAGATGTTTGGATTTCAAAACCAAAAAAAAACTTAAAATATTTTTTTTTCTTTTCCTCCGAGATGTTCTATTAACTTAATTTTATAGTATTACCATATGTAATTCAATTAGTTTAGACCTCTTAGAAAAAATACTTTATGAAAAAAATATTATTCAGCTTTTGCTTACTTATTGCTATATACAGTTATAGTGCTGATGAAAAAAATCCAGTAATGCTTCTTTAAAATCAGCAACAGTATATAAAACTGGAGTTGAACTTTCTCATACTGCAACTAAGTCTAAAGCAAGGCATGAGTGAATTAGTGATTGAAAATATTGCGAATCAATTAGACATTAATAGTATTCAAATTAAAACAGCCAATCTGCTGTAACATTAATGGGTGTTGAGTTTAGCAATAACTATTTAGCACCAAATGAAAAATCTTCAAGAGTAGTAATGCTGGAGGATTCAATTGAAAAATTACAAACTATTTGGGAAAAGTTGAACACAAGTTTTTCAAACAATAATGAATTAATTGAAGTTTTAAAAATTAATAGAGACCTCAAAGGAACTCAAAGTGGAATGAGTGTTGCTGAACTAATGAAGCTCATGGAATACTACAAAACTAAACGACTCGAATTACAAGAAAGCAACTTAAGTTTAAGTTAAAAAATAAAAATTATCAATCAAGATATTCAAAGAATTAAAAATCAAATAAATGAAGAGTTAAACCAAAATACTAACAGATCTGGCAGATTAATTTTACAATTAAATGTAGCAATCCCAAGGCAAATACGATTTTAACATCTCTTATATTTCTCATAATGCATACTGGATTCCTATTTATGATATTAAAGTAGCAGATATTAAAAGTCCAATTAAATTAGTTACAAAAGCAAAAATTACACAAACCACAGGTATCGATTGGAAGCAAGTACAACTTTCATTATCAACATCACTCCCATCACAATTTGGAGAAGCTCCAATTCTTAATTCGTGGTTTTTAAATTTATATAAACCGTAAGTAATGCAAAAAAGATGGAAGTGATGAATAGTGTTCAAAAAGACTATGCAGTAAATGAAATGAAGTAGTGAACAGGTATGGTTGTCTCAAAATAAATTTCAAGTGAACATTCAAGTTTATGGACACCAATGAGCAAAGAAGGATTAAAAAATTCTTCAGCAATAAGTGGAATTTTTAAAAGATGCAGATGCTTTAATGGATGCTAGAGCACCAATGGCAAAATTGAGTAACATTAAAAGAAGGTATGAATGATTATGTTACTGTTACTGATAATACTTTAAATTTTTCTTTTGATATTGAATTACCTTACGATGTACCAACAAATGGCAAAGCACAAACTGCAATAATTGGTACTAGTGAAATAGAGACAAACTACAAACATTATGCAGTTCCTAAATTAGACAAGGATGCATATTTATTGGCAGAGCTAACTAATTGGGAGAAATTTAATTTAATGCCTGGTGAAGCAAATATTATTTTTGATGGAACTTATGCTGGCAAAACTTTCATTGATCCAAATTCTACAAGTGACACTTTAAATTTAACTTTAGGCAGAGACAAAAGAGTTTCAATTAAGAGAGAAAAGTTGCCGATTATAGTAGTATCAAGTTTTGGAGTTCATATAAAACCCAAAAATTCACATATGAAATTACAGTTAGAAATAACAAAAAAGAAACAGTTAATATGATTTTAAAAGATCAATATCCATTAACCACAAATAAAGAAATAGAAATTGAACTAAATGATGATGGTGGTGCAGAAATAAATACTGAATTAGGAATTCTAAATTGGAAATTAAAACTTGCTCCGGGAGAAGTTAAAAAAATCAGATTTTCATATTCTGTAAAATCTCCAAAGGATAAACATATCAGTTTATAAATAAAATTGCCTCAACAAATGTTGAGGCAATTTTTTATCTTAACAATCCCAAATCGGGTTGAGCATATTTATACACTTTGAAATAAATGGTAGTCTTGGTTTGGTTTACTCCTTCAATCTTCGAAATCTCATTTACAAATTGCACCAAGTGATCATTATCTCTACACATCACATCAACTTCTAAATCATAATCACCACTAGTCATGGCTAAAAAACTCACTTCTTTTAATGTTGCAATTTTCTTTGCTACTTTTTCTTTTAAAGTTGCTGGTCTAACATACACAGCAATATGAGCATAACTTCTAAACCCAACTTTGTCTGGATCAACTCTTCCAATAATACTAACAGTACCATCTTCAATTAGTTTATTTACACGAGTTCTAATAGTTCCAACAGAAACTTTTAATTTTTCTGCCATCACCGTAAAACTCATTCTGCCATCTTGTTCTAAACAAGATAATACTGAAAAATCTAAATCATCTAACATAAAATATTTTATTTTTTATGAACCCAACATTCATTTTTCAATTAAACATCGTTGCGTCGCACTCTTCAACTCTATGTCAATAATCAACCATAAAAAATAAAATTATTGATTTTATTTTGATTATTACTGCAAATATTATAATTTTCCACCTTGTTTCTAAAAATAAATTAGATTATAACATATTATGAAATATCAACCTATACAAAATTTTATCAATGGAAAGTTTGTAAATGCATCTACAACAAAAACTTTAGATGTTGTTTCTCCTCTTGATGGAAATTTATTGTCAACTGTACCAATGTCTTCTTCAAAAGATTTAGACGATGCAGTTCAAGCAGCAAAAGCAGCATTTCCAGGTTGGAGTAAAACACCTATTAAAGAAAGAGTACAAGTTTTTTTTAGATATAAAACTTTATTAGAAAAACATTTAAAAGAATTATCTGAATTGTGTAGTGAAGAAAATGGAAAAACCTATGGCGAATCTGTTGCAGAAATTGAAAAATGTATTGAACTTACAGAGTTTGCTACTTCATTACCACAATTAACTACAGGAGAAATATTAGAAGTGAGCAAAGGTGTTGAATGTAGAACAGAACATGTGGCTCTAGGTGTTGTTGCTTCTATTGTTCCTTTTAATTTTCCTTCAATGGTTCCTAATTGGACATTACCAAATGCAATAGCATTAGGCAATTGCATGATTATGAAACCTTCAGAAAAAGTACCTTTAAGTTGTGGTAGAATTAGCAGAACTCTTAAAAGAAGCTGGTTTGCCAGATGGTGTTTTTAATGTCGTTCATGGCGATGTAGAAATTGTAAATGCTATTTGCGATCATCCAAATATTGAAGCAGTTTCTTTTGTAGGTTCTACTAAAGTTGCAAAAATTGTTTATCAAAGAGCTACTAATAATTTAAAAAGATGTTTGGCTTTAGGTGGTGCAAAAAATCATTTAATGGTTTTGCCAGATGCTATTCCAGGTATGACTGCACAAAATGTTGCAGCTTCCATGAGTGGCTGTGCTGGTCAACGTTGTATGGCAGCAAGTGCAATGGTTGGTGTTGGAAATATTGATCATATTGTTGAAAAAATTTGTGATGAAGCCAGAAAAATTATTCCTGGTGAAAATCTTGGAGCTGTAATTAATAAAGAGTCTCAAGAAAGAATAGAAAAATATATTGCTGAAGCAGAAAAAAATGGTGCTAAAATTTTAGTTGATGGTCGTAATACAAAAGTTGCAGGAAAAGAAAATGGAACTTATGTTGGACCAACAGTGATTGATTATGTAACTCCAGAAATGAGTGTTGCTACAGAAGAAATATTTGGTCCTGTAATTTCTATTATGAGAACCAATACTGTTGATGAAGCATTGGCTATTGAAAATGCAAATCCTTATGGAAATGCAGCTAGTGTATTTACACAAAATGGTGCAATGGCTCGTTATATTATTGATAAAGCAAGTGCTGGAATGATTGGTGTAAATGTTGGTGTTCCTGTACCTCGTGAACCTTTTAGTTTTGGTGGATGGAATGAAAGTAAATTTGGTGTTGGTGATATTACAGGAAAAAGTTCTATTGAATTTTGGACTAAACTTAAAAAATCAACTACTAAATGGAATCCTGAAGCTGGTGTAAATTGGATGAGTTAATGAATAATTTTGAATGATGAATGCTGAATTTTAAATGAAGAGTTTAATTCAATGGCAAAAACAAAGAAATCAGATAAACAAATCATACCAAACGAAATTGTAGTAAATAAAATTTACATCATTCGTGGCATGAAAGTAATGTTAGATAGAGATTTAGCAGCATTGTATGAAGTAGAAACAAAAGTTTTTAATCAAGCTGTGAAAAGAAATATTGAAAGATTTCCTGAGGATTTTATGTTTCGACTAACTAAAACTGAGGCAATATGAAATTTCAAGGTCACAATTTGTGACCTTGAAACAAGGTAAAAACATAAAATATTTACCTTTTGCTTTTACTGAACAAGGTATTGCAATGTTAAGTGGAATCATTAATTCAGAAAAAGCAATTGCAATGAATATTGCAATTATGAGGGCTTTTGTTGAAATGAGAAGAATGGCATTGAACAATAAATTAATTGCAGATAAATTGAATAAAATTGAAGACAAACTTGGCTCACATGACGAATCAATTAAAACAAATTTATCAAGCCATTGAAAATTTGTTAGAAGAAAAAGTAGAACAAAAAGATTGGAATAACAGAAAGAGAATTGGTTTTAGACCAGATGAATAGAGAATAAAAAGTTGAAGAGTGCGACGCAACTATAGCTTAATAGAACTACAAAAGTTGGTAAAAAAAATATTTAAAAATGAAATCAGAAACATTGTCTCAAACAAAAGAAATTATTCAAGATAATTTAGACTATACTTTGTTTTCTTGGAGCAAACAAGGTGGCCTTAATCCTATTGCAATTGAAAGAGCAGAAGGTGTTTATTTATACGATTATGATGGCAATAAAATCATTGATTTCAGTAGTGGATTAATGAATGTAAATATTGGTCATGGCAATCAAAGAATTACTGATGCTGTTGTAAAACAAATGCAAGAAGTAGCTTATGTTACGCCAAGTTGTGTTACAAAAGCTCGTGGAGATTTAGGTAAAAAATTAGCAGAAATTTGTCCTGGTGATTTAAACAAAGCATTCTTTACTTTATGTGGTGCAACGAGTATGGAGAATGCCATTAAATTGGCTCGTTTATATACTGGTCGACATAAAATTTTATCTCGTTATCAATCTTATCATGGCTCATCTATTGGTGCAATGGCTGCAAGTGGAGATCCACGAAAACTTCCTGTAGATGCTCAACAAGCACCCAATTTTATTCATTTCGATTTACCAATTTTATATCGTTGGGAATATGGTGAAGAAAATTTATTGAAAGAATCTGTTGCAAGTTTAGAACGAATTATTGCTTACGAATCTCCAAATAATATTGCTGCCATTATTCTTGAAGGCGAATCGGGTTCTTCAGGTTGTTTGCAATATCCTAAAGGATATTTGAAAGCAGTTAGAGAAATTTGTGATAAGCATGGCATACTATTAATTATGGATGAAGTGATGAGTGGATTTGGAAGAACTGGACAATGGTTTGGATTTCAAAATCATGATATTATTCCAGATATGATTTGCATGGCTAAAGGTTTAACGTGTGGTTATTTGCCATTTGGTTGCTTAATGGTTACTGATAAAATTGCTGCAAAGTTTGATGATACAGTATTGGCTTTGGGTTTAACTTATTCTGCCCATCCAGTTTGTTGTGCTGCTGCATTAGAAACCTTAAAAATTTATGAAGATGACAATCTAATTGAGAATGCAAGAACAATGGGGAAATACGTTGAAGCAACAAGTTGAATTTCTTAAAGCAAAACATCCAAGTATTGGAGAATTTAGAAATACTGGATTATTAGGTTGTATTGAAGTTGTAAAAAATAGAAGTACAAAAGAAGCCATGGCACCTTTTAATGCAAAGCCTGATGAAATGGTTGTAATGAATAAAGTTGCAGCAAAAATTAAAGAATTGGGCATGTACACTTTTGTGAGATGGAATTACATTTTTATTGCACCTCCTTTATGTATCACTAAAGAACAAATTGATGAAGGCTTAGCAATCATTAGTGAAGCATTAAAAATTGCTGACGAAGCAACAAATTCATAACTCATAATTCATAACTATGAATTCTCTTAATAACGAAGATTTAGCTCCTATTCCACAAGAAAAAAGAACTTGGGGAACATGGAATTATGCTGCACTTTGGGTGAGCATGAGTTTATGTATTCCAACTTATATGTTGGCTAGTTCATTAATTGAAGGAGGCATGAATTGGTGGCAAGCCATTCTTACAATATTCTTGGGTAATACAATTGTTCTTAATTCCAATGATATTAAATGGACATGCTGGTGCAAAATATGGCATTCCATTTCCTGTATTTGCAAGAGCAAGTTTTGGAACTATTGGAGCAAATATTCCTGCATTATTAAGAGCTATTGTAGCTTGTGGTTGGTTTGGTATTCAAACATGGATTGGAGGTTTTGCCATTTATCAGATGATGAAAATGTGGATTCCATCTTTAGCAACTTTACCTCAAATATTTCCTGATTCTTTTGGCTTACAAACAGGTCCTGCTATTTGTTTTTTTGTATTTTGGTTATTGAATATGTATGTTGTTTATTTAGGAGTTGAAAGCATCAAAAAACTTTTAGTATTTAAAGCTATTTTTTTACCAGTTGCAGCTTTAGCATTATTATTTTGGGCAATAAGTGCTGCACATGGAATTGGTCCAATTTTAAGTCAACCTTCAAAATTTCAATCTTCATCAGCATTTTGGAATTATTTCTTTCCTGCATTAACAGGTATGGTTGGTTTTTGGGCAACTTTATCATTAAATATTCCAGACTTTACAAGATATGCAAAATCGCAAAAAGCACAAATCAATGGACAAATCATTGGCCTTCCTCCATCAATGACTTTATTTGCTTTTATTGGTGTTGTAGTAACTTCTGCAACATTTATTATTTATGGAGAAACTATTTGGGATCCTGTAATTCTTGCAGGAAAATTTTCAAATAAAATGCTTGTAAGCATAGCTATGATTGCTGTTGCTATTTCAACACTTGCAACAAATATTGCTGCAAATATTGTTAGTCCTGCAAATGATTTTGCAAATCTTGCTCCACATAAAATAAATTTTAGAACTGGAGGTTATATTACTGGAGTAATTGGAATTCTTGATTTTTCCTTGGAAACTTATTGCAGATCCTACAGGATATATTTTTACTTGGCTAATTGCATATTCAAGTTTATTAGGACCAGTTGGAGGAATCATGATTGCTGATTATTATTTCATCAGAAAACAACAATTAATTGTTGATGATTTATATTCTCATCAAGGAATTTATTCATTCAACAAAGGATTTAATAACAAAGCCATTATTGCATTATTGGTTGGAATTATTCCTAATATTCCTGGATTTTTATTAACTGTTAAATTAGTTTCAAACTGAAGCATTTCCATTATGGATTTCTAATTTATATCACTATGCTTGGTTTGTAGGATTTGTGGTGAGTGGTCATTAGTTTATTGGTTATTAATGAGAAGAAAATAAATTTTAAATGCAAGTTCAAGTAATACATAATAAAATATATGACATCAGAGAAGAGAAAGTTATGCTCGACTTTGATCTTGCTGACTTATATGAAGTAGAAACAAGAATTTTTAATCAAGCTGTAAAAAGAAACATTGAAAACTTTCCGAAAGATTTCATGTTCAGACTTACCTCTAAAGAATGGCAAGAGCTTGAACTCATCACAAATTGTGATGATGGATTTTCAACCAAACACAGAGGAGCAAAATACTTACCATATGCATTTACAGAACATGGCGTTGCAATGTTAGCAAGTGTTTTGAAAAGTGATAAAGCAAGAAAAATGAATATTGCAATTATTAGAGCATTTATTGCTTTAAGAAAATTAGCAATAAAGAATAATGAGTTAATAGAATTAATTAAAGAACTTCGAGGAAGAATTGATGAACACGATGTTCAGTTGGTTGGAATATATGATGCAATTGAAAATTTATTAGACGAAAAGAGTAGAAAATAAATCATGGGAAAATAGAGAACGAATTGGGTTTAAGAAATAATTATAAATGTTGAATTATAAATTTTAAAGTGGAGCAATTGCATCATTTAAAAATCAAAATAAATAAGATGAGTATTTTAATAAAAAACGGAAGAGTCATCACTGCATCATCAGATAGTATTGCAGATATTTTTATTGATGGAGAAACAATTATTTCAATTGGTAAAAATTTAAATGTTACAAGCAGATGAAATAATTGATGCTACAGGAAAGCTTGTAATGCCTGGTGGCATTGATCCTCATGTGCATTTAGATATGCCTTTTATGGGAACTTATAGCAGCGATAATTATGAAACAGGAACAAGAGCTGCTTTATTTGGTGGAACCACAACTGTTATAGATTTCGTTTTACAAACTCAAGGAAAAAGTTTACAATCTGCATTAAAAGAATGGAAAGGAAGAAGTGATAATAATTGTTTGGGTGATTATAGTTTTCATATGGCTGTTACTGATTTTAATGAAGAAACTAAAAAAGAAATTCAACATTTTATTGAAGAAGAAGGCATTACATCATTCAAAACATTTATGGCTTATAAAGGTGCATTAATGATTGATGATAGACAGATGATTGGCTTAATGCAAGAAGTAAAAAAACATGGTGGTTTAATCAATGTTCATGCTACCAATGGTGATATGATTGATTTCTTAATTGCTAAACATAAAGCAGAAGGAAAACTTGCTCCTTTATATCATTATTTATCTCAACCAGAAATTACTGAAGCTGAAGCTAGTGGACGGTTTGCTGATATGGCAAGTTATACAGGCTGCCCTGGTTATATTGTTCACTTAACTTGTGAAGGAGCATTAAATGCAGTAAGAAATGCAACAAGAAGAAATCAAAAAGTATTTGTAGAAACTTGTATTCAATATTTAATTTTAGATGCTAGTTTATATGAACAAAATTTTGAAGGTGCAAAATGGGTCATGAGTCCACCATTAAGAGAAAAGAAAGATCAAGCAACATTATGGGCAGGCATTAATCAAGGCCTTGTACAAGTTGTGGCTACAGATCATTGTCCTTTTATGTGGGAACAAAAATTAATGGGTAAAGATGATTTTTCAAAAATACCAAACGGACATCCAGCTATAGAAAATAGAATGGAATTATTGTTTAGTGAAGGTGTTCAAAAAGGAAAAATTACTTTAAACAAATTTGTAGAAGTATCATCAACTAATGCTGCAAAAATATTTGGCATGTTTCCTAAAAAAGGGACTATTGCTGTAGGAAGTGATGCAGATATTATTATCATCGATCCTAATAAAACTCATACTATTTCTGCATCCACACATCACATGAATGTAGATTATAGTGGTTATGAAGGTTGGGAATTAAAAGGAAAAATAGAAACAGTTTTATTAAGAGGAAAAGTTGCTATTAATAATAATGAATGTAAAGTTCAAAAAGGATATGGACAATTTATAAAAAGAAATAAAGTCTCTCAAATAATTTAGAATTATGAATTAAAAGTTATGAGTGAGAACAAATTTGAAAATGAAAATATCGTATTAAAAAAGACTTATGCATTTGCTTTGGAAATCATTAAAATTTACAAATTTCTAAATAATGAGAAGAAAGAGTTTATACTTTCTAAACAATTGCTAAGATCTGGGACTTCAATTGGAGCAAATGTAAATGAAGCTATATCTGCTCAATCGAAAAGAGACTTTGTTCATAAACTGAGTATTGCTTTAAAAGAATCAAGAGAATCATTGTATTGGATGAAACTTCTTTATGATAGCGAATATTTGTCTGATGAAATATTTGTTAATCTTAAAACTAAAAATGAAGAAATAAATAAAATTTTATCAAGTATAATAATAACAACTAAACAAAAATATTTTAATCAAAAAAATTAATAATTCATAACTCTATAACTCATAATTAACATCATGCCAAGAATAATTAAATCAGGACTAATACAATTAAGTCTACCAAAAACAGAAGGAGAAGGAACTATAGAAGAAATCAAAGAAGCTATGGTTCAAAAACATATTCCATACATTGAAGAAGCTGGAAAAAAAGGTGTTCAAATTCTTTGTTTTCAAGAAATTTTTAATACGCCATATTTCTGTCCAGGACAAGATAAAGCTTGGTACGAATCTGCTGAAACCGTTCCTGGTCCTACCATTGAGACGAATGCAAGAATATGCAAAAAAATATTCAATGGTAATCATTGTTCCTGTTTATGAAAAAGAACAAGCTGGTGTTTTATATAACACTGCAGCAGTAATTGATGCTGATGGAACTTATTTAGGCAAGTATAGAAAAAATCATATTCCACACACTAGTGGTTTTTGGGAAAAATTTTTCTTTAAGCCTGGAAACCTTGGCTATCCTGTGTTTCAAACAAAATATGCTAAAGTTGGTGTTTACATTTGTTATGATAGACATTTTCCTGATGGTGCAAGATGTTTAGGATTAAATGGAGCAGAAATTGTTTACAATCCATCTGCAACAGTTGCTGGTTTATCTCAATATTTATGGAAATTAGAACAACCTGCACATGCTGCTGCTAATGGATATTTTATGGGTTGTATCAATAGAGTTGGCGAAGAAAAACCTTGGAACTTAGGTAAGTTTTATGGAACAAGTTATTTTGTTGATCCACGTGGACAAATCATTAAAGAAGCCAGTGAAACTAATGATGAATTGTTAATTGCAGAATTTGATTTAGATATGATTGAAGAAGTTCGTTCTACTTGGCAATTTTTCAGAGATAGAAGACCAGAAACTTATGGAAGACTAACAGAATTATAAATTAAGAATGTATGAATTATGAGTTATATAAATATAATTCACTCATCATTCATAATTCATAACTCTTAACTAAATAAAATGATTTCAAATAATAGATTAACTCAAGAACAATACGAACAAAACTTTGCAGACATTCATCCTCCTTTTGAAACTGCAGATGCTGCATTAGTTGAAGCCAATCGTTGTTTGTTTTGTTATGATGCTCCTTGTACAAAATTGTGTCCAACAAGTATCAATATTCCAAAGTTCATCAAACAAATTACTACAGAAAATATTAAAGGTTCAGCACACACTATTTTTCAATCAAATATAATGGGTGCAGGTTGTAGTAAAGTTTGTCCTGTAGAAAAATTATGTGAAGGTGCTTGTGTGTATAATAATATGAATGAAACACCAATTCATATTGCAAAATTGCAACGATACTCTACAGAAATTGCTATGAAGAAATAATTGGCAATTGTTTGAAAGAAAAAAATCAACTGGAAAAAAAGTAGCTATTGTTGGTGCTGGTCCAGCAGGTTTAAGTTGTGCTCATGTTCTTTCAAGAGAAGGTATTGATGTAACCATTTATGAAAAAGAAAGTAAAGCTGGTGGATTAATGACTTATGGTATTGCTGCTTATAAAGTAACACCAGAATTTTGTGAAGATGAAGTAAATTATATTTTAGGAATTGGAGGAATTGAAATTAAATACAATCAAGAATTAGGAAAAAATATTTCGTTTGATGATTTACAAAAAAATTATGATGCAGTTTATTTAGCAATTGGTGTTGGATTAGCAAATAAACTAAATATTCCTGGTGAAGATTTAGAAGGAGTTGAAGATGCTATTGAATTTATTTATCATTTAAGAGATAAAGGTTATTCAGAAATTCCAGTTGGTGAATAAAGTTGCAGTTATTGGAATGGGCATGACAGCCATTGATGCTGCTACACAAGCAAAACGTTTAGGTGCAAAAGAAGTAACCATGGTTTATAGAAGAACAGAACAAGAAAAAAATTGTACTCAACATGAATTAGATATTGCAAGATTAGATGGTTGTGCAACTTTATGGTTGGCATCACCAAAAGAAATAATTGGAGAAAATGGAAAAGTAAAATCTTTGGTTTGTGATGTAATGAAACTTGGAGAACCTGATGCAAAAGGAAAACCAGCACCAATTCCAACTGGTGAAACAATAACTTTAGATGTTGACATGGTAATTAAAGCAACTGGTCAAAATCCTTATGAGGCTTTAGTTTCAGCAAATCAAATAAAAAATAATAGAGGTAAAATTGAAATCAATCATCAATCAACAAATCTTAAAGGTGTTTTTGCAGGTGGTGATTGTGTTAATGGTGGTAAAGAAGTTGTAGATGCTGTACAAGCAGGGAAAGATGGAGCAGCTTCGATACTAATGTATCTTCAAATTAAGAATTAAAAATTTAGAATTATGAATTGGCTTTCAACTTTCAACTCATAATTCATAACTCATAATTAAAAAATCATGGCAGATATATCATCAAATTTTCTAGGCATTAAATCTCCCAATCCATTTTGGTTAGCAAGTGCTCCTCCAACAGATAAAAAAATAAATGTTCTCAGAGCTTATGAAGCAGGCTGGGGTGGTGTTGTATGGAAAACCTTAGGTAGTCAAGTTAAAAATGTTTCATCACGTTATTGTGCTGTTGATTATCATGGCAGCAGAATAATGGGTTTTAATAATATTGAATTGATCAGTGATAGACCACTTGAAATTAATCTAAAAGAAATTACAGAAGTTGTAAAATTGTTTCCCGATAGAGCTATGATAGTTTCTCTTAATGGCAGATAATAACAGAAATGCTTGGCATGAACTCATTAAAAAATGTGAAGATGCTGGAGCTATGGGATTTGAATTAAATTTTGGTTGTCCTCATGGAATGACTGAAAGAGGCATGGGTGCTGCAGTTGGTCAAGATCCAGAAATTGCAAAAATGGTGGTAGAATGGGTAATGGAAAAAGCAACGATTCCTGTTATTACTAAACTTACTCCAAATGTTCATAGTGTTGTTCCAACAGGAAGAGCAGCAGTTGAAGGTGGAACGAATGCTTTATCTTTAATCAACACCATTCAAAGTGTTACTGGTATTGATTTAGACACTTTAGTTCCAAATCCATATGTTGCTGGTAAAAGTGTTTTTGGTGGTTATTGTGGACCAGCAGTAAAACCTATTGCTTTAAAAATGTTAACTACAATTGCCAAGATGAAGTAACCATCTAAAGTTCCTATTTCGTGGCATTGGTGGAGTAAGCACTTGGAAAGATGCAGTTGAGTTTATGTTATTAGGTGCAAGCAATGTTCAAGTTTGTACAGCTGCTATGAAACATGGTTTTAGAATTGTAGAAGATATGTGTGAAGGTATGAATAATTGGATGGATGAAAAAGGATTTAAAACTTTAGATGATTTTATTGGAAAAAGTGTTGAAAAAATTACACATTGGGAAGATTTAGATATCAATTATCATCACATTGCAAAAATCAATCAAGATAAATGTATTCATTGTGGTTTATGTTATATAGCTTGTGAAGACACTTCTCATCAATCCATCAATATTGAACAAGGAAATCCTTATAACACTTATACCATTAAAGAAGAAGAATGTGTAGGTTGTAATTTATGTCAATTAGTTTGTCCTGTTGAAGAATGTATTACTATGGAAGAACATAGAGTTGCTCCAGAATATATTAATTGGAAAATGTGGCAAGAAAAAGGTTTGCCTTTAAATGATCATTAAATAAACATCTTAATAATATAATAAAACAATCCAGCCATTGCTGCTGAAATTGGTATAGTAATTATCCAAGCCCACAATAAATTTATAGTTACACCCCAACGAACTGCACTTAATCGTTTAGTTGCACCCACACCAATAATACTACCAGTGATAGTGTGTGTTGTGGAAACTGGAATCCCTAATGCATGAGTTAAAAATAAAGTAATAGCTCCTGCAGTTTCTGCACTTACACCTTCTAATGGAGTAACTTTTGTGATTTTTGTACCCATGGTTTTTACAATTTTCCAACCACCACTAAGAGTTCCAATTCCAATTGCAGCATAACAACCCATTTTAATCCAATTAGGAATATCTTTTATTTTACTTACTATCTTTCCATCTTTTAAAGTAGTTGTCATTTCAATATGAAGCCAAGCAGGTACTAAATCAGGCGATGCATAAGTTGCACCAACATAAATTAAAATAGCTGAAGCAATAACACCCATAACTTTTTGTGCATCATTAGCACCATGACCAATACTAAATGCAGCTGATGAAATCAATTGCATTCGTTTAAACATTTTTTCAGCTCTATAAGGATTGCTATTCTTAAACAAATGCACTATTAGTATTGTAATAATATATGCTATTACTAATCCAATTAATGGAGCACAAAAAATAAATAAAAATGTACTGTAAATTTTTGCCAAGCTACCTAAGCCTGCCAACCCAGCTTTTGCAACAGCAGCACCAGCAAAGCCTCCCATTAATGTGTGAGATGAAGAAGATGGAATTCCATTCCACCAAGTAAATAAATTCCAAAAAATTGCAGCAATCAAACCTGCTAATATTACCCAAAGATCAATTTGCTTTTCATTTACAATACTTTTTACAGCATCAGCAACTTTTAAATCAAATAGAAATGCAGCAACTACATTAAAAAAAGCAGCCCATAAAACAGCTTGAAATGGACTAAGTACTTTAGTTGAAACTATTGTAGCAATTGAGTTTGCAGCATCATGAAACCCATTTATATAATCAAAAATAAAAGCTAAAGCTATTACAACAATTAGTAGTGTAAACATTATACAGATAGTTAGATGAAAAAATCTTTAATTGATTTATTTCAAAAATTTAAGCATATTTAATAATTATAGACTCCATCACATTAACTGCATCTTCACATTTATCAGTTGCTATTTCAAGAACCTGGTAAATTTCTCTTTTCTTAATCACTTCTTTAAAGTCAGTTTCCAATTGAAATAATCTTTCAATGCTCATATCAAAAACATCATCAGCCTGATTCTCTAAACTATTTACTTTAATAAAAGCTTCTGTTATCACTCTAAGATCTTTCATATCTCTTAATCCATAAACTGCTTTTTTAATTTCTACTGTTCCTTGTTGTACTAATTCAGTTAATTTTTGAATACCAATATCATTTGGATTTACATTATAAAAATTAATTTTTTTAGCTGAACTGTATATATAATCAGCAATATCATCTAACGAAGAAGCCAAATGATGAATATCTTCTCTATCAAATGGAGTAATAAAATTTCTACCTAACTCAGTAAATATTTGGTGAGAAGTTTCATCATTTTTATGTTCCAAATCTTCAAGTTGTTTAATAATAGGTGCTCTTTTATCATAATCAGGTTCAGAAACAACTTTTTGTAAAACCTTTCCCATTTCTTCAACGGTATCTGCAACTTGCTCAAACAAACTATAAAAGACTCTATTTTTTGGCATAAATATCTTACCAATACTATTAATTCCCATAATGAAAAATTTGATGCAAATGTAACTTAGCTAACTAACTTTAGTTTTTCTTTTTGTAAGTTAATAATTTGATAACATTAAAAAAAATGGTAGTTTTCACACTTTATAACTCAACCCCTACATTTGCTTAACAACTTATTTTATGGTAGATGTTATTTTAGGATTACAATGGGGCGATGAAGGCAAAGGAAAAATAGTCGATTATTTTGCTCCTAATTATGATGTAATTGCACGATTTCAAGGAGGTCCAAATGCTGGACATACACTTTATATTGAAGGAAAGAAGGTGGTACTTCATCAAATTCCTTCTGGTATTTTTCATCAACATGCTGTTAATTTAATTGGTAATGGAATTGTTTTAGACCCCATTACTTTAAAAAAAGAGTGTGAAACTGTTGCAGCACTTGGAATTGATGTTAAGAAAAATTTATTTATTGCTGAAAGAGCAAATATTATTGTTCCAACACATAGAGCTTTAGATAAAGCTAGTGAAGCACAGAAAGGTGAAAATAAAATTGGTTCAACATTAAAAGGAATTGGTCCTGCATACATGGATAAAACTGGTAGAAATGCACTCCGTGTTGGTGATTTGTTAGATAAAAATTTTGTTTCTCAATACATAAAGCTCAGATTAAAACATCAAAAACTATTAGATAATTTTCATTTTAATGAAGACATTACTGCATGGGAAGAAGAATTTTTTGATGCTTTGGAGTTTTTGAAAACATTGAATATTGTTAATGGAGAATATTTTATCAACAATAAAATTTCTGAAGGAAAAAACATTTTAGCAGAAGGTGCACAGGGCAGTATGCTTGATATTGATTTTGGAACTTTCCCATTTGTTACATCATCAAATACAATATCAGCAGGAGTTTGTACTGGTTTAGGTATTGCCCCAAATAAAATAAATGATATTATTGGTATTACTAAAGCTTATTGTACAAGAGTTGGTGGAGGTCCATTCCCTACTGAATTGCAAGATGAAACTGGTGACAACCTAAGAAAACTTGGTGGTGAATTTGGTGCAACAACTGGTCGTCCGAGACGATGTGGTTGGTTAGATTTAGTGGCTTTAAATTTTAGTTGTATGATTAATGGAGTAACTAAAATTGTAATGACTAAAGCCGATGTTTTAGATAGTTTCAATGAAATTAAAGTTTGTACATCATACAATGTTGATGGAGTGAATACCAAAGAAATTCCATTTCAACTTTCAAAAGCGAATGTTGAACCAGTTTATAATAATTTTAAAGGATGGTCAGAAAAACCTTCTGCATCAACAATAAATGTTGGAGATTTATCTGAGAATATGACAGAATATATTAAATTTATTAATAAAGAAATCAATACTGAAATCAAGTTTATTTCTAACGGACCAGAACGTGAAAAAATAATTGTTTTATAATTTTATAAAAAAGTTTTGGTTTTTTAAAATTTCATTTGAATTTTTACACTTCCAAATAGGTATAAATTATGGTAATAAAATCCGAAAAGACTAAAAGCACTCTTACAAAAAAACCAGTAGCAATTAAGTCATCAGAAAAAGTAGCAACAAAGAAAAAAAGTAGTGAAGAAGAAGATGATGATGACGATCTTGATTTAGACGAAGAAACAATTCCTAAGAAAAAAGCTGGCAAAGGTTCTAAAAAAACTTCATCAGAGGAAGACAACGACGATGATGTAGAAGAAAAAGAAGATGATTGGGAGAAAAATGAAGATGATACAAGTTGGGACCCAGATTTTGATGAATTTGATATCCCAAAAACGCCTTCTAAAAAAAGTGGAAAATCAAAAGTTGAAGATGATTTTGAACTTGACGAAGATTTTAAAGAATTCGATTTGTACAACGACAAGGATGATTTTGATGATAATGACGATGATGATTATTAATAGCTAAAATATTGAAACATATTATCGAAAAATTTGAGATTCAAAATATAGAAAAATTTAAACAACAAATGTTGAATTGGGCTAACCAGTTCAACATTTGTTGTTTTTTGGACAATAACAATTACCCTTCACCAAATAATTCTTTCGAAAGTATTGTTGCAATTGCTGATAATGTTTCTTTCACAAGTCTCAATAATGATAATGTATTAGAGTCACTCTCTAATTTTTTAGACACCACAAATTCATGGATTTTTGGTCATTTTAGTTACGACTTCAAAAACTATATTTTCCCTTTTCAATCAAGCAATCTTGATGGAATTTTAGCACCTGAAGTTTCACTTTTCATACCAAATATTGTTGTGCAATTAAATGATGAAAACGTAATTATCACAACAAATAAAAATAATGCATTTGAAATTTTTAATGAGATTAATGACTTTAAAATCTCTGCATCCGAATTACAAATTGAAAAAATAAATATTCAATCGAAACTTAATAAAGTTGAATATTGTCAAATCGTCAATCAACTAAAAGAACATATTCATCAAGGTGATTGTTACGAGATAAATTTTTGTCAGGAATTTTTTGCAGAAAATATTTCAATTCAACCCCTTGATATTTTTACTCAGCTCAATTCTATTTCACCAAATCCTTTTAGTGCTTATTATAAGTTGAATGAAATTTTTATATTAAGTGCTAGCCCTGAAAGATTTATTAAAAAAGAAGATGATAAAATAATTTCTCAGCCAATAAAAGGAACAATTAAAAGAGATCATAAAAATATTGAGCATGATTTATTACTTAAATCTCATTTACAAAATAGTGAAAAAGAAAAAAGTGAAAATGTTATGATTGTAGATTTGGTTAGAAATGATTTATCGAAAATTGCTAAGAGAAATACTGTTCATGTAGATGAACTTTTTAGTGTTTATGCTTTTCCTCAAGTGTATCAAATGATATCAACAATTTCTGCAACATTAAAAGAAAATTTAAACTTAGTCGATATACTGAAAGCTTTATTTCCAATGGGTTCTATGACAGGTGCTCCAAAATATAAAGTAATGCAATTGATAGAAAAGTATGAAAAATCTAAACGTGGAATTTATAGTGGAACAATTGGATACATTACCCCAAATAAAAATTTTGATTTTAATGTTATAATTCGATCAATTGCATATCATCAAACCAATAAATATTTAAGTTATCAAGTTGGTGGTGCAATTACCAATAAAAGTATTGCTGAAGATGAGTACAATGAATGCTTATTAAAAGCACAAGCAATCGAGAATGTAATAAAAAAAGTAAATGCCCCACCGAAGTGAGGCATTCTTACTTACTAACCCATTAAAACCAAAATTTTAATTACAATATTTATCGAATTCATTTATTAAATGTTGTGCAATGGCTTGTGCTGGTTTTCCTTCTATTTGATGACGCTCAACCATACTCACTAAAGCACCATCTTTAAATAATGCTATTGCAGGAGAAGATGGAGGAAAAGGCATTAAATGTTGACGAACTTGATTTACTGCTTCTTTATCGAAACCAGCAAATGCAGTTGCAAGTCTATCAGGTTTATTAGTTGCATTATTCACTGCTAATAAAACGCCTGGTCTGCAAGCACCTGCAGCACAGCCACAAACTGAATTAATAACTACTAATGCAGTTCCTTCGCTTGTTATACTCTTTTCTACTTGTTCAGTGCTTATTAAATCTTCGAAACCAGCATCGGTTAATTCCGATTTCATTGGTAAAACTATTTCTGATGGATACATTTATTTTTTATTTGAATGCAAAAATAACCTCTTAGAGCATTCATCAATTGAAATTTTTCAATATTTCGCTCTTCGAAAGAGCCATTTTGTCGTTTTATGTTTACTAAAATAGCCTTTTTGTCGTATTTCATGCAAGGGTATATAATTTGAATATTATATGGAAAATTAAATAACCTTAAATTTTATAATTATGACAATCGTAAAAAACAAACCATTTTTCGTGAACAATTTGTTCGATGAATTATTTAATGCAGTTCCTGAATTTGAAAATAGCAGCAAATTAACAAATGCTGTAAACATTCATGAAACAAATCAAGGATATCACATTGAAATGAATGTTCCAGGAAGAAAAAAAGAAGATTTCAAAATTCAGTTAGAAAAAGGTCTTCTGAGTATCAGCTATGAAAAGTTAGATGAAACAAAAACTGAATCCTATAAAACTTTAAAAAGAGAATTTAGTTTCGAAAGTTTTAAAAGAAGTTTTACACTCGATAGCAATATTGATAGTGAAAAAATTGAAGCAAAATATGAAAATGGTATTCTCTTAATTTTCTTACCAAAAAAAGAAGAAGTAAAAGTGTTTCCAAAACAAATTAATATTTCGTAAAAGAAACCAATTCGTACCCCAAAATCCCGTTTGCATTTACAAATGGGATTTTTTATTGTCGTTAGTTCAAAAAGCCATTGTTAATTTGCAAGTGAAGATGAAGAAACTCATATTAACAGTCTTGATAATAATTAATCTTAGTTTAATAACTAATCAATGTTTTAGTCAAAGAACTTTACAGACTGATGGTGTTGTTGCACCTACTACTAATAATAGTACCAATATCAATAGTCGAACTGGAGATACAGCTTTTAAAAAAAGAGACTTAAATGCTGATTCAATAAATATTTATTATACTTTATTTAACCAAAATAAATCAATACAATTAGATACTAGTATTTCTGATTTTTATTCTAGATTTCCACTTTCTTACACCTACAATCATTTAGGAAATTTAGGAACAGCTGCCACTTCCTTAATTTTTAATCCATTGATGCAAGCAGGCTTTAATGCTGGATTTCATCAGTTTGATGCTTATAATTATACACTTGAAAATACCAAACTCTATCAAACAACAAAACCCTATACAGAACTTAATTATACACTAGGAAGTAGTGCAGAACAAATTATCAATGTTTTACATACTCAAAATAAAAAGGACAATATCAACTTCTCTTTAGAATATAGATTTATTAACTCACCTGGAATTTTTAAAAACCAAAATGCAAGTGTAAATAATACCAGAGCAGTATTTCAATATAAAAGCCCAAATAAACATTATCATTTAAATGCAATTTATATTGCTAATAAAAATGCTTCTTCAGAAAATGGTGGAACCGTTGACTACAAACAGCTTGACTCGCTTTCTTTAAATAGTCCATTTGAATTGCCAGTTCGTTTAGGCTTGGGTGGAGTGATTAGAAGAGATTTGTTTAACACAGCTGTTAGCACTGGAAATATTTATAAGCAAAATGAATTTGTGATAAAACACGAATATGATTTAGGAAAAAAAGATTCAATTATTGTAGATAGCTCAAGCATAAAAATATTCTATCCTAAAATAAGATTGCAGCATATTTTAAGTATTCAACAGAAAGAATTTTTATTTCAAGATATATATGCCGATTCAACAAATTATTCAAATTATTTTAATTACAACATCAATCACAATTCTTCTGCAAGTTATGATACCATTACGTTTAAAGATAGTTGGAGTATTATAAAAAATCAATTTGGCATTATTTCATTTCCCGACAAAAAAAATGCATCACAATTTATTAAAGCAAGTGTAACGCTTGAAAATTTAACTGGTCGCTTTTTAGATACAACATCCGATAAATTTCATAATATTTATTTAGGAGGAGAATATAAAAATAGAACGAAAAATAAAGTCTGGGATATTGAAGCTATTGCTCAACTCTATTTAACAGGATTAAATTCTGGCGATTACAATGCTTATATAACTATACAAAAAGAGTTAGGCAAGAAAACTGGAAATTTGCTATTAGGTTTTCAAAATATTAATAAAACTCCAGCATTTATTTATAATAGCAGCTCATCATTTAGAGTGGTTAACAGAACCAATTTTAGTAAAGAAAACACCGTTAAACTTTGGGCAAATTATTATAATAAAAATTTGAATTTAAAGCTAACTGGAGAGTATTTTTTACTAAATAATTATTTGTATTTCGATAACTTTTTTTCTGCACAGCAAGAATCATCGTTACTTAATGTTTTGCATATTGGCTTAGAAAAGAAATTTAAACTCTCAAAAAGAATTAATCTTTATTCTGAATTTCATTTTCAACAAAGCACTGCAAATGCTCCTGTAAACTTCCCTACTTTTTTTACACGACAAAGACTAGCACTTGAAGGTAATTTTTATACTAATCTATTTTTATCAACTGGCTTTGAGTTTAGATATTTTAGCAATTATAATCCATCTGGCTACTCTCCTTTTAATGGTCAATTCTTCTATCAAAATAATTACTCCTTAAACAATCGACCAGATATAAATTTCTATTTCAATTTTAGGATTAAGACTTTTAAAATCAATTTTAGGGCAGAGAATTTGAACAGTTTATTCCCACCAAGTGGCTACAAAAACTACAATTATTCATCAGAACAGTACCCTTTACAAACAATTTGGATGCGTTTAGGATTGTATTGGAGTTTCATAAATTAACTCTCTCGATAACAAGTTGGAATGTCATTTTACTGTCAAATATTGATGTTTTTATAAAAAAGTTGCTTCTATTTTAATTTTAGTCTAACTTAGTTGCTTCCATGAAACAATATTTCTTCATAAAAAACTTTATAACATGAGAAAAGTAGATGTTGTAAACATTATAGCAGACAAAACAGGAATTCCAAAAGTTGATGTTTTAGTAACAATGGAAACCCTTTTCCAAGAAATTAAAACTCAACTCTCATCGGGTGAAAATATTTATGTCAGAGGGTTTGGAAGTTTTATTACCAAACGAAGGGCAGCCAAAATTGGTAGAAATATAAAGAAAAATACTGCCGTGCATATTCCTGCACATTATATTCCTGCATTTAAACCATCAAAAGAATTTGTTGAAGAAGTTAAATCTAAGTTTAAGCCTAGCTAAATTTGCAAAAAAAAATCTAGTGCTTAAAAAACAAATTTACTTTCTTACAGCAGCAGTTGCTTTATTAATTTTATTACTTTTTTTTGGCAACACTGTTAATCCAAAAAAAGAAATTACAGTTGAAAGTTCAGTTCAGAATACTACTCAATTAAATTTTAATGAGCTTTTAACACACTCAAAAGAGAATTTAACAAGTTCTCAAAAAAAATTATTAGCAAAAATTGAAAACAAGCTTAAAGTAGGTTCTGAACAAGATAAAATTCACACTTACAACCATTTAGCTAATTTTTGGAAAGACTCAGCACATCTTTACGAACCATACCTCTTTTATATTGCTGAAGCAGCAAAGTTGGAAAATTCAGAAAAAAGTCTCACATTCGCCGCCCAACAATTTACAAATAACTTGTTGGGAGTAGCAGATCCAAGTATTCAAAACTGGTTAGCTACTAACGCAAAAGTTCTTTTTGATAAATCATTAACACTTAATCCAAATAACGATAGTAGTAAAATTGGTTTGGGAGCTTGTTATATTTTAGGTAATATTTCTGATAATCCAATGCAGGGATTATTGCCAATAAAAGAAATAGTAACCAAAGACCCCACCAATATATTTGCTCAGTATATTTTAGGCTTAGGTGGCAAAAAAAGTGGTCAGCTCGATAAAGCAATTGAAAGGTTTTTAATTATTGTAAAAATAAAACCAGATCATATTGAAAGTGTTTTGCATTTAGCAGAATGCTACGAGCAAAAATCAGATAAAATAAATGCCAAAATTTGGTATTTAAAAGCATCTGATTTAATCGACAATCAAGATATTAAAAAAGAAATTGCAAATAGAATTAACGAATTAAAATAAATTAAAAATTAGAAGTTATGCCTTGTGGTAAAAAAAGAAAACGTCATAAAATTGCTACTCATAAACGTAAAAAACGTTTAAGAAAGAATCGTCATAAAAAGAAAAATAAATAAATTATAATTCTAGTTCCCAATTTAAAATTTGGGAACTAGCTTTTTTTGGTTTTTGCCACTATTATCTTTAGAGCTGCAACTTATCCTTCCTTCCTGTCTAAACTCTCATTGGCAATAACTGTGTTTTATATTTACTTTGTAGCCTTGTGCTGCAAAGGATTTTGTATTTAAAAGTTGCAAATTTTGAACAAAGAATTAATTATTAATGCTGCACCAACAGGTGTTGAAATAGCATTATTAGAAAATAAAAAATTAGTAGAATTACATAATGAAAAATTAGATGTAAGTTTTACTGTGGGTGATTTGTACTTGGGGAAAGTTAAAAAATTAATCCCAGGTCTTAATGCAGCATTTGTGGATGTTGGTTTCGAGAAAGATGCTTTTCTACATTATACAGATTTATCTCCCTATGCAAAATCACTTCTAAAATTTACTGAACTATCTGTTGCCCAAAATGAAGATAGTGATCTAAACTTTTCGAATTTTACAGTTGAACCTGAAATTGTAAAGTCTGGAAAAATAACAGATGTTTTAAGTGGCAAACCTAGTGTTTTAGTACAAATTTTGAAAGAACCTATTGCAGCAAAAGGACCTAGATTAAGTTGTGAACTAAGTTTACCTGGAAGATTTATTGTACTTACTCCTTTTAATGATATTGTAGCAGTTTCTAAAAAAATTCATTCATCAGAAGAAAGAAAAAGATTACACAAAATTGTCGAAGCTATAAAGCCAAAGAATTTTGGAGTAATTATTCGTACAGCTGCTGAAGGAAAAAGCACTGCAGAACTTCATCAAGATTTAATCTCACTTGTCAATATTTGGAAAGGAATTCAAAAGAATTTAAAAGGGGCAGTTGCTCCAGCCAAAATTTTAAGTGAACAAAGCAAAACCACTAGCATACTAAGAGATTTATTGAATGAAGATTTCAATACTATTATCACCAACGATAGAAATATTTACAATGATGCAAGAAATTATATTGAAAAAATTGCACCAGAGAAAAAAGACATTGTAACATTTTACGAAAATGACATTACTCTTTTTGATAGTTATGGAATAACGAAACAAGTTAAAGCTTCTTTTGGTAAAACTGTAAACTTACCAAGTGGTGCATATTTAATTATTGAACACACAGAAGCGTTGCATGTTATTGATGTAAATAGTGGATATAAAAGTGTTGGAAATAATCAAGAAGAAAACTCTTTACAAACAAACTTAGAAGCTGCTGAAGAAATTGCACGACAATTACGCTTAAGAGATATTGGTGGAATAATTGTAATTGACTTTATTGATATGCGTTTACCAGATAATAAACGTAAGGTTCAAGAAGCCATGGAGCAATTTATGAATACCGATAGAGCAAAACATTCGGTATTGCCTATTTCAAAGTTTGGGTTATTACAAATAACCAGACAAAGAATGAAGCCAGAAGTAAATATTATTACTTCAGAAGAATGTCCTGCTTGTGCTGGTACTGGAAAGATTGGCTCAACCCTAATACTTGAAGATGAAATTGAAAAGAAACTTCATTATTTAGCCACCCACTCATATAAGAATATTAACTTAGTTGTTCATCCAATAATATTCTCTCACTTAACCAAAGGTATTTTTAATTCTATTTTCAAGAAATGGAAAAAACAATACAAAATGAAATTTTCATTGCAACAAAATAGCAATTATCACTTAGTTGAGTTTAGGTTTTTTAACGAACATGAAGAAGAAATAAATTTTTAAAAAAAACTCCGTTTCCAACGGAGTTTTTTTCTGCCAAAATATTCTCGTCTATCATTAAAATAAAAATTAAGCAAGTACTTTTGCCACTTAGTTTAATGTTATGCAAGAATTTGAAAATAAAGTAGTAGTTATTACAGGTGGGTCAGATGGAATTGGAAAATCTTTGGTAGAACTTTTTTTAAACAAAGGAGCAAGAGTTGCAACATGTGGAAGAAACCATGATAAACTTTATCAATTACAACAACAAAATGCTACTAAACCACTTTTAGTTTATACAGCAGATATTGGAAATGAAGAAGATTGTAAAGATTTTATTCAAGGCATCATTAAATCATACGGAACAATAGATATTTTAATTAATAATGCAGGTATCTCAATGCGTTCTTTATTTACTGATGTTGATTTATCTACTTTAAGAAAATTGATGGACACGAATTTTTGGGGTACAGTTTATTGTACAAAGTTTTCTCTACCATATATTTTAAAAAATAAAGGCACTATTGTTGCCGTTTCTTCAATTGCAGGATTTCGAGGCCTACCTGGAAGAAGTGGCTATAGTGCAAGTAAATTTGCTGTAAATGGTTGGGTAGAATCAATTAGAACAGAATTGCTGAAAACTGGTGTAAACGTATTATTAGTTTGTCCTGGCTTTACCAGTTCAAATATTCGTAACGCAGCATTAAATAAAGAAGGATTGGCACAAGGTGAAAGTCCAATGGATGAAAATAAAATGATGTCATCGAACGAATGTGCTTTACACATTTCAAAAGCCATAAGTAAAAGAAAAAGAAATTTAATTTTAACTTTTACAGGAAAAAGAGCAGTCTTTATAAATAAATTTTTTCCATCATGGGCAGATAAATTAACTTACAAATTTTTCTATAAAAATGATGAATTAGTTAAATAATTAAATAAACCAGATTCAACTTTTAATGCCAATAGTTACATTAACAACAGATATAGGCCAACAAGATTATATAGTAGGTGCTTTAAAAGGACAGCTACTATCTGCAAATGCAAACTTGACTATTGTAGATATTTCACATTACTTAACACACACAAATTTTCCAGAAGCAGTTTATATCTGTAATAATGCTTTCAAACATTTTCCTAAAAAAACAATTCATATTATCGTTTTTAATTTTTATGAAAATAAAAATGATAATATTTTAATTGCTGAATTTAATGATCAGTTTATCATTTGTGCAGACAATGGAATTCTTCAAATGATTACTGATAATGCCCCTATAAAAATATTTTCAATTCATTTCAACAATGCAACAAAATTTTTAACAGCTTCATTAAAAATTGCAGAAATTGTAAACGAATTATCAAATGGTAAAGCCCTCACTGAACTTGCTCAACCCATAAAAAATATTGTAATAAAAAATAATTTACAACCTTTAATCTCTGAAATTTGGATAAAAGGTCATGTGATTTTTATTGACAATTTTGAGAATGTAGTCACCAATATCACTAAAGAAATATTTGAAAGAGAACACAAGGGCAGAAAGTTCAAAATCATGTTAACTAGAGATGATTTAGAAGTATTAAGTGATAGTTATTTATCTGTCCCAGAAGGAGAAAAATTAGCTTGGTTTAATAGTGCAGGATTTTTAGAACTTGCCATCAATAAAGGCAATATGGCTGGGCTTTTTGGATTTCAAGACTTTAATGAACTCAATTATAAAGAAGGAAAATCGATGCAAAACAAAATTTTTTATCAATACGTTCAAATCAATTTTTATGATTAAAGTATTTAATAAAATAACTTTTATATTGTTTTTTGTGTTCATTGCAAGTTGTTCAACAAAACAAGAACTATTACCAGCAGAAGATGCATTAGATGCAGTAAGATTATTTAAGGATGCTTATCAAAATGGTGATTTTGAAAAAGCAAAATTCTATTGTTTGATTGATGCATCAAATCAAGTAAAACTCGATTCAATTTTTAAAAGATATGAACAACTCAGTAACTCAGAAAAAACACAATTGAAAACTGAGTCTATCATCATTTTAAATAATAAAAATATTGATGAAAATAATGTTCAGATAATAGTTTCAAATAAACCAATGGCTTCAATCGATACTTTTCATGTTACCAAACAAAAAGAATTTTGGCTCATTCAATTATCAAAATAATATGCTAAAAAATATTCTATTAGTAGCATTTGGTGGAGCCACAGGCTCTGTATTAAGATATTTGACTTACTATTTTTTACCATCTAAAACAATAAACAAGGCCACATTTGTAGTAAATATTTTAGGCAGTTTATTCATTGGAATTTTAGCTGGTTATATTACGAAAATGAATAACAGTGCATCTTGGCAAGCTCTTCTAATTGTTGGGGTTTGTGGAGGATTCACTACTTTTTCAGCGTTCAGTTGGGATATTTTAGTTTTATTTCAACAACACAAAATAATTTTAGCCATTACTTATGCTTTAGCCATGTTAATTTTAAGTGTGCTTTTTACTTATTTTGGATATTTAATTTCTAAATAAAAGGTAAATCATTTTTCATCTAAATAAAATGTTTCTTTGTATTGATGGATTTAGCAGGAAAAATATTAGAACAGGAACTCATTGCATTTGAAAAGCACTTTAAAGAAGCTGTGAAAAGCAGGGTTTCTTTGTTAGATAGAATCATGCATTATATCATACAAAGAAAAGGTAAACAGCTCAGACCAAGATTTGTAATGCTTTGTGCAAAATTGGGTGGGCCAATTAATGATACAACATATAGAGCTGCTTCTTTGGTAGAATTATTACATACTGCAACTTTAGTACATGATGATGTTGTAGATGATGCTATGGAACGTAGAGGATTTTTTTCAATCAATGCTTTATGGAAAAATAAAGTTGCTGTTTTGGTAGGTGACTATTTATTATCAAAAGGATTATTACTTTCTTTAAATCATGGCGATTTTAATATATTGAAAATTCTTTCAACTGCAGTTAAAGAAATGAGTGAGGGTGAATTATTACAAATGGAAAAATCTAGAAATTTAAATTTAGATGAATCTACTTATTACGATATTATAAAAGGAAAAACAGCATCTCTCCTAGCCTCATCTTGTGCAGCTGGTGCTGCATCAACATTCAAAGATGAAAAAATAATTGAAAAAATGAGAATGTTTGGTGAAAAAACTGGTATGGCATTTCAAATTAAAGATGATTTATTTGATTATGGCACTGAAAAAATTGGTAAGCCAACTGGCAACGATATCAAAGAAAAAAAACTGACTCTTCCATTAATTTATACTTTGAATAATTGTGATTCATCTACTAAAAAGAAAATCATTTACATTGTAAAAAATAATAATAAGGATAAGAAAAAAGTACAATTTGTTTTAGATACTGTTCAATCATGTGGTGGCATAGAATATGCACATCATAAAATGATTAATTATAGAGATGAGGCATTGGAAATCTTAAATAGTTTTGAAGATTCAGAAGCTAAACAAGCTTTAGAACAACTAGTTCGATATACAACAGACAGAAAATACTAAAATAGATTGATGCAAAAAAGATGGAAAATATTATCAACAATGAAACCTAACTAATTCTCTTAGTTAAAGCATTATCCATTAATAAAACACTTTGTCAAATTCTTACACAGCGTGGTATTGAATACTTTTGAAACAGCAAAAAACTTTTTTCGTCCTAACTTAAATCAATTACATGATCCATGGTTGATGAAGGATATGCAGAAAGCTGTTGATAGAATTCAACATGCTTTTCATCAACAAGAAAAAATATTAGTATTTGGTGATTATGATGTTGATGGTACAACAAGTGTAGCTTCAATGTTTCAGTTTTTAAAAAATCTTTATCCTAATGTAGATTATTATATTCCTCATCGTTATAAAGAAGGTTATGGTGTAAGTAAAGTAGGAATTGATTTTGCTAAAGAAAATAATTTCAAACTAATTATTTCATTAGACTGTGGCATTAAAAGTACAGATTTAATTAGCTATGCAAAAGATTTAGGCATTGATTTTATAGTGTGCGATCATCATCTTCCCGATGAAGTAATACCACCTGCAGTAGCTATTTTAAACCCAAAACAAAACGATTGCAACTATCCTTATAAAGAATTATGTGGTTGTGGAGTTGGTTTTAAATTGATGCAAGCTCTTGCAGATACACTAAATCTTGAACCTGAATCTTATTTACAATATTTAGATTTGGTTGCAACAGCCATTGCAGCAGACATTGTTCCCATTAATGGAGAAAACAGAACTTTAGCTTATTTTGGTCTAGAAAGAGTAAATACAAATCCTTGTACTGGTATTAAAGCTTTAATGCAATTGGCAGCAGTTAAAGAAACCATGAGCATTAGTAATTTGGTATTCATTATTGCACCAAGAATTAATGCTGCAGGTAGAATGGATGATGCTAAAAAAGCAGTTCAACTATTTATTGAACAAGATTTTGAGCAAGCATTGGAATTTGCAAAGATTTTACAAAGCGATAATTTAGATAGAAAAGAAGCTGATACTTCCATAACTGCTGAAGCCTTATATATTATTGAAAATAGTAATGAAGCCACCACAAGAAAAAGTACTGTGGTGTATAGAGAACATTGGCATAAAGGTGTTGTTGGAATTGTTGCTAGTAGATTGATAGAAAGCTATTTTAGACCTACAGTAGTCTTAGCAAAAAGTGGTGAAATTGTTGCTGGCAGTGCTAGAAGTGTTCCTGGTTTTAATTTGTATGAAGCAATTTATGCTTGTAGAGAACATTTAATTGGATTTGGTGGTCATTTTGCTGCAGCAGGATTAACATTAGAGGAATCAAAGATTGAAGACTTTAAAACTGCATTTGAAGAAGCTGTTGCAAATCAAATAACACCAGATCAATTAATTCCTGAAATTGTAATTGATACTGAAATCAATTTTGATGAAATCAATTTAAGTTTCTACAATATCCTTAAACAAATGGAACCTTTTGGACCAGAAAACATGCGTCCAGTTTTTGTTTCAAAAAAAGTTTATAACTCAGGTTTTTGTAAAGTTGTGAAAGAACAACATATCAAATTTAGTTTAAAACAATCCAATACAACTATGAATGGCATTGGCTTTGGTATGGCAGAGAAGTTTTCAATTTTAGAAATGAATCGACCTATTGATATTGCTTTTACCATTGACTTAAATGAATGGAATGGCAATAAATCAGTTCAAATAAAAGTGAGTCGATATTAAGTTGAGTGAATAAAAAAAGCTGCTCATTTGCATGAACAGCTTCAATAATTTTAAACTCAACTAAGCTTTTTTAGCTGGAGTTTTAGTTTCTTTTTTTGCATCTTTAGAACACTCTTTTTTAGCGTCTTTGCTGCAACAACTTTTCTTTTCTTTTGCAGTACATTCTTTTTTGTCTTTACCGCAATCTTTTTTGTCTTTGCCTTCACAAGCAAAAGCAGCACCTGTAACTAATAACAATGCTGTACCTAAAACTAATAATTTTTTCATGAAATGGGGTTTAATGTTGAATACAAATATGCTGTTTATAATTATTAAGAAAAAAATTAAATTGTTAAAATTTTAAGCCCAACTAGCTAAAACTGTAACTCCACCTTTAACAACTTGATCTAATTGAACATCTATTTTAGTGCCCACAGGTAATAAAACATCTACTCTACTTCCAAATTTTATAAAGCCATATTCATCAGTTTGGTTTACTTGTTCACCAACTTTTGAGTAGTTGCAAATACGTTTTGCCAAAGCACCTGCAATTTGTTTGTATAAAATAGTGCCATAATTATTTTTTACTGCAACACTCCATCTTTCATTTTCTGTTGAACTTTTAGGGTGCCAAGCCACTAAATACTTTCCTTTATGATATTGATTGTAGATCACTTCACCACTCATTGGATGACGATTTTGATGCACATTAGCAGGACTCATGAAAATACTTACTTGAATTCTTTTGTCATGAAAATATTCAACATCCGTAATTTCTTCAATCACTACAACTTTTCCATCTGCAGGACAAATGATTTTCTTTTCATCAATTGTGAGTTTTCGATTTGGAACTCTAAAGAATGAAATAATGAATAAAAACAAGGCTAGAGTAACTAAGAAAATAGCTATAACTACCCAAGGTGTATTTTCATTACAAAAATTAAACGATAAAATATTAATGATACCAAAAATTAAAGCTGTAAAGCCAATTGTTCTGTATCCTTCGTGGTGTATTGTCATATTAAAAATAAAAAGCAAATATAGAGGTGTTAAGTTTAATGCACCCTATCTCCTCTTACTTCTAAATTTTTTATTACTTCAGTTTCGTATTTCAACCATTCTTGCCAACGTTTTCTAACTCTTGCTTTGGGCAAATAATGTTCTGCTAATGTGATGAATAAAGTGTAATGACCAGCTTCACTTTCCATAAACTTTCTATAAAACTTTTTTAAGTAAGCATCATTCAATCCTTCACTCAATCGTTTAAAACGTTCACAACTTCTGGCTTCTACCAATGCCATGGTGAGCATTTGATCTAGAAAACGATCATCAATATGTCCACCTTTTCTTTGAAACTCAATTAATTTATTTACATATTCATCTCTTCGTTGTTTGCCTAATTGCAATTTTCTTTTCTTCAACTCAGCTAAAACAGCTCTAAAATGCCCCCATTCTTCAGTTACAATGGGTGCTAATTCTTCTACCAGCATTTCTTTTTCAGGATATCGTTGAATGTACGAAATACAAGTCAATGCAGCTTTCTGTTCACAATAAGCATGATCAGTTAAAATCTCTTCTATACTAATTTCTGCCAAGTTAACCCAACGAGGATCTGTAGGAAGTTTTAGTCCTAATATATTTTTGGTGTGAGATGATAAAAGTTCTGTTGTCATAACAAATAAATTCTCAACAAATATCTATACTAATAATTAGTTTTGAAAAATGTACTTTGATGTTTTTTCTTTAAAACAATTTTTACCTACTTCAAATGAAACTTCTTTACTTTTTGAAGAGAAAATATCCTTGTATGCAACCATCATCATCCCATTATCATTACCTACAACTTTTACTTGGGCAATTCCAGCTCATTTAACAGATAAAGTTCAAGTAGGACAAAGAGTTGAAGTTCAACTCAAGAATAAAAAATATGCTGGAATCATCAAATCATTATTTACAGAAAAGCCAGAAAATTTTAAGCCCAAAGAAATTTTAAGTGTAATTGATGATGAGCCTATTATTCATCCCAATCAAATTCAATTGTGGAGTTGGATTGCAGATTATTATATGTGTAATGATGGCGATGTAATGCAAGCTGCTGTGCCTGCAAATCTTAAACTGAATAGTGAAACTATAATTATTTGGAATGAAGACAATGAATATGATTTAAACAATGGTTCATTATTTACAGATAATGAATATGTAATTGCAGAAGCTTTAGAAATAAAGAAGGAATTGAAGTTGAGTGAAGTTCATCAATTGTTAAACACCACCAATGTTTATGCAGTAATAAAAAAATTACTCGATAAAAAAGTTTGCTATGTATGGGAAGAATTAAAAGAAAAATATAAATCGAAAAAAGAAAGTTTTATAACGTTAAGTCCACTTTATAGAAACGAAGATGAATTAAGTGAGTTGTTGAATAATTGGAAAAGAGCTCCTAAACAAATGGAGTTATTATTGGCTTATTTGCATTTAGAAAAAAAAGATGGAGAAGTTACACAAAGCGAATTATTAAAAAAAGCAGATGCTTCATCAGCACAACTTAAAGGCTTAATTGAAAAAAATATTTTAGTTGTAGAAAAAAGAGAGGTAGATAGAATCAATCAAATTCCTAAAGAAGTTTCTATTGATTTTAGTTTAAGTCCTAATCAACAAATTGCTTTAACCAACAATTGAAAATAATTTTTTAGAAAAAAATGTTTGTTTGTTACATGGCATAACATCGAGTGGCAAAACTCTAATCTACATCAAGCTCATAGAGCATTATATAAAAAATAATGAGCAAGTTTTATACTTATTACCTGAGATTGCTTTAACTACTCAAATCATTAGAAGATTACAAAAACATTTTGGAGGAAATATTGCTATCTATCATTCAAAATTTAACTCCAACGAAAGAGTTGAAATTTGGAATAAAGTAAAAACAGGTGAAACAAAAGTTATTTTAGGTGCAAGAAGTAGCATCTTTCTTCCTTTCAATAATTTAAAATTGATTATTGTTGATGAAGAGCATGACTCTAGTTACAAACAACAAGACCCAGCACCAAGATACAATGCCAGAGATGTTGCCATTTATTATGCTTCATTATTAAAAGCCAAAGTTTTATTAGGCAGTGCAACACCAAGTATAGAATCTTACTACAATTGCTTGCAAAATAAATATGCTTTAGTAGAATTGAATGAACGTTATGGTACAGGCTTTTTGCCTACCATTGAAATTGTAGATTTAAAAAAAATAGAGACAAAAGAAAGAGGAAAAATTCCTTTATCTCCTCAACTGATCCAAGCATTACAAGAAACTATTGATCAAAAAAAACAAGCCATTCTTTTTCAAAATAGAAGAGGTTATTCGCCTTATATTCTTTGCAAAACCTGTGGATGGATTCCTCAATGTAATCATTGTGATGTTACTCTAACTTTTCACAAATCAAAAAATAAATTGAATTGTCATTATTGTGGCAGTACTTATCCTTTAATCAATACATGTATTGCATGTGGCAATCATGAATTTGTTTTTAAAAATTTTGGAACTGAAAAATTAGAAGAATTAGTGGCTGAAAATTTACCAACAGCAAAAGTTGCAAGAATGGATTGGGACACAGTTAGAGGAAAAAATGAACATGATAATCTAATTAAACTTTTTGAACAAGGTAGAATTGATGTGCTTGTTGGAACACAAATGGTAGTGAAGGGTTTAGATTTTGAAAATATAAATTTGGTAGGAATTGTAGATGCTGATGGCATTTTAAATTTTACAGATTTTAGGGTAAATGAAAGAGCTTTTCAACTGATGGAACAAGTTAGTGGTAGAGCAGGACGAAAAGATGGTGTAAGTAGAGTTTTAGTTCAAGTCACCAACACTACACACCCTGTTTTGCATTATGTGCAAACACATGATTATAAAAAAATGTTTCAATTTGAAATTGAAACTAGAAAAGCATATCAATATCCACCATTTTATAGAATCATCAATATTACTTTAAAACACAAAAAAAATAATGTTGCTGAAGAAGCTGCTAATATTATGATGAAGGGTTTACAAACTCATTTTAGTAAGTTTATTAATGGACCAGCACAACCTCCTGTTGATAGAGTGAGAAATCAATTTTTATGGGAATTGCAAATTAAATTGCCAAAAGATAAAAATTGGATTGAACAATGCAAGAGAGAAATTCAACAGCAAATTGCCATTATTCAAAACCATGCAAATTATAAGAGAGTTTCAATTGTCATTGATGTTGATCCTGTTTAATATAGTTGTGTGACTGATATCACTTTTACTTTAATCAATATTAAATACCTTTATTCCAAATTAAAACACACTATGATAAAAAATATTGTGAAGTATAGTTTTTTACTATTATTCATAAGCTCTTGCAAAAAAAAAGAAGAGAAAATTCAACCTATAAAAGAAGATATTACAGAATCTGTTTACGCCTCAGGTGTAATTAAAAGTAAAAATCAGTATCAAGTTTTTTCAACAGTAAATGGCATTGCAACCAAAGTTTTTGTTATAGAAGGCGATATGGTTTCAAAAGGCTCGCCAATTATTCAACTCAATAATACCACAGCACAACTCAATTCTGAAAATGCTAAAATTATTGCTGAATATAGTTTACAGAAATCAAACATTGATAAACTTAATGAACTCAAAATAAATGTTGATTTAGCCAAAGCAAAGATGGAAAATGATGCTTTAACATTTAAAAGAAAGAAAAATCTTTGGGAACAAGAAATTGGTACTAAAAACGATTTAGATCAACTAGAATTAATGTTCAAAAATTCAACAACAGTTTATGAATCTGCTAAACTAAAGTTGAGTGATCTTCAAAAACAAATTTCATTTCAAGAAAAACAATCACAGAAAAATTTACAAATAACTAATCAACTAGTGAAAGATTTTACTATTAAAAGTTTATATAATGGAAAAGTTTTTTCTATCTTAAAAAAAGAAGGTGAAATGGTCAATGTGCAAGCCCCTGTTGCAATTATTGGAGATGCCAATTCTTTTTATATAGAATTACAAGTTGATGAATATGATATTGCAAAAATTAAAATTGGTCAACAAGTTTTTTTACACATGGATAGTTATAAAGATGAAGTTTTTGAAGCTAGAGTTTCTAAAATAAATCCTATGATGAATGAAAGATCAAAATCCTTTATGATTGAGGCCACATTTGAACTTCAGCCAAAAACACTTTACCCATTTTTAACTTGTGAAGCCAATATTTTAATTAAAGAGAAGAAAAATGCTATTACAATTCCAAGTAGTTATTTGCAAGTTGGCAATTATGTGTTATTAGAAAATGAAGAAAAAAAGAAAGTAGAAATTGGTTTAAAAAATTATGAAAAAACTGAAATCACTAATGGTTTATCCACAAGTGATTTTATTATTAAACCTCGTTAATGAATTCGAAACTCACATTTGATATTGCCAAATCACTTTTGCTTGCACGTTGGAAACAAACTTTAGTTGCTGCTATTGGTGTAACTTTTGGCATTACTATGTTTATTACTTTGCTGAGTTTTATGACAGGTTTAAATGATTTACTTGATGGTTTAATATTGAATAGAACTGCTCATATTCGATTGTTTAATGAAATTAAACCCAACAATAACCAACCTATAAATCAATCATCAAAATTTAAAACTAGTTTTAATTTTATTGAATCTATTAGGTCGAGTAATTCAAGACAAGAAATTTATAATAGCAATTCGATTATCCTAAATTTAAAAAATGATGAGAGAGTTTTAGGAGTTGCACCAAAAATAACATCACAAGTTTTTTTCAATGATGGAACACTTGATATTGCTGGAGTTATTAATGGCATTGATGTTGAAGCTGAAACAAATCTTTTTCATTTTACAGATTATATTACTGCTGGTTCTGCAGCAGATATAAATAAATATTCAAATAGTATTGTTTTAGGCAAAGGATTAGCCGAAAAACTTTTAGTAAATATTGGTGAAGTGGTACAAATTAGTACTGCAAAAGGTGAAAGATTTCAATTAAAAGTTGTTGGTTTTTTTCAGTCTGGTATACAAGAGTTTGATAAAGTTCAAAGCTATGCATCACTTTCTACAGTTCAAAAATTACAAGGCAAAACAAAAAGTTATATTACAGATATACAAATAAAATTGAAAGATATTAATCTTGCACCAGCCATCAATAAAGAGTATGTTACAAAATTTAATACAGATGGTGAAGACATTCAAACAGCCAATTCACAATTTGAAACTGGCAGTTTTATTAGATCATTAATTTCATATGCAGTTGGTATAACACTTTTAATTGTTGCAGGTTTTGGTATTTACAATATTTTAAATATGATGATTTATGAAAAGATGGATAGCATTGCTATTTTAAAAGCAACAGGATTCTCTGGCAGAGATGTAAAAAATATTTTTATCATTATTGCCATTAGTATTGGATTATTTGGTGGACTTGCAGGTTTGCTATTTGGTTTTGGACTATCGAATATTATTGATCAAATTCCTTTTAATACAGCAGCTTTACCTACTATAAAAACCTACCCAGTTAATTACAATCCTGTTTTTTATGTTATTGGAGGGGTATTTTCATTAATCACAACATATTTTGCAGGGTGGTTTCCTGCACAAAAAGCAAGTAAAATTGATCCTGTAATTATTATAAGAGGTAAATAAGATGAGTATAATTCTTGAAGCAAAAAATATCAATAAAGACTTTCGAGATCCTATTAAAATAAGGGTTTTAAGCAATATTAGTTTTAAGATTAATAAAGGAGAGTTTGTTTCAGTAACAGGAAAATCTGGTTGTGGAAAATCAACATTGTTATATATTCTTTCTACAATGGATACAGATTATGAAGGTGAATTATTTATTGATGATGAATTAATGACTCAAAAAAAAGAAAAATTCTTAGCCAAAATTAGAAACGAAAAAATAGGTTTCGTTTTTCAATTTCATTATTTATTGAATGAATTTTCTGTTTTAAAAAATGTAATGTTACCGGGTTTAAAATTGAAGAAATTTTCAGAAAAAGAAATTGAAGCAAGAGCAATGAGTAAATTAAAAATGTTAGGTATTGACCATCTTGCTTTAAAAAGTGCCAATAGAATTTCTGGAGGAGAAAAACAAAGAGTTGCTATTGCAAGGGCTTTGATTAATGACCCACATATTATTATGGGTGATGAACCAACAGGGAATTTAGATAAAAAAAATAGTGAAATTGTATTTGATATTTTTAAAGAGTTGGCAGAAGAATACAATCAAACTTTACTGATAGTAACCCACGATCAAAGCTTTGCAAAAAAAACCAACAGAATTATTCAAATGGAAGATGGAAAAATTTTAGCTTAGTCTTTTTTCTCTTTATTAATTTCTTTAAACAATTCTTCCATTTTAAAAACATAGTCTAAAGTGTCATCATGATAATAATGAATCACAGGCATTCTTCGTAATTGTTTGCCCACTTTTGCTGTTAGTTCTTTTTTAATTTCCCAAGCTCTATTTTCAATTTGCTTTAAAGTTGCTGCAACATCTTCAATCTGAAAAAGACTTAAATAAATTCTAGCTTCTAATAAATCTGGAGTTACTTTAATTGATGATATGGAAACCATTCCACCATTCATCATATTCAAACCAAGTTTAGTAAAAATGCTATTCATTTCTTCTGATAAAACTGCTGCAACTTGTTTTTGTCTTTTCCCTTCTTCCATAATAACTGTATTGGCTGCAAAAATAGCTACTTTTGCATGTTTAAACTAATAGAGAAGCTATTCCATCAAATTATGTCGAAGCAAAATATAAGAACCTTATCACTTTCAGAAATAGAAAATTATTTCATTCAGCAACAACAACCAAAGTATAGAGCTAAACAGTTGTACGAATGGTTATGGCAAAAACATGCCACAAGTTTCGATGCTATGAGTAATATTGGCAAAGAATTAAAATATCTTTTAAAAAATGAGTTTGATTTATTACCACTTCGTTTAGATGCTACCCAGTTTAGTGAAGATGGCACTATAAAAAGCAGATTCAAAACTTATGATGATTACTTGATTGAGGGTGTTTTAATTCCGACTGAAGAAAGAAAAACAGCATGTGTATCATCTCAAGTAGGTTGTAGTTTAAGTTGCAAGTTTTGTGCAACAGGAAAAATGGAAAGAAAAAGAAATTTAACTTTTGATGAAATCTACGATCAGGTAGCACTCATCAATCAACAAAGTTTATCATCCTACAATCAAAAATTGACCAATATTGTTTTTATGGGTATGGGAGAACCTTTAATGAATTATGCTGGAGTTATAAAATCTGTTGAAAGAATTACTGCTGCTGATGGTTTAGCCATGAGCCCTAGAAGAATTACAGTTTCAACAGCTGGTGTTGCCAAGCAAATAAGAATGTTAGGTGATGATAAAGTGAAGTTTAAATTAGCTCTTTCTCTACATGCAGCAAATGATAAAAAGCGTAATGAAATTATGCCAATTAATGAAAGTAATGATATAAAATCGTTAGTTGAAGCTTTAAATCATTACTACAAACAAACAGGCAATAAAGTAACTTTTGAATATATTTTATTTAAGAATTTCAATGATACTTTAAAAGATGCTGATGAGTTGGTTAAATTGTATAGACAAGTTCCAACAGATTTAGTCAATATTATTGAATACAATCCTATTGATGGTTTTGATTTTGTAAAACCAGATGAAGAGGTTACTGAACAATTCATGACTTATTTAGAAAAAAATCGAGTGAATTCGAGATTAAGAAAAAGTAGAGGAAAAGATATTGATGCAGCTTGTGGACAGTTGGCTAACAAAGGCTAGAAAATTATTGGTTCAACAAATTCAATTTGTTTATTCTTTTTTTCGAAAGGACTATTATCAAAATCTTTTTTATATGAAATACCAATTCCTTGTCTATTTCTTCTACCTAAAGAACTACCACTAATATCCAAACTATTTTTACTGAACACTAATAGCACTAAGTTTTTATCATTCGTTAAACTCCATTCAACATTCCAATCTGGCAACCATTGAAAGTTTCCACTTTGTGCAGAAGAACGAAGATTAATATCAAAATCACTTCCAAAAGTAAATTTTACTTTATCGCTAAAGAAACTTTTTCCAATTTTAAATTTTAAATTATATCTATCGAATTGAGATGATGTTGCATTGATATTTCCTTGAGAAAATAAATCATTGCTGCTATATACATTTGATGATAAATCGAAAGCCAAACTTTTATCATTTGTAATTTTATACAATAAATTGGTAAAGCTTTTGTTGATTTGTTTAGTAATGATTGCTGAAATACTGTTCACCCCAATCGATGTAAAATTGGTTTGCTCAACACTTGCATCTCCATAAGGTGCAAAAGAATTAAATACAATTAAGTAAGTAACTTGTTTCAACATTTCATTCTCATCACTTTCTATTTTTCTTCTAAACCTATCAAAAACATCGTCATTTTTAATAGGACTATTTTGTGGAAAATCGAATCTGAATTTAATATCTGGTTGCATCAGTTTTCCAGTGAGCGTTGCAATTACATAAACATCATCTCTATAATTTCTACTTGCATTACCAAAAGATGCTTGAGCATTTCCAATCAATTCTTTAATACTTATATTTTTTGATTCAAACATAGCATCAATATGCACATTAGCATCATAAGGACTTCCACTCCACTCAATAAAATTATTATCTCCTTTCTTTAATACAAATGGCTTACGGATGAAAGATTGAAAATTAAAATCGTAACTTCCTTCTTCAATATTATATTTTCCTCTAATATCTAAATCTTCATTTGTGCCCACTTTTATTTTTATTCTACCATTACCTTTTGCTTTAATTACATCTCCTGTTACTTCATCTAAAATCACGTCAAAATCAACATTGTTATTTGCAATTAAATCTAAATCAACACTTATATTAAAATTGCTTTGTTTTTTAAATTCTGTCATCTCAACACCAATTGGTCTAAATACAATAAAGCTTGCTTCGCTAGTTTCTCTGCTGTTTGAATTTGGGATTGTGAAATGTGATGCTTCATTGGCTTCACTTGTAATTGTCATCTTACAATTATCTTCTGGTCCTTTAAATACTAGTGTTGCTTTACCAATAGCATTTCCATAAAACAAATTATTATCAGTAACTTTTGTGTTGATGAGCAAAAGTTTGTTGGTAGATAAATCAAAATCGAAAGTTAATTTCTTGAAATGTTTTTCATAAAGTTTTCCTCTAACCGTGCCAATGTTGTTTAATGTGTCTTTGATGTTGAATTCACCAAAATTAATTCCATCTTTTTCGAAAGAAATCAATGCAGAATCAATTGTATATTTAACTTGAGTATAATTTACTTTCAAACTTGTTTTTGATAACATCACTCTACCAGCTAAATCTAAAGCATCTGGTTTACCAGAAACATTTAAACTACCAGTTGCATAGCCTTTCAAGTTAGAAAAAACATCATTTCCAACAAGTTTTTGAACCAAATCAATTTTGGAATTATTTAAGTTTAAGACAGTATTTATGGGGTTTACAGCATTATATTTTACATCAATTAACCCATCTATAGTAAAATTATAATCTGTATTAGGAGAATTAATATTTGCACTTACAAAACCTGTTCTACTATTATAATTCGATTTAATAAAAGCTACGCCAATTGAATCTGAATCTATTCTAAACTGATCAATTTTTAAATTTGCGAAAGCATTTATTTTACCAAAAATATCATCAACATGTATGTTACCATTTGTTATTCCTTCAATCTTAATATTCTTTAGAAAAAGAGAAGTTAAATCGCCTGCAACAACATTCTTAAAATTCACATCTAAGCTACTCGTATTGCCTCCTTCATCTGGGGCTGTTTCAATAGATATTTCTTGAAACCCTTGTAAAAAACGAACTTTTTTAGCTTCAGTTAAATTTTTAGAAAAATTAATTTCGCCTGCCTTGTCTAAATTCCATCTTTTATCATTTAAAACAAATGAAGATGGATTAAATTTAATTTTTACACCATGCGTTGAAGTTTCTACAAGAGCATTAAGGTCTGCATCATTAAGAGTATTATTAGCACTAGTTTTAAGTGATATGTTTGATAAATCTTTATGTGATGTAATTCCAATTCTTGTATTAGGAAAATTTAAACTATCACTAACTTTAAAATTATTCATTACACCAGATAAAGTCAAAGTATCAATATTACCAATCCCATTTAAAGAAACGCCTGTTGCTTCGAAATTTTTATACCTTCCATATGGCATTAATAAATCAACATTGAATTTGTTTTGTCTTGTATCAATAATTCCCTTTAAATGAGCATCATTAAAACCTTTAATTTTTTTATCGAATAATTGTAAATAAGGTTCAACAAAACGTGTAGCTAAATCGAAATTAAATTGCTGATCTTTAATTAATGATTTTGGTGCTGCAATGTAAGCAGGATAGTAATTGTGTAAGAATGATTGAAATGCATTGGGCAAATCCAATATTTTAAAATTACCAGAAACATTTGCAGAAAAATCGTTTGAAGCTAAATGCAAATATTTTGTAGAATCGTAATAATCAGAAAAAAGATTTAATGAATCAAACTTAATTGTTGCATTCGAATTACTGATCGCAGCATTTAAGAACTTTGCTGATCCTTTAAAATTATCAATATTGGTTCCAGAAAAATTAATATCCAATAACCCAATTAAACTTAAATATTCTTTAGAAAAATTAAGTGCTTTTAAATTAGATTTTTTTAAATCTGCTAAAATATTAAACTGTGGTAGTGCACCAGAAAAATTGGCTTCGGCATTTCCAATAAAATCAAAATTAACATCCTCAATTTTTAACTCTCCATTAAAATACTTGTTCTGAAAAGTACCATTAGTCGTTATATTATTAAAAGCATAACCATTGTATTCAAAAGTTTTAAAAGCTCCTTCCAAATTTGTTTTCAATTTTTCAACATTAAAACTATAGCCATCAAATTTTCCATCAAACTCGACTATACCAATTTGTTTATCATTTAAAAATTTACCTAAATTAAATTGATTCAAATTTATTTTTCCATTGTAAGTAGCTTCTTCTTTTTTTGGAAGAATCATGTTTATATTGGACGAAAAACTTCCTAAAGCAGTAGTAATAGTATTTGTAGTATTAAAATTACTCGTTGTGCCATTAAAACTTCCATTAAACAAAATAGTTTCTAAAGCTGCCAGATTTGGTGACTGAACATTTTTTAAAGATGGAATGATGGCACTTAAATCTTTATGATTGGTTCTAATATTTCCATTATTGAATCCAATAATAGTTTTATCAATTTCTGGTAAGCCCTTCATAGTTAGATCTCCAGAAATAACTGTTCCATTATTTTTTTCTTTTGCAGATAGATTATTGAATCTAAAATTCGAAACTGTACCATAGAAATTGCCATCCAATTGTAATTCCTTTTTCCAGTTCTTTAAATCGGAAGAGAAAAAAGCAATATCATCACTATTGATATAAGAATTCTTGAAACTAGCTTGCATGGTAACATTGGTTGCATACTCAGCAAAATCATCATCAAAATTCTTAAACTTCATAGCATAATAATTCGTAAGATGGCTTTTATTAGTAAGCAAATCAAGATCTGCCAACTCTAAAATTCTTGGAGTCCATTTTAAATTAGCTTTCAATTGTTTTAATAATAGACCGCTTCTTTCAACAGCATTTATATTGATAAGTGATTTTAATGTGTCGCCATGCACGTTGAATTGACCTAAATCAATATTCAATTTAGTTAACCAAATATGTGAACCATCAAATCCATCAATAGGCTTTGCATAATCATTATTAATGTTTAATACGCCATTTTTAATATTAAACTGATGAACTTTTAATTGTAATAAATTTTCAGGAATAGAATGATCAACAGCTGGAAAAACATAATCAGCAGGTCGGTTTCCTTTGAATTTTTGAATATCTACAAAAGGCTGACTTATTTGAATATTATCAATTTCAAAAATATTTTTATTAAAGTTTAATTGATGAGGTTCAACTAATAGTTCATTAAATTTTATGGTTAATACTTCACCTCGCCATGCATCATTTTTTACAACTTGAATATTACTGAGTTCAATTTTTTTAATTTGAAAATTAGTAGATGACTTTTTTGTTGATGGTTTGTCTGAGGCAAAATGATCAACAATATATTGATAGTTCCAAACACTATCAGTTCTATTCATTTTTATTAAAGCATTATTAATGCCTAAATATTTTAGCTCAATACTTTTCTTTACAAAAAACCAATCTGTGATGTTAATACTAATATTTCCTGCTTGCAAAATAGTATCTGCTTTTTTATCCAGAATTAAAACATCGTTAAGATTAGCTTTATTAAAAAGATTAAAACTTACACTTTTGATTTCAATTTTTGACCCTAAATCTTTCGATAATTTATTTGTTGCAATATCCACCAGCCAATTTTGAACAATTGCTGTTTGAACTGCAAAAGAAATAATACCAATAATCAGAACGATTATCAATAATACTTTTCCTGATATTTTTAAATACTTCTTCAGTATAAATAGATTATGTTACAAAACTAAGTTCATTTATTAAAAATTAAGATTTTACAATATTTAAAAATGTTAAGATTTAATACTGCCACACTTAAATTAAATAAATAATTTCATTAATTGATAAATTGTAAAAAAAAATGCAATTATTAAAATTATACTAAGTTTGCCTTCCTCTTAATTAAAATTTATGAGAAAAGAAACAGAAGAAGATTTTGAACTTAACCTAACTGGAGATGAAACACCAAGTACAGGTGATGTAATTCCAAAATGGTATAATAGAATTAGAAAAGGAATTACAACTTCTACTGCAGATAAAAAAGAAACTCCAGAAGGTTTATGGAACAAATGTCCAGAATGTAATTTTATTACTACTACTTCTGATTTAAAAGAAAATTTATTCATTTGTAGTAAATGTAATTATCATCATAGAATTGGTTCAGTAGAATATTTTAATTTACTTTTTGATGATAAAGAATATGAGATTCTTTTTGATGAGATCAGAAGTAAAGACTTTTTAAATTTTACCGATTTAAAAAATTATCAAAAGCGTTTAGATGATATTCATGCTAAAAGCGATTTAAAAGATTCGATGCGTGTTGGAGTTGGTAAAGCAAATGGCGAAAAAATGGTGGTGGCTTGTATGGATTTTGAATTTATTGGTGGAAGTTTAGGAAGTGTAATGGGAGAAAAATTTAGCAGAGCTGTAGATTATTGTATAGAACATAAATTGCCATTTATTGTTATTAGCAAAAGTGGTGGAGCTCGTATGATGGAAAGTGCATTTAGCTTAATGCAATTAGCAAAAACCAGTGGTAAACTTTCTCAATTAAGTGATGCCAAATTGCCTTATATATCTATTTTAACAGACCCCACTTTTGGTGGTATTTCTGCAAGCTTTGGAATGCTTGGCGATTTAAATATTGCTGAACCTGGAGCTCTTATTGGTTTTGCTGGACCACGTGTTATTAAAGAAACCATTAAAAAAGATTTGCCTGAAGGCTTTCAACGAAGTGAATTTTTATTAGAACATGGTTTTTTAGATTTTATTATAGATAGAAAAAACATGAAAGCTAAACTGGCTCAGTTGATTCAGTTGTTTAGAAGCTAATTTAGAAATGAGTCAAGAATTTAACAATAGGCAAGCTTTCTTTAATTATTTCATTGAACAAAAATTCGAAGCTGGTATTGTTTTATTAGGTACAGAAGTAAAGAGTATTAGAGAAGGTAAACTCAGTTTTAACGATGCCTTCTGTATTTTAGAAGATAATGAAATTTGGTTAAGAGGCATTATATATAGCTGAATATAAACTTGGCACCACCAACAATCATATTGCAGTACACGACAGAAAACTTCTTTTAAAAAGAAGAGAAATTGGTAAACTACAGGCTGCAACTAAAGAAAAAGGATTAACCATTATTCCCCTTAAAGTATTTATCAACGACAAAAATTTTGTAAAAGTTGAAATTGGCGTTGCAAAAGGTAAAAAACTTTACGACAAAAGAGAAACCATCAAACAAAAAGATACTGAAAGGGAAATGAAAAGGTTTTTAAAATAATTGTTCTAGCTACTCTTTTCATAAAATTCAATATTTACATCTTCCAAAGTTCCATTATCCATAGCTGCAAAAAGGCTCAAAACATCAGTTTCTAGTCTTTCGAAAATTTTAGTAGCAACACTTTCTTCCATTATAAGTTTTATAGCAACTAATTCATAAGTTACATCTTTTCTAATAACATTGAAACACAAAAAACCAGAAATATCTAACTCATATTTTTTTACTTTTTCAATAACTTGTTCCTCAATTAATTTTATTTCCTTTTCATTCATCTCATTTAAAATCTTATAATTTTTTCCATCAGTCAGAGCAACTATTTGTTCAGTAATATTTTTATCTTCTGCTTTAGTTATGTTTTTTAATAGCAGAATGGCTGAATCTGAAGCCCCTACAATTATTGTTCTACTCAAAAATGAATTGGCTTTTAATCTATCATAAAAATTATTTGCAAGAATTTTTTTATGAGCAAGTACAATTACATCTATTTTTTCATGAACACAAAAATTAATAATTTCATTTTCATCATCTAATTCAATATTCAAAACATGTTCTAACTCTTGATTTTCTTCACTTTCTGTAATAATATAATGATTGTTGTAATGATGACTCAACTGTAGTTTATTACCTAATATTCTTGCAAATTCTCTCTCCCCAATTATTAAAATATTCATAATTCAAAATTCTTGTCAAAAGTAAATATGAATTATGAATTGTTAGTTTAAGATTTATCCCTATTTTGGCATCTTTAATTTAAATCAAAACTGTTATATGAATCAAACTGCAACTGCAAAACAAGGTCACCCAAAAGGTTTATGGGTTTTGTTTGGAACTGAAATGTGGGAAAGGTTTAACTTTTATGGAATGCGAACCTTACTGACTTTATTTATCGTTAATGCTTTAATGATGAGTAAAGAACAATCATCCATTATTTATGGTGGTTTTTTGGGTCTTTGTTATTTAACTCCAATGCTTGGAGGATTTATTTCTGATAGATTTTTAGGAAATCGTTATTGCATTATGCTGGGTGGTTTAGTAATGGCTGCTGGTCAGTTTTTACTATTTACAAGTGCAAATGTTTTTACTTCTAATCTTGATTTGGCAAGAACAATTTTATATATAGCATTAGGCTTTATCATTCTTGGCAATGGTTTTTTTAAGCCTAATATTTCTAGTATGGTGGGCAGTTTATATCCTAAAGGTGAAAAAAATAAACTCGATACTGCATTCACCATTTTTTATATGGGTATTAATGTTGGAGCATTCTTAGGACAATTTATTTGTCCAATGTTAGGAGATGTAGTAGCTGCTGATGGAACTAGAGATGTATTTGCTTTTAAATGGGGATTTTTTGCAGCAGGAATGGCAATGTTAATTGGTACATTGACTTTCTTTTTATTGAAAGATAAATATGTTGTTACTCCAGAAGGAAGACCTATTAGGTGATTTACCATCAAAAAATGTTTCAGCAGATTACGAAGAAGGTGAAGCTCAAAAAGCTCATTTCACTAATAAAGCATTAACGATTGCATTAATTAGCTTTGTTACATTAGGCTTACTCTTTCATTATGTTGTTGGTCAAAATGTTATTTATTCAATTATTTATGGTTCTGGTTTAACCCTTGCAGGTTTAATTTTAAGTGATAAATCTTTAACTAAGATTGAAACAGATAGAATTTTAGTAATTTATATTGTTTCATTTTTTATCATCTTTCTTCTGGGCTGCATTTGAACAAGCTGGTTCATCTTTAACTTTTATAGCAGATAACCAAACAGACAGAAACTTTTTTGGTTGGAATATGCCACCATCAATGGTGCAAATTTTCAATGGAATATTTGTAGTAATGTTTGCTGTTCCTTTTAGTTTGTTATGGGATAAATTAAGAGCAAAAGGCAAAGAGCCCATCTCTCCTTTTAAACAAGCCATTGGTTTAGCATTAATCGCTTTAAGTTATTTCATCATTGCAAATAATGTAAAAGATTTAGGTAACACAGGATTATTAGCAATCTATTGGTTAATCTTATTGTATTTATTACAAACTTTTGGTGAGTTATGTTTATCGCCAATTGGACTTTCTTTAGTTGGAAAACTTGCTCCTAAAAGATTTGCTTCATTATTATTTGGTGTGTTCTTTTTATCTAATGCTTCAGGTTATGCTTTAGCAGGAACTTTGGGTTCTATTCTTCCAGCAACAGGTGAACAGATTTTGAAGTTGCAACAAAGGCTGGTGTTAATCTTCAAGGAATTTTAGATAAAACAATAGTACCAACAACCGAGAATTTAAAATTTTTATTAGATAATAAAATTAGAGACCACTATCCAACATTTGCAAGTTTTACTATTCATAATTTATATGAATTTTTCATGGTGTTTGTTGTTTTATGTGGAATTGCATCAATCTTATTATTCTCTTTAACTCCAAGATTAAAGAAGATGATGCATGATGCAGGATAAAAACATTCTGTGCTAACTATTTCATTAACTTTATCGAGCCACTTTTTTAAAGTGGCTCTTTTTTTAAACTAAATTTTTATGTGGGAAAACAACACCCTAAAGCCTTGCCATTCCTATTCTTTTCCGAAATGTGGGAACGTTTTGGTTACTATCTGATGATCGGATATTTTTATTGTATCTTAAAAGATGTGAATGCAGGTTTTGCAATGACAGAAACTGAATGCTGCTGATCTATATGGAACTTTTATTGCACTAGTTTTCTTAACTCCTTTTATAGGTGGTTTAATTGCCGACAGATATTTGGGTTATCGAAATCAATCATTGCTGGTGGCATTGATGATGGGTATTGGTTATTGCCTGATGGCGGTACATAGTCTGCCTATGCTTATATGTTGCAATGACATTGGTAATTTTTGGTAATGGATTTTTTAAACCAAATATTTCTACCCTGCTGGGTAATCTTATACAACACTCCTGAATTTGAAAAACAGAAAAGATGAAGGCTATAATATCTTTTACATGGGTATTAATGTTGGTGCTTTTATCTGTAATTTTTTTGGTGCTGTTTTATATATTGTCTATGGCTGGGGTTATGCATTTATTGCAGCTGGAATCGGTATGTTTCTGGGTGTTATCATTTTTATTGTTAGGCACAAAACATTATGAAAAATGGTGATGTAAAAAAACCGATGAACAGAAGAAGATATGTCTTTAGCAAAAATTGTGCTTACCATTTTAGTTCCATCAATTATTGCAGGTGTAATTGGTTGGATGATTCCAAATAATTGGTTTGGTTCTGATTCTACAGATGCATTCATTTTTGCATGTATTCCTATCATTTATTTTTATACTTCTTTATATACAAAAGCTGATAAAGATGAGAAAAGACCCGATTGCAGCATTGCTTGCAATTTTTGCAGTTGTAGTTTTGTTCTGGGCTGTTTTTAAACAAAATGGATCTGCATTAAATACTTGGGCAGATAGATATACTGACAGACAACTTTCAAGCTCAACACAAGAATTTATTACTGATATTAAATTAGCTAAAGTTGTAACGTATCAAAAAGATTCTGTTCCAGTTTATGATCACCAATTTAGAATTCAAAAAACAGATGGAAAAGTTATTAAAGAATTGAATTATCCTGCATATTTTAAAAATGTAAAACCCGAAAACTTACCAAAAGAAAATCAAGAAGTAAGTTTATGGTCAACCAATTTAAGTCAATCAATTAATCCAGGTTGGGTGATTTTTCTAACACCTCTTGTTGTTGCATTTTTTGCATTTTTAAAAAGAAGAAATAAAGAACCATCAACAGCAACTAAAATTGCATTTGGATTATTTATTTCTGGCTTATCAGTATTAGTAATGGTGGCTGCAGTTTATGCATCAAATAATGGCACAGAAAAAGCATCTGTTTGGTGGTTAATTGGTAGTTATGGTGTTATTACAATTGGAGAACTATTTCTAAGTCCAATGGGATTATCATTAGTATCTAAGTTAAGTCCAGTAAGAATTACATCACTAATGATGGGAGGTTGGTTTTTAGCAACATCAATCGGCAATAAATTATCAGGGGTTCTTGCAACCATGTGGGATACTTATGAAAAAAAGTCAAACTTTTTTTTATTAAATTTCTGTTTACTCATGTTTGCTTCTGTTATTTGTTTTTTAATGCTCAAATGGTTAAATAAAATAATGAAAGAAAAAGGACTTCATTAATATTCTAAAAAAATAAAATGCAAAATCTTAAACAACCCAAAGCACTATACTTATTATTTTTCACAGAAATGTGGGAACGATTTTCATTCTATGGAATGAAAGCTTTGCTATTAGCATATATGGTAACTCAAATTAAAATTTGATGAACCAAAAGCTTATGCCATTTTAGGCTCTTATGCTGCATTAGTTTATACAATGCCCATGTTTGGAGGCATGATTGCTGATAAGTTTTTAGGTTATAGAAAAGCAATTTTATTTGGTGGAACTATCATGTGTTTTGGGCATTTTATTTTAGCGATACCGCAAGAATGGAGTTTTTTTTATGGTATGGCTTTTATTATTTGTGGCAATGGTTTTTTTAAACCCAATATCTCAAGTATGGTTGGAAGTTTATATGAAGAAAATGATATCAGAAGAGATAGTGGATTTTCAATATTTTATATGGGCATCAATATTGGTGCAGCTTTAGGAGGTTTGTTATGTGGTTATGTTGGACAAAAAATAAATTGGCATTATGGTTTTGGATTAGCTGGTATTTTTATGATTTTGGGATTAGTAGTTTTTATTTTAGGTAAAAATATATTGCAAGAAAAAGGACTTCCTCCAAGCGTAGAAGTTTTGAATAAACCCATATTAAAGGTTATAAAAACCGAACATTTTATTTATTTAGCAACCCTACTAATTGTACCAATAATTGTTATACTTTTTAATAAGTATTCAGTGATGGATTATATTATGTTTGGATTAGGAATTATATCATTCATCTATATTTTATGGATTGGTTTTAATCTGGATTTAGATGCAAGAAATAAATTGTTTGCTGCATTAGTGATGATTGTTTTTTCAGTATTATTTTGGGCATTTTACGAACAAAATTCAGGTTCTTTAAATCTGTTTGCAATGAGAAATGTAAACATGAATGTTAATGGTTCTGAATTGCCAGCATTGGCAGTAAATAACTTTCTTCCTCCAGGTTGGGTAATAATTTTAAGTATTGTATTTGCTTGGCTTTGGCCTTGGCTAAATCAAAAAGGTAAAGAGCCATCTACACCATTAAAGTTTGCGTTATCATTTATTCTCATGGGAATTGGTTTTTTTGTTTTCTATTTGGCTTGTAAAAGCAGTATAGAAACTGGGTTAATTCCATTGTGGACTTTTGTTCTTGGCTACTTTTTTATAATTGCTGGTGAGTTGTGTTTATCGCCTATTGGCTTATCCATGATTACAAAACTATCTCCAACCAAAATTGTTGGACTGATGATGGGTATATGGTTTTTTGCTAGTGCAATTGGAGAATTTATGGCAGGAAAAATTGGTGCATTAATGAGTGTACCAGAGGCTGTACAAAATAATGCTGTAGCTTCTATGCCATATTATTCAAGCATTCTAAGCAATATAGCTTTGGGTTGTGTTGCTGTTGGAGTTGTATTATTATTATTTGTTCCGCTTCTAAAAAAATGGATGAAAAATATTAATTAAAATATCCGATTAATTTTAAAATAAGATTATTAATCACAAAATTTAAAAATGAATATTGCAGTTTTAGGTGCAGGAATGGTTGGTAGAACAATGGCTTTGGATTTAGTCAAAGAATATAGTGTAACAAGTTTTGATTTCAACTCAAATAATCTTTCAACTTTAAAAAAATTAAATCCAATTATCACCACAGTTGAAACAGATTTGTTGCAATTTCAAGACTATCCAACACTCCTTGAACAATTTGACATTGTTGTAATTGCTGTTCCAGGTTTTATGGGTTATAGAACTTTAGAAACTGTAATTAAGTGTGGCAAAAATATTGCTGATATTTCTTTCTTTCCAGAAAATGCTTTAGAATTAAATGAACTTGCCATTCAACATAATGTAACTGCAATAACTGATATTGGTGTTGCACCAGGCATGAGCAATTTAATTTTAGGAAGATATAATGAAGAATTAATAATCAATAATTTCGAATGCTATGTTGGTGGTTTACCCAAAATTAGAAAAAAACCTTTTGAATACAAAGCACCTTTCTCTCCTATTGATGTTTTAGAAGAATATACAAGACCAGCACGATTATTTGAAAATGGTTTTGTAATTATTCGACCAGCATTAAGTGAAACTGAACTCATGCATTTTGATGGTATTGGAACTCTGGAAGCCTTTAATACAGATGGTTTGAGGAGTTTATTGTTCACCATGAACCATATTCCTAACCTTAAAGAAAAAACATTAAGATATCCTGGTCATGTTGAATTAATTATTGCATTAAAAGATGCAGGATTTTTCGATAAGAAAACAATCAACATAAATAATTCAGAAATTTCACCATTAGAATTTACTTCTAAAATTTTATTCAAAGAATGGAAATTGAAAGATGATGAAGAAGAATTAACTGTAATGAAAGTTATTATTGATGGCACAGAAAATGGAGTAGCTAAAAAAATTGTTTATGAATTGTTAGACGAATTTGATACAATTTCTAAACTATCGTCAATGTCACGTTCTACAGGATTTACCTGTACAGCAGCTGTAAACTTAATTGCTAAAAATATGTTTACAGAAAAAGGTGTTTTCCCACCTGAGCTAGTAGGAAAACACATTAATTGTTTTGAGTTTGTTTTAAATTATTTAAAAGAACGAAACGTGATTTGGAAAAAACACATCAACTAATTATTTAATTGTTTGTTGATAAGCCTCTTTACAACTTTCATTACAAAAGCCAATCATCTCTCCTTTATAATGAAGAAATATCTCTTCTTCTGTTTGTAACTTCATTCCACAAACAGGATCAATTTTATTTGAAATTTTTACTTTCTTAATATCAACCTTTTTTACAACTACACTCTTACTTTTTGCTTTGTGTGAAATTTCATCAGTGTTTAAAACTCGATAATAAACTTTCCCTAAATCACTCCATGCAACAGCTACTAAATTATCAGAAACTGGTATGACAACAGGATAAGCAGCTTTAATATTTGAACTTGTAATATCAAAAATAAAAGATCCTTTCTGGTTAATTTTTTGAATCACAATCTTACTATTCACATTTACTCCTTCGAAAATAGTTTTATCATAAACCAAAACTCTATCGCCATTTTTTAATAAACACAATTGTATATTTCTTGCATGTTCATTAATCAATTCTTTTCTTTTTACTTGCAAATTTTTGTTCAGCTCGGCATAATAAACTCCTGGTTTTTTTCCACCACTATACCAAGTAGTATAAATATTTCCATTCTTGGTTTTTATTGAAGGACCATTATGAGGACATCCATTTATTACCCAACCATTATTAGTAAAAGGTTTAGCTTTTGTAAATGTTTTTCCGTTGTTAGTTGAAGTTATAATCGACATATCTCTAATTGAATCTGCAAGAATATCTCTGAACATAATACTTATGTTTCCTTTTTCATCACAACTAATATCTGTTCTACAACACTGACAGGCAACTGAGTCTATTATTTTTTCACCAACAAACCCAAGTGATTTTTGAGTTGTTGCAAATTTTACAGAACGTCCATTATTAATTTTATCATAAGACTTATCTAACCAAACAGCCCCTAATTCTCCATTACTCAATCTTGTTAAAGAAGAAAAAGAATGGCTTGTTCCTCTTGTTGAATCTTGATGTAAATAGCTAGAAGCACTCCAAGTTTTACCTCTATCTTTTGAATAAATAAATTTTATAAAACCAGAAAATTTACTTTTCTCTGTTGGATTTGATGTTTCAAAAAGTGCCACAATTGTTCCATCTCCTTTAAAAGCAATTTTAGGCATTCCTTCAGCATGTAAATTTGTATTTTGTTCAATAGGCACAACTGTTTTATTAAAAAATGAATTAGTATTATTACTATAATTCGAAAAGAAGAAAAATTTTTTTCCTAGTTCATCAACCTCTGCCCAACTCATTACAGACTTCCCTTTTTCATCAGTTGTAAAACTTACACAACTTGCTTTGTTCTTTGAATTTGAAATTTGTGTAATTGGATTTGCAATAACACTATTATTTTTTACAATTAAAAAAACACAAATGCAAATGATTAATTTTTTCATATAATTCAGTTTAAATTATTTTGTAAATAGTTTTCCTAAATCATAACTAATCCCTATATTAAAATTTCTTGGCTCAGCAACAGTATAAGTTTTACCATAACTGCTACTACTGCTATTTAAAGCATAGTAAGCATCTAAAACATTGATCACATTTAACCAGATTTCTGCATTTTTTATTGAATATCCAGTTCGCAGATTAACTACATTAAATCCTTCATATTTATAAGTATTGGTTTGATCCATATAATATTCACTCATCTTTTGCCACTCAACAGCTATTCTAAAATTTTTAATGAAAGATGGGCGATACATAATTTCAGCATTATGAATCCATCGTGGAGCATTATTCATTTCATTTCCACTAAATGAAACTCCTTTTTCAACATAAGTTTTGAAAGTGTGTTTTGAATAAGAACCATTCAAGCGAATCTGCAAATTATTTATTGGCGTTGCTAAAATTCCAATCTCAACTCCTTTATGTAAAGTTGCACCAGCATTGGCATTGCCATAAGTTCCATCATCAAATCTTACTGAAATGATTGAATTTTTTCCTTCTAATTGATACAAACTAAAATCTACTGTAAGTTTATTTTTAATTATTGCAAACCATCCTCCAACTTCATAATTTATAAATGTAGATGGTTCTAATGTTGGAACTTTAACTGCTCTATAAAGTTCTGAAACTTGTGGTGGAACAAAACCCTCACTATAGTTTGCATAAATTCCTTTGTTCTTAGAAAAGTTATAAGTAAAGCCTATTTTATTACTTATTTTAGAGAAACTACTTGTTGTATCTGATGAACCACTTACTGAAGATGTTGGTAAGAAATTATCAAACTTATATTTAAATACATCATATCGAATTGATGCAACTATATGAAGTTTTTCCAGGGGACTAAATTCAAAATTAATAAATGATGCGAAGTTTGAAATATTGGTTTGATAGTTTACTAAAAGGCTATCAGGTCTATCTATATAACTAGTATATTTTTTAATAAGCGTGTCCTTATTTATTCGAATATAATTTGCTATAGAAGTATTAGGACTATAATCAAAAGTTGCTCCACCAACTAAGGTAGAGTTTAACCAATTCATTTTTTGACGATGTTGTGCAATTAAAACATAGCTTTTAAAAGAATTATCGTTAATCTCACCATGTGCTAATGTTTTATTTCCTATAAATGTACTACCAACTCTTCTGTAATCATCTCTCACTCTATATGATGGATTTTGACCTAAACTATTACTTCTAAAAACTGCATTAAGTGTTGTTTTACTTTTAGCATTCCACTCTTGTATTAATGTACTTCTGTAACGAATAGTGGTTGCTTTACGATAAGTAAATGTTTGCTGACTTGTAAATGCTTTATTAGCAAACATAGAACTGTCAACACTTCCAGACATATCACTATAATAATCCATATAAGTAAAACTATTTTCCAATTTAGTTTTATTATTGAAAGTGTAATCAACCCTTGAAGTAAAAATCGTTTTATTAAAATCAGAAAATTCTACAAATCCATTTTTACGATTTGCATAATATCCACTAAAATTAAACCCCCATTTTCCTTTAATAAACCCAGTTTGTAAATCAGCTCTTTTATAACCAATATCATTGAGCTGAGCACTTATTTTAAATGTTGGAATTACAGTTGGTGATTGTGTTATCATATTTACAACACCACCAATTGCTTCTCCTCCATATAAACTACTACTTGGTCCTTTTATAACTTCAATATTCCTAACTGCAGCCATGTTCATTTCCATTAAAGCATTATGATTAAATACTCCTGAAGTACGAATAGGAATTCCATCTTCTAAATACAAAAACAAACTCCTTGTACCTAATGGCTGACGAATACTCATGGAGTGTTGTTCATTACCTAAGTTAACCATGTAAACGCCACTCACTTTGTTCACTAATTGGTCAATGGTTGTTGCTTTTGTTTCTTTAATTGTTTTAGCACTTATACTTGCAATTGAAATGGGTGTTTGTGTTCTATTAATAGCATCACGATTTGCAGTAACAACAATTTCTTGAAGATTATTAGTACTTTTTACAAGTGCTATTTTAAAGTTTGCAGATGATGTTTTTATAATTTGTGAAATATATCCTGAAGATGAAATTTCAAATTGAGCAATATTATTTGGTAATTCAAATGTTCCATTTGAATTAGCGTTCAGAACTTTATTATTGAACTTAATAGTAGCTGAAATGGGTTCTTTTGTATCAAAGTCGTAAACTTGACCAATTATGTTTTGAGCTTTTATATTCAATACAAACATTGTACTGAAAAGCAGTGTAATGAACTGTTTCATTGAAATAATTATTTTTAATAGCTTTGCAATTATTACAAATGCTAGTAATATGATTTTTGAAAATGATTGATGCAACTATATTGAGTTAATGAATAACACACTCAATACATTTTAAATAAATAAGTGACCCTTAAGCTTGGGGAGGATGAAGTATATCGAACGAACGATCAATAGATTTTCCACAGGATATTGGAAAAATATATTTAATAGAATTTAGTAGATAAGCCTTCCTATCAACTGTACAGAAAAAAGATTTTGATGAAAGTGTTATTTGATTTTTAAACTCTGATTTTCTTTCAGGATTGTCTTGATCTTTTTTTTCCTCTACTTTCATTTTTTTTAGCATCTGGCATTTGCCATTACAATGCACCTGAGGCTTTGATTTATTCTCACACTGCTCTAAATAATAAGCATAACTACTATAGTAATCAACAACAATAAACGTTTTGTTGAAAGTTTGTAAAATAAAAGCTACTATTAATAGCAATGCAGTAAATTGATAATATTTAGTTGACTTTTTCAATTTGATTGCAAAACTATTTTTTGTTTTTTAAATTATTATGACGAGAATCACAATTCTACATGATGTAAATATTCTATAGAAAATTATTCATTCCAAATTTTCCAATTTTCTTCTGCTTGAATACATAACATTTCGTATCCATTTTTTACAAAAGCATTTTGTTCTAATCCTTTTTTCATGAAAAGAGATTCTGTAGGATTATACACCACATCAAACAAATAATGTTGTGAGGTTAAAAATTGATATGGAATATTTGGACAAGTATCAACATGAGGAAAAGTTCCCAATGGTGTTGTATTAATTATAATTTGATGAGATGAAATTATTTCTTCATTCAACGCATAATAGTTAATGCAATTTGTTTCATTCTTTCTAGTAACAATTGAAAAATTAATATTCAGTTTTTTCAAAACAAATTTTATAGCTGCAGCTGCACCACCATTTCCAAGTATTAAAGCATTTTGGTGATGTGATTTTAAATCTTTAGTAAAAGATTTTTCAAAACCAATAATATCAGTGTTAAAGCCATACAATTTACCCTCAACAATCTTAAGACAGTTACAAGCTTGGCTTTGTTTTACAATATCATTTTCAGAAAATAGAAATGGAAGAATTTGTTGTTTGTATGGGATTGTAATAGCAAGTCCTTTTATTGATTTATCCAAAACTAACTCTTGTACTTGTTCAATTTTTTCAATATCAAAAAGTTTGAATTGAGCATCAGTTATTTTTTCGTGTTCAAATTTTTTATCGAAATATTGTTTCGAAAAAGAATGAGTTAAAGGATGTCCAATTAAACCAAAAACATTCATTAAGATTTTTTATCAAGGTATACAAAAGAAAGTATCACCTCGTAACCCAATTCTCATGGCTTCTAAAGGCAGCACTTCATTTGGAGCAATATTTCCTAAATTAACATTACAACCAATTAATTCTAAGAAAGTACAATTGTTGTGCTTTTTGAGGAGCTTCCCAAATAATTTTTTCATCAGGAATTTGAGTTAAAATTTCTTGAACCAATCCTTCACGAACTTCACCAGATCCTCTATAAATACCAACATTACCAGCTTCTCTAGCTTCTGCAATTACATAAGTAGAGCCTGCTTCTAATTCTGCCTTCATTAATTCAATCCATTTATAAGGAGCCATAATATGTGCAGCATCTTTACTACCCACTTCACTTAAAACAGTTGCATGTTTAGTAAGTTTTTCTATATAACCACATTTTTCTGCATGAGGAATTGTAATAGAACCATCACTTACTTCAATATATTCAACTCCATAATCTTTACAAATTGCTACAAAATCATCGAATTGATTACGAATTAAAAATGCTTCAAATAAAGTTCCACCAAAATAAATAGGCATTCCAGCATTCTTATATACTTCAATTTTTTCTCTAAGATTAGGAGTAACATATGCTGTACCAAAACCAAATTTTACAATATCGACATGCGGACTAGCTATTTCTAAAAAATTTTTTACTTCATTAATACTTAAGCCTTTATCCATAACCATTGTTAATACCATGATGACGGGGTTTTGCATTTCTTACAGGAATTTGATTCAGATTAAAGTTCATTGATTTAATTTTTGCTTGGCAAAAGTAAGGTTTGAATAGAAATTGTATTAAATGACTTTAATCAGTAAAATTAAATAAGCATTAAAATTTTCTAATTCTGTAAATTTTTTGATTAAGATATATTGATGAGTAAACTGTAATAATTGCAACTAAAATTCCTCCTGCAACATCAATTGGAAAATGTTGTGCCTGATATATTCTTGAATATCCAACTAATAAAGCTAAAAAATATCCGACCCAAACCATCCAAGTTTTATTATAAATACAACACATTAACAAATACATAGTAAATGCTTGTGTCGTGTGCCCAGAAGGGAAACTCCCTACTAAATGAATAGTAATATTTGGAATGGTATGAATAATACTTTTCAACTGTGGTAAAGCTTCTAGTGGTCTTGGTTGATTTACAAAAACAGAACCTTTTACAAAATGAACAATGATGGTTGAAATTATGATTGACAAAGCAATTAGCAACAATTGCTTTTTATCTTTCCATAAAAAAAATAATACGAAAAGTAACCAAATAATTCCATCACCTAAATATGTGGCGTAATTGAAAAAAAAATCTCCAAAATTTCCTAAATCAGTATTCAGCAATAAAAACAAATTTTCTTTACCAAGAATTATTGAAAAACCTACAATGATAATTGCTGTAAATAAGCTAATGATAGTAGCTTTGTACAAAATGTTATAAGTTGATACTTGCATATGAATTGCAAAGTTCTGCTCTTTAGCACATTTTCAGTACTTTTCACTAAATAATTAATTGGATATGGTAACAAATTTGAGTAAAAATCATAGTTTATTAACGAATTGGATTGCAGAAATTCGAGACGTTTCTATTCAAAATGATCGCTTAAGATTTAGAAGAAATTTGCAAAGAATTGGAGAAATAGCAGCTTATGAAATAAGTAAGGAAATGCCTTATGATTTAGTTGAAACTCAAACTCCACTTGGCATACATGAAAGTAAAGTATTGAGAAGTCAGCCAGTTCTTGCAACAATTTTAAGAGCAGGCTTACCATTACATCAAGGCATGTTAAATTATTTTGACAAAGCCGATAATGCATTTATTTCAGCATATAGAAAACACCATCACGATGGAACTTTTGAAATTTCTTTAGACTATATGAGCTGCCCAAGTTTAGAAGGTAGAATTGTAATTATTAGCGACCCAATGCTGGCAACTGGTTCTTCAATTGTAAAAACAATTCAATATATGAAGGGAGAAAGTACCCCTTTAGAAATACATATAGTTTGTGCCATTGCAAGTGCAGTTGGCATTGAATATATTTATAGAGAATGTGGTAATGATGTAAAAATCTGGTGTGGTGATATTGATGAAGAATTAACTGCAAAAGGATATATTGTTCCTGGACTTGGAGATGCAGGAGATTTAGCATATGGAACTAAAATGCAGTCGTAATCATCAACACAAAAATGTTAAAATAATTAACTACACATTTATTTAATTCTATTTAGGTAATTTCGAAAGTTCTAATGAAAAGATTTTTAATTCTATTTTCTTTATTTTTAATTCACTATGTTGGCTTTGCACAAGACCCACACTTTTCTCAATTCTTTGCATCGCCACTCACTTTGAATCCTGCATTAACAGGAAAATTTAATGGATCCTATCGTATAGCAGGTAATCATAGAAATCAATGGCCATCAATAAACAATGCATTTATTACAAATACGGCTTCTATAGATTTTCATATTTTACAAAATAAATTATCTGATAATGATGCTTTGGGATTTGGTTTTTCTTTTTTAAACGATAATAGTGCAAACAGTGCTGTGAAGTTTAATTATGCATCTATTTCAACTGCATATCATAAAGGTTTAGACGAAGATGGTAACAACCAATTAAGTATTGGAGTTCAAGCAACTTATTCAAATATGTTGATTAATACTACAAATTTGAAGTTTGAGGACCAATTAACCACTTTTGGATTTACAGGAACTACTTCTGAAGTATTTAATAATTCTACATTGCAATCTTCATACTTCGATTTAAATGCTGGAGTTTTATTTAATGGCAGCACTGGTGAAAACAATAATTATTATGCTGGTATTAGTATGTATCATATCAACAAACCTTCACAAAAATTTACTGGAACTGAATATTCTTTAAACTCAAGAATTACAGCCCATTTTGGGGGTTATTATATGTTCAATGATGCTTTTGGTTTTCACATGAGTGGTTTACATAGCATTCAAGGAAAAAGTAATGAAACTGTAATTGGTGGGGCTGCAGAATTTATTGCTAACTCTGATTTACGTAATAGAATAAGTATTTATGCAGGTACTTGGTTAAGACTGAATGATGCTTTTATACCTTATTTAGGTATTGAATATTCTAATACAAGATTGGGTATTAGTTATGATGTTAATACATCATCATTAAAAACTGCATCTGCAAGTAGAGGTGGTTTAGAAATTTCTCTAATTTATAATCATCCAACAAATACAGATCGTCCAATTGCTTGTCCTAAGTTTTAGCAATTTAGTTTAAATTCTATTGTAATACATTTGAGATTAAAATCATTTGATGTTAGTTGCCAAAAACATTATAAAAAATTACGATTCTTTACAAGTTCTAAAATCTGTTGATGTAGAAATACAAAAAGGAGAATTAGTTTGTATTACAGGATCTTCTGGAGCTGGAAAAAGCACATTGCTTCATATATTAGGAACACTAGACAAACCAGATTCTGGTGAGGTACTCATCAACAATCAACCTATACAACATTTAACTGGAAAGAAATTAGCAGCTTTTAGAAATAAGCATATTGGTTTTGTTTTTCAATTTCATCATTTGCTACCTGAGTTTAGTGCTATTGAAAATGTTTGTATTCCTGGATGGATTGCAGGACGAAAAAAAAATGAGTTGCATTCTGCAGCAGAAAAAATATTAAAAAGATTAGGATTAGAAAATAGAATTGAAAATAAACCCAACCAATTAAGTGGTGGAGAACAACAACGTGTTGCTGTAGCAAGAGCATTAATCAATAATCCAGATATTATTTTTGCCGATGAACCTACAGGCAACTTGGATAGTAAACATGCAAAAGAATTGCATGAGCTTTTTGTAGAATTAAGTGAAGAGTTTAATCAAACTTTTGTAATTGTTACCCATAATCAAGAACTAGCATCACTCAGCAAAAGAGTACTTAAAATGAAAGATGGTAAATTTGAAATATAATTATTGATATGTCTGAAACAGTTTTACTAGAAATAAAAAACAATATTGCATTTATCACATTAAATCGTCCAGATAAATTCAACTCATTCAATAAAGAAATGGCTTTTAGAATGCAAGCTATTTTAGATGAATGCTCAAATAACAAAACAGTTCGTTGTATTTTAATAACTGGCAATGGAAAAGCATTCAGTGCTGGACAAGATATTGGTGAATTAACTTCAGAAAATCCACCAACGATTTCACAAATTTTATCTGATCATTATAATCCAATAGTAACAAGAATTAGAAATATTCCTTTACCTATTGTTTGTGCAGTAAATGGTGTTGCTGCTGGTGCTGGAGCCAATATTGCTTTAGCTTGTGATATAGTAGTAGCAGGTAATTCAGCCAGTTTTATACAGGCTTTTAGTAAAATTGGTTTAATACCAGATAGTGGTGGAACCTATACTTTACCAAGATTAATTGGGTTTCAAAGAGCTACTGCATTAATGATGTTGGGAGATAAAGTTTCTGCTTCTGAAGCATTACAGATGGGCATGATTTACAAAGTATTTTCTGATGAGAGTTTAAAAGAAGAAAGCATCAATATTGCAACAACATTAGCCAATATGCCAACTAAAGGTTTGGCTTACACCAAATTTGTTTTAAATCATTCTGCTCAAAATTCTTTAGAAGAACAATTGAAATTAGAAGATGAATTTCAACAATTATCAGCAAAAACATACGATTATAATGAAGGCATTTCTGCATTTTTAGAAAAGAGAAAACCTATTTTTAAAGGAGAATAATTTGAAGTACGAACTACGAAGTTAGAATTACGAATAAAACTTATTACTAATAAACTAATCAACATTTCAACTAATAAACAATGCATAGTCCAAAACAAGTGGTTGACCACATGATGTTACACGATAAATTTAGTCAATGGTTAGGCATTGAGGTTTTAGCTGTTTCAGAAGGTTATAGCAAAATTAAAATGCTAGTAAGAGATGAAATGGTAAATGGTTTTGGTATTGCACATGGTGGTGTTGCTTTTAGTTTGGCTGATAGTGCTTTTGCTTTTGCATGTAATAATAGAAATAATTTATCAGTAGCATTAGACACTGCTATCAACTTTACAAAAGCAGTAAATGTTGGTGATGTTTTAACTGCAGAAGCCAAAGAAATACACAATGGTAGAAGTACTGGGCTTTATTTAATTTCAATCTTCAATCAAAATAATGAACAAGTTGCACATTTTAAAGGCAACTGTTTTAGAACAAATAAAAAACTTGTAGACTAAAAATATTTTAATGATTTATTCTTTCAATGATTTTATTCCAATTATTCACCCAACAGCTTTTGTACATCCACAGGCTTGTGTTACAGGTAATGTAATTATTGGTAGAGATGTTTATGTTGGACCAGGTGCAGCTTTACGTGGCGATTGGGGTAAAATTATTATTGAAGATGGTTGTAACGTTCAAGAAAATTGCACAATTCACATGTTTCCTGGAGTAACAACAATTTTAAAACCATTTGCTCATATTGGTCATGGTGCTGTAATTCATGGAGCAACTATTGGCAAAAATTGTTTAATAGGAATGAATAGTGTCATCATGGATAATGTTGTTCTAGAAGATGAATGCATTGTTGGTGCATTAAGTTTTATTAAACAAGATTCAACATTTGAAAGAAGAAGTTTAATTGTAGGAAATCCTGCAAAAAAAATTAAAGAAGTAAGCGATGAAATGATGAGTTGGAAAACTGAAGGAACTAGATTGTACCAATCTCTACCAAACCAAATGAAAGATAGTTGGCGAGCATGTGAACCTTTAACATCACCTCCCACAGAAGAAAAAATACAAGAAGAAGTTTACAAAAATTGGAAACGAAAATCTTCTCTCTAAACAAAATATTTCGAGAGTTTTATCACCTCAACTGCTTCTTTAACATCATGAACTCTTAAAATATTAGCTCCATTTAATATGCCAATGGCATTTAAGACAGTTGTGCCATTTAAAGCTTCTTCAGCAGTAATTCCTAAAGTTTTATAAATACTACTTTTTCTTGAAACACCTAATAACAAAGGCTTTTGTAAAGATTTAAATTCTTTTAAGTTTTTAACTAAGTAAAAATTTTGTTCAGCAGTTTTTGCAAAGCCAAATCCAATATCAAGAATAATATTTTCAATCATAGATTCATCTGCTAAAGCAATTTTATCTATAAAATAATTTTTTACTTCACTAACAACATCATCATAATTTGTTAGAGACTGCATGTTTTGAGGATTCCCTTTCATATGCATACAGACATAAGGAACTTTAAGTTTTGCAACTACTGAAAACATTTCGCCATCTAAATTTCCTCCACTAATATCATTTACCATACTTGCACCTGCTTCAATTGCTTGCTTTGCAACATCAGATTGAAAAGTATCTATAGAAATAATGACTTCAGGAAATTTTTGATGAATAGATTCAATAATTGGAATAACTCTTTTCATCTCTTCTTCAACAGAAATCATTTCACTTCCTGGTCTTGAGCTTTGTCCACCAATATCTACAATAGTTGCACCATCATTCAACATTTTATCAGTAACAAATAATGCATCATCAATTGTTGACTGCCTACTATTTTCATAAAAAGAATCAGGAGTTGTATTAATTATTCCCATTACAATGGGTGATTTAAATTCAACTATTTGTTCTTTTATATTTAGAGTAAACATTCAACTTATATTGAGTAACAAAGAAACAAAGATTATGAGTACTACTATCTTTGATACTTATGAATTTTAAAGAAGCATCAAAACATATACAAAATCAAATAAATCATATTTACTCTACTAGAGAATCTCAGAATATTTCAAACTTAATATTAGAAGATATTAGCAAACTAACTCCAACTGAGAGATTAGTTGTAAAAGAACAAGAAATAACAGCTCATCAAATCCATCAATTAGAAATTTATATTCATCAATTAAAACAACACAAACCCATTCAACAAATTTTAGGCTTTACATGGTTTTGTGGCAACAAGTTTTTTGTAAATGAATATGTATTAATTCCACGACCAGAAACAGAAGAACTAGTTGAACTGATTATAAAAGAAAATGGGAATAAAAATTTACAAATTTTAGATATTGGAACAGGAAGTGGTTGTATTGCTATTTCATTAAAAAATAAACTACCAAACTCAACAGTTTCAGCTATTGATGTTAGTTCTTTTGCATTACAAATTGCTCATAAAAATGTTGAACAATTAAAAACAACAATACAACTAAAACAAATTGATTTTTTAAATGAAGCAACATGGAACGAGTTAGAAACTTATGATATTATTGTTAGTAATCCTCCTTACATAAAACAAAGTGAGGATGTTGACATGCAACAAAATGTTTTGGCACATGAACCACACATTGCATTGTTTGTTCCTGATAATGATGCATTAATTTTTTATAAAAAGATTGCCAATTTTGCAAAACAACATTTAACTAATGATGGAATAATTTATGTTGAAATCAATGAAGCATTAGGAACAGAAACTGCTGTAGTGTTTACTGATAATGGATTTCAAACAAAAATCATCAATGATATGCAAGGAAAAGAAAGAATAATTAAAGCTTGGAAATAATTATTTTTTCTTAACTAGATTTAAATAATCTAAAAAATAAATAATCTTTATTGAGAAATTATTGTTTTGAGGTGAGGCAATAGTTCTTTTTAAATTATCAAAATAATTACTTTCTAAAGCATCATAAGTTCCAAAATCTTTCCAATTAAATGTAATAAAACTACCAAGTGCAAACTGCCAAGTATAAGTCATATCAATATTTAATGCATTAAAATTTGCATTGCCATTTTGAGTTGTATTTAAATCAGTTAATGACCCATCACTATGTAGTCTTTGATAATTTTCATAGTCAACTTTACTCCAATAATGTCTTGTTCTAAAAATCAAACCCATTTTATTTGTAAAGTTGTATTTAATAGTTAAAGTATTTTCTAGTGTAACACCTTGTCTTAACCCAATTACAGGTTCATTAGTGTTGTTTTCTCTAAATGCAAATCCAATACCATTGTTTGTAATGTCTGCAAAATTTCTTAAGCTTATGGTTAGTTTATTATTAAATCTAAATTGATTGTTTAAAGTGGTTGAATAGCCAAAACCTTTTAAAGTAGGTCTATTGGCAGTGTACAAACTAAAATTGGTTGAATATTTTTTGGCTTCATTGGTATTGATCCAAAAACCCATACCCCAACTTTTAGGTCGTATAAAAACATAGCCATGTTTACGTGGTTCGTAAAAATCTCTTCCTTCAGGATTAGCATATAAATTAACACCAACTTGCCATAAGTTTTTTAACTGTCCATTAATGTTGGTATTAATACTTAAAGATTGATAATCCCATGGTTTTAAACGAGTAGAATAATAAACATTAAAATTTAGGTTTAATCGATTAAACCATTTTTTTGGTTCAACCCATTTATACCCCATCCAAATTCCATTATCGATATAATTATTATTAGTAAAATATCCCATATCGTTTTGTTGATATTTATCATTTGCCAACTCTTGCCAGAGATTAAAATTAAATCGACCACCAGTTTTTGAAAATCCAATAGCATGATTATAACCAGTTAAGTTTTTTCCAGCACCTTCGTATCCAACCAAATTACTCACCCCAACTTTTCCAGAAAAATTCCAAATGTTTTTCTTGTCATAAAAATCCCATAATGCTGCAGTATTATAAGCATCATAATCAGTTCCATTTCTAATTACACTTGTATTAATAAAAGAGATACTAGAATTATTTTTTAATGTTTGGTCTAAAACTAGAATATTATAATTTACTAGTGGACTAGTTTCAACTTCTCTTGTTGTGCCTTTTGCTTTATCTAATATTGTTGCATATTGAGCAGAAGTAATAGCATTCAATATACCAATTCCTAATCCATTCGAGCTTCTGCCACTAACTTTTGTTGCATTAATGAGTTTAGTTTCTATAGGATTATTAATGATTGAATCAGTTGGTGAAAGGTTTTGAAATGCTTTTCCAAAATTGATTGGAAAGCCACCAATCCTTCTACTATAAAATAAATTTCCTTTATTAAATAATTCTGTTCCTTCAGTAAAAAAACTTCTGTATTCATCATACCTCACTTCAAAAGGACCAAGATTTAAAATTCTATTATCACTTTGTACTTGTCCAAAATCTGGCACTAAAGTCATATCTAAAGTATAAGCTTGATTAATGCCATATTTTACATCTACTCCACCATTAAGAGTACTAGTAAAATTTTTTAAATTTGGATTATTATGAGGAAAATGATTTGCATTTAATGAAAGGTATGGAGAAAAAGAAAGTCTTACTGGTGGTTTGATATTGTCAATATTTTTAAGCAATCCTTCTTGTGCTAAGAAATTACCACCAACAACTGGGTTTACAGGATTCCACATAAATTGTTTACCACTCTTATTCCTTCTTCTTGTAATATTCATTCCCCAAGTTTGATTGGGTTTTGCCACAAAACGAATAGCTGCATAAGGAATTCTCATTTCAAATGTCCAACCATCATTTACAATTTGAGTGCTCGTTTCATAAACACTGCTCCAACTTCCATCTTCACCATTACTAGAATATTTTGCATCGTATTGTTCACCTAAGGCTGTAACATAATAACCAAAACCATTTATTTTATCGTTATAAGTATCAAAAATTACTCCTACAAAATCATTAACCCCAACAACATCTCTACCAACCAACTCTTTAGAAATACTATCTTTATTAACTTCATGACAATAACCAGCAACATAAAAAGCATTATCATCGTATAATAAATAAATTTCTGTTCTGTTTTCAAATGCTTCTGCTTTACCAAAAGTTGGTCGCCATTCAACAAAATTATTAATTAAAACAGCTTGTTTCCAAGCTTCATCATTTATGTTTCCATCAATAGTTATTTTAGCAGTGGTTCTAATAGCATTTATTTCTTTAACTTGATTTTGTGCATTTAGTGTTAAGTAGAATAAAAAATAAGAACATATTAAAAGAAGAAACTTGTTCATTAGTCTAATTGAAAAATAAAAATAATACTCCTATAAATCTAAAACAATAGTGTTTGATGTACGAAAATATTTCAGTATAAATGGTAAAATAAGTTACATTCATGTTACAATAAATAAAATGGAACAACTTTTATTAAATCTTAAAAGAAATTTTCAAACTGGCAAAACTCAATCCATTGATTTTAGAAAAGCACAATTGCTAAAATTAAAATCTTCTGTTTTAAAATATGAAAATGAATTGTATGAAGCACTTTACACAGATTTAAAAAAAAGCAAAGAAGAAGTTTGGGTTACGGAAATAGGATTTTTCTTAACTGAACTCAATCATACTATTAAGAAATTAAGCAGTTGGATGAAGCCTAAAAGAGTATGTACCAACTTGCTCAATCTTCCATCATCAAGTTATATTTATCATGAACCATTGGGTGTAGTTTTAATTATTGCACCTTGGAATTATCCTTTTCAATTATTGTTTACACCTTTAATAGGTGCTATTGCATCTGGCAATTGTGTGGTACTAAAACCTAGTGAGTTTACTCCAGCCACTACTTCAATTATGAAGAAAATTATTGCTGAAACATTTGATGAAAACTATGTTTTATATGTTGAGGGAGATGGAGCAACTGTTGTTCCAGAAATGATGAACAGTTTTATTTTTGACCATGTGTTTTATACTGGAAGCACTGCAGTTGGAAAAATAATTTATCAATTAGCTGCAAAAAATTTAGTGCCTGTTACTTTGGAGCTAGGAGGTAAAAGTCCTTGTGTGGTTGATGATTCTGCGAATTTAAAAATTGCAGCAAAACGAATTGCAGTTACTAAGTTTAGCAATTGTGGACAAATGTGTGTGGCACCAGATTATATTTTAGTACATGAATCTGTTAAAGAAAAATTAGTTGAGGAACTAACAAAATACATCCAACAATTTTATGAAACTGATAGTTCTGAATCGTACAACTATGGAAAAATAATTAATGAAAAACAGTTTGATAGAATAGTGAAATATTTAGATGATGGTAAAATTATTTTTGGAGGAAATCAAAACAAAAGCGAATTCTATATTCAACCAACACTAATGGAAGTAAAAGATATTAATTCATCTATTATGCAAGATGAAATTTTTGGCCCATTACTTCCTATCATTTCTTACACTTCAAAAGAACAAGCAATAGAAATTATTAATCAACATCCAAATCCTTTAGCATTTTACATTTTCACTACATCAAGCTCAGCAGAAAATTATTGGTTACAACAAGTTCCTGCAGGTGGAGCATGTGTGAACAATGCTAGTTGGCATTTAACCAATCATCATTTACCATTTGGAGGAAGAGGATTTAGTGGACTAGGCAATTATCATGGCAAACATTCTTTCAAAACTTTTAGTCATGCAAAAGCAGTATTGAAAACTCCTAATTGGTTCGATCCTGCAATGAAATATCCACCATTTAAAGGAAAATTAAAATTATTTAAGATGATTATTGGCAGATAATAAATTATTTTATAATATTGATTACAAATAATTTATATGTTTAAAACATTTCTTTTTTCTTTCCTAACATTATTATCAATAACCATTTATGCTCAAGATTTACAGCCAACAGGAGCTAGATCTGTTGCAACAATTTCATCATTAATGGGCAAGTCTATAGATCAAGCAAAAACTCTACTCTCGAAATATAATTTAGAAAGTAAAGAATTTCAAGCAGACGATCCAGATTTAAAAATTGATGTGTATCCCTTTTATCCTAAAGGAATTAAAGAAAGTGATAAAAGAGATGAACCTCAGTATTATCTTGGCTGTAAGAATAACAAAATTCTTTTTGTAACCCTTGCTTTTGAACCTGAAGAAGAAGATGATGCAAAGAAAATAATCAACTCATTAAAAACTCAATTTGTAAACTCAGGTTTTACTATCGAAAAAAATAGAAATCAATCATTTACTAAAAATGGAGGTATGGGTAGTAAAGTTTTAAAAGAAGTTTATTGGCATAAAAATGCCCAAACGAATTTAGCCTCTTTCTTATTAAATGATGATAATAGTGTATTGCTTCTTTCTTTAGGAGATACAAAATATATAAATATGATTTTTGAAATTAACAAAAACGACTTTGGCTTTGAATAAGTTATTTTACTTTTAGCAAGTTATATATTTGCTTTAGTACATGAATAATCCCAATTTAAATATAGACACTGATAATCTATCTGCAGCTGATAAAGAATTTGAAAATAAAATTCGACCTTCAGAGCTTGATGAATTTACAGGACAACCACAATTAATAGAAAACTTAATCATTTTTATTAAAGCTGCAAAGCTTCGTGGTGAGGCTTTAGATCATACTTTATTTCATGGTCCTCCTGGTTTAGGTAAAACTACTTTATCTAGAATTGTTGCTAATGAAATGGGTGTAAACATTAAAGAAACCAGTGGTCCAGTTATTGAAAAACCTGGAGATTTAGCTGGTTTATTAACTAATCTTGAAGCTAATGATGTGTTGTTTATTGATGAGATACATCGTTTAAGTACTGTTGTTGAAGAATATTTATATGCAGCCATGGAAGATTTTAGAATTGATATTATGATTGATTCTGGACCCAATGCTCGTAGTGTTCAAATTAATTTAAATCCTTTCACATTAATAGGTGCAACTACAAGAAGTGGTTTATTAACTGCTCCTCTCCTTTCTCGTTTTGGAATAAAAAATCGTTTAGAATATTATAGTGCAGAAACTTTAAAGAAAATTATTTTAAGAAGTGCTGGAATTTTAAAAGCCAATATTGAAGAAAGTGCAGCTGAAGAAATTTCAAGACGAAGTAGAGGAACGCCAAGAATAGCAAATGGTTTATTGAGAAGAGTAAGAGATTTTGCAATGGTGTTGAACGATTCTCAAATTGATTTAGGAATCACACAACATGCTCTAAAAGCATTGAATGTTGATGAACATGGTTTAGATGATATGGATAATAGAATTCTCTTAGCCATTATAGAAAAGTTTAAAGGTGGACCAGTTGGCTTAACAACTATTGCAACTGCTGTTGGTGAAGAATCTGGTACAATTGAAGAAGTTTACGAACCCTTTTTAATTAAAGAAGGATTTTTGCAAAGAACTCCTCGAGGTAGAGAAGCTACATTAAAAGCATATAATCATCTAGGCAAAAAACCTAATAAGAATTTAAATCCAGGTTTATTTGAAGATTAAAGATGATGAACTTCATTAATCACAAAAAATTTCCAATAACGTTATTCTAGAAAAGTAGATTAAAATACTTTTGCAGCCAAGTTAGAAATATGTATCAGATAAAAGTAAATTTTGAACAAAAAGGATTAGAAACCCAAACCATAGAAACAAATGCTATTGGTGATAGTTTATTAGAGATTTTGTTAGATAATAATATTGAATTACATCATAACTGTGGAGCAGTTTGTGCTTGCAGTACTTGTCATTTATACTTAGAAAAAGGTGAAGATTTTGTTGAAGAATTATCTGATAAAGAAGAAGATTTTATTGATAGAGCTGTAAATCCAAGAATCAATAGCAGATTAGGTTGTCAATGTGTTTTACAACCAGGCTCTGGAACAATAGAAGTTACATTACCCGATCAGACCCAGTTTTTGGGAGAATAATACAATTAGCTAATTAATCAATTAGAAAATGAAACAATGCTTAATGTGCAACATAAAAACATTAATCATTAAACGTTAAACATTAAACATTACCATGCAACATTTTGAACCACCTATACATTGGAACGATTATGAAGATATCGCTTTAAAACTTTATGAAAAGTTTGGAGATGATTTTACAGAAAGCAAAATTTATCGAGTTCGTTTTACTGATTTAATTGAATGGGTTTTAACCTTGCCAAGCTTTGTTGGAAAAAGAGAAGAATCGAATGAAGGTCATTTAGAAATGATTCAAAGTAGTTGGGTATATGAATGGAGAGACAATCAAAAGTCTTAATTAATCAATTATATTTTATTCATTAAGGGAATTAGAAAATAGCAAATGATTGTAATAAGAATTATTGCAATAATATTCATAACAAATCCCGTTTTAATCATCTGTTTTAATTGAATTTTTCCACTTCCAAAAACAATAGCATTGGGTGGTGTTCCCATAGGCAACATACTTGCAGCACTTGCACTTAAAGCCATAGGAATTCCTAATATTAATGGGCTAATATGTAAAGCATCTGAAATTCCAGCAATTACAGGTGCAAACACAATTACTTGAGCAACATTGCTCATCACTTCACTAATAAAAATTGATATAATTACTACCATTAATATCAACCAAAATATTCCAAAGTTTGAAAACTGTGCCAGCCAAACTCCAAGCATTTCTATTAACCCAGCTTTTTCTAATTGATTGGCTAAAGTAATGCCACCACCAAATAAAATAAGAATTCCCCAAGCCATTTTACTAGTATCCTTCCATTCTAAAAGTTTCTTTGAAGATTCATTTTCATCGTTTGATGGAAAAATAAATAACAACAACGCACCAAACATAGCTATCATAGTATCATCAATCTTAATCATTTTTTGTTGAGAATTAATGAGGTCTTTAATAATCCACAGTGTAGCAGTTAGAATAAAAATGATGAGTACTTTTTTTTCTGGTTTAGAAAGTTTCCCTAATAAATTAATTTCATTTTGAATTAAACGACTAGTATTTGAAGAAGATTTAATATGATTGGGATATAAAAATTTTGTAGTCACCACATAAAGAGAAAGCATTAACAATATTGCTATTGGTGTGCAAACCATTGCCCATTCAGAAAACTGAATATTGTAATTGTATTTTTTATTAATGAAAGCAGAAAATGCAACATTAGGTGGAGTACCAATAATAGTAGCAATACCTCCAAAATTTGCAGCATAAGCAATGGCCAATAAAATACAAACACTCATGTTTGAGATATTTCCTGTTCCATCATGATTATCTTCCATAACTTTTATTACAGATAAAGCAATTGGAAACATCATCATAGTAGTTGCAGTATTACTTAACCACATACTTAAAAATCCAGTAGCTAGAATAAATCCAAGAATAATTTTATTACCACTCGTTCCTGTTTTTTTTATAATGTTTAATGCAATTCTTTTATGCAAATTCCATTTTTCAATGGCTAATCCAATTAAAAAACCTCCCATAAAAAGAAAAATTACAGAATTGGCATAGGGAGCAGTCGTTTCTTCAATTGTTGCAATTTTAAATAATGGAAACAACACTATAGGAAACAATGCCACAACAGGCATTGGCAAAGCTTCTGACACCCATAATGCAACCATTAATATGGCTATTGCTAAAACTTTTGATGCTGTTGCACTTAAATGAAATGGATTAAATATTAAAAACAAAATGAATAAACTAAGACTAATAATAATTTTAATATTATTTCTAAGAATTTGTGTCATTGAATACTTTAATAGAATTGCTTCAAATATAGCTTACTAAACAGCTGACAAAAAATTGGCTACAAAGAATATCTTCTATTGTAGCCATTCCTTTAAATATTAAACTTTTGTTTTTAATATTGAAAATTGTGCTCTTGTAATTTTCCAACTTTTGTTTCAATTGCAGATTTTATTTTTTCTAATGCTCCAACTAAAGCCAAATCATATGTATTTGAGAAATGAGTAACAACAACTGAATCAATTCCTCTCAGTCTTGCTTCAAGTAAACATTTTTTATCGTTAATACCTTCTTTACTACTATTCTCATCAGTAAAATGCACTTCAACTCGTGTCATTCTTTCATCAAATCTTTTTAATTCTTTTGCAATTTTTTCACTAATTTTTTGTTCATAGTCAGCATTTACTGTTAAATCCTTACCTGTATTAATTTGTATCATCATATATTTTAATTTAATCTTGTTATGCTGTAAAATAACGAATTTATTTTAATATTACAAATAAATCATTCTTAGTTAATTTTGATGAACATCTTATTTTTTCATGAGTAATTCTTTATCAAATTTTAATCATATAAAAGCGTTTGTTTTTGATGTAGATGGTGTTTTAACAAATGGCGATTTAATCATTCTTCCAAATGGAGTAATGGCCAGAACGATGAATGTTAAAGATGGTTATGCTTTACAATTGGCAGTTAAAAAAGGTTATAAAGTTGCTATCATTTCTGGAGGAAATTCTAAAGAAGTTATTGAAAGATTAAATATTCTAGGAATTACTGATGTGTTTATGAATGTGAGTGATAAAGCACAAACTTTAAAACAATTTCAAACATCTCATAATTTAGAAACTAATGAAATTTTATTTATGGGAGATGATTTACCAGATTTAGAAGTCATGCAAATGGTTGGTTTGCCCTGCTGTCCTTTTGATGCTGTTGATGAAATTAAAGCAATATGCACCTACATTTCTCCAGTAATTGGAGGTAAAGGTTGTGCAAGAGATGTTATTGAAAAAGTACTAAAACTGCATCAACAATGGTTTCATACCAACCATGTAAGTAGTAAATAGTAGAAAAAACTAAGCTTTTAACAATAAATTCTATAGTCAATAACAGCAGTTATACCCTACATTTGCCGCTCGTTATGAAGGCTATTGAAGATTTTTACCCCATTTTATTATCTAAAAAGAAGATTGTAATTACAACTCACCAAAAACCAGATGGTGATGCAATGGGCTCTTCATTAGGACTTTTTCATTTCTTAAAAAAACTTGGTCATGAGGTTACAGTAATTTCTCCAACAAACTGGGCTAGCTTTTTAAACTGGATGCCAGGTGTAAAGGGAGTAATTGATTTTGAAATGTATCAGCATAAAGCAAAAGAAATTATTGCAGATGCTGAAGTTTTATTTTGTTTAGATTTCAATACTCTTTCTCGTATAAAACACATGCAAGCAAGTATTGAAAATGCTAGCTGTATAAAAGTTTTGATTGATCATCATCAAGAGCCACAAGTTGAAGCTTTTCATTTCGGAGTAAGTAATACAAAAAAAAGTAGCACTTGCGAAATGGTGTATGATTTTATTATTCAATCATCACATCAAAATTTATTAGATGCTGATATTGCTGCTTGTTTATATACAGGTACAATGACTGATACAGGCTCTTTCAGATTTCCATCTACAACTGCATCAGTGCATAGGATGGTGGCTCATTTTTTAGATTTGGGGTTAAACCATTCAGAAGTTCATAATAATGTATTTGACAATTTTCTAGAAAACAGACTAAGATTTATTGGTAATGCATTATTAAATAGAATGGAAGTTTTTTATGAATACAATACTGCTGTGATGTGTATTCCTAAAACAGATATCAAAAAATTTGAAATAAAAACTGGCGATACTGAAGGTCTAGTAAATTATATGCAAAGCATTACTGGCATTAGGTTAGCTGCAATTGTAATAGATAGAGAAGAAGAAAGAAAATGGAGCTTTAGAAGTAAAGATGGATTTGATGTGAATGAATTTGCACGAAAACATTTTGAAGGTGGAGGTCATGCAGCAGCTGCTGGTGGTAGAAGTAGTGATTCATTAGAAACAACATACAAACATTTTTTAACGGTTATAAAACAATATGAAACAGAACTTAACAAAAATTAAATTCGTTGTAGCTATTTTAGCAACAACAATAATGCTATCAGCTTGTAATAGTAATTATGAGAAAACTGCATCAGGAATGACTTACAAAATTTCTCATGGAAATGGAAAAGAGAAAATTAAACAAGGTCAAATTGTAAAATTTTACATTGAGTATAAATTACAAGATAAAGACACAGTATTAAATTCAAACTTTGGTAAAATGCCTGGTTATGTGCCTGTTGATACAAACAAATTACCTAAACATAATTTTACTGAAATTATTACCAAACTAGCTGTTGGTGATAAAATGGATTTCATTTTAAATATTGATACATTAAAAAGTTTAGGTCAAATTCCAGATTATGATAATCTTTTCAAAAAAGGTGGATTAATTAAAGGAAAAATTGAAATTTTAAAAGTTTTTGCTAATGATTCTTTAACTCAACCTGACTATCAGGCAGAAGCTAAAAAAGAAGAAGCTCGTCAGAATTTAGCTATGCAAAAAGAAATGAAAGAAAGAGAAGCTAAAAATAAAACACTAATTGTTGAACAGAAAAAAGCATTAAAAGAATATGCTGCAAAAAATAGTATTAAATGTATCGAATCTCCATTAGGGGTTTTAGTTGAAGTTCAGAATCCAGGTGTTGGTATGAAAGCAGTAAATGGCACTAAAGCCATGATTTTGTATGCTGGAAAACTAATGAATGGTACTCCATTCGATTCTAATATTGGAAAAAATCCTGAGTCTTTATTACCAGTTTTAGTTGGATCACATAACGTTGTTCCTGGTATGGAAGATGCTATGCAATATTTTGGTAAAGGCGGAAAAGGAAGATTGTTAATTCCTGCAGCACTTGCTTATGGCGATAGAGAAAATGGTCCAATACCTGCAAATTCTAATTTGATATTTGATATTGAAGTAAAAGAAGTTACTGTTGATAAACCAGAACTAATCGATTCAACAAATTTAAAAAAATAATTTTTAGACAAATAATTAATGCTGAAGACTCTGCATAAAGCAGGGTCTTCTTTTTATTATTCATTTCATTTTAACTTTTCATCAGTAAACTTATTCATCTCTAAACCTTTAAAGCCATTGCAAAACCTTAATTTTGCACTTTAATTTTTTACCCTACAAAAAGTAGAGAAACTTTTTAAATTTTTTATGAGCACAACAAAAACAGCCGGATTAAGAAACATTGCAATTATTGCCCACGTAGATCATGGCAAAACAACATTAGTAGATAAAATTTTACATACTGCAAAAGTTTTTAGAGATAATCAAGAAACTGGAGATTTAATAATGGATAGTAATGATCTTGAAAAAGAAAGAGGTATTACTATTTTTTCTAAAAATGCAGCAGTAACTTATAAAGACACAAAAATTAATGTAATCGATACCCCTGGTCACGCAGATTTTGGTGGTGAAGTTGAACGTGTATTAAAAATGGCTGATGGTGTTATTTTATTGGTTGATGCTTTTGAAGGTCCAATGCCTCAAACTCGTTTTGTATTACAAAAAGCTTTACAATTAGATCTTCATCCAATTGTGGTGATCAACAAAGTTGATAAACCAAATTGCAGACCAGATGAAGTACACGATGCAGTATTTGAATTATTTTTTAATTTAGATGCTACTGAAGAACAACTAAATTTCCCAACTTTTTATGGTAGTGGAAAAAATGGTTGGTTCAATAGTAAGAATGAGCAATGTGAAGACATTACTCCATTAATGGATGGCATTTTACAATATGTACCACAACCAGAAATTGCTGAAGGTCCATTACAACTTCAAATCACATCATTAGATTATTCTTCTTTCTTAGGCAGAATTGCAATTGGTAAAGTTACTAGAGGCAGTATCAAAGAAGGGCAACCTATTGCATTAATGCAAGCTGATGGAAGTATTAAGAAAAGCAGAGTAAGAGAATTATATGTTTTTGAAGGCATGGGTAAAAGAAAAGTAACTGAAGTTATAGCAGGTGATTTATGTGCTGTTGTTGGATTAGAAGACTTTGGAATTGGAGATACTATTGCTGATATTGATAATCCTGAAGCATTAGCGATTATTAGTGTTGATGAGCCAACAATGAGTATGACATTCAGCATTAACAATTCTCCTTTCTTTGGTAAAGATGGAAAATTTGTCACCTCTCGTCACTTACGTGATAGATTGATGAAAGAAACAGAAAAGAATTTAGCTTTAAGAGTAGAAGATACAGATAGTGCAGATAGTTTTTTAGTTTTTGGTAGAGGTATTTTACACCTTGGAATTTTAGTAGAAACAATGCGAAGAGAAGGTTATGAATTAACTGTTGGAAATCCACAAGTTTTAGTTAAAGAAATTGATGGAAAGAAGAATGAACCTTATGAGGTTTTAGTGGTTGATGTACCAGCTGAGTTTAGTGGCAAGGTAATCGATTTAGTAACTCAACGTAAAGGTGAAATGTTGGTGATGGAAAGTAAAGGCGAAATGCAACATCTAGAATTTGATATTCCTTCAAGAGGATTAATTGGTTTACGTTCTCAAATGCTTACTGGAACAGCTGGCGAGGCAGTTATGGCACATCGTTTTGCAGAATACAAGCCATGGAAAGGCTCAATTCCTGGTAGAAGTAATGGTGTATTAATTTCTAAATTCAGTGGCACAACAACTGCTTACTCAATTGATAAGTTACAAGACAGAGGAAGTTTCTTTATTGACCCTAGAGAAGATGTTTATGCAGGGCAAATGATTGCTGAACATATTAAACCAGGAGATTTAAATGTGAATGCTGTTGAAGAGAAAAAATTAACCAATCATAGAGCTAGTGGTAGTGATGATAGTGTTAGAATAACTCCAAAAATTCAAATGACTTTAGAAGAGTGTATGGAATATATTCAACAAGATGAGTGTATAGAAGTTACACCTAAAAACATACGTATGAGAAAAGTTCTTTTGAATGAAGATGATAGAAAAAAAGATAGCAAAAGAATGGCTGAAGCTGCTGTTTAATTCAAGTATAATATTTTATATTAAATCTCGTCATATTTTTGACGAGATTTTTTTTAAACTAAACTTTATGAAATCTCTATATAAAATTTTATTTTTTGTTTTATTGTTATCAGGTTGTTCTTCCAAAGAAGAAAAAATTGATAAAGAAAATTATCAACAACAAAAAGAAAGTTTAGCAGATAAAGAAAAACGTTCACCTAAATCATTTTTAGAAATATCTGGAACTTATAAAAGAAATATTTGGGGCAAAACAGTGTATAAGGCATCTATTAAAAATAATGCTACTGTTTGCAGTTATAAAGATGTTCGGGTAAAATTATTATACTTTAAAGAAGGCGTTCAGGTTACTAATCATGAAGAACTTATTGAAGAAACCATTGCACCAAATACTTATTTTGATTTTAAAGCAAAATATAAAACACCAAAAGGAACAGATAGTGTAGCTGCTTCTATTATGAAAGCAGTATCAATAACAAATTGATTATTTGTTTTATATAAATAAAGTGGGTAAGATTGCATCTAAATTATTTATATGAGGAAAGTACTTTTTTTAACATTATTCATTCAATCTACAATATTATTTGCTCAGGAAAAAGTTGAACTTAAAAACCAAGATGGGGTTTTTGTTTCTTACACTTTAACTAAAATTGATGGTGATGAAAAGAAAGATCAATACACATTAACAGTTCAAGCAGAAAACAAAAATGACTTTGATGTTTTTTATACTGGCACTGCAAGCACAGCTTCAGCTTCTTTAGTGTCGAGTTTTACTTCAATAAAAGTATCTAAAGTAGTTGGTTTTTTAGCTGCTAATTCTCTTTCATTAAATGGTTCAGAAACTGGCCTTTTCACTACAAGAAATGAGCCTTTATTCAGAATAAATAAAGGTCAATTAGTCACAAGGGAATTAACTTTTAAAGTAAAAACTGGAGATATTCCTGTAATTACTTGCAGTTTTTCTCGCTCACTAAAAAAAGAAGCTTTTTATGAAATTTCAAAAGGTGTAACAACTCAACAACCTAATTCTCAATCAGTATCTTCTGGCTTTGCAATGAATTTTACAAATAATAGCTCTGTTGTAGTTTCGAATAATAATGCATATTTACCAATAAGAAATAATGCAAGAACAATTTCTGCTTGGATAAAACCAACATCAAATCATTACGAGTGTTGGGGAGTAATTTATCAAGGCAAGTCAGATTGTGATAGATTAATGTTTGGTATTGGACTTGTTCAAGGAAATAAATTATCTTTTTGGGGAGGATGTTTTGATATTGTTTCAAAGTTTACTGTACCACTTAATGTTTGGTCTTATGTGGCTATTACATACAATGGATATGGAAATTATACTTTCCATTTAAATGGACAAACTTATTCAGAATTTAAAGAGGGTGCTTTAAACACTCAGTCAAGCAAATTTTTTGTTGGTGCAGAAAGTGTTGACAATGGAAATTCATTTAGGCAGAGGTATAAAGGTTTAATTGATGAAGTAAAAGTTTATAGCAAAGCTTTAACACAATACGAAATCAATGCTGATATTTTAGGCAGAAACAGCACATCATCTTTAGTACTCTATTATCCATTTAATGAAGGAGCAGGAAATTCTATCATTGACAATTCTAAAAGTAATAATGCTAGTATTGTAAATCAAAGCTCAACGAATTGGGCTGAAGGCTATCCTATGCCAATGAATAATCAAAATAACTATGGAAATTCTCAACCAAGCTCCAATAATAGTTTAAGTGTAAATCAGGAAGTAAGAAAAAATAATTCGCTAAACTCTTTTAATAATATTTATACTTTATTAATTCAAGATGATGGAAATCTCTGTATTAATAAAAATGTTGGTGGAAGATTTGTATATGGAGGTTGGTGCTCAATGACAAATGGAAAAAATAGTAACAAACTTATTTTACAAGAAGATGGTAATTTAGTAATATATGATTTCTATAATAAGGCTTTATGGAGTAGTGAAACAACTGGATATTTTAATTCAAGATATGGTTCAAGCACATATAAACCAGTGAGACTTGCTCTTGAAGATGATGGTAGATTAGTGTTATATAGTGCTTCAGGTAGACAAGTTTGGGCAAATGGAAGTCATTTATAAGAAATTACAAATTTCTTTGGCCCCGTAGTTCAATGGATAGAATAGAAGTTTCCTAAACTTTAGATCCAAGTTCGATTCTTGGCGAGGCTACAAAAACAAGTTGCCACTTTAAAAAAATGGCGACTTGTTTTTAAAATTCTTTTTTTGAGTTATTCTTTATCAAAATCCTTAGTCATCTTGAATCCAAGAAATAAACCTACTCCAGCCATAAAGAAAATGGTTGCAGGATAAACTGCATCTTCATTTAATTTAGTATAAGTTGTAAGTAATAAAGCTAAAAAAACACCAACTCCTATACCCATCATTAATAAGGCTAAATTTAGAATTAGAACTTTCCAAATTGGTGATGAACCTTGTGTGCTTTTCATAAAAATACTTGCATCTATACCTTTTTCTATTAATGCCAATCTTTCTTTATTTCTAGTTGATAAAAAAAGATAAACAATGCCGAATATCATTAGAAACATGCTCAGTGGGATTAAAATGTCTTCCATAAATTTTGATTTAAAAGTTTATTTGTAAATTGTTTTCTAGTATGACGATAATAAATCTTTCGAGGTTACAAAAAATGTTTTGTAACCAAAAGAAATAGATTAATGTCTAATTAAATAACATGACCATTTTTAATGATCAACAACTTATAGATGAAATACTAGAAGGCAATTCTAATGCTTTCTCTATTATTGTTGATCGTTATAAAGATTTAGTTTTTACAATAACCCTGAAAATGATAAATGATTTTCATGAAGCAGAAGAAGTTACCCAAGATAGTTTTATTAAAGCTTATAAAAATTTAGCAAAATTTAAAAATGAATCAAAATTTTCAACTTGGTTATACAGAATAACTTATAATAATTGTTTAGATCATATTAAAAAAACTAAAAAGAAAAGTTTCATAAACACTACTGAACAAATTGAAGAAGTAGAATTTTCAGAAATTAATAATGGACTTAAAATTTTGGAAGAAAAGGAACGAAAAAACATGATTAATTTTTGTATAAAAAAGTTGGAAGCAGAAGACTATTTTTTACTAACCCTCTTTTATTTTGAAGAAAATAATTTGAACGAAATCGCAAAAATTATTGGCACAAACACCAATCATGTTAAAATAAAATTATATAGAGCAAGAAAAAAACTTTCAACTATTTTGAAATTTCATTTAGAACCAGAAATCATTAAATATTATGAAAATTAATAATGAATTAGAGTTTGATAACTTAATAAAGTCTAGTCTTACTGAATCAATTCAAACTAATCTGTCGAGTAGTTTTACTACTAATGTAATGTTTCAAATAAATTCAATTAAAACAAATTCATCAATAATTTATAAACCATTGATTTCAAAATTTGGATGGTTAACCATTTTTTGTTTACTTATTATAATGATTTTTTTATCAGAAATTAATCAAACAGAAACTTCTTCGTGGTTCAATTTAGTAAATTTCGAAAGCATGAATTCAAAAATATTTAGCAATTTTTCTTTTCCTAAAATTTCTGAAATTGCTTATTATTCAATTTTATTTTTTATAGTTATGCTTTTAATTCAATTAAAATTGTTGAATAATTATTTTAATAGAAAGTTTTAATAAAATATTTATCTCATTAAAACTGTAGTTCCCTTTTCAATATTAATTTTATCATCGATTCCAATAGCTTGTGCCACCCAAACAAAGGTTCTAGTTCGATTCTTGGCTAGGACTACTTTACAGATAAAAATACCCTTACTATTTTAATATTAAAACTGAGCCAGTTTTAACTTCTTTATCAGATATTAAATTAAGTACATAATAATAAACCCCAGTATTACAAGGAGTGCCATTACATAACCCATTCCAAACAATTGGGTTCTTTCTTGTATTAAAAATTACTTGCCCTACTCTACTAAAAACTTTAAGTTCAAAGATTGCATTCGAAGCTAGCTCAGTAATATTCCATGTATCATTGACGCCATCTGAATTTGGACTAAAAGCATTTGGAATAATAATCTCTTTATACACCCTAACCAAAACAGTATCTGGCATTGATTTGCAGCCAAATAAAGAAGTTGCAGAAAGAATATACTTTGTGTCAACTGGTGGATTAACTATTGGCTGCAATGCATTAATGTCATTAATATAAAATTGTGGACTCCATAAATATCTGCTATTTATATCATTTGAACTTGCATTTAAAAGTATTTGCTGACCAAATAAAATTGATTTATCTGAACTTGCATTTATTATTGGTAAAGGAAATACTGTAATCGTTTTACTTGCAGAATCTTTACATGAAAATAAATTGGTTACTATTACTTTATAGTTGGTTGATATTTCTGGATTAGCAAAAGGATTGTAAATATCTGAATTTGTTAAACTGCTTGAAGGGCTCCATAAATATTCTGTGCCTCCACTTGCAATTAATTGTACATTATCGCCTGCACATATTGAATCTTTTGTTGAAGAAATACTAATGATTGGATTTGGATGAACAACCACAATAGATGAATCTTTAGCAAGACATCCATCACTATTTTTAACTTCAACGAAATATTTTCCTGCTTGATTCAATTGAATATTTGTTAGCTGAACAGTTGAACCTGCTTGAGAAAAACCATTTGGGCCGCTCCATGCATATTCATTTCCTCCAGAAGCATTTAAAGTAACAGTTTTATTTTGACAAACTGCTCCACTATTACTCACTGTTGCATTTGCTTTAGCCTTAATTGTAATTTTAAGTGATTGAGAATTGATTCTACATTTTGCAATACCTATGTTACTAAACTCAGAAACTGTTATTCTATATTCATAATCACCCACTGGAAAATTGCTTTGGAAGTTTTTAATGAATTCTAAATTATTTGCTCCAACAATATCTGTCCAAGTTCCATTACCTATTTTTTCTTGCCATTGATAATATGGATTTGTGAAACCAACTGTTACTGTACTAGTAAATGTTTCAATATTATCAACACCTTCACAAATTATTTTTGAATTACTGACTGAACCTGAAAAAGCTGTTGTTAATAAAGGTCCACATGGTCGAAAAGAAATATCATCAATTGCTAAATCATTGCCACAACCACCTGCTGCATTATTTGTAATTCGTAAAATAATATCTGTTACATTATTGGGTGTGGTAAAAAAGTTGCCATATTGTTTCCAAGTTGGAGAAGATGATGAAGTAATATTTCCAGTATTATAAGTTTGCAAAACTGTACCATCAAACCTTTCAATTTTGAATGTTAGGTTTGGTTGATTTGCGTTTCCTCCACAAGCAGAAGGTAAAATCACATTAATAATCCAAGCTGCAAATTCATAAGTTGTATTGCCACAAAGTCCTCTAACAGTATCTACATAGAAATCACTTGGTTGATGCGAAGCATTTACTAACATAAAATAGCCATTACCATTTCCTGTGTGGTCTGAGTTTAAGCTATGCCAAGTATTTCCAAAACAAGAATTGGTGTTATTTCTAACAGTATAAAATCCATCACCTGGACAATCATTTAGAAAATATTGATAAGTTGTTATAGCACTTGTTGGAGGGCCAGGATTTGTACCTTGACCAAATGTATTATTAACAATAGGATCACCTAAACTACCTTGACAAAGCTGAGACTGTATTGATTGAATAAATAAAAAAGATAAGCTATATAATATAATTGATTTAAATCTCATTAAAATAATTCGAGTGTTTTAAATGCATATTTTATTATTCATATTTCAATGATATAATAAAACTAAAGTGTTATTACACTTTTTAACTTAATATCTTTTGAAGATGCTCCAATCATGATATTAAAATCGCCTGGCTCTAATATAAATGTGCCATTTTCATTATAAAAACCAAGTTCCTTTTCGGTTAATGTAAATGTAATAGTTTTAGATTCACCAGCTTTTAACATGATTTTCTTAAACCCTTTAAGCTCTTTTATTGGACGAACTATACTTGCCACTTGATCATGAATATAAAGTTGAATAATTTCTTCACCATCAACATTACCATAATTTTTAATGGTTGCTTTTACTTTTATTTCTTTAGTATTTTTTTGATCGATTATTAAGTTAGAATAATCGAACTTGGTATAACTTAAGCCAAACCCAAATGGATAAAGTGGTTCATTAGATTCATCTGTATAATGTGACCAAAATACTTCCTCTTTTGGACCAGGTCTACCTGTATTAAACTGATTATAATAAAGTGGAAGTTGACCAACAGATTTTGGGAAACTCATAGGTAATTTTCCTGAAGGATTATAATCTCCAAATAAAACTTGTGCAATTGCATTACCACTTTGAGATCCTAATTGCCATGCTTCTACTATTGATGGAATGTTTTGATCTGCCCAATTCAACGTTAAAGGTCTACCATTCATTAATACTAAAACAATATTTTTATTTACCTTATATATCTCTTCTAATAATTCTTGTTGAACACCTGGTAAATTTAAATTTGTTCTACTCCTTCCTTCACCACTTTGATACCCATGTTCACCTAAAACCATAATTACAACTTCTGAATTTTTGGCATTTTGAATTGCTGCTGCAAATCCTGATTTATCAGTTTCATTAATTACAACTTCACTAATAAAATTTGTGGCATTTAAACTTAAAGCAGCACCTTTTGCATAGGTAAAGTTTGAAGTATATTTTGATATACCTTCTAACACAGAAACTGCAGAGCTATCTTTTGCACCTAAACGCCAAGACCCTAAAGGACTATTTTTTTCTTCTGCTAAAACTCCAATAACTGCAATTTTGTTTTGAGATTTTTTAAGGGGTAAGATGTTACGCTCATTCTTTAAGAGAACAATAGATTTTTTCGCAACATCTAGTGCAGCATCATGAAAAGTTTTTGAGTTGGTTAATTCTTTTTCTCTTAAACTATCACAATATAAATAAGGATTATCAAATAGCCCCAATTCAAACTTCACTTTTAAAATTCTTCTAACAGCATCATCAATAACTTTAATATTTACTTTACCTTCTTCAACTAATTCTTTTAAATGTTTTACAAAAGCATAAGATTCCATATCCATATCAGAACCAGCATTGGCAGATAATTCAGCTACATGTTTTAAATCTTTTGCATAACCATGATCAATCATTTCTAAGCCTGAGCCCCAATCAGAAACAACAAAACCATTAAAGTTCCATTTGCTTTTTAATATATCTCTTTGTAAAAAAGTATTTGCAGTTGCAGGTACTCCATTTAAAACATTAAATGAGTTCATTACAGTTTTTACATTATTTTCAACTGCTTCTTTAAAAGGTGGAAAAATAGTATTGTACAATGTTACTGAACCAACATCTACAGTATTATAATCTCTACCAGATTCAGCAAATCCATAGCCTGCAAAATGTTTGGCAGTTGCAATAATAGTATTGTGATCATTTAATTTTTCACCTTGAAATCCATTAACTCTTGCTACACCAATTTTAGCACCTAAATAAGGATCTTCTCCTGAACCTTCCATTACTCTACCCCAACGAGCATCTCTTGTAACATCGAGCATAGGAGCAAATGTCCAGTTAATGCCTGCAGCTGCAGCTTCTGTAGCTGATATTCTTGCAGATTTTTCAATAGCTTCTAAATCCCAACTTGCAGCTTCAGCTAAAGGAATTGGAAAAATTGTTTTATAGCCATGTATCACATCAAATCCAAATAAAAGTGGAATACCTAATCGAGTTTCATTAACTACTAATTCTTGAAGTTTTCTAACTTCTTTAACCCCTTTAACATTGAGTACAGCACCTACTAATCCTTTTTTTATGTGTTCATATTTTTTTGCTGCATCGCCATTTTTTGGTGCCGGACCTGTAACATCCCAAAAACCATTGTATTGATTCATTTGACCAATCTTTTCTTCGAGGGTCATTTTATTCAATAAAGCTTCAACTTTTTCTTCAATCGTTTTTGGTTTTCTATTAAGTAAAGCCCCTGCAAAAACAATTAATAAAATTGCTATAACAAAAAACCAATTTCTAAATAAAAAATTAACAGTATTCTTAAAAATATTTTTCATTAAAACGGAATAGAAATTACTCAAAAAAATGTCATCATGTATAAACAATATTATACATGATGACAGAGAACTAAATTATTTTATTGATAAACTCTTACATAATCAATTTCTAAAGCAGCTGTAGAAAATGCTGGGTCAATTGAACCTCCAAAATGTCCTCCCATTGCAAAGTTTAAAAGAAGGAAAAAGTTTTGATTAAATGGTAAACTTGAAGTGTTTGCAAAAGTGTAAAAAACTACACCATCAACATAAAACTTAATTGAAGTTGCTGTCCATTCCATTTTATACAAATGAAATTCTGTTGATGCATTTGAAATAACTTTTGTTCCACCATTTGCATTACCACCAGAAAATCCTGGATGATGAACTGTACCAAATATTTTATTCAATTCCATACCTCGATGTTCCATAATATCGATTTCACCACATGCTGGCCAACCAACTGAACTTATATTATTACCTAACATCCATATTGCAGGCCAAGTACCTATTCCTGCAGGTAGCTTAGCTCTAGCTTCAACAGTTCCATACTTGAATGAAAATTTATCTTTCGATAATAATCTTGCTGAAGTATATGCACTACCTGAATAGTTTTCTTTTATAGCAATAATTTTCAAAGTGCCATTCGATACTACAGCATTTTCTAACCTATTTGTATAATATTGTGATTCATTATTTCCCCATCCTCCAGAACCAGTTCCAATATCATAACCCCATTTAGCAGGATCAGGTGCACCTGGAGTATCAAACTCATCTGAAAAAATAAGTGAACTTGTTACTGTAACTGTAATTTGTATAGATTTTGAGGCAGTTAAATTAGATTGACTTTTAGCAATCACATTAACTGTATAATTTCCACTTGATGGATATTTATAAGTTACAACTCCACTTGGTACTGTTTGAAAAACACCATTACCAAAATCAAAATCAAAGTTTACAGCATTTGTTGCAGTTGCTGTAAAGGTTACATTTCCACTATTGTCTGTACTCACATTTGCTGACAATGTTACATTTGTTGGTGCAACATTTGTAGGTGTTGAAGCATTTTCTCCTTTAGAGCATGATGCTAGTATTGCAAATAGGCTGATTAATAAAAAATTCATTTTCTTCATTTACTAAGGTTTAACTTTAAGTTTTTGATACCAAGAATTACCATCGGCACCAATATTTCTCAAGTGTAAAGTTGTGTTTGTAATTTCTAATATTTCATAAGTTATACCTCCAGTTCCAAAATTAACAATTCCATTTCCAGGAACTCTAAATTGAATTAATGTAGAGTTTGAACTTGTTGAACCTGAGTTAGCATCCATAAACACTAATTGTTTTGTACCACCAGTGTTTAATGGCAAACATTGATCGGCACCAGAAAATCCATAAAATGGTGTTGCTGCACCAATTGAAAAACTTTCGCTTTTGTTATTTACATTCATTGTAATGTTTGCACCTGCATTTGTAAATGTAATTTCATCATCATAGGCACAAGCTTCACGAGAGTTTGGAGTTGCTGCATACCACATTGGCCAAAATTCAGTTGCTGGTCCAACACCAAAATGCCCAGGAGCATCTTTATCAGTAATCCATATTCTACTTGAACCATTGGTTAAATTTTGCCTCATTGTTGCAGGTATTTCAAATGCTGAATACACTTTTACTTTTTTGCTTATGGTTGACATTTCTCCACCAGTTCCTATTGCATTTACAACAATTGTATAATCAAAAGTTCCTGGGTTAGTGAATTTGTAATTTATTTTACCAGAAGGCACAACTTGTTTAGTTCCATCACCAAAATCTATATTATAAGTAAGAGCATTTGTTGCTGTTGCTGTTATCAAAACAAATCCAGTTCCATCTCCATTCGGATTTGATGCATTTGCTCCTACAACAACAGCATCTATAGTTAATCCAGTTGGAGCTTTGATGTCTCCAAAAGAAAATTTCTCTTTTGTACAACTAATTAAGCCAATTAATGTTACTATAACTAGTGTAAGAATATTTTTATTTTTCATCATGATTTATGATTTTATTAATTAGTTAATTCTGATATCATCAAAATAGAATGTAAAATTTGCTGAGCCATCACCCATTGTTCCTAAGTCGAATATTAAAACAACTTTTTGATAAGTATTTCCTGTATTTCTACCACTCATATCAAAAGTTAATTCTTCCCAACCATTAGCAACAGTTGTTAAAACCTCTTTCTCAAAATTTAAAGCTCCATTAGTTTGATTTTCAATTTTCAATAAAACTTTAGCCCCAACTCTTGGAGAATATACTTTCATTTTCATAATGCTTGAAGTGAAGTTCATTGGAGCATCTAAACCTATCCAACTTCCACCCCAAACTTGGCCTGCACTTTTAATCATTTTACCTACTTTAGTACTAGTATTGATTCCAGTGGCTGAAGGATTATTAACAATAGTAACATTACCACCATCAAAATTTGTGAAAGTATAATTCAAGGTTGTAGATTGAAAATCTAAAGGAAGTCCTAATCCTGCTTGATTAGTTGGTAATAGTATTACATCATCCCAATAAAAAACCTTTCCATTTCCTGCTGTTCCAAAATCAAAAAATATGGATGCCTTATCATATGTATAAGTGTAATTAATAGCAGCTGTTCCGGTTGCTTGATTTGCAAAATCGAAAACAATAGTTTCCCATGCATTAGCTACAGATGTAGTTTTTTCAGTTTCAACAGATTTTGTTGGATCATTTTTATCTTCGACTTTTAAACGAACTTTTAAACCAGAAGCTGGAGCATAAACTCTTACACTCATTTGAGATTTTGTAGGTGTTAATCCTAATGGTGTAACAAATCCAGAACCCATAGTTGTACCAGCCCAAGTTTCAGCACCATTTGGTTTTGTTGTTTTCTTTACTTTATTTGTGCTTAATGTAGGATCAACATCATTAACACTAATTGCTCCACCAAAATCAATAACGCTATAATTTGTTCCAGGATCATCAAAAGTAATTGGTAGTGTCATTAAAGCAGTTGGTAACTGATTGGTTTGACGAATATCATCAAATAAATAAGTAAAGTTTGGAGAACCATCTCCAGCAGTACCTAAGTCGAAAATTAAAACAATTTTTTGATAACTATTTGCTGTGTTGATTGCACTATAATCAAATACTAAATCTTCCCACGCATTGGCAACTGTACAAGTAGCTTCTTTTTCAAAATTGATTCCACCATTTGTTGCATTTTCAACTTTTAATAAAAATTTAGCTCCCACTCTTGGAGAAAAAACTTTCATTCGAAATACTTTGTTCGTAGAAAAATCTATGGGTGAGCCAAGTGTTAAAAAACTTCCTGCCCAAACTTCTGGTGCTCCTTTAACCATTCTTCCAACACTAGAACTAGTATTAATACCATTCATTTGTGGATTTGCAATTTTAGTTGCAGTGGCTCCCCCAAAGTTAGTGAATGCATAATTTATAGTTGAAGATTGAAAATCAAGAGGCAAGACAATAGGATCAGTAATTGAAATATTTACAGAATCACTTTTTGTAGCAGCACCTCCACTATATGCTGTGATTTTTACTTTATAAATTCCTGTTGCTGCATATATTTTGCTAACAGTTTGTCCTTCTAAAAATAATTCTCCAACTTCATTAGGTACATCTCCCCAAAAAACTTTGAAGTTTGTTTCATAAAGAGCAGTTGCAGATGCATTTACTTTATAATTGTTTGTAGCATCTTTTGTTACAGTAATAACTAAATTTTCAGGAGCTCTAAATGAAACTGTTAGGGGTTTTGTAACTTCTGCTGTTTTTCCAGTTACATTATATGCTACAACTCTAACATTAAAAACTCCTTCAGGATAAGTATGTGTAGTCCTTTTTCCTGCTTCAACTTTTGTTGGGGTTGTTCCTCCATGTCCATAATAAACATCATAGCTTACTGCACTAGTACCATTAGGTGTAATTGTTACTAAGCCAGTATTATCTTGTGTAATATCAAACATCACACCTAATGCATTAGGGTTTGGATCTGTTGATGTAAAGCTTGTATCATCGAAACTTTCTTTTTTACAGCCTAATAAAAAAACTGTAAAAAGTAAAGTACAACTTAAAAATTTTTGAATTGATTTCATAATTATTTTATTATAAGTTTAATAACCTGCATTTTGAGTTAAGCCAGAAATATTGATTTCAATCTGTGGAATAGGAAAAACTTCATGCTTACCAGTTTGAAATCCTGTGATTTTTGTTGAAGCTTGACCAGTACGAACTAAATCAAAAAAGCGATCACCTTCCATGGCAAGTTCTAATCTTCTTTCATCCCAAATGGCTTGTTTTAAAGCAGTACCAGTTGATGTAATATTGTTTGAAGATATTTCCAAATGCTCTTTGACGAACTTGATTTAAATATCCTTGTGCTTTAACATCATTTGCAGCAGTTGCTCTATTATATGCTTCAGCAGCCATTAATAAAACTTCTGCATAGCGAATAGTTCTGAAATTATTTAAATAATTTAATTCAACCTGACCAGATGTTTCTCCCTTACGTGGTAAATATTTTTGATTATATAAACCAGTGTTTTTATATGGTGCTACTTGATAAGTAATACCAAAAGCAGGATTAGCAGTTTTGTAAGCTTCAATATCTAAAACAGTTACAGCTTTTCTTTTATCACCAGTAGTGTATGCATTTGCTAAATTTTGAGTAGGCAAATTAGTACTCCAACCTGCAGCATAAGGCATAGCAGCAGAACCATTTAAACCTCTGATACCACATTGTTGTACTGAGTGATTTCCTTGTCCTCTATTAACTCCATTCCAATTATAATAAGGTGAAGTATTTGAATACTGAATTTCGAAAACGGATTCTGGTCCATTTTCACCTGCTGCAAGAAATATTGATCCAAAATCAGAAACTAAGCTAAAGGCATTTGAAGTTATAATGCTTTCTAAAACAGGAGCAGCAGCATCGAATTTATTTTGATAAAGGAAAACTTTTCCTAATAAAGCTTGTGCAGCATATTTTGTAATTCTACCTTTTTGTACTTGTACTGTTGGTAAAACAGCAATTGCAGCATTTAAATCTTTTTCAATTTGTGCATATACGTCTGCTTTTTTTGCTCTTGTTAAAGTTTTAGAATCAGATAACCCTAAACGTTTATCTATAAATAAAGGTACATCTCCAAAAAATTTAACTAAATGAAAATAATAGTAAGCTCTTAAAAAATATACCTCACCATATAAAGCTTCTTTACCTGCAAAAGCTACTGTTACTCCACCAAGATTTTTATCTTTATACTGAGTCATGTAATTGGCTCTGTTAACACCTTCATAAGCTCCTTGCCAAAGCTCAGTTAATGTATAATTAACAGGAGTATGAGTATAATCATCAATTTGTTGAAGTGCTAATACATCAGAGGCATTTTCACCACCACTTACTGCATTATCTGAAGCAATATCAGCAACTGGTACAGCTTGATTTAACCATTGAATTGGTGTATACACACTTACAGCCATTGTTCTATAATCACTCTCAGATCTTAAATAATCTAATTCGGTAATTTGAAAATCTTCATGAGGGTTATAATCTACCCATTTATTGCATGATGTAAACATCATACCAGTAAAGAGTAAGGCACCCAAAGTTATTTTAATATTATTCATATATCTTGAATTTTTATTTTATAATAATTTAATGTCTAAACCAAATGCAAATGTTCTTGCTTGAGGATAAGCACCTCTATCAATTCCTGAATCTAAAACACCTCCAGAAATTTCTGGATCAAATCCAGAATATTTAGTAAATACAAAAGCATTTTTTACTTGGAAATACATTCTTAAACTACTGAATAAACTTTTGATAGTTGATTTAGGAAAAGTATAGCCTAATTGAATGTTTTTTACTTTAATAAAAGATCCATCTTCTACATATCTATCTGAAACACGAATATTGCTATTAGCATCTGTAAAAGAATAACGAGGGTTTCTTGCACTATTAGTTGAACCTGGTCCTGTCCATCTTGCTAAAACACCTCTATATTTATTAGAATAGTTAGCATTTCTTTCCCAAGCACTATAAATGTCATTTCCAATAGAAGCATAAGTAAATGCAGTAAAATCGAAATTTTTATACTCAATATTAAAATTCCAACCTAAAGTGAATTTTGGAAATGGATTTCCAATTTGTGTTTGATCTTCAGCAGAAATTTTTCCATCGCCATTAACATCAACAAATTTAATATCACCAGGTTGAGCACCTGTTTGTGTTGCTGCTTTTGTAATGTCGGCATAAGTTTGAAATAATCCATCAGTTTTATAACCATAAAAATATCCTGGTGTTTTTCCTTTTTCAAATACAGTTACACTTTGGCTTTGACCATTAAAATAATAACCACCAAATATTTTAGCTGTACCATCATCATTCGTTTCAGTTACTAAATTAGTTGCAGTAGTGAATGTAAATGAGTTTGATAATTTGAATATTTTTACCAATTCTTTCATTATAACCTAATGTAATATCTAAACCTGAAGTTTTTGTTGAACCAATATTAGCAGTTGGAATAGGTACTGTTCCAAGATATAATGATGCTGATGGAGTAAATAATAAACCATCTACTTTCTTTTCGAAATAATCAACCGATAAAGAAACTTTGTTTTTAAATAAGATCATATCGAAACCAACATTGGCTTGTAATTGTCTTTCCCATCTTAAAGCATCATTTGCTGCAGAGCCAACAGTTGAACCTGGATAAAACACATCACCAAATGTATAACCATTACTATTTGGAGGATTATCATAACTAGGCCCACCTGTAATAATTTTTACAAATTGAGGATTCACATTTTCATTTCCTATAGAACCATAACTTCCTCTAATTTTTAAGTAATTGATAGTCTTTGATTTAAAGAAATTTTCATTAGTAACCACCCAACCTAAAGAACCAGATAAGAAGTTGGCATATTTATTATTATTACCAAAAGCATAAGAACCATCTCTACGAATAGTAATAGAAGCTAAATATTTATTATCATAATCATAATTTACACGAGAGAAATAAGATAAATTTCTTCTGAAATATTGGTAGTAATAACCTGTTAATGCATTAGTATTTGTTGGAGTATTATTTCCTGTTGCAGCTGTAAAATCGGCAAATTCCCATGAATTGAAAGGAACATCTTGTCTAGTTGCACCAGCAGTATTACCAGTTACTTTGGCTAACGACATTCCTAATACTGTTTCAAAATTGTGTTTATTTCCTAATGAGAAATTGTAGTTAGCAAATGTTTCCCAAGTGTAATTAAAATTACTTGATTTCTCATGAGACACACTATTATTCCTTCCAGTAACAGTGCTACCATCAGCATTCATTGAATTATCTACATTCATTGGGCCATAGAAAATTAATGGGGTAAAGCTTTTAGCATTTCCATCATATTTAGTATAACCAAAACGTGTACTTATTTTTAAGTTCTTAGTTACATCGTATTGAAATTCAAATTTTCCATAAAGCTTAAAGCCATTGTTTTTGTTATAAGTATTATCTAATTTAGTTAATGGATTAAATATTTCAGATAATAACAAATTACTAAACCCATATTTACCCACTGTATTTGGAACTGTATTTAAAACTGAAACTGTTGGATCGAAATTTAAAGCACTTCCAATTACACTATTAAAAGAATTTTCTTGAATCCCTTTTGCATCAAGTATTACAGCAGTATTATTAAATAAGAATTTTAACTTATTGCTTAAGTTAAAAGTTAAGTTAGCAGTAAAATTTCCTCTACTAAAATTAGATTTTTCATTACCTCCAACTATACCTCCTTGACCCAAATAACCACCAGATAAAAAATAACTCATTTTATCACTTCCACCTCTAACAGATACATTATGTGATTGCATAGCAGCTGTTTTAAAAACTTCTTTTTGCCAATCTGTTCCAACTCCTAAAGTAGATAAGTTTGAGAAAATTACATTCCCACCAGCAGTAGTACTTCCTTCATTTATTATGGCTGCATATTCTGTTGCATTTAATACACCAACTGTATTTAGTACTTCTTGTATTCCATAATTACTACTCACACTAACTTCTGTTTTAAGATTTCTTCTTCCAGATTTAGTGGTAACTAAAATAACACCATTACCTCCTTTAACTCCATAAATTGCAGTAGTTGCAGCATCTTTCAAGAACACTAATAGATTCTATATCGATAGCATTAATTGCATTTAAATCTGTTAAAGTTTGTGGAACTCCATCGATAATAACAACAGGATCTGTTCCTGAGAAAGATGGAATACCTCTAATTAAAACTGTTGGCTTAGAACCTGGTGAGCCACTTTGAATTACATTAACACCAGATGCTCTACCTTGCAAAGCTTCTTCAGTTCTTACTGGTCTTAATTTTTCAATATCAGCACTTTTAACAGTTGATATTGCACCAGAAACTTTTGTTACTTTTTGAGTACCATAACCCACATTAATAACAACTTCATCTAATTGTGTTGCTCCATCTACGAGTTTAATTTCAACTTTTCCATCTTTACTTACAGCAAATTCTTGGCTTTTGTATCCAACATTACTGAAAACTAAAACAGAACCTTTTTTAGGAACTTTAATTGAAAAATTGCCTTGCTCATCGGTGCTTGTTCCAGAGCTTGAACCCTTCACAACAATGGAAACACCTTTTAAAGATTGTCCTGTAGTACTACTTTTTACATTCCCTGTTACTGAAAGACTTTGTGCAAACACAAAACCTGGCAATAAAATGGCTAGCCATAGAAATGAAAAAACTTTTGAGATTTTTAAATTCATAAACAATTGATTTAAATTTTTTAATCCAATTAGGATTATTGTATAATAAGTTTACTTGTTTTAATAGTAGTGCCAGTATTTAATTTAATGATATATAATCCTTTTGTTAAATGACTTACATCTAGAATTATATTACTATTCGATTGTTGGTTAGTTAAAGTCAAAGATTGTATTCTTTTACCTTGTAAATCTACTATTTCAATACTTGCATTTTTATCTTCGATTTGATCTACTAAAACAACTACTCTATCTTTTGCAGGATTTGGGAAGAAACTTAAGTTTAAGTTTTCTTTATCAGCAAATCTAACAGATACAACTTTTGAGAATGCAGTTTTTCCATCAAGATCAATTTGCATTAACCTGTAAAAGTTAGTTCCTTTTATTGGGCTTTCATCAATTGCAGAATAATCAGTTTTTGAACTTGAGTTTCCAACTCCTTCTACATGTTTGAAAGTTTCCCATGATTTTGCATCAACACTTCTTTGAATATCAAAGCCTTTGTTATTTGTTTCAGATAATGTAACCCAATTTAATTTAGCAGTGTTACCCTCTTTTATTGCTGAGAAATCTGCAAGTGAAACTGGTAATATATTTGTTGCATGCCAAAAATAAATATTATCTAAATATACCAAAGCAGTAGAAGCTGGTAATCCTTCAATTTTAATTTGCTCTACACTGGCAATAATTGCAGGAGAAAATGCTGTTAAAGGAATGTCTATTGAATTCCATGAGTTTAATGTAGGTGTAAAAGTAAATGGAATTTCTGAAGTTCCACCAGTTGTTTTAATTAATGAAATTTTAAATTCAGTACAATTAGGTGAATAAAGATCAAGGTGTAAATGGCTTGCAGCACTCATATTTAAAGCAGAAGCCAATTGTGTACCTTGATAATTTAAACTCTCATATTTTCTTGTAGCATTTCCAGATATTGAAACTTCAGTAGAAACGGTAGTTTGGCCCCAAAATGGATTCCAGTCAGTTCCAGCAACATTTGGATAAGTGTCGCTAAACAAAGATTTTACATTCGCTGCAGCTCGTGTTGGTACAGGTGCAGCTGTTGTAGGTGGAGGAAAAGAAACTACTAAATTAGCAGTAATTGTTCCAGAAGAATATGAACCTGCTGCTGCTTGAGTAGCAGTGATTATAGTTGTACCTACTCCAACAACAGTTACTGTATTTCCTGAAACAGTTGCAACACCAGTGTTACTGCTAGAGTAACTGAATGCACCAGAACTATTTGATGTTGGAGCTGTTAATGTAAATGGAGCATCACCAACAAGTTTTGCTGGAATATTGAAATTTGATAATGTAGGTAAAGATGCATTAGTATAGAAATAGATATTATCTATAAAAATATTTGCACCAGCAGCTGGCGTAACAGTAACAAATTTAAATTGAATAATATTACCCATTGGTAATCCCTGTGATTGAATATTCAGACAATTTAATGTTAACACTGTTCCAACCTGAAAGAGTTAATGTTTTATTTACTAATCTTTCGCCAGCACCAGAGCCAGCTACTAAATAAATATCAAAAGAGGTACAATTTGGCGTCCAAATATCTAAATGCAAACTATCCATAGAGGCCAAATTGATCCCAGATTGAAATTCTATGCCTTGATAATTCATACCAGGATAACTTCTAATCTGATCTCCTGCAACAGTAATTTCTGTTGCTGCTCCAAAGCCTGCTTGACCCCAAAAAGGGTTGAAATTAGTTGCTGCTAGGTTAGAATATGCTCCACTATATATAGAAATTACATTTGCAGCATTTCTAGTTGGTGGTGTAGGAGCAGCAGTTGTTGGAGATTGTGCTATAACTTGAAAAGCTGATAGCATAAATGTTAATAGTAATAAGTAGCTTTTTTTCATGAGTGGTAAATTTTGATTGATTACTCACTTATTTTATAATAAATGAGGTGGCTAAAATATTTTCTTCTACTTCAATTGCCAAGAAACTACACACATCACTACTACATCATACAATAATTTTTCAATTTTTTCAACTATATTTACTACATCATTACTACTACAATGTTTAATTTTTATATACTACTATTCGAAAAATTAAAAAAAACAAATTTTCTACTTTTTTTATTTATTCCCTTTTTTTTAGAAGCTCAAAACACTATTGGATTGCCTAATATTAATAATTTTTCTAAAAGTTTATATAAAGCTGGTTTACAAAATTGGGATATTAAACAAGATAATTCTGGTATCATTTACATTGCAAATAATGAAGGATTATTAACTTATGATGGAAAAAAATGGAATTTATTTCCATTACCGAATAAAACAATTGTCAGATCACTTGAAATTAGTGATGATCATAAAATTTTTGTTGGGGGACAAGACGAAATAGGCTATTTCTATCCTAACCAAATTGGAAAATTAGAATTCCACTCCATTTTAAATCTTATTGATAAAAAAGATAGAAATTTTGGAGATATATGGGATATTAAAATAATTAATAATAGTGTTTACTTTAGAACTCATAGTAAAATTATCAGATTAACCAAACAAAAAACTAAAATTTATTACGCCCCTAATGAATGGTCTTTTTTAGGAATTTCAAACGAAACAATTTTTACTCAAGATAGCGAAAAGGGAATTTATTTGTTTGAAAAGGATATTTTAAAACCTATTAGCGAAAAGAATTTGCTTCCAATAAATACAGAAATTACTTCAATTCTTACATTTTCAAACAATATCTTTTTTACAACCTTAAAAAATGGAATCTATAAATATTTTGATAGCAAATTAGAAAAATGGAACACAACTTCCTTATCTCAAGTTGAAAAAGAAAGAATTTATGATGCAACAATACTTGATGACAAGACTATTGCAATTGCAACTTCGTATAAAGGTGTACATATTTTAAATTCTAATGGAGAGATTATTCAAAGTTTTACTAAAACAGAGGGATTACAGAATAACAATGTTTTAAGCATTTTTAAAGACCAGCAAAAAAACATATGGCTTGGCTTAGATAATGGTATAGATTGCATTGAATTTAATAGTGCTATTAAAAGATTAAATCCAAGCTTAGAAAGCGAATCTGGTTATACAGCATTATTACATAATAATATTCTATATACAGGAACATCTTCTGGCTTATACTCTGTACCAATTCAAAACGAAAGTGATATTAGTTTCTCTAAAGGAAATTTCAAATTGGTTGAGAGAGCAAAAGGTCAGATTTGGAGTTTAGCAGAAATTAATAATTTAATTTTAGTTGGCCACCATGAAGGTGCATCAATTGTTAAAAATAATATTGCTTACCCAATCAACACAAAAACAGGCTTTTGGAATTTTATTCCAACTTCATCAATTTATCCTACAGACAAAATTATAACAGGAAATTATTCTGGTTTACAATATTTTAATTACTCAAACAGCACTTTTAATTCTGCAGAACAAATTCCCGAATTCAAAGAATCATCAAGATTTATTTCACTAGATAAGGATAATAATATTTGGGTTTCACACCCTTACCATGGTGTTTTTAAGCTTATTAAAGAATCAAATGATAAATATTTAATTAAACATTATACAGAAAACAATGGACTTCCCTCAAAAAACAACAATCACCTTTATAAAATTCAGAATGAAATATTAATTACAACAGAAAAAGGAATCTATCTATACAACTCTAATACTGATAGATTTATTCCATCTGAATTTTATAAACAATTAATTGGAAATTTAAGCATACGCTATTTGAAAAATGATACTCAGGGAAACATTTGGTTTGTTACAGAAAAAAATATTGGCGTAATAAAAGATCCATCTGGAAAACCAAGTATTATCTTTTTTCCAGAGTTAAATAATAGAATTTTAAGTGGATTTGAATTTATTTATCCCATCAATAAAAACAACATTATTATTGGAGGTGAAAATGGTTTTTTCAATATTGATTTTGAAAAATATATAAACAATTCTAGTGCAATTAAAGTACAAATAAGAAACATTTTTATTGGCGACAAATCTGATAGTTTGATTTATGCTGGTAATAATTTAAGCTCGTCCACTATATCGAAAACAAGTAATGATATTAATAATAAATGGAACACTATACTTTTTGAATTTGCTACTGCATTATTTGGTCAACAAGTTAATTTAGAATATAGCTACAGACTTGTAGGATTTATAGAAAATTGGTCAGAATGGTCTGTTAAAACAGAAAAAGAATTTAATAATCTGCCAACTGGCTCATATACTTTTGAGGTTAAAGCAAGAAATAATCTAGGCATTGAATCGAATATTGAAAAATACAGTTTTAAAATTCTTCCCCCTTGGTATAAAACGAAAAAGGCTTATTTAACTTATTTTATTTTAGCTTGCTTTCTAATATATTACCTAATTAAACGACAAAATAATATTTACAAGTTACAAGAAATTAAATATGCTAATGAGCAAATTGCATTAAAAGATGTTCATAAACGAAAAATAAAAGAAGCAGAAAGTGAATTAATTGCTGTAAAAAATGAAAAGCTACAAGCTGATATAGAGTTTAAAAATTCTGAATTAGCTAATTCTGCAATGCATTTATTGAAAAAAGGAGAACTACTTTCAAAAATTAAATCTGAAATAGCTCATTTAATTAAAAAAAACAGTAATGATAAGCTAAATGCTGATTTAAAAAAGATGTTAAAATCGTTACAAGAAGATGAAAAGTTAGATGAGGATTGGGAACATTTTGCTCAGCATTTTGATAATGTACATAGTGATTTCTTGTATATACTTAAAGAAAAATATCCAAATATTACACCGACTGAATTAAAACTTTCTGCTTATTTAAGAATGAATTTGTCAACTAAAGAAATTGCACAACTAATGAATATTTCAGTTAGAGGTGTTGAAATTGGAAGGTATAGATTAAGAAAAAAGTTGAATTTAGATTCCGATGTTAACTTGGTAACTCACATGTTAGAAATATAGAGCTTATAATAATTTAATTACTTTTCATCAGAAACATTTTTCATTTTCATCAATAGTGTATAAGTGAAAAATCAACTGAAATTGCTTATTATTCAATATTGTTTTTTATAGTTATGCTTTTAATTCAATTAAAATTGTTGAATAATTATTTTAATAGAAAGTATCACTAAAATAATTATCTCATTAAAACTGTAGTTCCCTTTTCAATATGAATTTTATCATCGATTCCAATAGCTTGTGCCACCCAAACATAGGTTCCAGCATCTTGCAGTTTATTATTTATTTTTCCATCCCAACCATTTTGATTTTGTTGTAAATCAAAAATTAGTTGTCCATTTCTATTGAATATTTTAAAATAATTCAATTGTTTAAACCCATGCAAAGCAGGTTTTAAATAATCGTTTAAACCATCTCCATTTGGGGTAAATGCAGTTGGAACATGTAATTTTATTTCTTTTATTACAAAGATTTTTTGGGTATCAACTGTTAAACAACCAGCTTCTGTTATGATATCAATTTTATATGAATATTCTTGCTCAAAGGATGAATTGAAAATAGGATTTGGAGCATTTGAAGTATTTAGATTAAAGCTTGGATTCCAAAAAAATGTTTTTCCGATAGGTCTGGATTCCAAATCTAATGGTACATTTTTAATTGCATATTTCACAGGATAATTCAAACCAGGAATGGGCATTTCAATATTGATATTTTGAATTCTAGTTTTAGATTTACATCCATGAGTGTCATATAATAAAGCATAATAATTTCCTGCCTCATTTACTTTATATTGTAAAGCATTAGCATTCGAAATATAAATATCATCCTTATACCATTGTACACTATCTGTAGCGTTTACAAAAAGAATTGCACTATCATTAGTTGAAGTACAAAATGCAGTTTTACCATTTACCATCAGAGAACTATCAATAATATAGGCTATAACTTGAACCGTATCTGAACTCCTACAACCACCTCCATAATTTCTTAAGGTCAAAATATATTGAGTTGTACTTTCTGGTATTAAAAGAGGATTTGATATTCGAGGATTTGATAAACCATTTTCAGGAAGCCAATGATATTGCACTCCTGCTTTTGGATTTTCCCCAATTTGAACCTCATCACCATTACAAGATGCCAAATCTTGTCCAGCATTTGCTTTGAGATTTAGTGTATCATATAAAATAGCAAATAAAGTATCTAAACAACCATAGCCATTGAAGGGAGTTAATTCTACAGCAATTTTAGAACCCACAGGCGGTGGTGGTTCAAATTTCATTGTTTGACTTGAACCTAAAACTTGGGTGAAATTATGATTGAACCATTTATAATTTTGATAACCATAAGGGGCTACAATGTTTACTGCTGTATCATCATGACAATAAGATGCCCCTACAAACTCACTACTACATTCTGCATTAATATCTAAATAAGCATATCCAAAATGTGCACTAAAAGTACAGTCTGCTGTTTTAAAAAGCATTCGTATTTTTTTACCTGCTAATCCATTTAAATTTACAGTTACTGCCGACCAATCTTTACACCAAACTGGTGTTGAATTAGGATCAACAATAGGTGATTTATAAAAACCAGGCAATCCAGCACCATTAGGAATAAATGCTAATGATGGGCAATTTATTGGTGAATTGTCGGTAACATTTGTTATTTCTAATTCTAATCGAGGTTGTTGAAATGGGGAATGATCTGGATCTTGAAATACAACAGCATAATTATACACTAAAAAATAAGAATTTTGATTACTTGGAATTGTAAATTCATAAGAAAGTCCTTCTGCTTGAGCCCCTCCTTGATTATTTCCTAGTTTAACTGAATAATTACTTCCATTAGGACATAATACAGGAAATCCTCCAAAATAGTCATTGGTTTGTCTATCAGTTTTTGCAGAAAAAAGTGTTTGTCTATTAAATTTAGGACCGCTTAGTTTTTGAAGTGTAATAATATTTTCAAGATTAGGCCCAACACTCACATTGCCTGTGTAACATGTCCAATTTGAGAAATCTCCTAATTCAAAATCAATATTTGGTGGGCATTCTTGTGCAACAGTTTTTTGCAAAAAGCAACAAAAAAGTACCAAATAAAAAATGCAAAATTTAATTCTTGAAATAATAATTCGTAAAAAAGTCAATTTGTCGATTTAAGTATTCGAAGTTAAAACTTTCAATTTATTAATATTATAAAGTTTAAAGAAACACAAGAGTTAAGTAACATCTTAAAATTAACGTAAGAGTATAGTTGTACCCTTATCTGTATAAATTTTATCATCAACTCCTAAGCCTTGTGCAACCCATACAAATGTTCCAGTGGTTTGCATCATATTATTTATTCTCCCATTCCAGCCTAAATAATTATTAGTCAAATCGAAAATGAGCTTACCAAATCTATCATAAATTCTAAAGAAATTAATTTTCTTAAACCCAATAAATGCAGGCTTCAAGTAATCGTTTAGTCCATCGTTATTGGGAGTAAAAGCATCTGGTACATATATTTTTATTTCTCTAATAACTTTTACTAATTGCGTATCAATTGTTAAACATTCGGCATCGGAAATAATATTAATTTTATATAAATGATCATTTTCTAGACTAGACGTAAAAATTGGATGAGTTGAATTTGATGAATTAAGATTGAATGAAGGTGTCCATAATACAGATTTTCCAAATAATCTCGATTCTAATTCTAAAGGCAAATTTTTAACAGCATATATTATTGGGTATTGAATTCCTTTTAATGGAGTTTCAATTTTTATATACTGATCTTTTGTTTTTGAAAAACAACCATACTTTGTATAAAGTATTGCATGATAATTACCTGATTCATTCACTTTATATTTTAAATAATTTGAATTAGCTATAGCAGTTTCATTCATAAACCATTGAATACTGTCATTGGGTTGTACAAATAATAATGCACTATCATTTGATGTAATACAAAATAAAGATTTACCAATTAATGAAAGTGAACTATCAATAATCGATGTAATTACTTTAACAGTATCTGAATTAACACATCCACCTCCATAATTTCGAATCGTTAAAATGTATTCGGTTGATGAATCTGGAATTAATCTTGGATTAGCAATAGATGAATTGGATAAACCTATTTCTGGCATCCAATTATACTGAATACCAGCTTTTGGATTTTCTCCTATCTGAATTTCTTCTCCATTACATGAAGCTTTATCAATGCCAGCATTAGCTTTTAGTTGTAAGGTGTCGTAAAGTTTTGTAAACAAAGTATCCAAGCAACCATAACCATTATAGGGAGTTAATACTACTTTTAATGTAGGAGAATTTAAGGGTGGAGGAGAAAATTTTATTTGTTGTTGAATACCTAATAACTGTGAAAAATTATTATTATACCATGCATAATTTTGATAGCCATAAGGTGCAATTAAATTCACTGCAGTATCATCTTTGCAATAAATGGCTCCTTGAAATTCGCTACTACATTCAGTATTAATATCAACATAAGCATAACCAAAATGCTTTTCAAACGTACAGTCGGCAGTTTTAAAAAATAATTTAATTGTTTTTCCTGCTAGGTTATTTAGATTAACTGTTACAGCAGTCCAATCTTTACACCAAACAGCAGTAGTATCTGATTTGCTAGATTGAAAAAATCCAGGCAAAGAAGATCCATTTGGAATAAAAATGAAAGAAGAACAACTAATCTTTGAAGAATCTGTAACATTAGTAATTTCTAATTCTAAACGAGGTTGTTCAAAAACACGATGTTTGGGATCCTCAAAAACAACAGCATAATTATAAATTAATGCAAAAGTATTTCTATCTGCAGGAATAGTAAATTCATACGATAAACCCTCTGCTTCTGCACCACCTTTATTATTACCAAGTTTAACCGAATAATTACTACTATTTGGACAAACGACAGGAAATCCTCCATAATAATCTTTAATGTTTGAAGATAAACCTGCATTGTAAAGTGTATGTCTATTTTCTACAGGGTTTGGAGTTTGAATTAATGATATAACATTAGAAAAATTTGATCCACGTTCTACATTACCAATATAACATTTCCAATTATTAAAATTTCCATTTTCAAAATCTATATTAGGAGGGCAATCCTGTGCAACTATTTTTTGAGTACCTACACCAATAAGCAACAAACAAAAAATGCAAGTTTGTTTATACAATGAAAATATTTTTTTTAAAAAAGCCAATTGTTGAAATTAGGTTACCAAAGTTAAACTTAATGTAGCAAAGTCATGAGAAACACTCAAATTGCTCATGCCTAAAAATCATTCTACTAACAATATTCAATTATTCTTTACAATTAATTCAATTTAAAATTTGAAATGACGGACATTTGCATTCCTTTTATAACTCATTAATGAAAAAAATAAGAATCGTAGCCCTGTTGTTATTTATTGCTTTTAAAGTAAATAGTCAAACACCCATTAATTTATCAGTACAACCTAATTATACTTATACAGAAACTTTTGCTGACATTGATAATTGGGTATATAATACAACTCCACAAAATGGAACTTTTACTGCAGGAATTGGTGCTGCAGCTTGGAGAGGAAATGATATTGGAGGAACTGGTTCTGTTCCTAATGGAACAAAATTGACTGTTTCTTCAACTTTTTTCCAAACTCCATCTCCTACATTTTATAATTCTGGTTTTTATAAAGGGGCACAATCTGTGTTTATGATTACTTCTGGAACAACAGATAATACATCTGCAATTGCAGTTGACTTTTTTTTAGATTTTACGAGTGTTAATGCAGGTACTTTAAGTTTCGATTGGAATTCGTTAAATAATAGTACAGGAAATAGAAATGGTTCTTTAAGAGTTTATAGTTCTATTGATGGTGTAGTTTTTACAGAAATTACTTCTGCTCAAGTTTTAAATTTCACAAATAATAGCCCAACAGCAGGAAGTATTAGCAACATTACATTACCATCAAATTTTAGTGGATCTTCAACTGCAAGATTAAGATTTTATTATTCAAATGGCAGTGGTGGGTCAAGTGGCTCTAGACCTAGAATCAATATTGATAATGTTAAAGTAACTGCATTGCCAACAATTGCATGTATTGCTCCTACTGCTCAACCAACAACTTTTCTTGCAACTAATGTTCTTTATAATTCAATTCAATTTTCATATACTCCTGCAAGCCCTACTCCAAATAATTATTTAGTTATTATGAGTAATAATAGTTCGTTAACATCTCATCCAATTAATAATATAAATTATAATATTGGTGATCAATTAGGAGATGGAACTGTAATTTCAATAACCAATGGAAATTCAGTAAATGTAACTGGTTTATCAAATTCTTCTACACATTATTTCTTTATTTATTCAATGAATAATATATGTACTGGTGGCCCATTATATAATATTATTAATCCTCTAACAGGCTCTGCAACAACTTTGGCTGGACCCATAAATTGTGTTGCTCCTGTTGCACAACCAACTTCTTTAATATTAAGTAACATAACAGTAACAAGTATTACAGGAAATTTTACTGCAGCAGCAAATACTGATGAATATTTAATTGTTAGATGCCCTTCTCCAACTTTTACAGGTACATTAAATAATGGAACTACTTATAATGGAGGTAATGTTTTAGGAAATGGAACAGTAATCACTAGAACTTCAAATACAAATTTTACTGCATTAAATTTAATAGGTGGTACACAATATTATTTTTTTGTATTTGGAATTAATAGTCAATTTTGCAATAATGGCCCAGCTTACAATACAGTTGCTCCTCTAGTTTCAAATGCAACTACCATTGCTCTACCAACTTGTGTTACACCAGCATCTCAACCAACATTATTAAATTTATCAGCAACTAATAATTCTGTTAATGGATATTTTACTGCTACAAATGCAGATGGCTATATTGTTGTTAGAAGTTTAACTTCAAGTTTGGGTGCAGTTCCAGTTAATGGAACTAATTATGTTACAGGAAATTTTATTGGAAGTGGAGTCGTTGTCTCAAACTCATTAGCTACATCATTTATTGATAATGGATTAAGTAGCACAACTCAATATTATTATTTTATTTTCTCAAAAAATAGTATTTGTAATGGCACTAATCCAATGTTTTTAACTACAAACCCATTAACAGGAAATGCAACTACAACATCCTCTTCAGTAAATAATTTTTACTTTGGAAATTTGCATGCACACTCTTCTTATTCTGATGGAAACGTAGATAATTTGTCATTTACACCAGCTGATAATTATGCCTATGCAAAAAATTCTTTATGCATGGATTTTTTAGGAATTTCAGAACATAATCATGCAACAGCAGGTATGAGTTTGAGTAATTGGCAACCAGGAACAAATCAAGCAGCAGCAGCAACTACATCAAATTTCTTGGCACTGTATGGTTTAGAATATGGTGTGATTAGTAATGGTGGTCATGTATTAATTTATGGTTCAAATAATTTAATTGGATGGGAGGCTGGAAATTATAATTTATATGTTCCGAAAAGTGATTATACTGGAACTCCTGAAACCTCAGGCACTACTGGATTATTTAGAATGATTAATGATTTGAATAGAGAATTAGGTTATACTTCTTTTGCAACTTTTGCTCATCCAGATTTATCAGATTATAATAATCTTGCCAACATTCCTTATAACATTTCTGCAGATAGTGCAGCAATAGGCTCAGCAGTTGCAAGTGGTCCTGCATTTTCTAGTAATACTACTTATAGTGATCCTCCAACTTCAATGGGTTATCTAGATTATTATAATAGAATGCTCTCAAAAGGATATCACATTGGACCTCTAATGGATCATGATTCTCATTATACAAATTTTGGAAGAAGTAGTAATAATAGATTAGCAGTAATTGCACCTGCTATTAATAGTATAAATTTTTATGAAGCAATGAGAGCAAGACGATTTTATGCAACAGAAGATTGTGATACTAGAGTAAATTTTACTCTGAATAATGAATTAATGGGAAGTATTATTACAGGCTCTGAAGCTCCTGCAATCAGTATACATGCTATTGATCCAACAAATGTTTCTACTCCATTAATTAAATTAATGTTTGGTGTGATTGGTAGTGGAGCATTGCCTGTTCAAATTGCATCTAGTAGCAGCAACACATTAACATATACTGATAACTCATTAAATACAAACTCAACTGGATATTATTATGCTGACATTACTATTGCAGGTAATAGAACTATAACTGCTCCCATTTGGTACACAAAAAATACAATTGTTCCATTAAAATTCATTTCATTTACAGCTACTGTAGAAAATGACAAAAAAGTAGTTTTAAATTTTCAAACATCGAACGAAATCAATACTGAAAAATTCTTTGTTGAAAGATCATTAGATGGTGTTCGTTTTGAAGCGATAGATTCTCTCAATTCTACTCAATACATTGCATTAAATGATTATTCATCTAAAGATTATCACCCATATTCTGGAATTAATTACTACAGAATAAAACAAATTGATAAAGATGGAAAACTCGCTTTTTCTAAAACAGTCAGTGTTAATCTGAAAGATGTTTCAATTAATGCTTTTAATATCTATCCAAACCCAGTAAGCACAGAATTGAAATTAAATATTCACTCCAAAAAAGATGAAAAAGTAACGTTGTTAATTCACGATATTTTTGGAAAAATTATTTTAAGGGAGGTAAAAGAACTTGCAAAAGGAAATCAAATCTTAAGTTTAAACACAAATCGTTTAAGCCCTGGAAACTACTATATTTCGCTACAATGGGCAGAAAATGTGGCGAAACACAAATTTTTAAAGTTATTTTAATGATAAGTTAAAATATATTCACATTTTTTTAAAACACTTTGCTATAAGGCATTTTAACAGATATTTGCAGCAAACAAAAAGGATTCTTACTTTGAAATCAAAGTAATTTAAGGATCATTATGTTTTCATTTTTTAAAAAAACGCTCATTTTAACCAAACTAAATTATATTCGTTGAACTTTTACTATTGATTAATTAAGTTGAAGTGCAAAAAGAGTAGAAAAAATAGATAATAAATCAACTTTTATTTATGATACTAGGCAAACTAACTGAAAAATTAAATGACTTCACTATAGCTGATGATCTTAAGAAAGCTGGTATATATCCTTACTTTAGACCAATTGAAGAAAACCATGATACAGAAGTGGTTATTGATGGTAAAAGAAGGCTAATGTTTGGCTCTAATAGCTATATGGGTTTAACCAATCATCCAAAAGTTAAAGAAGCTGCTAAAGCAGCTGTTGACAAATATGGTAGTAGTTGCTCTGGTTCAAGATTTTTAAATGGAACTTCTACTTTACATATTGAATTAGAAGAAAGATTAGCTGATTTCGTAGGAAAGGAAGCTGCTTTAATTTTTACAACTGGTTTCCAAACAAATTTAGGAACTGTTTCTGCATTAACTGGTAGAAATGGTGTGATAATATTAGATGAATTTGATCATGCTTCAATCATTGAAGGCAGCAGACTTTCTTTTTCTAAAGTGTTGAAGTTTGCACACAATGACATGAAGGATCTTGAAACTAAATTAAAATCTATTCAAGGTAGCGATGTCATTAAAATGATCGTAGTAGATGGTGTATTTAGTATGGAAGGTGATATTTGCAATTTACCAGAAATTGTAAGATTAGCCAATGAATATGGCGTTATTGTTATGGTAGATGATGCCCATGCATTAGGTGTTATTGGAAACATGGGTAAAGGAACTGCAGATCACTTTGGATTAACTAATCAAGTTGATTTGATCATGAGCACATTCAGCAAATCTTTAGCTTCAATTGGAGGATTTATTGCTTCTACAAATTCAATTATCAATTATCTAAAACATCATTCTAGACCAATGATTTTTAGTGCAAGTATTCCACCATCAGCAGCAGCAGCAGCCATTGCAGCTTTAGAAATTATACAAGCAGAACCAGAAAGAATGGAAGCTTTATGGTCGAATACAAATTATATAAAAGGTGCTTTAATTGATTTAGGTTTTGAATTAGGACACACAGAAACTCCAATTCTTCCAATATATATTCGTGATAATGCCATCACTTTCCAATTTACACAAAGATTGTTCGAAGAAGGAGTCTTTGTAAATCCAGTAGTTTCACCTGCTGTAAGAAGTGATTCTTCATTAATCAGAATGTCAATAATGGCTACACATACAAAAAGCCAATTAGATGAAGCTCTTGATAAGATTGAAAAAATTGCTAAGGAGTTAAATTTACTCAACTTAGTTTATCAATCTTAATGGTTTCTTCCATTGATGTTTAAATTTTATAGTATTTATGGATATTGTTGTAAAAGAAGTAATAGACTCTAAAGGATTAAATGCTTTCATCAATTTTCCATACCAACTTTATAAAAATCATCCTTATTTTATTCCTCCTCTTAAGTTTGATGAAAAACTAACTTTAAGTAAAACTAAGAATCCAGCATTTGATTATTGTGAAGCCAAATATTGGCTTGCGTATAAAGGCGATAAAGTTGTAGGTAGAATTGCAGCCATTTTAAATAAATCTTACATCGAAAAATGGGGTAACAAATTTCTTAGATTTGGGTGGATAGATTTTGAAGAGGATATCAACATTACTAAAGCTTTAATTGGAAAAGTAGAATCTTGGGCTAAAGAACTTGGTATGATTGCTGTTCATGGACCAATGGGATTTACAGATTTAGATCATGAAGGCATGTTGATTGAAGGTTTTGATCAACTTGGTACACTTGCCACAATTTATAATTATCCTTACTACCCAAAATTTTTAGAAGAACTAGGTTATAAAAAAGATGTTGATTGGGTTGAATATAAAATTACTTTACCAAAAGAAGTTCCTGAAAAATTAGAAAAACTTGCTTCAATTGTTCAAAGAAGAAATCGTGTTCATGTTGCTAAAATTAAAAAAGCAAAAGAGATAAAAAAATATGCAAAAGATATTTTTCATCTCATCAATGCAACATATGAAGATTTATTTGGTGTGGTGCCTTTAACTGACAAACAAATTATCACATACACCAATCAATACTTCTCTTTCATTAAACCAGAATTTGTTCCTTTAGTATTAAATGATGAAGGAAAGCTTATTGCTTTTGCTGTTAGTATGCCATCACTTTCAAAAGCTTTACAAAAAGCAAATGGCAGTTTGTTTCCTTTTGGCTTTGCCCATATTTTAAAAGCCATGAATAAAAACACTTTAGGTGATTTATATTTAGTTGGTGTTGATAAAGCTTATCAAGGCAAAGGAATAAATGCAATTGTAATGCATGAGCTTACCAAAACATTTTTAAAATATAAAATAGAATTTGCAGAATCTAATCCTGAATTAGAATTAAATAAAAGTGTTCAATCTATTTGGCAGTATTACGATGCTACTCAACATAAAAGAAGAAGATGTTTTATTAAACACCTAAATTCTTAAGTAAAATATTTCATGCAGAAAAAAATATTAATTACAGGTGCCAGTGGTTTTATTGGCAGTTTTATAGTGGAAGAAGCTTTGAACAGAAACTATGAAACCATTGCTGGTATTAGATCTTCAAGTAGTAAAAAATTTTTAAGTGATGCTTCTTTACAATTTTTAGATTTAGACTATACGAACGAAATCACTTTAGATAATACTCTAAAACAATTCACAGATAAATTTGGGAAGTTTGATTATATCATTCACAATGCTGGACTCACTAAAGCAAAAAAGAATGAAGATTATTTTAGTGTAAATTACGATAACACTAAAAAATTTGTTGAAGCTTTACTGAGGAACAATATAGTTCCTGAAAAATTTGTTTACATCAGTAGTCTGGCTTCATTTGGACCAAGTTTAGATCTTAAACCAATCTCATCAAAACAAATTCAAGAGCCTTTAACTGCCTACGGAAGAAGCAAACTTAAAGCTGAGCAATTTTTACATTCAACAACTAATTTTCCTTTTGTAATCATTAATCCAACTGCTGTATATGGACCAAGAGAGAAAGATGCTTTTTTGTTGATGAGTACTATTGCTAAAGGATTAGAAGTGTATATAGGCAACAAAAATCAAATGTTAAGTTGGATTCATGTAGATGATTTAGTAAATGCTATTTTTATTGGATTAGAATCTTCTGCAACCAATAAGAATTTAATTATTTCTGATACTCGAATTTATACTCCAACAGAATTTAATACAATAATTAAAACTGCATTGAACAAAAAGACTTTGTCTTTTACTATTCCAAAATTTATTCTTCAATCAGTTACTAATGTTTTTGAATTAGTGGGTAAAATGAAAGGAGAAGTTCCAATTTTAAATAAAGAAAGATTAAAAGAATTTGAAGCTTTTAATTGGAGTGTTGATAGTTCAGAAATTCTAGACTTAGGTTTTACCCCAAAATATACTTTAGAAAATGGGTTACCTCAAACCATTCAATGGTATAAAGAAAATGGTTGGTTGAAATAATTATTTTTCTTTTTTATGGATTTCACATAACTCTAGAATCTTTAAAAAAAAGCGATATGAAAAACTATAAAATATTCCTTCTTACAAGTTGTATTTTACTTGCTAGTTCTTGCCAAGATGAAAAAAATAAAGTTGATGTCGTTAATACAGATTATGCGGTTGCAAATTCGCCAGAAGAAACACCTCAACCTCAAACTGAAGTACAATTAAAATATTCTCCTCCAAGAATTGTTAGAGATGAGGAAGTTAAAAATGAAAACAAACCAGAAAGTGTTCATGAAAAAAAGGTCATAAAAAATGGCACCCTTTCTATCAAATCAATTCAAATTGATTCTAGTAAGAAGTACTTAGACGAACAATTGAAAAAGCAAAACGCTTATTACGAGTCTGAAGTTGTATCAAACGAATCAGATAAAATCTCTTATGATCTAAAAATTAGAATTCCATCTTCAAATTTTGAACAATTTATTAAAAGTGTTGAAAATGGTAAAGATGAAATCATAACCAAAAGTATTCAAGCAGAAGATGTAACTGAGGAATATGTTGATATTGAAACTCGTTTAACCAACAAAAGAAAATTCTTAAAAAGATACCAAGAACTTTTAACGAAAGCCAATACCATAAAGGATATGATGGCTATTGAAGAAAATATTAGAACATTACAAGAAGAAATTGAAAGTAAAGAAGGAAGATTAAAATTCTTAAACCATCAAGTTGGTTATAGTACTTTGGAAATTAATTTATTTCAAACAAAAGAATTTGTGTTTAAACCACAAGAACAAGATAGCTTTTTTGAAAGAGTAAAAAACTCAATTAGTAAAGGTTGGTATTTCATAATAGATGTTCTCATATTTTTTATCAGACTTTGGCCATTCCTTTTAGTTGGAGCCTTTATATATTTTATTGTAAAACGATTATCAAAAAAATAAATACCACTCTAATAACTTAAACACATTTTTGCTTAGTGGAAATAGTAATAAGACAAATTCAAGTTTCTGATAATCCAATTTTGGCATCAATTATCAGAAGTTGTTTTATAGAATTTGATGCTCCACAAATAGGCACTGTTTATTCAGACCCAACAACTGATAATTTATTTGAGTATTTTAATATTCCTCGTTCTGTTTGTTGGGTTGCCGAATTAAATCAATCTATTGTTGGTTGTTGTGGTATTTATCCAACAGAAAATCTTCCTCGAGGTTATGTTGAGCTTGTTAAATTTTACATTCAATCATCTGCAAGAGGAGAAGGAATTGGAAAATTATTAATGATTAAATGTATAGAAACTGCAAAAGATTTTAATTATACTAATATCTATTTAGAAAGTTTGCCTCAGTTTAGTACAGCTATAAATATGTACAATAAACTCGGTTTTACATCACTTAAAAATTCTTTAGGAAATTCTGGTCATACATCATGCAATGTTTGGATGACAAAAAACATCTAAATTATTTAGCTAAATCAATCTTTACTTTTTTATTTTTAATTCTTGCATCCTTAATTAACTGCAGAACTCCTCCTACTTTTGATTTTCGAATTGCAACAAAAGAGAAAAAATCTTTTACTTCAATTAATCCGATATCTTCTTTTTTCAGCTGACCAACATTGGTGAAAAAACCAACAATATCAATTTTATTGACTTTGTCTTTTTTACCTGCTGAAATAAATAGTGTAGACCATTTTGTTTTTTCTGGTAAACTTACTTCTTCAGGAACAACCAGATCTTCAGTATTTTCAGTTACATAATCAGGAATGGTTTCTTCTGGAGATAACAATAAGATAACTGTACCACTTGCTTCCATTCGTGCAGTTCTCCCATTTCTATGAGTATAGATATCTTCAGTTGCAGGCAAGTGATAGTGTATGATATAACGAATATTTGGAATATCTAATCCTCTCGAAGCAAGGTCTGTTGTAATTAATATATCATTACTTCCATTCCTAAATTTACTTAATGCACTATCACGTTCTTGTTGCTCCATAGCACCATGATAAAACTCATTTGCAACTCCTTTCTCTTTAAGCATCTTGCTTACACGTTCTACACTCTCTCTATGATTACAAAAAACAATAGAAGACTGACCCTTTAAAAAACAAATCAATTTGAATAAAGAATCAATTTTATCTATAGCATCTGTTCTTACAATTTTTGTTGCTAATTTTTCAATACTTACTTCATCCGTATTTAGAAAATCCAAAGTTGATGGTTCAGTAAGTTTTAAAAATTCAGGAATTACTACTCCACTAGTTGCAGATGTTAGTGTTCTTGCATTTATGTTAGCTAATGATTCAACAATAAATGAAACTTCTTCTGTGAATCCCAATTCTAGAGTTTTATCAAATTCATCAAGAATTAAATGATTAATAGTTTCAACTTTAATATTTGCTCTACGAATATGATCTGCAATTCTTCCTGGAGTACCAACAATTACACTTGGAGCTTGAATTAAATTATTCTCTTCAATTTCTCTTTTATGTCCACCATAGCAACTTGTAATTTTAAATCCTGTTCCCATTTTTTTAAACACCACTTCAATTTGCTGTGCTAACTCACGTGATGGAACAATAATTAAAGCCTCTGTTACATTTTTTTGTTTTAACCTAAACAAAATTGGTAATAAAAAAGCAAGTGTTTTACCAGAGCCAGTATTTGATAATAAAATAATATCTGAATGGATTTCATGAGCCTCTATTGAAGCACTTTGCATTTCATTAAGTGATTGTATCTTTAATCGTTCTAAAATTTCTTCAATTGAAATATTTTGTAGCATAATTGCAAAAGTAAACAAATGAGTTGGCTTACTTGATTTACTTTTATCAATTAACATTTTAGAAATTAATTACTAATTATGGCAAGATTGTTTTGGAAACTATTTTTAAAACTGAATGGTTGGAATACGGAGGTCTTATTTCCTAATAACATTAAAAAAGCTGTGGTAATTGTTGGGCCACATACTAGCAGTTGGGATTTTATTTTTGGACTGGCATATAGAAGTGTAAGTAAAATAAAGCATTCAAAGTTCTTAGGCAAATCGCAACTTTTTAAATGGCCTTATGGCTTTATATTTAGATGGCTTGGTGGAATTCCTGTTGACAGAAAAAGTAAGCATAACCTTGTTGATCAAGTTGCTGAGGTATTTAATGAAAAGATGAGTTTTTATTAGCAATAGCACCAGAAGGAACAAGAAAAAGAGTTGACAAATTAAAAACAGGTTTTTATTATATTGCTAAAGCAGCTCATGTGCCTATTGTTATGGCTGGAATGGATTTTGAAAAGAAAACATTAATCTATTCTGAACCATTTTTCCCAAGCGATAATGAAGCACAAGATTTTAAAACTATCATCAATTTTTTTGGATCAATAAAAGGAAAAAATTCTGAACAAGGATTGGCACATCTTGTAGAATAATCTTTGCTAAAATTATCTTAAAGTGTTGCTATTGTTTAATTACACGATACAAATAAAAATGGCAGTTGTAAATTTGCATTGAAATATTAAAATAATATTATATGAAAAATAAATCAATCCTAGCTGTTATCTTCTTATCATTATTCTTTGCTTCTTGTGTTAGCAAAAAGAAATTAGAAGAATCTCAATTAAAATATTTAACCTTAAATACAAATCATAATTTATTACAAGGAGATTTAAAAGATTGTGAAGACACAGTTGCTTTGTTAAGAAAAAATAAAGCCTTTACAGAATTAGATAACTCGAATTTAAAAAGTAAAATTGCAGATTTAAATAAACAAATTGACTATTTAAAAGAAAATAGCTCAACAGTTTTAAACCAATTAAAAGATTTGTCTGTAGTAACTTCTTCTCAGGCAGAAAGCATAAAAAAGTCTTTAGATAATATTGGTGCAAAAGATAATTACATCAGAACCTTACAATCGAGCATTGCACAAAAAGATTCTTTAAATTTAGCTTTAGTTATGAATTTAAAAGGTGCTTTAGCAGATGTGAATGATAAAGACATTGAAGTTAAAGTTGAAAAAGGAGTAGTTTATATTTCTATTTCTGATAAACTTTTATTTAAAACAGGAAGCTATGATATAACACCTGCAGCCCAAACTGTTTTAGGTAAAGTTGCAACTGTATTAAACAACCAACCTAATATTGAGTTCTTAGTTGAAGGCCATACAGATAGTTTACCTATTAACAGAGGAGATATTAAAGACAATTGGGATTTAAGTGTATTAAGAGCAACATCTGTTGTAAGATTATTGCAAACAAAATACAATCTTAGATCCTAAAAGAATGACTGCTGGTGGCAGAGGAGAATATGTTCCAGTGTCAACAAATACAACTACAGAAGGTAGAGCAACAAACAGAAGAACAAGAATTATTATCTTACCTCAATTAGATCAATTCTTTCAACTTTTAGAAAAGAAATAGTTTTTAAATTTAATTTGAGAGAGTCACTATATAGTGGCTCTTTTTTTTATATAGCTGATTCCTTTAACCAAAAAATAATAAAAGATAATAATTAGTATAAAAATTAATAATGTTTTAAACTCACTAAATTTTAGATTCGACAAAAACCAAATAATTATTCCAATTGCTAATAATGGAATGGTTAATCCAAAAGGAATTTTAAAGGTTGCTGCTTCAACTTCTCGCTTAACAAATCTTAATTTAATCACAGCTAAAACCACAGTTAAATAAATTACTAATATTGAAGCACTCGCCATTAATGCTAACGATGAAAAATTTCCTGAAACTGCAAAAGCAATTGTTAAAATACAATAAACTATAATTGACCAAATTGGTGTTGCAAATTTTGGATGCAATTTACCAAGGAAACTTGGCAACATTTTTTTCTCTGCTGCTGCAAAAAGAATTCTTGAACTAGCTAAAACATCTCCACTTAATAAGCCTATCATTGAAATAATTGTAGCTATCAAGATAATAATTCCTCCTATTGGTCCAACCAGTTTTAATGCAACAGCTAGTAATGGTTTATCTTTATGAAGCATTAAATCAGCACCTAAAACACCTTGTGCTACAAATTGAATTAATAAATAGATCAATACAACACTTGCAATACAAATAAAAATGGCTTTTGGAATGGTTTTATTGGGTTGCTTAATTTCACCACTTATACTTAATGCAGTTTCTGCACCAAAAAAAGCAAATAACAATAACAAAGAGGTTTCACCAATTGTTTTAAAAGTTGGAAATGAATGCAAAACTAAATTTTCAGAATTAAGATGAAAGACACCAACTCCAATTAAAAGTAAAAGTGATACAATTTTTAAAACTGTAATAATCATAATAAATCGAATACCAGACTTTACACCTTTAATATTTATATATGCAAAGACACCAAATATTAATATGAAGAAAAAATATTTACTTGCTGTATGTGTAAAAATGGGATGAGTGTTCTTTATCAAATCAAATAAAGCATTAGCCACTGCAGCATCTGCTGCAATGCAATATCCAAACCAAAATAATGTACTAATAACAAAACCTGCAAAAGAACCAAATGCAGCATCAACATAAGCTGCAGCTCCTCCTGTACTTGTTATTTTACTTCCAATTTCTGCAAAACATAACATGATTAAAATAATTAAGCCAGCACAAAATAAATAAGCCATAAAACTAGCAGCACCAAGTTGTTCAGCAACAATAGCTGGTAACACAAAAATTCCAGCTCCAATAGTTAGGTTGATAGCACTTAGAGATAATCCCCAAACACCAACTTCTCTTTTTAGTTGAACTGGTTCTTGTTTTTGCATATCTAAAACTAATGTATTTATTAAAGTTGTGAATTAATAATTACTTTAGATTAGATTAAAATAAATATTGAAAATGAAGAAATATTTTTTACTACTTATCACTATCTTTTATAGCAACAACACTTTTTGCAAAAAATGTTACAGATACAACTACAAAGCATGTATCACTTATAATTCTTGGTACAATACAAGATGCTGGTTCACCACAAATCAATTGTAAAAAAGATTGTTGTAAAAATTTATTCATTCATCCTGATAGAAATAGAAAAATTGTTTCGTTGGGTTTAGTTGATGAAATCAATCAAAAGAAATATTTATTTGAAGCAACTCCTTACATCACTTCTCAATCACAAACTTTACAAAATAAAATTTCAAGTAGTAATTTTTTAGATGGCATCTTTTTAACTCATGCACATATTGGTCATTACACAGGATTAATGTATTTAGGCAAAGAAGCCATGAATGCATCAAACATTAATGTGTATGCCATGCCAAAAATGAAAATGTTTTTAGAACAAAATGGACCTTGGAGTCAGTTAGTTTCTAATAAAAATATTGACATACAAGAATTGAAAAATGAAACAAAAGTTACATTATCCCCCCAACTTTCTGTAATTCCTTTTTTAGTTCCTCATAGAGATGAATTCTCTGAAACTGTTGGTTACACTATTATTGGTCCGAATAAAAAAGCAATATTTATACCCGATATTGACAAATGGGAAAAGTGGAATAAAAATATTATTGAAGAAATTAGCAAGGTTGATTATGCATTTATTGATGGCACTTTTTATGATGCTGAAGAAATAAACAACAGAAACATTGCAGAGATTCCTCATCCATTTATTATTGAAAGCATGAACAAGTTTAAAGACTTGCCATTGGCTGAAAAAAACAAAATATATTTTATTCATTTCAACCATACCAATCCTGTTTTAAAGAAGAATAGCTTACAAGAAAAACAAGTAATTGAAAATGGTTTTCACATTAGTAAAATTAACGATACCTTCATTTTATAACTTAAATAAACCTTCATGAAAAGAAGAGATTTTATTTCAACATAGTACAATAGCAGCAGTTGGTATTACTTCTATACTCACTAGTTCTTGTAACAACGATAAAGTGGTTATAAATGAAACAATGAAAGAAACTAAAGACGACTTTGAGTTGAATGAAATAACCATTCAGCAATTACAAGAAAAAATGAAAAGTGGCAATTACACATCAGAGCAAATAACTCAACTTTATTTAAATAGAATTGAAGCAATTGATAAAAATGGACCACGATTAAATGCTGTTATTGAAATTAATCCAGATGCTATTGAAATTGCAAAAGCAATGGATAAAGAAAGAAAAGAAGGAAAAATTCGTGGTGCTTTACACGGCATTCCTTTTTTGATAAAAGACAATATTGATACTGCAGATAAAATGATGACTACTGCTGGATCATTAGCATTATTAAATCATCATGCAAAAGAAGATGCATTTATTGTTAAACAACTAAGAGATGCTGGTGCAGTTTTATTAGGCAAAACCAATTTATCAGAATGGGCAAATTTTCGTTCTACCAAATCTTGTTCAGGTTGGAGTAGTAGAGGTGGACAAACAAAAAATCCTTACATCTTAGATCATAATCCTTGTGGATCAAGTTCAGGTTCTGGAGTTGCAGTGGCTGCAAACCTTTGTGCTGTTGCCATTGGTACAGAAACTGATGGCTCAATCACTTGTCCTGCTGCTGTTAATGGTGCTGTTGGATTAAAGCCAACAGTAGGATTAGTAAGTCGTTCAGGCATTATTCCAATTTCATCAACTCAAGATACTGCAGGACCAATAACAAGAACAGTTACAGATGCAGCAATTTTATTATCTGCAATTACAGGTATAGATGCTCTAGATAATAAAACAAAAGAAAGCAATGGGAAGATAGAAAAAGATTATACCAAATTTTTAAAACTTGATGGCTTAAAAGGAAAGAGAATTGGTATAGAAAAAAAGAAATATGATAACCAATTTTTAGAAGCTCTTTTTGAAAAAAATATTGAATCACTTAAAAATGCTGGAGCAATAATTGTTGATGTTGAATATTTAGAAAAAATAAACAAACTTGGTGATGCAGAATATGAGCTGTTGAAGTTTGAATTTAATGATGGTTTGAATAAATATTTTTCAAATGCTAATTCACCCATAAAAACAATTGAAGATGTAATTGCTTTCAATAAAAAAAATGAGAATGAAACCATGCCAACTTTTAAACAAGAAATTTTAGAAGCTAGTGCAAAAATGAAAGGGTTAGATAGCAAAGAATATGCTGAAGCTTTAAGTAAAAGTCATGAGGGTTCTAAAAAAATGATTGATGACGTAATGAAAGCAAATAATCTTGATGCCATTTGTGGATTAACCATGGGCCCTGCTTGCAGCATTGATACAATCTATGGAGATCGTTGGGGTGAAGTGTTTTTAACTGCACCTGCTGCTATGAGTGGTTATCCTCATATTACAGTGCCTGCAGGTAAAGTATATGATTTACCAGTTGGAGTTTCTTTTTTTAGTACTGCTTATCAAGAACCTAAATTATTCGAAATTGCTTTTGCTTTTGAACAAGCAACAAAACAAAGAACAATGCCTAATTTTAAACCTTCATTTTTAGCATAATGGAATTTAAAGCATCAATGGATAAGTTTACAAAAATAACAACAGTAGTTGTATCATTATTATTGTTGAGTGCAATTGTATTACAGTTTATGGCTTTCAAAAACAACAACTTTTGGATTCCAATATTTGTATCAAGTTTTATTTTGTTAGGATTTATTATTACATTTTTATACAAACCCAATACTTATTCCATTCAATCCAATCAAATTATAATTCATCGTTATATTAATGATGTTGCAATTGAAAAAACTGAAATAAAATCTGTTGTACAAATTGAAAAAAATGAATTAAAAGAAACGATTAGATCATTTGGTGTTGGTGGTTTATTTGGATATTTTGGAAAGTTTTCAAGTTCAAAGATGGGTGCAATGACTTGGTATGCCACCAGAAGAAGTAATTATGTTTTAATCACTACATCATCTATCAAAAAAATTATTCTTACTCCAGACAATCCAGAAGATTTTGTAAAAGAGTTTAATAAATAGTAGCTTACAACTTTATCATCGATTACTTTTGCATCGAATTCTAGTTCATGAATATTCATATTATTTCTGTTGTTCCTGATTTGCTTGAAAGTCCTTTTAACCATAGCATTTTAAAACGTGCTAAGGAAAAAGGCTTGCTACATATTCATGTTCACAATCTACGTAAATGGGCTATTAACAAACATGCTCAGGTTGATGATTATCAATATGGTGGTGGTGCAGGCATGGTAATAATGTGTGAGCCTTTAGTTAATGCCATTGAAGAGTTGCAGCAAGAAACTAAGTTCGATGAAATTATTTATGTAACTCCCGATGCTGAACAATTCAAGCAAAGTCATGCCAATCAGCTATCCATGTTACAAAACATTTTAATTATTTGTGGCCATTATAAAGGCATTGATCAACGCATTAGAGATCATTATATCACCAAAGAAATTTCAATTGGTGATTATGTTTTAAGTGGTGGTGAATTAGCTGCTGCAATTTTGGTTGATGCCATTGGTAGATTATTACCAGGAGTTTTGAACAATGAAACTTCTGCATTAACTGATTCTTTTCAAGATGGATTACTAGCACCTCCAGTTTATACCAGACCAGTTGATTTTAATGGTTGGAAAATTCCAGATATTTTATTGACTGGCAATCCAAAACTCATTGAAGAATGGCGTTTTGAGAAAGCTGTTGAAAGAACTATTTTAATTCGTCCAGATTTAATGAAAGAATAAACTGATTCTCGTCAGTTAATAAGTCATAAAAAACTATGACATTCTCATGGCACTTGTAAAAATTTGTAGAGCGAGTTTTGCATTAAGAAAACAACATGCAAAAACTAATAATAATACTCGTTTCAGTTTTCAGTCTTCCTCAACTTGGATTTTCCCAGTTCGATTCTACAGTCATCAATTTAAATGAAGTTGTAGTTACTGCAACAAGAAGTGAAAGAAAACTTGGTAATGTTGCCGTTCCAGTTTCAATTGTTTCAGCAAAAAATATACAACAAGCTGCATCATTACGTTTAAATGATATTTTAAACGAACAAGCAGGATTGTTTTTAACTTCAGGCTTTGGTACTGGTGTTCAAATGCAAGGGTTAAATCCAGATTACACCTTAATTCTTATTAATGGAGAGCCTTTAATTGGAAGAACTGCAGGTGTTTTAGATTTAAATAGAATTACAGTTGGCAATATCCAAAAAATAGAAATTGTAAAAGGTCCTTCATCAAGTTTATATGGAAGTGAAGCCATGGCTGGTGTAATAAATATCATTACCAAACAACCTATCAAATAATAATTATTCATTTGGTATTCGATATGGCACTTACAATACAACAGATGTCAATTTTAATGCTGCTTTCAAAATGAAGAAATTAATGCTTCAGGTTTTTTCGAATTATTATTCAACAAATGGTTTTAGCATTAGACCCAATTCTATTGAAAGAACTGTAGCACCCATTGAAAGACTAACCAATCAAATTCAAATCAATTATCCTTTTTCTAACAAAACTAAATTAAGTGTTTTAGCAAGATACAACTACGAAAATATCATCAATAAAATTGCTGTAACCAACACTGGTAGCACAACTTATTCTGATGGCATTGAAAAACATAATGATTACAACATCAATCCAATTTTAACACATCAATTTAGCAAAAAAGTAAATAGTTCATTAAGATTATATCATTCAAGATTTAAATCAACTCAAGACTTAAGTACCAATACTCCAAATTCATACAACGATTATTTTTTACAAGATTTTTATAGAGCCGAAAATCAAACAGATATTAATTTGAGTGATAAAAACTCCATGAATATTGGTGCAGGATATATTGCTGAAAATGTTAGAAGTTCAAGATATGATAGTAAGGATAATGTTAAACACAACAACATTGCTTATGGCTTTATTCAGACATGAATTTAAAGCAAGTGATAAATTAAGTTTAATTGGAGGTTTACGTTACGATAAGAATAATATTTATGCTTCTGCATTTTCTCCTAAGTTAGCCATTCATTATAAATCAAGTAAAGCGATAACGTTGAATGCTAGTATTGGCAGGGGTTTTAAAGCACCAGACTTCAGACAATTGTATTTAAATTTTACAAATACTGCTGCTGGTAGTTATAGTGTTTTTGGTGCATTAGAAGCACAAACTCAAGTTGCGTTGTTGGATAAACAAGGGCAAATTCAATCTTACGAAAACGATTATTACAAACTAACAACATTGCAACCTGAATTTTCAACAGGCATTAATGTTGGAGCAAAAATTTTATTAAGCAAAAACACATTTATTGAAACCAATATTTTTAGAAACGATATTGAAAATTTAATTGATAATAGATTAATTGCTTATTACAAAAATGGTGCACAAATTTTTAGTTACCTTAATGTTAAGAACGCATACACACAAGGATTTGAAGTAAATGCAAGTCATAAATTAAACAAGAGTATAACAATTACATCAGGCTATCAATATTTAGAAACTGCCGATAAAGATCAAATTGAAGATATTAAAAAAGGGCTTGTATATACAAAAGATGCCAATGGTGTATCTCGTAAAATGTTGATGAGTGAATATTTTGGTTTGCCCAATAGAAGTAAACACATGGCAAACTTTAAATTGCTTTACGAAAAAAATAATTTCTTTTTTAATACTAGAATAATCTATAAAAGCAAATGGGCTGTAAATGATAAAGATGGTAATGGATTGTATAATACCAATGATGAATTTGCAAAAGGATTTATTCAACTAAACAGTTCAATTGGTCATCAATTCAATCAATGGAGTGTACAAACTGGTTGCGATAATATTTTAGATTATTCAGACATTAATAATCTTCCAAATATGGCAGGCAGAACTTTCTATATCTCATTAAAATATCAAATAACAAACAAAAAAAATAAAAAATGAAAAACAAATTTTCAAAATTCATGAGTATTGTTTTAGTAACAGTTGCAATGGTTTCATGTACAAAAGAAGATATCACAATTGATACAACAAACAACGGAACATTTAAAGTTTTTACTGTTGGCAGAATTACTACAGTTCAAAACCTTTTAGGAGATACAATATTAGGATTAAACCCAACTACTGGACAACCATTTGGCAGTGGAAAATATACTTTTTTTAGTTTAGAGAATGGAGTTCTAGTTGCTAATTCTGATAGTGCAACCAACAAATGGGATATTGCTTTTCGTGGTACAACTATTATAACTAATAGTGGAACTAGTGGACCAGCTTTAGGTGGTGCTTATGTTCAAATTGGATTGTTTGATGATGTTACAAAAGTTTCAACAGACTCAACTTTTAGAACAGATATTTCACCAAGCTATGCCATTACAACTGGAAGTAATAAAGGTTGGTATGTGTATGATGGTGCTAATAATTTAATTACGCCAATACCTGGAAGAGTTATTATGATTAGAACTGCAACAGGTAAATATGCTAAACTCGAAATATTAAATTATTATAAAGGTGGTGTAACGCCAGCTGCAAGTGCATCAGATGCTTTAAAACTTTCTGAACAACGTTATTTTACTTTTAGATATACTTATCAAGCTTCTGGCTCAACAACATTTTAATTAAGTTTCTATCAACCTCAAAAAAGCCATCAAAATTTTTGATGGCTTTTTTTGTATCTAAAAATCAGTTACAACCAATTCCAAATAAACTAATTCCTAATAAACCATTAACCTATTAAAGACTTGTTTCTAAAACAGGCAACTTACGTGGAGTAAATTTCTTTACTTCTTGAGCAATATGTTTAATATGATCTGGAGTTGTACCACAACAACCACCTACAATATTTACAAAACCTTCTTTAGCCCAGTCTTCTAAAAAGTGTGCAGTTTGATGAGGTTCTTCATCATACTCTCCCATTGCATTTGGTAAACCAGCATTTGGATAAGCAGAAGTATAACAATTTGCAATTTGAGAAAGCTCTTCAATATGAGCTCTCATATCTTTTGCTCCTAAAGCACAATTTAATCCAACAGATAAAGGTCTTGCATGTTCTACAGAAATGTAAAACGCTTCAAGTGTTTGTCCACTTAAAGTTCTTCCACTTGCATCAGTAATGGTTCCACTAATCATAATTGGAAGCTCAGGTTTTTTTTCATCTCTGAAATATTTCTTTACAGCATAGATAGCAGCTTTAGCATTGAGTGTATCGAAGATGGTTTCAATTAAAATAATATCTACTCCTCCATCAACCAAACCTTTTACTTGTTCGTAATATGCAGTTGCAGCTTCATCGAAAGTTAATGCTCTAAAACCAGGGTTATTTACATCTGGACTTAAAGAAAGAGTTTTATTTAATGGACCAATTGCACCTGCAATATATTTTTCATTAGTATCATTTGGGTTTTCAAGTTTATACTCTTCAATTGCTTTTTTAGCACATTGTGCAGCTGCAACATTAAGTTCATAAGCTAGTGCTTGCATTTCGTAATCTGCCATTGCAATTGAAGTGCTACTGAAAGTGTTGGTTTCAATAATATCTGCACCAGCTTTTAAATATTCTTTATGAATTGCTGATATAATTTGAGGTTGCGTAATACACAACATATCATTATTGCCCTTAACGTCCAAATGCCAGTCTTTAAAACGATTTCCTCTATAATCTGCCTCCTCAAGTTTATAACGCTGAATCATGGTGCCCATAGCCCCATCTATAATTAATATTCTTTCTGCAAGATCTTTTTTAATGTCTTTCATAATTTACAAAATGTTACGAGAAAAAATAAGCGAAGAATACCTGAAGATAAAGTGCAGAATATTTTCGTTTATTAGTTCTATTAAAAATCAGTTGGGTTGAACAATAAACAAATCCACCCAGATTGCAAATATACAATAGTGTTGAAATGAAAATTTCTAGATTAGAAAAAATATGAAAGTAGTAAAAATAAAAAAACCCTTCAAGGCCGGTAAAATACCGGCCAAGCGGGTACTGTTCTTGTCATCTTCATTAGGGTAACGATATTCTAAAATAAGAACAATGCAATTTATTCAAATATTTGTTACTTTTTTACGTTGTGAAAAAGTAAAGAGCTTTTTCTGGATTATTAACATGTGTTATTTAAGCTTGCAGTCAACAATTACCTCAATTGTTTTACTAATTTCATCAGGAACAGATATTTTAAAATCGGCTGGACTAATTTTAAAATTACTTTTCAACTCTAAGATTCCGTTAGCTAGAATTAAAAGTCCACTTGCTGTAATGTTTTTTGAAACTCCATGTACTGTTAACTTACCACTAACTTCTGTTTGATAAGTTCCATTCTTTTGAAATGAAATATTTTTTAAATTATTAATTTGTCCAACAAAAGTTGCTTTAGGAAATTGATCACTAAACATATAATCTTCTTCATTAAAATGCTTTTGCATTAATGAATTTTCGAAAGTGAATCCCTTAATAAGCACAGCAAACTGAATTTTTCCTGATGTTGTATTTACTGAGCAATACACTTGATTATTTGTAGCTTCAACATCTTCCAATGGAGTTTTGGAAGAGAATGTTATTTGTCCAGATTTTGTTATAAAATTCTTCTGGCTTTGTACAAAAGAAAAACTTAAAATAAACACTAATACAAAACTTATTTGTTTTATCATTTCACTAATTCTCCTTCATTAAATTGTACATCTCCTAAATAACCAGTACAAATTCCTTTTATTGTAACTTTTTCTCCAACACTAAAAAGAGCAATACTATCTTTTAATAGAAAATAAATATTAGTAAACTCATCATCTGATTTTAGATATACTGCTGTTTTGCCATTTTCAATTTGAGATTGAGCCACTACTCCATTAACTTCAATTTGCTTTCCTGAATATTTTGTAAAAGCAGTTGCTTCATCAGCCAAAAAATCTTTTGCTATTTCAACTGCAGATATTGGGTCTGCTTTTTTTACAGTTAAATTTTTATAGAAATCTGTTTTAGGAAAAAAGAATACAAAAAACCAAATTCCAATTGCTCCAAGAACAATTGCTACAACAACAAATTTTAAATATTTTTTCATATTGAATAAATTTAAAGCAAAAAAAAGAGATTAAAAAATTAACCTCTTTTGATTTTAGCAATTTCTTATTGAAGAATGAGTGTTTTTGTTTGTTGGAAATTAGTGGTTACAAATTTTATAAATAGCATTCCTTTTAAGTCATTCACTCTTGGAGTAAATGTGATTTTATTATTTCCAATATTCAAATTTGTTTTTAATAATTGCAGACTTCTACCAGATTCGTCCATTACAACAATATTTATTTCTCGTGATTTATCACTTGCAATTTCAACTGAAACAACATCGCTTTTTTTGATAATTGTTGGATAAATATTTTTAACAGTTATTCCAGTAAATATTGGTTTTACGTTGATATGATTTGAATATTTAATAGAACCATCTTTATCTACTTGTTTTAAACGATAAAAAATCTGGCTGCCATTATTATAACTTGCTTTAGTATCAAGAAATGAATAGGAAACAGGGTTTGATGAGTTGCCTACAGCATCTACTTTTCCAATAGAGAAAAAGAATTGTCCATCATCACTTCTTTCCACATCAAAATAATTAGAATTTATTTCAGTAGTTGTTTGCCATTTTAGCAAAATATTGTTGTTATCATTTATAGCATAAAAATCTTTTAAATCTATAGGCAAGGTGAGATTTGTAGAACCTGCATAAATAAAATCACCATCAGTACCGCCTGTACCATCTGCTGCATTACCAACATAATAAATAGTTATAGGCCCAGTTGTTGCTGGGGATGTCCATTTCAAATTAGTATATGTAAATGAACTAGAAGCAGTTGTTGAAACAGCATTATTATGACTTAATTCATTCCCATTAGGAGCAGCATTAGCATTTGATGAAGCAAATGTACCTATAGAAGCTCCAGTCCCATCTTGAGCTCTTAAAGAAAAACCCCATTTAGTTCGATTGGCAGCTCCATGAAAAATTTGTAGTGATAAAGTATATTGTGTAGAAGGTGTATATGCATTTAAGGGTATACCTGTGAGGACAATACCACCACCACCAGTGTTTAACGTATTATCTGAATGGCAACCAGTACAATAAGATCCTGTAGCTCCAGTTCTACCTGTTGGTGGTTGACCTGAAAAGTTTAAGCTAGTAACACCAGATTGAAGTAAAATAAGACAAATAGAAAGTATCGAAAGGGTAAAGATTTTTTTCATATTTTTTAAATTGAATTGGAAAAATACGAAAAAATAATAATTAAAGAAATTTTTCTAGATTATTTTACATACTGTTGAACTGGTAGACGATTAGTTAAACTTTTGGCTAAAGTCATTTCATCAGCAAATTCAAGTTCACCACCAAAAGCAATACCTCTTGCAATGGTTGTTACTTTACACTTATTACCAACCAATTTTTTCTGTATATAGTAAATAGTTGTATCTCCTTGAATATTTGGATTTAGGGCGAAAATCAATTCTTCAATTTCTTCTTTTGAAATTCTATTAACTAAAGATTCAATTTGCAAATCGTTTGGACCAATTCCGTCTAAAGGAGAAATGATCCCTCCTAATACATGAAAAACTCCATTAAATTGTTGTGTATTTTCAATGGCAATTACATCACGAATATTTTCAACTACACAAATCACTTTTTGATTTCTCATGCTATTAGAGCAAGTACTACATATATCTGCATCACTAATATTATGACAACGATTACAAAACATAATCTCTGTTCTCATTTTAGAAATGGTATCACTAAATTTTTCTACTTGAGCAACATCTTGTTTTAATAAATGTAATACTAAACGTAAAGCTGTTTTTTTACCAATTCCTGGAAGTTGAGTAAATGAATCAACAGCATTTTGGAGTAAAGAAGAAGGCAATAACATGCAACAAATGTAAACTGTATTTTTTATTTACAGAATATTACACTTTATGCTGTTATCGTTGTATTTATTTTTATAAGGATAAATATTTAACATTACATAACCACCACTATTAAATGGTTGACGATAATATTCTTTAAACCAACCCAATACTCCTATATCATGAACACCTAAAAGTAATGGTCCAATTTTTACTGCTGCTCCCATCCAAAAACTTTTTTGAACATTGTATTGCATAGGAAGATAAAACCCAAAACCTTGTGTTTCCCAACGAGGAGTTAAGGTAAATAAATTTAACTCTCTTGCATTTACACTATTAGTTGAACTACTTGAAAAGATATTAATACTTGCTTGAAAGTTTGCAAATAATCCACCACCAAAATTTCTATCCACTGAAGCTACTATTCTAGCAGGTGTACTAACTGTAAAACTTCCTTTTAAAGAATCAGTATTATCAAACATTGGACTAACCTTATCACGAAATTGTCTTAATGTGTTAATATTACTAAATCTAGATTCTATAGAAGTATCTACAAAGTTTACATTAGGAATTCTATTGGTTGCAGAGCCTTTAATATAATCATATTTTAAATTTCCTAAATCCATTATGGAAGCACCAAATTTCCAAGTGTAGTTTAAGTTATTTATGTTGGCTTCAACTGTTTCATCTACTACCATATATTCTACACCAAAACTAAAGTTTAGTGAGCTTTGAGAATTTTTATAGAATTCTTTTATAGAAGATGAATTTACTTTTACAGTATCGAAATAAGCTAAATTTTCAGAAAGTAAATAGGTTAATGTTCCACCATTCCCTAATCCTTGATAATACACTTTACCATTTGCTGGATTAACAACTTGTTCATATTGAAAATTTCTAAGACCCATATAAGTAGCAGACATTGCTTTTGCAAATCCAATATTTGCACCTACACTAAGTTTTTCTGTAGAGTTCTGAATTAAAACATGAGAAATATTAAAATTTGTTTCCATCCAACCAGAATGCGTACCATATGCATCTATAGTATGACCAGGTAAATTTGCTTCAAGGAACCCATTTAATGAATTAATATTTTCACCATAATACAAATCGTTTGTTTTAAATTCATTGTAAGTTCTTCCTCTAAATGAAAAACCAATTGAGGTTTTATCTTTTATTCGATACCTAAAACTTAAACCCTGACCATCTAAAACGCCATGATAATGTCTACTAAAAATTCCATTATAAGGAAATACAGAGGTATCGCTTAAATTACTAAAATCACTTTGTGCAGATACGTTTCTTAAATAACCTAAATTTTGATCTGTTTTAAATTGAATACCTATCAAACTTGCATCCCATTTATAAAAACTATTGACAGGTGATGCAGGATTCACATACATACTTGTAATGCCTGCATATGGAGAACCATTAAGTGCATGATAACTTTGTGAGTTTGCTAATGAAGAACAAACTATTAGAATTACTAAAAAAATAAAGGCTTTTTTATACCATTGGTTTAATCGAGTCATAAAATTCTTACACTTATAATAATAAACAAAAAAAGCACATTAAAGTTTAAATAGAAAATAAATTTTAACGAACTCTTGTAATTAGTTGATGATTAAATCTTTTGAGATAGTTAATTTACCAGATGTTTTTGACTGAATTTCTTCAACACTGACTCCAGGTGCAGTTTCTATTAAAAGAAATCCATCAGCAGTAATATCTAAAACAGCTAATTCAGTTACTACTTTTCTTACACAATTTACACCTGTTAATGGCAAACTACATTTTGATAAAAGTTTACTTTCTCCTTTTGGATTAGTATGCATCATAGCTACAATAATATTTTTTGCACTAGCTACTAAATCCATAGCACCACCCATTCCTTTTACCATTTTACCAGGAATTTTCCAATTGGCTATATCTCCATTTTCACTTACTTCCATTGCACCTAAAACAGTTAAATCAATTTTTCCTGCTCTTATCATTCCAAAACTCTCAGCAGAATCAAAAATAGCAGCCCCTGTTATAAGTGTTACAGTTTCTTTTCCTGCATTAATTAAATCTGCATCAATATTTGCTTCTGTTGGATATGGACCCATGCCTAAAATTCCATTTTCACTTTGAAGAACTACAGTAATGCCTTTTGGAATATAATTAGCAACTAAAGTTGGAATTCCAATTCCTAGATTAACATACATGCCATCTTTAAGTTCTTTTGCAATTCGTTGTGCAATTCCAAATTTATCTAAAGCCATATCTTTCTTTTTAAACATGATTATAATTGTTTGTTCTTCTTTCAATTCTTTTTTCATAATTTTTCCCTTGAAAAATTCTATGCACATAAATTCCCGGCAACATGAATTTCATCAGGATCTAATTCACCTGGTTGAACCAATTGTTCTACTTCTGCAATAGTAATATTTCCTGCCTTAGCCATTGAAGTAGAAAAATTTCTAGTTGTTTTTCTGAAAATTAAATTTCCCATAGTATCGCCTTTCCATGCTTTTACAATAGCAAAGTCGGCATGTAAAGCATAATTCCATTAAATATTTTTCCATTAAATTCTCTTACTTCTTTACCTTCTGCAATTTCAGTTCCATACACCTGCTGGTGTAAAAAATGCAGGAATTCCCATACCTGCCATTTGAATTCTTGTAGCTAATGTTCCTTGAGGTATTAAATCAACTTCTAATTCACCTTGCAATAATTGTCGTTCAAATTCTGCATTTTCTCCAACATAACTACTCATCATTTTTTTTATTTGATGAGTTTTTAAAAGCAATCCTAAACCAAAATCATCAACACCAGCATTATTAGAAATACAAGTTAGATTGTTTACACCCTTTTTTACTAAGTGCTGTAATTACAATTTTCTGGAATTCCATTTAATCCAAAACCTCCAAGCATAATTGTTGCACCATCTTGCAATATCATAAAATTGCTTATCTGTTTATTCATGTCAGTTCTAATTTAATTAATATCTTTTTCATTAGCTTATTATTTTCAAATTCAGCTTTCTTTTTTATTTCTAAATCCAAATTGCTGAAATAGAGTCTATACAATATCTTCATAAATCATTGGTTTTGATTGATAATATTTTAAATTTTCAAAAAATCGCTTTTTAGTAGTTTTGATGAATAAAAAAACTTGTCTCATACTTCAATGGTCTACAGAATCTTTATAATATAGAGTGCTATCCTTATAACATATAATTATTCAACAATTCATCGGTTTGTAATACACTCCCAAGTTACTTTTCGCATTTCGTCGAAAGCTAAAATATTTTCGGCTTTTTTGAAGATTAAACAAGAACAATTGATAACTACAAATAATAACAAAATAATAATTTCTCATTATTTTAATTCTTCATTTATATGTTGCACTATTTGCAAGATCTAACTTTGATAACACATCTATTGCTTTAACTTTTCTCTTCAAAAGTAGCCTTCTTAAATAATTTAATCAGTTCTTGAGTTTTTCCTTGCATAAAAAACTGAACAAACATGGTATTGGGATTTTCCTGATTAAATGTTTGTAATTGAGTTAATGCTTGTAAAATTTGAGCCCTAGCTTCATTTTCATTTTCATACAAATAATCCATCCCACTTCTATAAAAATCATAAATTACATCTGTAAAATAGCATACCGAGTATTCGATTAAATTTTCACCTAACCAATATCGATTTCTTAAACCATCAAACACTCTCCACCCTTAACATTACTCTCCTTCTGGTGCATTATTTACAATATTTTGGCCTTTAATAAATATTTTTCTCCTCCTTTTGGTGCAAAAGAGTCGTAGTGCAATCCTAAAATCATATTAGCATAAAAAGCAAATATTGCAGGCAAGTTAGAAACTCCAGCATCACTTCCAGCAACCCTATTTTCATTAAACTCTATGGGTTGATACTCGATATATCTAAATGCTACATCAATATCTTGAAAATTAAATAGGGCAGCTTGATAACTAGAACTCATTACTGGTCGTGCAGATTGAATTAGCAATTGAGCTTTATAAACATTTTGTTCAAGAATATTTTCAATATTTAGAACAAAATTGCATTCTATTTTTTCATTTGTTTTAAACACATCATTAGTCCACTTTCTATTATTGAAAAAATTAGTTAGCTGATTTTGTAATGTTATAAAAATTCGTTTATCGATAGTGGTGTTTACTCTACTTGCATTTACAGTTATTTTAGCTTGAAACTCTTGTGAATATGAGAATTGCATTAAGCTAAGAATAGAAATAAATAAACTAATTTTCTTCATGATTCATTTTTGATATGATAAACGAAACAATATCGTTTGCTACTTGAATTTTGCTTTTGGGTTCAAATTTATGCATTGTAGTCGATGCATCAATAATTGTAATTTCATTTTCATCAGATCCAAAAACTTTATTTCCATTATTGAATTTATTGAGTACAATAGCATCAAGATTTTTTCTTTTAAGTTTTTCAAGTGCATTATTCTCTTCATCACTAGTTTCTAAAGCAAAGCCAACTAAAAATTGATTTGCTGTTTTTAACTTTCCTAACGCTTGCAAAATATCTGTAGTTTTTTCTAATTCTAAATTCCAGATTTCGTCTTTCTTTTTAATCTTGTTTATTGCAACAGAAAGAGGTTTATAATCTGCGACTGCTGCACACATTACAATAATATCTGAATCGGCTTGCAAACTCATCACTACATCATACATTTCTTGTCCACTAACTACATTCACTAAATGAATATTTTCATTAGCTTGTAAACTTGTTGGACCACTAACTAAAGTAACATCAGCACCCTGCTTTAAGAAAGAATCTGCTAAAGCATAACCCATTTTTCCAGAAGAGTGATTTCCAATAAATCTTACAGGATCAATAGCTTCATAAGTTGGTCCTGCAGTTATTAAAACTCTCTTATTCGTCAATACTTTTCTTTCAAAAAAATGATGCGTTAAATATTCAATGATTTGTTCTGGTTCAGCCATTCTTCCTTCGCCAAATAATCCACTTGCTAATTCACCTTTTCCTACAGAGATTATTGAATTTCCAAATGCCTGAACAGTTTGAATATTTTTTTGAGTAGAAGGATGTAGCCACATATCTTCATCCATTGCTGGTGCAACAACTACTGGACAAGTTGCAGAAAGATAAACAGCCATTAATAAATTATCGCAAATTCCATTGGCCATTTTTGCCAATGTATTACAACTGAGTGGGGCAATTAACATGATATCTGCCCAACGCCCTAATTCAACATGATTCGACCATGAATTATTATTTGTTAAATCAACAAGCACTTCATTTTTAGACAAAGTTGATAATACAAGTGGAGAAACAAATTCTTTAGAAGATGGAGTCATTATAACTTTAACTTCTGCTCCAGACTTTACCAATAATCTTACAACTAAGATGGTTTTATAAGCAGCAATACTGCCACTAATTCCAATTAATATTTTTTTTCCTGTTAGCATTAATACAAATAAAAAACGACAGTAAAAATACTGCCGTTTAAGTAATAATCTATGTTAATATTAACGAAACAAATCGCTATCATTATTTTTTCGATAGTAGATTTTGCTCTCCATGAATTCATGTGTTGCCATTATTGCAGGATTTGGCATTTTTTCGTATGCACGAGAAATTTCAATTTGCTCTTTGTTTTCATGAATTTCTTCTAAACTATCTGTATGACTTGCAAACTCTTCAAGTTTATTATGCAATTCTTCTTTCAGAGTTACATTAATCTGATTAGCTCTTTTTGCAATTATAGAAATTGATTCATATAAATTGCCAGTCACCTCTTTTAAATCAATCAAATTTTGTGTTTCTACTACACTAGGTGTATTAGCATTAATTTGTCGGCGTAATTTGCTCATTTTTTATATTTTTAATTGAGTTGTTTATTTGTGATTTTATAACAAGCACTTCTTTATAATGTTTACTTTCTGCAAATCGTTCAATAAAATCTGTGCATTCATCTTGAACTTTTAAATAACGCTCTTCTTGTTTTTCTTCAAAACTTAAATCAGCATATTTTAAATAAGATTTTATCATTAAGTATTTATACTCATCAGCAGATTTACTATCAATAAAATTCTCTAAAATGTTTTCAAATGCAATTGCTGCTGATTTAAAGAATCCTAAATTATAATATAGTTCTGCAGCTTTAAATTCTTTTTGTTCTAATTTCTCCCTGCATTTCTCAATAATCTCATTTGCTTCTTTAACTCTAATCGAACTAGGATGCATATTAATAAAAGCCTGCATTAATGACATAGCTTTTATTGTAGTTGTTTGATCAAGTTCAGATTTTGGAGATTGTTTATAATAACAATATGCTCTTAAATAATTACAATCTTCTGTTCTCTTACTATTTGGAAAAGTCTCAACAAAAGATTTATAAAAATTTTCTGCATTTAAATAATCTTTCAAAAAATAATATGAATTTGCACTTTTGAAATACATATCCTCGTATCGTTCTGTACCTTTTATATAAGGAAATAAATCTTCATACAATTGAATAGCTAAACTATATTTTTTATCTGTATAAAATTGTTCAGCAGCCAAGTAACGCATTTCATTATCAGTGCTTTTGAATATTTTACTAAAGCTCTTACTTTTCTCTACTTTTATAGTAGATGATTTTCTAAAAAAACAAGAATTTAGGCTAATTGAAAAAATAAATAATAAACAAAATACTCTCATAAAGGGTTGCAAAGTTAAATGTTTCGTAGCAAAGTAACGAACTCCATTTTATAAAGATTTTTTTTATCGTTAATATAAATATAAAACCCCACAATTGTGGGGTTTTATATTTAGTATCATTAAGAATTAATATTAATAATTCTGTTTTCCTTTTAAATGTGGAGCTGGAGCAGGAACTGTATTTGGACCAGCCTCATTTGTTCCTTGTAAATCAATTGTTTTACCATCACCACTACCAGCATCATATGCAAAGATGAAACGATTTTCACTGATACCTTGTTTTTCAACTAAGTATTTAATAATCGCATCTACTCTATCGTATGCTTTTTGTTGAGATGATTTATTCGCTTCTGGATGACCTAAAACTTTTACTTTAGAATTTGGATTATTACGCATTTGCTCAGCAACTGCATCTAATAATTTCATATTATCTCTAGAAAGTTTAGCACCATCAGACTTGAAAACAATGCTTGGTAAATTGTTGATCACAGAACCAGCAGAACTTGTTTCTTTTATTGTTTCAATTACTTTCTGAAGTTCAGTAATTTTATCCCTAGATTCTTTACAGCAAGCACTTTCAGGACAGTTTCCAACACCTTCAGTATTAACTGGGAAACATTCTTGACGAGTTAAAAGTTCTTTATCTTTATAATCTGGAACACCATCGCCATCACTATCTAAAGCTCTACCTCTGCTATCAACAGCAACACCAGCTGGAGTATTTGGCTCTAAATCAAATTGATCAGTAATACCATCAGCATCTGCATCATCTAATTTAACTTTTAAGTTTTTCTTTAAATGATCAGGTGAATTTAATTCACTATATACATAGTTGTTAGGGTTAATCCAATTTAAAGGTTGAACTTTATTTGCATTTGATACCTAAATTCATATTTAGTCTTAGTGAAGTAAACATAAAAGCATCAAATGCATTACTTAATTGACATTGCAAATCCATCAAAATAATCATAATTAGAAAGTGAAGCTTTTAGTTTCAATTGCTAAGTTGGTTTTATCACTCAATTTAAATGCTAATCCTCCTCCAAGATTTAAAACAGGAACTACAACAATATTTCCATTTGGTCCAACTTTATTTCCAAAAGATCGTAACAATATTTGTAGTAAATGGATTATAATATTGTTGATAATACACCTGCAGTATTTTTTTGTTGGACTGCAGCAGATTGTAAGTCCAAGACCAGCAAGTAAATAAAAATCAGTTTTTGGATTACCTCGATAACTTGAAATTGCACTTAAAGATGCTATTGCATCAAAACCTAAACCTAAAGATTTTGTTCTAAAATCTTTACGCTGCCTGACATAAGGATGATGTTCCTTCAACTAAAAAACCTGATAAATATGGTCTAATTGAAAAAACATGGCTTATCGATTTTCTAAAGGTCAGTGATGCACCAATATTCCATGTAGCAATATTTAAGTCTCCAATTAATGATGTTGCACCAACACTTAAACCCATTTCCCACATACTTTTTGGTTTTGCAGGATAGATATAAGCGTTTTTTGAGAATTCTGTGAATTGAGCACTGTTTTTTGCAGCAACTTTAGAACTGTCTTTCCATTGATTAGTTACGTCAGACATTTGTGCAAAAGACAAAGTTGACATTAACAAAAAAACAGAAACTAATACTAGAGTGTAGTTTTTGTTTGACATAGTTTATTTTTAAAATTTTAAAGTATTCCCTAATGAGATCATTAAGACTAACAAAGTTGACTCTTTTTTATGAAAAAATCAAATTTTTATACATTATTTTTCGAATAAAATCACTTTTAATATGTTGTTAACACATAATTTACAAATGATTTCATTATTAAAACGTTATAAAGTTCTTTTTATTTCTTCTTCTTCGTAAGCTACAACATTATCTCCAACTTGAATGTCAACGAAATTTTTAATTGTTAATCCACACTCATAACCAAATGCAACTTCTTTCATATCGTCTTTGAAGCGTTTTAAACTAGATAATTCTGCATATGCACCTTCTTGTCGTGGATAAATTAAAATACCATCTCTATATATTTTAATTTTATGATCTCTTTTAATTTTGCCTTCTGTAACATAACATCCTGCAACAGTAGCTTTATCGAATTTAAACACTTCTCTAATTTCAACAGTAGCTACTTCTTTTTCTTCAACTTTAGGTTCTAACATACCTTCCATTGCAGATCTGAATTTCATCAATTGCCTTATAGATAATTGAATATTGCTTAATTTGAACTCCTTCAACTTCAGCAAGCTTATTTGCCTGAGAAGATGGACGAACATTAAATCCAATTAAGATTGCATCAGATGCTGTAGCTAATAATACATCACTTTCAGAAATTTGTCCCACAGCTTTATGAACTACTTTAATAGCAACTTCATCGGTTGAAAGTTTTTGTAAACTATCACTTAATGCTTCAACTGAACCATCTACATCACCTTTAATAATAATATTTAATTCTTTGAAGTTGCCTAAAGCTAATCTTCTACCAATCTCATCTAAAGTAATGTGTTTTCTTGCTCTTAACCCTTGCTCTCTTAAAATTTGAGAACGTTGAGTAGCTATTGATTTTGCTTGAGATTCATCTTCATAAACTTTAAATTTCTCTCCAGCTTGTGGTGCTCCATTTAAACCTAATATTACTACAGGAGTTGATGGTGGTGCTTCTTCAACTCTTTGATTTCTTTCATCAAACATTGCTTTTACACGACCATAATACTGACCAGATACTATTAAATCTCCTTGTCTTAATGTTCCATTTTGAACTAAAATTGTAGCAACATATCCTCTTCCTTTATCTAATGATGCTTCTATTATTGTTCCAGTTGCTTCTCTTTTAGGATTAGCTTTTAACTCTAATAATTCAGCTTCTAATAGAACTTTATCTAACAATAAATCTACATTCAAGCCTTTTTTTGCAGATAATTCTTGTGACTGAAATTTTCCTCCCCACTCTTCAACTAAAACATTCATTTGTGAAAGTTGTTCATAAATTTTTTGGGGATTGGCACCATCTTTATCAATTTTATTCACTGCAAAAATCATTGGTACACTTGCTGCTTGGGCATGACTAATAGCTTCTTTTGTTTGAGGCATTACTGCATCATCAGCAGCTACAACAATAATTGCAATATCTGTAACTTTTGCACCTCTGGCCCTCATAGCAGTAAAGGCTTCATGACCAGGTGTATCTAAGAATGTAATATTTTTTCCACTTGAAGGCAAAGTAACTTCATAAGCTCCTATATGTTGTGTAATACCTCCTGCCTCACCTGCAACAACATTGGCACTTCTAATATAATCTAGTAAAGATGTTTTACCATGATCTACGTGACCCATTATGGTAACAATTGGTGGTCGTGATACTAAATCTTCAGGTGAATCTTCATCATCTTCATCTTCTTCATCTGCATCTTCTATACTTGTAAATTCTACTTCAAAATCAAATTCACTTGCAACCAATTCGATCACTTCTGCATCTAAACGTTGATTGATAGAAACCATTATTCCTAAGTTCATACACTTACCAATAACATCAGCAAATCCAACATCCATAAGGTTTGCTAATTCACTTACTGTTACAAATTCTGTAACATGTAATTTGTTATCTTCTACTTCATTACCTTGTGCTTCTGCAGCCTCTTTACGTTTATCTCTTCTGTTTCTTGCTTTAAGACTTTTTCCTCTACCACTACTTCCAGCAAGTTTTGCTTGAGTTTCTTTAATCTTATCTTGAATCTCTTTTTTATCAATCTCTTTATCATCTCTTCGAGATTCTATTTTAATACCAGGACGTCCTCTTCTTCCTCCAGGACTTGTAGGTCTATTAAATCCACCTCTATTATCACCACCTGCTGCTCCTCCTCTATCATCTTTTCTAAAATCAACTCTTTGAATATTTGTAGATTTTTTGTCGATAGGAATTCTTTTTCTTTTTCCTTTTTCTTCTTTAGCTGCTGGTTTAGGACGTGTATCAGTATTCTTAGGTAATTCTATTTTGCCTAAAATCTTAGGTCCACTTAATTTTTGTACTTCAATATTCTCAACACGATTTACCTCATCTGGTGTTACAACTTCAACTTTTTCTTCAATTTTTGGAGCTTCAACAACTTTCAATTCTTCAACCTTTTCTATTACTTCTTCTTTAACCACTTGTTTAGCTTCTTCAACCTTTTCAACCTCATCTTCCTTTTTCTTTTTTACTGTTTTCTTTGGTTTTGTTGAAGAGTCAATTGTACTTAAATCAATTTTAGTGATAACTTTTGGCCCATTTAATTCTGGAGCTTCAATTTTTACAATCTCCTTTACTGGTTCTTCAACAGGTTTTACTTCTTCAATTTTTTCTTCAGGTGTTGAATCTACAGCAACTTCAACCCAATCTGTTGAAACATCTAATTTAGGGAGTGCATCAAGATTAATCTCAATAGTTTCTTTTGAACTTTTTTTAGTTTCTTTTTTGCCTATAGACAAATCTTCTTCATCTCTTTTTCTTTTTCCATCAATAATATTGGTGGTTTTTGGTATTTCAACCTGATCTGCTTTGTTCTTCACAGCTTTATCACTACTAAACTCTGATTGAAGTGCATGATACATTTCAAGAGACAACTTAGTTGTATCCTTTAATTCTTCTTTAAAGCCTTTACCTTCTAAAAAATCAATAATGGTATCTCTACCAACATTGTATTCTTTTGCTGCAGCTAATAACCTTGGTAATTTAATTTCTGACATTCAATTTTGTTTAAAGGATAGTTACCATAAATAACCTTCCTTATCTATTTAATTTAAATAAGTGTTGCCACTCAATATACACAATTTATTCTTCGTCCCTTTCCATTTCTTCAGTTAATATTCTTCTTACATCTTCAATGGTTTCAATTTCTAAATCTGTTCTTCTTTCTAACTCTGAATCACTAAGCTTTAAAACACTTTGTGCAGTATCACAACCTACACGTTTAAACTCATCTATAATCCATTGTTCAATTTCATCTGCAAATTCATCTAAATCGTAATCAAATTCTGCAGTTTGTTCTTCATCTTCTCTATAAACATCAATTTCGTATTCTGTTAATTGACTTGCTAATTTAATGTTTACACCTCTACGACCAATAGCTAAACTAATCTGATCTGCTTTTAAATACACATCAGCTTGCTTTTTCTCATTATCCAAGTTCATAAAGCTAATTTTAGCTGGTGTTAATGAACGTTGAATAAGCAATTGAATATTGTTAGTGTAATTGATGATATCAATATTTTCGTTTTTCAGTTCTCTTACAATGCCATGAATTCTTGAGCCTTTCATACCTACACAAGCACCAACTGGATCAATTCTATCATCAAAACTTTCAACTGCTACTTTTGCTCTTTCTCCTGGCTCTCTTACAATTTTCTTAATTGCAATTAGGCCATCGAAAATTTCAGGAACCTCTATTTCTAATAATTTAGATAAGAACATTGGACTTGTTCTAGAAAGAATTACAACAGGATTATTATTCTTTACATCTACACGTGCAACAACTGCTCTAATATTTTCTCCTTTTTTAAAATAATCTGTAGGTATTTGTTCTGATTTTGGAAGTATTAATTCATTACCTTCTTCATCTAAACACAACACTTCTTTTTTCCAAACTTGATAGATTTCGGCAGAAACAATTTCGCCAATTCTATCTTCATATTTCTTAATTAAAACATTTTTCTTTAAATCACCAATTCTACTGGCTAAAGTTTGTTTTGCTGCTAAAATGGCTCTTCTACCAAAATCTTCTAAATTAACTTCTTGCAACAACTCTTCGCCAATTTCAAAATCTGGTTCAATTTTAATGGCCTCACTGTAAGCAATTTCAGCAAGTGGATTATCAACATCATCATCAGATCGAATCTCACGTTTATGAATAATTTCTAAATCGCCTTGCTCAGCATTTACAATTACATCAAAATTTTCATCAGTACCATATTTTTTTCTAAGTAATGTTTTAAAAACATCTTCCACTACTTTCATCATAGTGGGTCTATCAATATTTTCTGCGTCTTTAAAATCTTGAAACGCATCAATTAAATTAATACTTGCCATACCATTTTATATTTAAGATTTACTTTTAAAATTTATTAAAACTGTTGCTTTTTTAATTGTTGCAAATACTATGTTTTCTTTTGTAGTAATTGCTTTCTTTCCTTTACCAACAGTACTTTCTATAATAATTTCGTTTTCTAAAACTTCAATTAATTTTCCTTCTTTTTTAACATCATCATTTAAAACCAATTCCAAATCCCTACCTATATTTTTCTTATACTGACGTACCATTTTTAATGGCTCATCAATACCTGAACTAGAAACTTCTAAGCTAAAATCTCCTTCTGCAAAAACACTTGCTTCTTCAATTAACTTATAAATTTTTCTATTAATTCGTACACACTTTTCAATTGTAACTCCATGATCACCATCAATAAAAATTTTTATGTTATTTGTTGGTTTAATTTTTACTTCTACACAAAATAAATCTGGGTATTCTACTAAAATTTCTCCAATAAACCTTTCTATCAATTCTAAATGTGCCGACATATAATTTTTTAAAAAAGAGAAGGGAACGATTGCCGTTCCCTTCTTCAATTCTTTATTCCGTTGCAAATGTAATGATTCAAGCTATTATATTCCAAATTAAAATTGGTTTCGTTATTTTCGTTGACCTAAGAAATTTTAATGGCAATAATAGATTTTAAATTACCTAATTCAATATTAAAAGCATTAAGATTACCCAAAAATGATCTTAGACGACAACAAATAAATGTTTTAAAAAAGCTATTACGAAAAGCTAGGTTTACAGAATTTGGTCAGGCTAATAAATTCGACGAAATCCTTTTATCTAAACATCCAGGCAAAAAATTTCAAGAATTGGTTGACATTTATAGCTATAATTCTATTTACGAAAAGTGGTGGTATAAAACTTTGGAGGGCAGAAATAATATTTGTTGGCCTGGCAAAATAAAATATTATGCTTTATCCTCTGGAACTTCAGAATCTTCTAGTAAATATATTCCAATAACAAACGACTTATTAAGGGGTAATCAAATTGTAATGATTAAACAATTGTTGAGCTTAAGAAAATATCACAATATTCCTTTAAGTTCTGCTGGTAGAGGATGGTTGACTTTAGGAGGAAGTACTGATCTCGAAAAAAACTCTAGCTATTTTGCTGGAGATTTAAGTGGTATTACAGTTAAAAAATCTCCATTTTGGTTTCAACCATTTTACAAACCTGGTAAAAAAATATCAAAAGAAAAAGATTGGAACAAAAAACTTAAAGAAATAGTTGAAAAAGCACCTCAATGGGATATTGGTTTTATTGTTGGAGTACCAGCTTGGGTACAAATGTGCATGGAGATGGTGATTGAAAAATACAAGCTCAATCACATTCATGAAATATGGCCAAACCTTGATTTTTTTGTTCATGGAGGAGTGAATTTTGAACCTTACAAAAAAGGTTTTGAAAAGCTCTTAGGTAAACCAATTACTTATATAGAAACTTACTTGGCAAGTGAAGGTTTTATTGCTTATCAAGAAAGACAAGAACATCAAGGAATGAAATTGGTAACTAACCAACATATTTTTTTAGAATTTGTTCCTTTCAATGAAACAAATTTTGATACAGAAGGAAATTTATTACCACAAGCCTCTGCTTTAATGCTCCATGAAATTGAAGAAAACAAAGAATATGCTTTACTCATTACTACAAGTGCTGGGGCATGGAGATATTTAATTGGAGATACTGTTAAACTTGTAAATAAAGAACATTCTGAAATTATTATTACAGGCAGAACGAAACATTTTTTAAGTTTGGTTGGAGAGCATTTAAGTGTAGATAATATGAATCATGCTATTCAAAACGCTTCAAACGTTTTAAATATTTGCATCTCAGAATTTACAGTTGCTGGCGTTCCTTATAAATCTTTTTTTGCACATCACTGGTATGTTGCTTGTAAAGATGATGTTGAAAAAGAAGTGCTCAAGAATTCAATTGATGAACATTTAATAAAATTAAATGATGATTATGCAGTTGAAAGAAAATCAGCATTAAAAGATATTTTCGTAACTATTTTACCTGAAAAATGTTTCTTAGAATTTATGGAAAGTAAAGGTAAAGTTGGTGGTCAACATAAATTTCCTAGAGTTTTAAAAGGTGGGATGTTAGAAGATTGGCAAAATTTCATATTAAAAAATTATACTTAATGCTTACAAAATCAGACATTGAAAAATATTTTATTGCAGAAAAACAAGCTGGTATTTTCTTTTTTTCTATTGGCTTTATTGCAATTTTACATGCCTTATTCTTTATTTTTTATTACAAGAATAATTTATACAGAGGCCTTGCTATTCCATTAATTATTATTGGTATTTTACAAACAGTTGTAGGTATTACTGTTTATAATAAAAGTGATTCAGATAGAATAAAAATGGTTTATGCTTACGACATGAACCCAGATGAGTTTAAAGCAAAGGAATTGCCAAGAATAGAAAAAGTTAATAAAAGTTTTGTGATATATAAATACTGTGAAATTGCTTTTTTAATTATAGGATTACTAATTATTTTAAAGCTAAAAAGCAACTACTCTACTGAAAATTCTTGGAGTGGAAATGCATTTATTTATGGTATCGGAATATCACTGATAATACAAGCTATAATTTGTTTAGGTGCTGATTATTTTGCAGAGAAGCGAGCACATACTTACACCAATCAAATTAAAGATTTCATCAATAAAAACTAAAACTATTATTGAGTAACTGCTGCAATACCTGGTAATATTTTTCCTTCAAAGTATTCTAACAAAGCACCACCACCTGTACTTACATAACTTACTTTTTCATTGAAACCGAACTTGTTTATTGCAGACACGCTATCTCCTCCTCCAATTAAACTATAAGCACCTTTTTCTGTTGCTTCTGCAATTGCTGTTGCAATAGCTTTTGTTCCATGCTGAAAAGATGACATTTCAAAAACTCCCATTGGACCATTCCATAAAATTGTTTTGCTATGGAGAACAACATTTGCAAATTGTTGACTAGCATTTTCACCAATATCTAAACCCATCCAACCATCAGGAATATTATTTGATGGGGATGAGGATTTGTTTGCATCATTATTAAAATTATCTGCAATAATTGAATCTGAAGGCAAATGAATATTTACACCTTTTGCTTTTGCTTTTGCTAATACATCATTAGCCATATCAAGTCTATCATCTTCACACAAACTGTTTCCAATATTTCCACCTTGAGCTTTCATAAATGTATAAGCCATTCCTCCACCAATAATAATATCAGTGGCTCGTTCTAATAAATTTTCTATAATTAAAATTTTATCAGAAACTTTTGCTCCACCAATAATAGCAGTAAATGGTTTTTCAGCTTTAAGTAAAACTTTTTCAGCAGCTGCAACTTCAGCATCCATTAATAAACCAAAAAATCTTTTTTCAGGTACAAAGAATTTTGCAATAACAGCAGTAGAAGCATGTGCTCTATGTGCAGTACCAAAAGCATCATTCACCCATACATCTGCAAGGCTTGCAAGTTTTTTTGCAAAACTTTCATCACCAGCTTCTTCTTCTTTATAAAATCTCAAATTTTCTAATAATAAAACTTCACCAGATTTTAAAGTGTTTGCAGTAAGATTGGCTTGTTCACCAATACAATCATCTGCAAAAAATACATTAGTTTTTATTCCATCTGCATTTAATAAATCATACAAATGTTTAATGATATGTTTAAGTGAATATTTATTTTCTGGACCAGATTTTGGTCTTCCTAAATGACTCATTAAAATCACACTACCACCATCATTCAACACTTTTTTTATAGTTGGAATAGCAGATTTAATTCTAGTATCATCATTAATAATAAAAGTTTGTTTATCGAGTGGTACATTAAAATCTACTCTTATTAAAACTTTTTGATTTGCAAAATTCGTTTGAGAAAATGAAGCCATGTTGTTGAATTGAAAGGCAAAGATAATTATGAAAACTTTTTAACACTCGATTTGTTTTAACTAAGAAATTAATTAAGTTACTTTGGCAGAATAAATTTTTTGAAATGAAAGTATTCTTAGCGATTACAAGATGGTTTGTTGGATTATTATTTATTTTTTCTGGATTAATAAAAGCCAATGATCCATTAGGATTGAGTTATAAAATGCAAGAATTTTTTGAAGCATGGCACATGCCCTTTTTTAATGGCATTGCATTGAGTAGTTCTGTTTTTATGAATCTTATTGAAATAATTGCTGGAGTTGCAATTATCATTGGATATAAAAGCAAATTTTTTAGTAGATTATTATTATTACTTATCATTTTTTTTACGTTTTTAACAAGCTATGTTTTGTTTAGTGGAAAAATTACTGCTTGTGGTTGTTTTGGTGATTGTGTGCCTTTAACCCCAATACAAACCTTTACAAAAGATATTTTATTACTAATCTTAATTGTTATTTTAACTATTCAATACAAAAACATTGAACCTGTTTTTTCTTCAAAAATTTCGAAAAATATTTTAATTATTTCAACATTATTAGTTGGGTTTTTGCAATGGTATGTGTTGAATTATTTGCCATTTTTAGATTGTCTTCCTTACAAAAAAGGAAATAATATTTTAATGCAAATGCAGCCTCCACCTAACTCTTACCCAGATAGTGTTGTGATTTATTATAATTATGAAAAAGATGGAAAAATGATAAAAATAAACGCTTCTCATTTTCCAGATGATTTTGATGAAACTTATGTTCAAGTTGGTGATGAAGAAAAAATTATTGTAAGAAAAGGAAACAATACCCCAAAAATTGTTGATTTTACTTTATCGAAATTGAATGACAATATCAATATTGCTCCTGAAATACTAAATCAGAATAAAAAGTATGTAATGGTACTTGTGAAGAAATTTCCTAGCAAACCAAATGAAATTTCAAATTTTTTAAACTTATCTGTTTTACAAGAATTGCAAAAAAAATATCCTGTTTATCTTGTTACTAGTGATGTTGCAAATGCAAGAAATTTATTTTTAAAAGATATTGAAATATTAAAATTAGATGCTACAGTTTTAAAAACAGCTGCACGTGTAAATCCAACTTATTTTTTAATGGATGGTGCTACAGTTTTAAACAAACTAAGTGCAATTAAAGCCTCGAGCTTGTTGAGATAATTATTTAAAGAGTTGATAAGTTAAGAAGCTTAAAACATAAGCTAAGCCTGTCATGTAAACCAATTGAATAATTGGCCATTTCCAGGTTTTAGTTTCTCTTTTAACTACTGCTAGTGTACTCATACATTGCATGGCTAAAACATAAAAAACCATTAATGATAATGCTGCAGGTAAAGTATAAACTAAAGTTCCATCTTTATGTTTCGCAGCTTTTAATTTATCTCTTAAGCCAGAATCATTAGAATCTTCAACACTATATAAAGTTGCCATTGTTCCTACAAAAACTTCACGAGCTGCAAACGAAGTAATTAAAGCGATTCCAATTTTCCAATCAAAACCTAATGGTTCTATTACAGGTTCAATTGCTTTTCCTAAATATCCTGCATAAGAAAATTCTAGCTTTTCTGTTGACAATTGTTTTGTTAATTGTTTATTACTGGGAGAATATTTAATGGCTAAAGCATATTTATGCTCAGCTTCTTTTATTTTATCGCCTGGTCCATAACTACTCAAAAACCATAATAACAAACTAATTACCATGATTACTTTACCAGCATCAAATACAAAGATCTTAGCTTTCTCTATCATAGTAACTAAAACATTGTGCCAACGTGGTGCTCGATAAACTGGCAGTTCTAAAATAAAAAAACTTTTTTCTTTTATTTTGATGAAGAACTTGAAAATATAACTCATCATTAAAGCCATGATGATGCCTAACAAATACAAACCCATCATCACCAATCCTTGCAAACTTAAAAATCCCAGATAATAAACATTTGGAATTACTAAAGAAATTAAGATTGTAAATACAGGCAATCTTGCACTACAACTCATTAATGGTGTAATGAGAATAGTTAATAATCTTTCTTTTTTATTCTCAATATTTCTTGCAGCCATAATTGCTGGAACTGCACAAGCAAAACCACTAATCATTGGCATTACACTCTTTCCATTCAAACCTGCTTTACGCATAAATCGATCACTTAAAAATCCAATACGAGCCATATAACCAGTATCTTCTAATATGGTGATAAGTCCAAATAGAATGGCAATTTGAGGTACAAAAACTAAAATGCCACTTAAGCCTGCAACTAGACCATTAACAATTAAGCTTGAAAGTTTGTTATTAGGCAGAACACCATTTAAACTTGAACTAAATTCCTTAAACACCCACTCAATTCCATCCATTGGAAACTGAGCTAACCAAAATACACTTTGAAAAAGAAAAAATAATACAGCCATTAAAATGGCATATCCCCAAAATTTATGTAATAAAATATTATCCAATCGGTCGGTAAAAATTTTCTTATCTAATGGATTAGGTTCTGTAAGAATTAAGTTTACAATTTGTCTTATTTTATTATACCGTTGAATAACTTCTTCAGCTTGCGTTTTGGTCGAGTTAAACTGGTTTCTTACTTCAATCGTATTCAATTCTTCTTTTAAAGAATTATGAATTTCAAGCTCCTTATGATTGATTAAAAAATGTAATGATTTATAATTAGTAAAATCATTTTGCTCCTGAACTTCGTTTATTGCATTTGTTGCAAGTGCTTTTATGTCTATAAAATCTTCACGAGGTGCTAGGTTTTTAAGTTGTAATGTTTGTGCAATTATCTTTTTAAGTTTTGCTAATCCTTTATTTTTTCTAGGATTAACTTCTACAATTGGAATCCCTAATTGTAATTGCAAACCATCAATATCAACTCCAATTTTTTTTGCTTGAGCAATGTCGTTCATGGTTAAAGCAGCAACAACTGGAATTTTCAAATCCATGATTTGAGAACAAAACAATAAATTACGCTTCAAATTACTGGCATCAATAGCTATTAAAATTAAATCTGGTTTAACTTCTTCATCCAAACCCATTAAAACTTTATAAGCAACCCACTCATCAGAACGACGAGGATATAAAGAATATGTTCCTGGCAAATCAATAATATTTGCCTTAGAATCCTCCAAATCTAAGCTTCCAGTTTTTTTATCAACTGTAACTCCTGGAAAATTTCCTACATGCTGTTTTAAACCTGTTAAAGCATTAAACAGTGAAGATTTTCCACTATTTGGATTACCAGTTAAAACAATATTTGGAAATGTAGGATTCAATCGAGTTAAATATAATAGTTGGCAAATGTACTTTGCAATTTTTCAAATGTTTACGATGAAGGGAAAGAAACAGATGAAAGTAGGAATAATAAGAATTAACAATTTTACATAACATCAAATAAAAATCAACTTTAGTTTTGCAAATAAAAAAATAATGAAGTTTATAATTAGTATATTTCTTTTGATTGGTATTACTACATCTTGTAAAAGACCTCAGGGATTTGATTATAGAGACGTAAAAAATATTCAACTGGAAAAATTAGGATTCGATTCTACTACATTAAAAATGGATTTAGTCTATTTTAATCCAAACAATTTTGGGGTCACTTTAAAAAATGTAGATTGTGAAATTTTCATAGATAAAAAGTATTTAGGGCATTATAATTTAGATACCATTATGAAAATTGAAAAAAAATCTGAATTTGCATTACCCTCAACAATGAAAATTAACATGAAAAATGTTTACAAAAATGCTCTGAATTTACTCTTTAGTAATGAGGTAGAATTACATGTAAAAGGTACAACAAAAGTAAGCAAAATGGGTATCAGCATTACTGTACCATTTGATTATTTACAAATGCATAAAATTAATCTTTAAAACTCTAGTATATAGAGTATACAAGTATTACAGCGTTTCAACTATACGGATTTTTTTTTAGTTAACCAAATAATTCAACTCAATTTTTATAAAATGTTAAAATGCTTGTTAGCTTATAAAATATTGGTTATTTTTGCATACTCCATTTGGTAACCCCCATAATAAAATGTGAATATGTCGAATTTAAGTTTGTTTGAAAAACTTCAATTAGTTGATGAGAATAGTATGTTAATTCAAGGGCTCCCTTCTTCAATTGAAAAACAATTTGCAAAATTATCTTACGCAAAAAATGTGACTCCTTTAGTTAAAAAAAGGAAAGTTGATTTTGCTTTAGTTTTTGCTGTGAATCAAAATCAGTTGGTAAATATTATGAAAGATGTATTACCAGCTTTACATGATGAAAGTAAACTTTGGATAGCTTATCCAAAAGTTACTAGTAAAATTGTTAGTGATTTAAATAGAGAAAGCAGTTGGGATTATTTTACACAAAAAGAATATGAAGGTGTAAGTTTAATTGACTTAGATCACATGTGGAGTGCAATGCGTTTTAAAATGAATGGCACTACTTCAACAATTATTCCTTCTGAATCTAAGGTTAAGAAAGAAGAAAAGATTGAAGTTAAAAGTGTTGGTTTTGATAAAAAATTAACTGCTATCCCAAGTTTTCTTGAAATAGCTTTTACAAAACATCAACAAGCAAAAGAAATTTTTAGTGCATTACCTGTATCTCATCAAAATGAATATGTAGTTTGGATTGAAGGTGCTAAAAAAGATGAAACAAAACAACGTAGATTAGATTCTGTTATCGAAAAATTAATGGCTAATCTATAAATAAAGTATTTCACTAAAATAAAAGAGGCGTTCAATTAACTTGAACGCCTCTTTTTATTAATCTATTTAAATTGGATTAGTTTATTTTTTCTACTTGTACATAACTGAGTTCAACAGGAGTGCTTCTACCAAAGATTTTAACTGATACTTTTAATTTCTTTTTCTCATCAGTAACTTCTTCAATAACACCATTGAAATCGTTAAATGGACCTTCAATAATCTTAATAGTTTCTCCAACTATAAATGGCTCACTGATTGAAACGCCCATATCATTCATTTCATCAACTTTACCCAACATTTTATTTACTTCTGCCTTTCTTAATGAAATGATATTTCCTTTACTTCCTTTACCATCTGTTAAAAAGTGCATGATGTTGCTGATGTTGCTAATATGCTGAACAATATCATCACTCAATTTACCATCTTCAACTTCAAGCATCACATAACCTGGAAAGTAATTTTTTTCACGCATTACTTTTTTACCATTTTGAACTTTATATACTTTTTCCATTGGTAAAAAAACTTGCTTCACAATAGTTGTCCAACCATTTCGAGCAATATCTTTATCTAAATACTCCTTCACACTACGTTCTTTTCCACTAACAACACGCAAAACGTACCATTTAGTTTCTTTTTGATTTTCAACAACTACTTCTTCTTCTGACATTTTTATTACTTAAAATAATTTATAAATAAGTTTTAATAATTGATTACTACTAAAATCCATTACAAATATTAATGCTGTAATAATGATAGTAGCTACTAATACAATTACTGTACTTTGCTGTAACTGAGGCCATGTTGGCCATGTTACATTCTCTACCAATTCTTGATAGCTTTCTTTAAAATAAGTCGAAATTTTATTCATCTTGATTTTGTTTAATGTTTAAGGTTTGTAATTTAAGGTTGATTAACTTAAACTTTAAACTTTAAACTGTTGAAACTCAAATAGCACGGGTACTAGGATTCGAACCCAGATCAAAGGTTTTGGAGACCCGTATGCTACCGTTGCACCATACCCGTAATTTAATCTAAATTAGATTATTTAAGAACTTCTTTTTAAAAGCAAAGTACCCAAGCTCTCGCCTAAGTACTTTGCAAATATACATTACACTTTAAAATCATCGGTTAAGATGAAGCTAAAGATATTATTTAATGATTTCTGTAACTTGACCAGCACCTACAGTTCTACCACCTTCACGAATAGCGAATTTTAATCCTTTATCCATTGCGATAGGTTGAATCAATTTAACAGAAAGGTTAATGTTATCACCAGGCATAACCATTTCAGTTCCTTCTGGTAAAGTACACTCACCTGTAACGTCAGTAGTTCTAAAGTAGAACTGAGGACGATATTTATTAAAGAATGGAGTATGACGACCACCTTCATCTTTGCTTAAAACGTAAACTTCACCTTTAAACTCAGTATGAGGAGTGATAGATTTAGGAGCACAAATTACCATACCACGACGAATTTGAGATTTCTCAATACCACGTAATAATAAACCTGCATTATCTCCAGCTTCACCTCTATCTAATAATTTTTTAAACATTTCTACACCTGTAACAGTAGAACTTTGATTAGCCTCTTGTAATCCTACGATTTCAACAGCTTCACCAACTTTAATAACACCTCTTTCAATTCTACCAGTAGCAACAGTACCACGACCAGTAATTGAGAATACATCCTCAACACTCATCAAGAATGGTTGATCAACTGGACGAGGAGGCAATGGAATATAGCTATCTACAGCCTCCATTAACTCTTCAACTTTAGCAACCCATTTTTCATCATCAGCTAAAGCACCTGTAGCTGAACCTTGTATAATTGGAGTATTATCACCATCAAAACCATTTTTTGATAAAATTTCACGAATTTCCATTTCTACTAACTCAAGTAATTCAGCATCATCTACTAAATCAACTTTGTTCATAAAAACTACCATGCTAGGTACACCAACTTGACGTGCTAACAAAATATGTTCTCTTGTTTGTGGCATAGGACCATCAGTTGCAGCAACTACAAGAATTGCTCCATCCATTTGAGCAGCACCAGTAATCATATTTTTCACATAGTCAGCGTGACCTGGACAGTCAACGTGAGCATAGTGACGATTAGCTGTTTGATACTCAACGTGTGCAGTATTAATAGTAATACCACGCTCTCTTTCTTCAGGAGCACCATCAATTTCATCATATTTTTTAGCAACATTACCCATTCCTTTTCTAGAAAGGATTGAAGTAATTGCAGCTGTTAAAGTAGTTTTACCATGGTCTACGTGACCAATAGTACCAATGTTTACGTGAGGTTTCTCCCTCTTAAAGGTCTCTTTAGACATCTTGTTTTATTTTATTTGTTTATAATCAAAGTCCACAGAACACTGTCTATAGACCATAGTTTCTTTTAAATTAGACATTTCATCTAATTATTGTTCTTTGAGCCGTTGATGAGAATTGAACTCACGACCTCTTCCTTACCAAGGAAGTGCTCTACCCCTGAGCTACAACGGCTTGTATAGCTTAAGAGAGCATCGTCTCTTTTCTCATCATAAAAAAGAACTTTTGAGCGGAAGACCAGGCTCGAACTGGCCACCTATAGCTTGGAAGGCTATCGCTCTACCAAATGAGCTACTTCCGCTAAAAATATTGTTTTTCTTTATTTGTTAAAGATAAACATTTTATGTTTAAGAACTGTGGGCAGTGAAGGATTCGAACCTCCGTACACTTGCGTGAACAGATTTACAGTCTGTCGCCTTTAACCACTCGGCCAACTACCCAAACTATTTACGATTTGGTGATAAGTAATTTACGATTTTTTAAATCAATAAATTCTCAATCATTCAATCTTAAATTAAATGAGCCGAGGAAGGGAGTCGAACCCGCGACCTGCTGATTACAAATCAGCTGCTCTACCAACTGAGCTACCTCGGCATGAAACATTCGTTAAAGAACTAATTTTTCGGACGGCAAAAGTAATAGAAAACAAATACAAACAAAAAAACTTATTGAAAATATTTTTTTATTTGTCTACATTTTTCTTCACAATGCAGTTTAATGCTCTAAAAAACTAAAAAGCTGCAATAAATGCAGCTTTGTGATCCCGCTGGGACTCGAACCCAGGACCCCATCATTAAAAGTGATGTGCTCTACCAACTGAGCTACAAGATCATACCCTCATTTGAAATTTGGGAGTGCAAAAGTAAGCGTATATTTTTCTTACCCAAATTTTTTAAAAAATAATTTAAAAATAATTTTTATTATGATGAAATATTTAAAATCATACTTACAGATTCTAGAAAGCTCATCTCGGATTTTAGATGCAAAATTTTTAACCCAATTTTCTGAGCTCCTTCAATGTTTTTAAGCGTATCATCAATAAATAAAGTTTCAGTGGCTTCTAATTTATTTTCTTCAACAATTTTCAAAAAGCAATTTGAATGTGGCTTTCTTAGACCAATTTTATGTGAATAATAAGTTTTATGAAAATAGGAGTCTAAATCATCATCATGATATTCACTTTGAAACTCACTTATAAAAGCATCGGAATGAATAACATTTGTATTACTTAATAAATAAACTTTATAGTTTTCTTTTAATGACTTGGCAAACTCTAATCTATCAATCCAAAACTTTCCTAACATGGCATTCCATGCTTTTTTAATTTGTTCATTGGTCAAGTTAGAATTCGAAATATTTCTGAATTCATTATAAAATTCAATTTCACAGACTTTTCCAATCTCTAAGTTTTCAAATAAAGTGGAAACAAAATCTTGTTGGTATAATTCATCAAAATTTTTTATCCCGAGTTCTATAAACTCAGAACGAGTTGCTGAATAATTAATGTTGATAAAAACTCCACCCAAATCAAAAATGATATTCTTTATTTTAGTCATGCTTACTTTATTGATTTGATTGTTTGCCAAAGTTTTTCTGCTACAAGTTTATTTCCTGCTTGGTTTAAATGAACTCCATCAATAGTTAATAACCCTTCAGAAATATTTTCGTAATTGAATTGATTTAAATACTCTGTAAAAGCATTTCTAAGATTACAATAAGTTAGATCGTACTCGTTTGCCAATTGAATAATTAATTGAGAATAATTCTCTAAATCTTCATCATGCAAATTTTCACCAACTTTTTTTTCTCCGATAACAGATGGAGTACACAATATAATTTTACAGTTAATGGCTAATAATTTTACAATTATTGCTCTATAAAACTTTTCAAACTTAATGATATCAAGACCTGTACCACTTGTGCTTTTACTCCATATGTCATTGATACCAATATATACAACTGTTATATTTGGAGATTGAACTACTACATCTTCATCAATTCTTAAAAACAAATCATATACTTTATTGCCACTAACTCCCTTAGAAACTGTTTGATATTTTTTTACTAAATCATCGGCTTCTATCATTCTGTTAATTTGTTCTATATAGCCTCCGATTAGAACTCCTTGCTCAGTTATAGAATCTCCAAAAAATAATATTTTCTTTTTTGTATCTCTTCTATATGATAGAAGTAACATAAGAATGATGAAAATAACAAAAAGAGTTAGTTGTATACCCAAAATAAAACGAATGAATTAATAAATGCAAAGTAATAATTAATTTCAATGATTGTTCATAATTCGTTTTATGCTTAAAAGTTGTAATGTTTCAGAAATTAAGTTTATCGAGTTATAATAAATCTAGTGTTACAAGAATAATTTATCTGCTTATCTTTACCATATTATGATTTCGAAAATTTCTGAAGGTGTTGAGATTACAGTTGAAACTTTTTATCAAGAAGGATATAGTAATCCTTTAAGTGCAGAGTTCATGTTTGCCTATAAAATAACTATTGAAAATCATAATTCATTTACCATTCAATTACAAAAAAGACATTGGTTTATTTATGATAGCAATGCTGAAAGAAGAGAAGTTGATGGTGAAGGTGTTGTTGGGGAATATCCTGTATTAAAACAAGGTGAACAATATTCTTATGTAAGTGGTTGCAATTTAAAAACAGAAATGGGAAAAATGCATGGTTACTACACTATGGAAAATTTAGATACTAAACAATTTTTTCAAGTGCCTATTCCAGCATTTGACTTAATTGTTCCTTCAAAAATGAATTAGTTTTTAGTTCAATTTCTTATGCCAAATCTAAAAAATTATCTTAGCCTAATTAAATTTTCTCACAGCATTTTTGCATTACCTTTTGCATTTATTGGTTTTGTAATAGGTGTTTTAGATTATAAAAATACTGATTCAAAAACTAACTCAACCTCAAGCCTGGCTTATATAATTAATAATTTTGGAGTTAAGTTATTACTCGTAATTATTTGTATGATTTCTGCAAGAAGTGCAGCTATGGCTTTTAATAGATACCTTGATAGAAAAATTGATGCTAAAAATCCAAGAACAAAAATTAGAGAAATTCCATCTGGAATTATCAAAGCAGAAAACGCATTGATTTTTACGATTGCATCATGCATTATTTTTTTGTTGAGTTGTTATTTTATTAATGCCATGGCTTTAGTATTAGCACCAATCGCTTTATTTGTAATTTTATTTTATAGCTATACAAAAAGGTTTACAGCATTATGTCATTTGGTTTTAGGGCTAGGACTATCATTGGCTCCAATTGGTGCTTACATTGCAATAAATGCAAGATTTGATACTTTGCCAATTCTATTTTCTTTTGTTGTTTTATTTTGGGTGAGTGGATTCGATATTATTTATGCTTTACAAGATGAAAGTTTTCGATAAAGAGCATCAACTACATTCTATACCAGCACTAATTGGCAAAAAAAATGCATTGTTGGTTTCACGGATTTTTCATGTTATTGCTGCACTACTGATTATTTTTATAGGATTTCAATTTATACCTCATATGTTGTTTGGTTTTGGTGCTTTTACTTTTATTGCAATGTTATTCTATCAACAAAGCATTGTTTCTCCAACAGATTTAACTAAAGTGAATATTGCTTTTATGACAGCCAATGGTATTGCTAGCATTGTATTTGCAGCTTTTGTAATTTCGAGTTTACTATTTAATATTTAAATTTTGCCTAGAATAATTTGTATTGATTATGGTGGAAAAAGAACTGGAATTGCAGTTACTGATCCTTTGCAAATTATTGCTACAGCCCTTGAAACTGTTGCCACACATGATTTAATTCCTTTCTTAAAAAAATATTTTTGAGTAGAACAAGTAGAGTTGATATTAATTGGATATCCTTTAAACTTAAACGATTCTCCAACCCATGCTACAGGATTGGTAAATAAAGCTTTAAACAATTACAAGTGTCGTTTCCTAAAATTCCTATTGAAAAAATAGATGAAAGATTTACATCGAAAATGGCTTCAAGAGCAATGGTAGAAATGGGAATGAAAAAAAAGGACAGACAAAAAAAAGAAAATACAGATATGATAGCTGCAACCATCATGCTTCAAGAATATTTACAGAATAAATAAGCAAAAGCTTTAGTAGTATTGAATTTAGTTACTTTTGTATTTCATATAATAAGAATTTTCGTTTATGATATTTCCAATTGTGGCATATGGTTCTCCAGTTTTAAGAAAAGTGGCAAAAGAAATTAACGCTGAATATGCAGAGTTAAATTTGCTTTTAGAAGACATGTGGGAAACTATGTATTATAGCAATGGTGTTGGTATTGCAGCTCCTCAAATCAATAAGGACATTAGAATTTTTATTATTGATAGCACTCAAATTTTTGAGGCAATGGAAATTGATGAAAAGAAAAATTATACTGATGCTCCAGGTTATAAAGGAGTTTTCATTAATCCTAAAGTAACCAATTTAGCAGGAGATGAATGGTGCTATAACGAGGGCTGCTTAAGCATTCCTAAAATAAGAGAAGATGTTTATAGACAAGAAGAAGTGACTATTTCTTTTTTAAATGAAAATTTTGTACCTCAAGAAAAAACATTCAATGGCATTACTGCAAGAGTTATTTTACATGAATACGATCATCTTGAAGGAAAACTTTTTATCGATTATTTAAAACCACTTAAGAAAAAATTGCTTCAAAGTAAGTTAAATGATATCAGTAAAGGCAAAATAAAAGTAGATTATAAAATGAGCTTTGCTAAATAATGAAATGCCTTCTTTTTATAATATTTTCATCCCCATTTATTGTTAAAGCACAAGACACGACTATTGTTGATGATTATAGAGTCATTACTTTACCAGAAGTTTTTATTAGAAATAATTTCGATTATAAAAAATTGATTCAACAAATAAAAGAAGATACTACATTCTACAAGGCTTTCAGAAATCTTAGAATTTTAGGATATACTTCTTACAACGATATTAAAATGCTCGATAAAAAGGGCAAAATCAAAGCTTCTTTAAATAGCAAAACCATTCAGCATAGAGTAGATAGTTGCAGAACAACAGAAATTGTTGATGAAACAGTTACTGGTGATTTTTATACAAATAATCATCAATATAATTATTTAACTGCTGAACTCTATTCTAGTTTATTTTTTAGTAAAGGAAAAGTTTGTGGTGAAAACAATATTGTAAAAGGAAAGATCATTGACGCTACTGATAAATCGAGGAATGGAAAAGCACAAAGAACAATTAAAAATGCTGTTCTTTAATCCTGGACAAAAAGTTCCTGGAATTCCATTTATTGGAAATAAATTGGATTTGTATGATGAAAGAGCTCAGAAATATTATGATTATAAAATTGATATAGTAGAATTTCAGCAAAAAAATTGCTACTCATTTACGATTAAGCCCAAAGAGGATTTAGGTTGGTTTAAAGACAAAGGAGTTGTTGTTGATGAAATGATTACTTGGTTCGATATTAAAACACTTGAAGTATTAGCGAGAAATTATAAACTAAGCTATAGAGCTGGTGTTTATGATTTTGATGTTACCATGGAAGTGGTAATGGATAAATTCAATGGGTTAACTGTACCTAAAATTTTACGCTATAAAGGTAATTGGAATGTAATTTTTAAGAAAAGAGAAAATGCAGTTTTTACTGCAACCTTATTCGACTTTAAAGAAAGTATTAATTCTTTACATTAGCTACAACCTTTGCTCCTACTCGTTTTGCTGAAGACATAATCTTGAAAAAACTTCCAGTAAAAGAAATTGTATCTGCATTAATCACTACAGATGGAGTATCTAAATACTGACGAACTTTTGCAACTTCTGCACTAATAATAGTATCTAATAAACTTTCTGGAATTTGTTGTTGATTGAGAAATATGTTATTGTCCTTATCAATAGACACAACAATATTTTGTTTTGTTTTGGTATCTGATTGTCCTTTAGGATTATTCACCTTCACCACATTAGGATTTGCAAGTGTAGAAACAATTAAAAAGAATAATAAAAGAATAAACAAAATATCATTCAATGCACTTGAATGTAATTCTGGTTTATCTCTTAATTTTTTTCTGATATTCATTTACTAATTTTGAATTTTAAATTTTGAATTTTAAATTATTTTCATTCAAAATTTACAATTTATAATTTACAATTATTTAGTCGGTTCTTGTAACACATCTAAAAACTCTGAACTTGCAGCTTCCATTTTATATGCTGTTTTTTCTATTTGGGTAGACAAGATAATTGTGTGCTATATAAGCAATTAAACCTACAATCAACCCTGTTCCAGAAGTAATCATTTTTACATATATACCTCCAGCAATGGTATTTAATTCAAAGCCACTGTTGTTAATATTATAAAACAATTGAATCATCCCAACAATAGTTCCTAAAAAACCAAACATAGGTGCAATACCAGCTATTAAAGAAAGTACAGAAAGATTTTTTTCCATTTTGTACATTTCTAATTTGCCCACATTTTCCATGCTTCTTTCAATAGCATCAATGGGTTTTCCAATTCTCTGAATACCCTTATCAATCATTTTAGCAACAGGGTTATCAGTGTTTTTAGCTAGGTTTCTTGCAGCTGCTATATTTCCACTTACAATATTATCTTTAATAATATTCATGAAGCTTGTTTCAATTTTCGATGCCTTGCGAATTGCAATCACACGTTCAAAAAAAACATATATAGTAGCTGCAAAAAGAATATATAGAGGATACATGATCCAACCACCTTTTTGTAATAAATCAATCATTGAAATTTTTGCAGCAGTTTCAACAGCATCGGGAGAAACTTGTAAAATATAATAAAGCATAAAGGCGAATTATTAATTGATGTACCAAATAAACGAAATGTATTTGTATTATGTTGTTAAGAGTTGAGTTTTAAGATAGTTTTTTGATAATATTTTGAATAGATATTATTTCCTCCATATTAAACCAATTGATTTCATTATCTTTTTTAAACCAAGTCATTTGCCTTTTTGCATATTGACGGGTGTTTATTTTTATTCTTTCAACTGCAAAATCTAAACTACAAATTCCATCAAAATATTCGAACAATTCTTTATAACCCACTGTTTGTAATGCATTGAGATGTTTATTTGGTATTAATTGTTTTACTTCATCAACCAACCCCTCTTCTATCATTACATCTACTCTTTTATTGATTCTTTTAATCAATTCTTCTCGTGAAAATTCTAATCCAATTTTTACAATATTAAAAGGACGCTTTAGTTTTTGATTTTGTTTAAAAGTATTGATGGATTTTCCAGTAGTTTCAAAAACTTCTAAAGCCCTCATTAATCTTTGTGGATTTTGCTGTTCTGCATTTTGCCAGAATTCAAAGTCTTTAATTCTTAATTCTTCTTGTAACCAAGTAAGTCCATTTTTTTGATAAGATGAAATAATTTTTTCTCTAATAGGTGATGGAATTTCTGGCATTTGATCAATTCCATTACAAAATGCATTTACATACAAACCAGTGCCACCAACCATTACAGCAGTTTGATGGTTTTGAAAAATGGTTTCCGTTTTATTTAGAGCATACTTTTCAAATACACCAGCATTAACTTCTTCATGAGTAGAATGTGAATTGATAAAATGGTGAGGAACTGAATCGAGTTCTTCTTGAGAAGGCTTTGCAACTCCAATATTTATTTCTTTAAAACATTGACGAGAATCGGCAGAAATAATTTCTGTTTGAAGATGTTGAGCTAACTGAATGGCAAAACTTGTTTTCCCAACAGCAGTTGGACCAACGATTACATAAACAGTATTTTTTGAGTCGTGAGTTATGATTTGAGAGTTAAAGTCAAAAATAAAAAATCAAAACCTAAAACAAGAAACAACAAACTAGAAACATAAATTCTAATCCAACTTCAACACAGCTAAAAATGCTTCTTGTGGAATTTCAACATTTCCAATTTGTCTCATACGTTTTTTACCTTCTTTTTGTTTTTCTAATAGTTTACGTTTTCTACTAATATCACCACCATAACATTTAGCAGTAACATCTTTACGCATAGCACTGATATTTTCACGTGCTATAACTTTTGCACCAATTGCAGCTTGTATAGAAATTTGGAATTGCTGACGTGTTAATAATTCTTTCAATTTTTCACAAAGTTTTCTACCGAAATCTTGTGATCTGCTTCTATGTATTAATGCACTTAATGCATCTACTTTTTCAGCATTTAATAAAATATCCATTCTTACAATATCTGCATCTCTATATCCAATAGGATGATAATCGAAAGAAGCATATCCACGAGTTTGAGATTTTAATTTATCATAAAAATCAAAAACGATTTCTGTTAAAGGCATTTCAAACGTAAGTTCTACACGTGTTGCAGTTAAATAAGTTTGTCCTAATAATATACCTCTTTTGCCTAAACAAAGTGTCATTATATTTCCAATATATTCACTTTGAGTAATAATTTGTGCTTTAATAAATGGTTCTTCAATCCTATCTAACTTAGTTGGATCAGGCATTTCTGCAGGATTATTTACATCTATTCTTTCATTCTTTGTTGTGTAAGCAATAAAACTTACGTTGGGAACAGTTGTAATTACAGTTTGATTGAACTCACGTTCTAATCTTTCCTGAATAATTTCCATGTGCAATAATCCCAAGAATCCACAACGGAAACCAAAACCTAAAGCTTGAGAAGTTTCTAATTCAAAAGTTAATGAAGCATCATTCAATTGTAATTTTTCCATACAATCTCTCAACTCTTCAAAAGCATCTGTTTCTACAGGGAAAATACCAGCAAAAACCATTGGCTTCACTTCTTCAAAACCATTTATTCTTGCAACCATGCTTCCACTAGATGTTAATGTATCACCTACTTTAACTTCTTTGGCATTTTTAATTCCTGTAATAATATATCCTACATCTCCACAACCAACATGCTGTTTGGCTTGCATTCCAAATTTTAAAACACCAATTTCTGTTGCTTCATACTCCTCACCTGTTGCAATGAACTTTACTTTCTGACCACGAGTAATGGTTCCATTCATGATTCTATAATAAATAATAATTCCTCTGAAACTATTGAAAACACTATCAAATATTAATGCTTGCAATGGTGCTTGAGGATCACCTTTTGGTGCAGGAATTCTTTCTATAATTGCTTTTAAAATTTCATTAATACCAATGCCACTTTTTCCACTAGCTAATAAAATATCTTCTGGCTTACAACCAATTAAATCTACAATTTGATCAGTTACTTCAGGAATCATTGCTCCATCCATATCGATTTTATTAATCACAGGAATAATTTCTAAATCATTCTCAATAGCAAGATATAAATTACTGATGGTTTGTGCTTGAATACCTTGAGAAGCATCTACCAATAATAAAGCTCCTTCACATGCAGCTAAAGCTCTACTCACTTCATAGCTAAAATCTACGTGACCAGGAGTATCAATTAAGTTAAGAATATATTCTTCGCCTTGATAAGGATAATTAATTTGAATAGCATGACTTTTAATCGTAATTCCTTTTTCTCGTTCCAAGATCCATATCATCCAAAACCTGAGCTTGCATATCACGAACACCAATAGTTTGTGTATCTTCTAACAATCTATCAGCAAGAGTGCTTTTACCATGATCAATGTGAGCAATAATGCAAAAATTCCTAATGTTCTTCATAAGTGGGCAAAGATAGTGTTCTAGCCTATTTGAATACTAATTGATGAAAGAATTGAAAATGTTTTAAGACTATTTATTAGATTGTAGTTCTGCTTTTTCTTTCAATAAACGAGCTTTAACCTGTTCTTGCAAGTAAGTGATGCTGACATTAAGTTCAAACCCTATGATTAAAACCATTGAATTAAAATAGACTAAAGTCATAATAATTAAAACAGTTCCTATTGAGCCATAAACTTTATTAAAATTTCCAAAATTGTTTACCCAATATGAAAAAAGAATTGTTGTAGCCATTAAAAGTACAGTTGCAAGAATTGCTCCTGGTGAAGCTATTTTCCATCGTTTATGAACAGATGGTGCATATTTATAAATAAAAGCAATACTATAAAATACAAGTGCAATAATGATTATCCACCTTAATTCATCCCACCATGGTATAGATGCTTTTCTTTTCATACCAAACAACTTTTTTAAAAAAATAGCTAATTGTTCTTGACCAACTAATATTAAAATAGAACCTATTAATAATAGTAGTATTAAAAAAGTAAGTTTAATCGCTCTCCATCTTTTATGAAATAACCAGCCCTGAGTTTGTTCAATAGATTTATCGAAAGTTCTAATAATCCCCATCATGGCATTTGATGCATAAAACATCACTAATAAAATACCAAATGATAATAACCCTCCTCTTTGTACACCAAAAAAATCATTTAAAAAATCTTTTACAAAAAGATAAGTGTTTCTATTTGGACTAAGTTCTTTCGTTAATTTTAATAATTCTACATTAAACTCTCTACTAATTTGCAAGTAAGGCACTAAAGTAAAAATTAAAATACATGCTGCAGGAATTGCCATGATGAAATTGAATGAAATAGCTGCTGCTCTTTCATTTAAACCAACTTTATTGATTTGTTGAAAGAAGAAAACTACTACATCGTAAAGTGGCAATCGCTGAAAACCGGGAATAATAATATGTTTACTTTTTCGAATGATAAAAGCAATTGGAGGAAAAGTAACAAGAAGTCTTTCAAGTTTTGTCAATGTTATTGCTTTTGTTTTTCAGCTAAATATTTTGTTAATGCTTTATGATACAAAGCAGCATATTGTTTATGCTCATTATAACTATTACTAAAGTGATGTGTTCCACTCATATCAGCATTTGCAACAAAAAACAAATACTTTGTTTTGGGTGCATTTAAAACTGCATCAATAGTTTTTATAGATGGAGTGCAAATTGGGCCAGGTGGCAAACCTTTATTTTTATAAGTATTATAAGGTGAATTTATTTTAGTGTGCTGCGTTAAGATTCTTCGAAGTGTAAAATCTTTTACTGCATATTTTACTGTAGGATCAGCTCCTAAAGGCATACCAATTTTTAATCTATTCATATAAACACTTGCCACATTTCCTTTCTCGGCTTCATTATTAGTTTCTTCTTCTACAATAGATGCAATAATATATACTTGCAAAGGTGTTAATTCTAATGCAAAAGCCTTTTCATTTCTATCATTTAAATCCCAAAACTTCTTTGATTCAACTGCAAGTTTTTCTAACATTTTTTCTACTGGCGTGCTCCAAAAAAAAGTATAAGTATTGGGAATAATATTAAAAATTAAAGTGTTAGAATCAGCTTTAATCTGAGATAATACAGTTGGATTATTTAAGGTTTGTAAAACTGAAAGTGAATCGGCAGAAAAATTTTTACTGATCAATCTCGCCAAATCGTTTTTTGTTCGAATTTTGTTAATGACTAAGTTGAACTCTGCTTGCTTATTATTTTTAAAAATTCGTGCAATATTTAACAAGCTTTCACCCTTTTTAATTTTGAATTTGCCCGATTTAATTCTATCCCAAATTTTAAGTTGATTACCTATTTTTTCGAATATAAAAGTTGAAGAAATAATATTTTCATTTTTAAGTAAATTCAATAACTCATCTTTCGAAACATTCTCTTCAGAAACAATGATCACCTTTTCTTCTTCTTCAAATGAAGTTGCTGACCCATAAAATATCCAAACAACAAAACTGAAAAGAATTGTTATGCTAAGTAATAAGGGAATGATTACTTTTTTCATAAAATAAAGATAAGGTGCTATTGAAATACAATTGTATACTGTTTAATGTTTTAGATTTGTATTATTATTTTTAACAAACCTTAATGCAATTTAGTTCTACAAATATTCCTTATCAGCAAACTAAATCTTTTTCAAAACTTGTTATTGATTATTTAAATCAAAAAGAAGAATTACACCCATTTTTTAAATATTCCAATAATAATGATGGTATTGAACAAGCATTGAAGAATAGAAATTATTCAAAAACAACTAGAGCAGTATTAACGAAATATTTCAACAATCAATATTTGCTAAACCAAGTGATGAGCAATTAAAAAATATTGAATTATTGAAAAATGAGAACTGTTATACCATTACAACTGCTCATCAACCTAATATTTTTACAGGGCCTCTTTATGTAATTTATAAAATTTTACATACCATAAAACTTGCTGAAACATTACAAAAAAAGTATTCAGACAAAAGTTTTGTACCAGTTTTTTTTATGGGAAGTGAAGATGCAGATTTAGATGAATTGGGCAATCTTACTATTCAAAATAAAAAGCTTTCTTGGCAAACCAAACAAACAGGTGCTGTTGGCAGAATGATTGTTGATCAAGATTTTTTAAGATTGGTTGAAGAAATAAAAGGTCAAATTGCAGTTTCAGATTATGGTAGTGAGTTATCAGACATTTTTAGTTCAACTTATACTAAAGGAAAAACCATTCAACAAGCAACTTTCGAATTAATAAATGTACTTTTTAAAGAATATGGCTTATTGGTTTTAATTCCAGATGATAAATCTTTAAAGCAAGAATTCATTCCATTAATTAAAAAAGAAATCACATCTGGTTTTTCACAAAAAATAGTTGAAGAAACCAATCAAAATCTTTCGAAACAGTATAAAACACAAGCATTTGCTAGACCCATAAATTTGTTTTATTTAATTGATGACAAAAGAGAAAGAATTGAAAAAATTGGAAATGATTTTTTTGTAAATGGATTAGATATAAAATTTTCTGAACAAGAAATACTTAATGAGGTTGAAAATTTTCCAGAACGATTTAGTCCTAATGTAATTCTCAGACCAGTTTTTCAAGAAGCCATTTTACCAAATATTGCTTTTATTGGAGGTGGTGGTGAACTAGCTTATTGGTTGCAATTGAAAAATGTTTTTACAGCATCTAATATTGATTACCCAGTTTTAATTTTAAGAAATTCTTTTTTATTGTTAAGTAAGAAGCAGGAATTATTAATGAATAATTTAGACTTAACTGTTGTTGATTTTTTTAATTCAGAGGATGAGATTAAAACTCAATATGTAAAAGCTAAGAGTGAACAAACTTTAAACTATACAGCATCTTTAAATGAATTACATAAAACTTTTGAAACACTAATAAGTCAAGCAAAAAAAGTAGATAATACTTTAGTTGATCATTTAAAATCAATTGAAGTAAATACTATTAAAAAAATTAACGCAGCAGAAAAGAAATTAGTAAGAGCCGAGAAAAGAAAATTTGAAGATCAACAACTTCAAATTCAAAAGTTAAAAGAACAATTATTTCCTAAAAATAGTTTACAAGAAAGAGTAGAAAACTTTAGCTTTTATTATTCTAAATATGGCAAAGAATTATTCGATATTTTATTAAAATGTAGTTTAAGTGTAGAACAAGAATTTACAACGATTACTATAGAAGACTAACTATCGAATTGATTTGGCAATCCATTTTTTTTGAGAGCTTTAGCCTTTTGCATCACTTCTTTACTCATATTAATTTTAAATTCAATAAGCTTTTGTGCAATTGAATCATCAAAAGTTCCCAAAATTTGAGCAGCCAAAATTCCTGCATTTTTTGAAGCATTTAATGCAACAGTAGCAACAGGTACACCATTTGGCATTTGCAAAATTGAAAGAATAGAATCCCAGCCATCTATAGAATTACTCGATTTTATTGGTACGCCAATTACTGGCAAACTTGTAATTGATGCAATCATTCCAGGTAAATGTGCAGCTCCTCCAGCACCAGCTATAATCACTTTTAATCCTCTTTGTTTGGCTGTTGTAGCATAATCTACCATTCGTTGTGGTGTTCTGTGTGCAGAAACAACAGTAGCTTCAAACGCCACACCAAAATCATTTAGAACATCAATAGCAGCTTGCATTACTTTAAGGTCACTATCGCTTCCCATTACAACTCCAACTTGAACTGTAGCTTGATTTTTTTTTGCCATAAAAATATTTTAACTAATGATTTTTAAAGTTGTTTTTACTTCATGTGCTTTTTCAATTAATTCTTCTCTATTATCACTCAGCAAAGTTACATGACCCATTTTTCTTCCTGGCTTAGTTTGTTTTTTTCCATAAAGATGAACAAAAGCATTATCCATTTTCAAAATTTCGTCCAACCCTTTATAAATTGCTAACCCATTATAGTTTTCTTCTCCTACAACATTTACTATTACTGAAGGAAGAATTGAATTTGTATTTCCTAATGGTAATTCTAATAAAATTCTCCACAACATATCAAACTGACTAGAGAAATTAGCTTCAATTGTATGATGACCACTATTATGAACTCTTGGTGCAACTTCATTTACTACAACTTCATCATCATCAGTAACAAACATTTCAACAGCAAATAAACCAGCACTATCGAATGCTGTTACTAGTTTTTTTGCTATAATTTCAGCTTTGTCTTTAATAATATTTGAAACTAATGCTGGAGTAAGTTGATAGTCTAATAAATTCAATCTAACATCAAAAACCATTTCAGTTATTGGGTATATTGCTATTTCCTTTTGTTGATTCACAGCAACAATTACAGCAATTTCTTTTTTAATATGCACCAATTTTTCTAAAACAGATGCTGCATTAAATCCTTTACTAATATCACTTTCATCTTTCAGAACCACAACTCCTTTTCCATCATAACCTCCTTCAGCAACTTTATGAACAGCTGGCAAAAAATTTGAATTATTTTTTAAATCTTCTAAATCATTAGTAACAATAAAATCTGATGTTGGAATTAAGTTTTGAATGAAAAACTCTTTTTGAGATATTTTATTTTTAATAGTTCGTAAAGCCTTTGTAGTTGGAATTATTTTCAAACCTTCTTTTTCTAATTTCTCAAGTGCTTCAATATTTACTGCTTCAATTTCTATGGTAAGCACATCTAGTTTTTGTCCAAATTCATATACAGCATCAAAATCTTTAATATCTCCTTTTGTAAAATGATGACATAAATGAGCAGCAGGACAATCATCATCATCTTCTAACACAAAAGTTTCAACATCATAATTAATGGCAGCTTGCAATAACATTCTTCCTAACTGTCCACCACCTAAAATGCCAACTTTCATGTAATAATTTTTGCTAAGATAAGTTAGAGATTTTTTTTCAAACCATTAACTTTGTTGTTCTATATGAAAATTGATTCTTATTTTCTTTTAATGATTAGCTTGGCAATGGATTCGAAGTATTGATTTTTATTTTAATCTTTAATCATCAATCAAAAAAATCAAAATGACTTCAAATACTACCACAGACTTTTTACCTTTAAATGGAACTGACTATGTTGAGTTCTATGTAGGCAATGCAAAACAAGCTGCACATTTTTACAAAACAGCTTTTGGATTTCAAACCTTAGCTTATTCTGGCCCAGAAACTGGCAATAAGGAAAAAGCTAGTTATGTAATACGTCAGAATAAACTCACATTCGTTTTAAGTACACCACTAAGAGCTAATAATGAAATAGCTAGTCATATTGTTAAACATGGAGATGGTGTTAAATTCTTGGCTTTAAAAGTTGATGATGCAACTGATGCTTGGCACCAAACCACAAAACGTGGAGCTAAAAGTTATAAAGAACCTGAAACTTTAAAAGATGAACATGGAGAGGTAGTAATTAGTGGCATTCATACTTATGGAGAAACTGTTCATTTATTTATTGAAAGAAAAAATTATACTGGTGCATTTATGCCAGGCTTTATTGAAACTAAATCATTTTATAACCCTTCAGAAACGGGTTTGCTTTATGTTGATCATTGTGTTGGAAATGTAGGTTGGAATAGAATGAATGTTTGGGTAAAGTTTTATGAAGAAGTAATGGGTTTCAAAAATATTTTAAGTTTTGATGATAAAGATATTTCAACTGAATACTCAGCTTTAATGAGTAAGGTAATGAGTAATGGAAATGGTTATGTTAAGTTTCCTATTAATGAACCTGCTGAAGGAAAAAAGAAATCTCAAGTTGAAGAGTATTTAGATTTCTATGATGGTGAAGGAGTACAACATGTTGCCATTGCAACCAATAATATTATTGAAACAGTTCGTGATCTTAAATCTCGTGGTGTTGAGTTTTTAAATATTCCTGAAAGTTATTATCAAACAGTTTTGGATAGAGTTGGTAAAATTGACGAAGATTTAGCTCCTTTACAAGAGCTAGGAATTTTAATTGATAGAGACGAGGAGGGTTATTTATTACAGATTTTTACAAAACCTTTACAAGATAGACCCACATTATTTTTTGAAATTATTCAACGCAAGGGAGCTAAAAGTTTTGGCAAAGGAAATTTTAAAGCTTTGTTTGAAGCCTTAGAAAGAGAACAAGATTTAAGGGGAAATTTATAGTTTATTGTTCAATCTTAGCTTCGAACAATTCATAATTTAATCCCAAAGCAGCAGCAGCAGCATTACTAATACGTAAAGTAAGATTACTATCTTCTTTTACATTAGGTAATGGACCAAGTACTTTAGCATAAATAAATTTATTATCGACTTTAACCTTTACAATACTACCATTCACAGCATCATTCATTAAAGCATAATATTTTTTATCTTTCCAACCAGAGATGGTTTTAAAAGTGCCACACAATCCAATTACGGATTTGTTGGTTGGTTTAAACTGTTTTTCAAAAACACTATAATCAGGTTTTTCTGCAGTTACAGCTACTTTTTCAGGTTTTTGGTATTGATTATTTTCAATCACCTTATCTATAACATTAACTTTATTTTCAGAATCTTTTGCAGCTGTTTTTAATGATTTTGAAACTTCTTCTTCTTGATTAACTTTTATTTGTACTACTTCAGTAGGAGCTGCAGATTTTTGTGGTTTTAAATAAATGATTTCTCCTATTTTAATATTATCATTTTCAAGATTATTCCATAATCTCAATTGTTGAATTGAGACATTATTATCTTTCGAAATTTTATAAAGACTTTCGCCTTGTTCTATTACATGAACTGATGGTGAATTTGCTGGTGCAGATGAATTTTTCACAATTTGTTTTTCATTTTTAGCAACAGTCCCACCCATTGGAATTAAAAGTTTCTTCCCTGCTTTAATAATACTATTATGATCAATTTTATTCAAAGTAAATATATCCGAAATTTTAACCTTATATAAACTAGCAATTTGTGTAATATTTTCTCCAGGTTTAACTATATGTGTTAAAACATTATTTTGTGCCACAAGTATAAATACTGGCAAAAACAAAAGCATAAAAATAATTTTCTTCAACATAATTCTACTTAATTAACGAAGTCAATATTCTCCAATTTGTTGGATAATAGTTATTAATTCTATTGTCTAAAACCTTTATCCAGCCAATATTGATGTTTTTATAAGATATCAAAACCCATCCTTTAAAATCTACTTCTATAATAACTACTTTTTTGGTTAAATATTGTAGAACTTGTACGATTGGTATTGATATTTTATTAAAATTTTTTAATTTCAGTGTGCTTACTGCTAATTCGTGTGCAGGTATAAATTTATTGCCATTTATTATGCCAATTTCAATACCAGCTTTCTTAATGTAAAGATAAGCAGCAATTACTTCTAATTCAACATAAAACCTTGTAGTAAAACAGATTATATTGCTATTATGTTTAAAAAATATTAAATCATCATTGGTTTCTATATGTTGTTGAACTATATTATTCTCACTTTTTGAAATAGACAAGAATTTTTGGGTTTTATATTTTTGCTTTTTGGGTTGCACATTAAATCTGAGAACTGCTATAAAGAAGCCTTCTCCTTCAACCTTATTTGGATAAAATCGATAACCAAACCCTTTTTTTATTTCAGATTGAGTTTCTACAATTCCCCAGTTTTTTTCATACGAAATTTGTATGGTCTCACAATCAAACTCTGACATCATCCAATCTACAACATCTTCATTTTCTTCTCTTGAATAAGAACAAGTTGAGTAAATCATCACTCCTTTATTTTTAAAACAATGCTGAATTTCAGAAATAATTCTTTGCTGACGTTGACTACAAAGTTTTACATTTTGTTCGCTCCATTCTTCTATTGCCTTTGAATCTTTTCTAAATAAGCCACTCCCACTACAAGGAGCATCTATTACAATTAAATCGAAAAAATCTACAAGTGAACTAAAATCCTTGGGGTCGTTGTTTGTAACAATATTATTGTGATGCCCCCATTTGGTGATATTTTCAGATAAGATGTTAACTCTTTGTTTAATCACCTCATTGCTTACAATTAAGCCATTTGTAAAATAATTAGCCAATAAAGTTGATTTACCTCCCGGAGCAGCACATAAATCAAGAATAACTTTTTCGCTTTTTTTTCGAAAAGTTGTTCAATGATATGATTTAAGAACATGCTACTTGCTTCTTGAACATAATAAACACCTGCATGTAATAATGGATCAAAAGTGAATCTTGGTCTACTTTCTAAATAAAATCCTTCTTTACACCATGGAACATTTTTAGAAATGTTAAGCCCATATAATTTATTTAATTCATCGATTTCAAGAGTTTCAATTTTCTGAGTATTGAACCTAATAGAAGTAATTTCTTTTGGGTGCTCATGTGATTCAACAAATGTTGTTTCATCGAATCCAACAACGTTTTGTAAGCTCTCTAATAATGGTTTTGGTATCACAGTACAAATATAACGACACAAAAAAATCCCACGTGAAATACGTGGGATTTGAAAATTAATTTAAGATTTAACTAAAATACATTAAAACCAAAACTTGCATAGTATAATCCACCAATTTGAGGATTTCCAAATGCACTTGTATAATATTTATTAGTTAGGTTAGTTGCACCTATTTTAAATAAGCTCTTTATGCTAGAGAATTTATAGCTAACAAACCCATCAACTGCACCATAAGCAGGAACGTCTCCAGTACCAAAAGTACCTTCCCACAAGAATGCATCTTGCCATCTGTAGTTAATACCAAAACCCCAGTTACCACAAACATTTGGATTACTTAAACCAATGTTGTAACGTAATTTAGGAGTGTTATAGAAAGTAACTAATCCAGCTGGAGCATCGTTTAATTGATCTCCAGAAACATTAGCAGTTAACAAATAGCTTTTATATAATTTATATTCTGCACTTAAACCCCAACCAAAAGATTTTAAAGTAGTAGCAGCATTTGATACAAATGAATAATTATCTGTTGCAAAAGGACTAGCTAACATTTGAACAGCAATTAATGGATTTGTGCTTTGACCACGACCAACAGCAGTACGCCCAATAAAGTTTTCAAATGTGCTATAATAAACATAAGCATCTACTAATAATTTACTATTTAATACACCTCTATAACCTAATTCAAATGTATTAGAAACCTCAGGTTTAATCGTTGTAAAAGTTGCAGCTTTTAATAACCCTACATTAGGAGCACCAGCAGCAATTGAATTTCTGAAAGCAACTATACTTTCAGCAGTATAAGCTGGATTAGTTGAGAATTTATAACGTGTATCAAAGTTTGGTAAGCCACCTATTAAAATTGAAGATGGAGTTTTTAAATTAATCCATTGATCTTGTAAAGAAGGGAAACGATAAGCTTGTTGATATGAAGCACGGATATAATTGTTTTCAGCAACTTTATAAGTCATAGTTGCTCTTGGAGTAAATCTTCCATCAAAATTTTGACTCTTATCATAACGACCAGAAACTGTAATTTTCAATTTGTCGTCTAAGAATTTCTTTTGCAATTGCATGTAACCACCATATTCGTGAACACTAATTAAACCCATAGTATCAGCAAAGATTGTTCCACTTGAATTTAAAAAATAATTTCTGTAACTAGCTCCAACTAAGATATCTACAGCTTTAATTAAACTAGAAAAATTATATTGACCTTCATAATGATAAAGAGATGTTTTATCTTGAAACTTAGCTCCACCTTTACTAATTGGTGTATTTACTGCTTTATTAAATGCATCATTAAATTGTTTAGTACCAGGTAAAAATCTTCCAGATTCAGCAGTACTTCTAGCAGCACCATGTGCAACAGCTATATTAGCTGATGGTAAAGCTGTTAATCCTAAAAATGCAGCACCATAAGTTCCTGTATATTGTGTAAACCAATCTTGATTGCCTTTCCAAGTACTATTAACAGCAACAGCAGCAGTTGTAGCTGTATAAGCATCTCCAGAATTTTCTTGTGTTGTATATGATCTGAAAAACCAATCTTTTGCTCTTAATTCAAATTTATATTGACCGATAGCTAAATTTTTAATTGAATATCTATCAGCTCCTGTATAAACAGTTGTACCTACTCCATAATTTGCTTGAATAATTGCTTCAATATTATTTGTTAATTTATAATGTAATGCAGCATTTAGTTTAACATTATAGTTATTATAATCAACTAAATCTTTTTCACTATATCCAGTTCTACTAACTAAACCACCTTCAGGAGTTGAACCTATAAATGTATTTCTATAAGGATTTGGTCCAGCAGTTGGTGTAGCAGTTGGAATTAAAAATGGTAAATAAGGCTGAAGAGAAGCTGGTGTACCTGCAGCAATTTGTGCTGGTGTTAAACCTGCAACAATTGCTCCATCAAGAACAGGGAAAAATGCACTTGCACCAGGAACAGCAGCAACTTGAGCTCTAACAACTTGTGCAAAAGCATGCATACTTGCACTTGCTTCATCTCCAAATACACTTACACCATCATAGTTTGGATCTGAAGCTCTTGTACCACCTTTAATAGATGAGAATACATTGTTCCTAGATAAATTTCTAACATCATTTGCTTGCCAGTCGTTACCTTTTGTTAACTCTGCACCAATTTTGAATGCAAATTTCTCAGAAACTTTTTTAGCCCATCTTACATCCCAATTATGAAAAGGAGAAGCAGAAGTTTGTGCACCATCAATATGATTAGCCCCAGCTTTAACTTGGAAACTTAATCCTTGATATTTGAATGGATTTTTGCTTGTCATTAATAAAGTACCTGTCATACCACCAGAACCATAAATAGCAGAAGACGCACCTTGTAATAACTCAACATTATCAACATCTAATTGTGTTGGACCTACAATAGAACCAACTGAGAAGTTTAAACCTGGAGCTTGGTTATCCATTCCATCAACTAATTGATTGAAACGTAAGTTACCAGAACCATTAAAACCTCTTGTACTAATCGTTCTAAAGTTCATTGATGATGTAGTCATATCAACACCTTTAAAATTAGCAAGGGCATCGTAGTAGTTAGGAGCTAAAGAATTTCTTATTGCATTCGAATTCATTCTTTCAATTGAAACTGGACTCTCTAAAATTCTTTCTTGAGTTCTAGTAGCAGCAACAACTATTTCTTGACCCATAGTTTCAACTGTAGTTAATTCTACAGAAACTTTAGAACCAGTATAAGCCACTTCCTTACTTGCATATCCTATAGAAGATACTACTAAAGTAAAAGGAGGTTTTTGATTGGTTGAAAAATAGAAATTTCCTTTGTCGTCAGTGAATGCACCAGCAGAGCCACCTTTTACAGTAACTGAAACTGCAGAAATTGCTTCGCCTGATTTTGCTGTTTTTACATTACCTGTAACTGTTATCCCTTTTTGGGCATAAACAGAAACTGAAATTAAAACTGCTGAAAGCGTTAGAAGAGAATTGAATAATTTTCTCATAATTACAGAATTTTGATTATTAGTGTAGCAAAGTAACAATGTAATTTGATTCATAAAAATTTATTTTAATAAAATTTTATGTTTATTAATCACTTACTAAGTACAAATTGCAACTAGATTGAAAAAAAAAGGAAAATTTAAAGCCCCAAAAGTGCTTTTACTGGATCTTTTCTAAATAATAAAACTAAACAAGATTTGACAACCTTTAAAAAGTTGTCAAATCCAAATGATAAATAAAAAAGAGATTGCTTTTCACAATCTCTTTTAAATCTTACAACTCCAACAACGCTTTTACAGGATCTTTACCTATTAATAAAAGTTCTGGATTTTCTAAAAGTTCTTTAACCCTAACTAAGAAACCAACACTTTCTCTACCATCAACAACTCTATGATCGTAACTTAAAGCCAAATACATCATGGGTCTTATTTCAACTTTGCCATTAATAGCCATTGGTCTATCTTGAATTTTATGCATTCCTAAAATAGCACTTTGAGGAATATTGATGATAGGTGTACTCATTAAACTTCCAAATACACCTCCATTGGTAATGGTAAATGTACCACCAGTTAAATCTTGAGCAGAAAGTTTACTATCTCTTGCTTTTGCAGCTAATTCACTAACTGTTCTTTCAACATCAGCCATACTCATGCTTTCTACATTTCTCATCACTGGAACAGTTAACCCTCTTGGTGTTGAAACTGCAATACTGATATCTGCATAATCATGAAAAATAATTTCATCTCCATCAACATAAGCATTTACTGCAGGCCATTCACTTAAAGCAATTGCACAGGCTTTTGCAAAAAAGCTCATGAATCCTAAATTTACTTGATGTGCTTCTTTAAATTTTTCTTTATACTTTGTACGAGTTTCCATTATGGCTCCCATATCTACTTCATTAAAAGTAGTGAGCATTGCAGTGGTATTTTTAGCTTCAACTAATCTTCTGCTAATTGTTTTTCTAAGGTTACTCATTTTCTCGTTTCGAGTATTACGAGAATTTAATTCAGCACCTGCAAAAGCTTTTTTACCTGGATTTGAAAGAGCTTCTAAAACATCACTCTTCATGATTTTTCCACCAAATCCTGATGGTTCAATTGTTTTAGTATCTACTTTTTTATCAGAAATTATAGCAGATGCAACTGGTGTTGCTTTAAAGTCAATAGTTGACGGTTTACTTTCAGCTAAAACTTTCTTTTCTTTTTTCTCTTCTGTTGACTGTTGACTGTTAACTGTTGGTTGTGCTGGCTTTTCAGCAGTTTCATCAATTTGGGCAAGTACACTTCCAATTAAAATGGTATCACCAGTATGTGCCATAGTTTTTAAAACTCCAGCTTTTTCTGCATTGACTTCAAAAGTTGCTTTTTCACTTTCAAGTTCAGCAATCACTTCATCTCTTTCAACATAATCTCCAGTTTGTTTGGTCCATTTTAGCAAAGTAACTTCACTAATAGACTCTCCAACTGTAGGTACAATAATATCGATCATAAAAATTCTTTTATTCTAATTTGTTTTATTAAATATCAAATGCCATTTTAATTATCTCTTCTTGCTCAACTTTATGCACTTTTAAATATCCTGTAGCTGTTGATGCACTTGCATTTCGACTTAGAACACCAAAATTAATTCCTTTCACATTCATTTTTAAAAATGATGCAGCCCCCATATTCAAAGGTTCTTCTTGTACCCAAAACCAAACTGCTTTATTATATTTTTTGTATAAAACATCTAACTGTTTTTGTGGTAAAGGATACAACTGTTCCAATCTTATTATAGCAGTATCTTGAACATTTTCTTTTGATTGTTTTTCTGCCAAATCGAAATAAATTTTACCAGTGCAAAACAATACTTTTTTAATTTGAGTCGAATCTTTTATAAAAACATCATCAATTATTTCTTGAAAGTTTTGAGTAGAAAATTCAGAAATATGACTATACGTTCCTTGATATCTTAAATTGGCTTTTGGAGAAAAATTAATCAATGGTTTTCTAAATTGCCAAGCTAATTGTCTACGCAAAAGATGGAACAAATTAGCAGAAGTTGTTACATTAGTTACAACCATATTTAACTCTGCACACATTTGTAAAAATCTTTCCATTCTACCACTACTGTGTTCAGGTCCTTGACCTTCATAACCATGAGGCAATAACATTATTACTCCATTCATTCTATTCCATTTTTCTTCTCCTGAAGAAAGGAATTGATCAATCATAGTTTGAGCTCCATTACAAAAATCTCCAAACTGAGCTTCCCAAATAACTAATGCATTTGGATTTGCCATAGCATATCCATACTCAAATCCCAAAACACCATATTCACTCAACAAAGAATTATAAATATGAAATTTTTCTTGGTCTGCTTGAAAATGATTTAATCGATTATAAAATTCATCATTGAGTTCATTTCTTAAAACTGCATGTCGATGACTAAATGTTCCTCTACGAACATCCTGACCACTCATTCTTACAATTTTATTTTCAACAACTAAACTTGCATAAGCCAACAACTCTCCAGTTGCCCAATCAATTTTATTTTCAGTTTGAAGTAATTTAATTTTATCTTGAAGAAGTTTTTCAACTTTTTTTAATGGCGTAAATTTCTCTGGCCATTTCATTAAACCCTCAAATAATCTTCGAAGTTCTTCTTCAGAAATTTTAGTTTCGGGAGATGTATCAAAATCTTCAGCTGTAGCTTTTCTTAAACTTTTCCATGCCAACTCAGGAGCTTGATATTTGTAAGGCAAAGGTTGTTGTTTTACTTCATCCAATCTTTCTTGCATATCCTCCCAAAACTTTTTCTCCATTTGCTTTGCCAATTCTCTAGCATCAGATTCTCCTTTTTCTATTAAATAGTTGGTGTAAACTTCTCTTGGATTGGGGTGCTTATCAATTAAAGCATATAATTGAGGTTGAGTATATTTTGGATCATCTCCTTCGTTATGGCCATGCTTTCTATAACAAACCATATCGATGAAAATATCGCTATTAAATTTTTGTCGATACAAAGTAGCAATTTCAACACATTTTACAACTGCTTCTGCATCATCACCATTTACATGTAAAACAGGTGCTTGAACCATTGCAGCAATTGATGTGCAATAATTAGCACTTCTAGCATCATCAAAATCTGTTGTAAAACCTATTTGATTATTGATTACAAAATGAATGGTTCCACCTGTATAATACCCATTCAACTTACACATTTGCAACACTTCATATACAATTCCCTGACCAGCAACTGAAGCATCTCCATGAATTAAAATTGGTAAAATTTTATCGTAATCTGATTCATATAAAACATCTGCCTTAGCTCTTGCAAAACCAAGTACAACAGGATCTACAGCTTCTAAGTGTGATGGATTTGGCATTAATTTTAGATGAATAGATTTTCCATCCATTGTAGTCACATCACTACCAAAACCCATATGATATTTCACATCTCCACTGCCCATGGTTGTATCTGGACTTAGCAGTACCTTCAAACTCACTAAAAATTTGTTCATAGGTTTTACCCATGATATTGGCTAAAATATTTAATCGTCCTCTATGAGCCATTCCAATAACCACTTCTTCTACATCATTATTTGCTGCTGTATTTATAATTGCATCTAAAGCTGCAATGGTGGTTTCACCACCTTCTAGTGAAAATCTTTTTTGACCAATATATTTTGTATGAAGGAATTTTTCGAAAATGACACCCTCGTTAAGTTTTTCTAAAATTCTTTTTCTTTTGTTAATTGGTAATGGTTGTAAGCATTTAACCTCTATTTCTTGTGTTAGCCAATCAACTTTATCCTGATCATTAATATATTTATATTCTAATCCAATATTTGAGGCATATACATTTTGCAAATGTTGCAAAATAAGTTTCAAACTAGTTTTTTGTAAATTCAAAAAAATACCAGCATAAAACGTTGATGTTAAATCGGCCTCAGTTAATCCAAAAAAAGATAATTCAAGGTTGGCACCACGATTTTTTCTCTCACGTATTGGATTGGTTGTTGCAATTAAATGCCCTTTATTTTTATATCCTAAAATCAATCTATAAACAGCAATTTCTTTAGCCAAATCAAAATCTAAAGGCAAAGAACTTGATTCTGTTGTGTCACCTACATCATTTTTTGATAGATTAGTGATAGCAAAATCAAAACCTTCGAAAAATTTTCGAATATCTATATCAATGCTCTCTGGATTTTTTTGGAAATCTTGGTATAAATTTTCAATATAACTAGGGTGCTGATTAGTGATGTAGGAAAAATCTTTCATTAACAAATACGTTTCTGCTTAAAATTGAGTGCAAATATCGACAGTTTAAATGGATATTTTTTAGCTTTTAATGTAGAAATTAAATCTCAAACCATTGAAAAGCGACTTTAATTGAAAAAAAGATAAACTTTTTTGGTAAATATACAATTCAACTCCTTACTTTTGCCGTCCGAAAATAAAAAACAGAGATGGCAAATCATAAGGCAACAAAAAAAGATACTCGACAAGCTGCAAAACGTAGAGATAGAAATCGTTATCATGGCAAAACAACTCGTAATGCTATTAGAGATTTAAAAACTTTAGAAGTAGCAACTGAGTACGAAACTAAATTACCATCAGTAGTTTCTATGATTGATAAATTAGCTAAACGTGGCATTATTCATAAAAATAAAGCTGCTAATTTAAAAAGTCAATTAGCTAAAAAGAAAGCTTAATTAATTATTTAATTATATTAAAAAAAGCAGTTCCAATGGAACTGCTTTTTTGTTGTGCTTACACTACTATTTTAAAATTGTGTTTTTAAACTCACAACAATATTTCTTCCAGAAGCAGAGATTCCACTTGCAAAATATCTATAGTTTTTATCAAAAATATTTTCAATACCAATATTAAGATTTACATTTTTACTTAAGTTAATGGCTGACTGAATGTTCAATATAATCCAACCAGGCATTCCATCTTTTGTGGCATATTGTTCATTATCTTCTCCATTCAAATTATAATCTTCAATTTTTTTCCAACCATTAAATAAAGTATTAATCTGCAAGAAAAGCTTCTTCGATTGATGTTGTATTGCAACTCTTCCAAATACTGGTGGAATATGATCTAATGGAGTTGTAGTATTATTATTTTGATACCTACCATAAGTATATGAATAAGTAGCTTCTGCTTTAATGGTTGAGGTTAGTTTTAGTGATGCATTAACATTAAAACCATACACATTGGCTGTAGCTTGATTTTGAGGTGCATAAACATCGCTTAATATACCTTGAAAGTTGTAAGTTGATTGACCATTAAATAAAAATTTATCTACAACAATTGCATTGATGAATCTTGTATAGAACATTGAAAACCCATAATTAAATTTCGATAGTGATTGGCTAAAATTAAATTCAGCATTATAAGTTCTCTCAGGTTTAATATTTGTATTTGGTACAACAACATAGCCAGCTTTAGTATCAAAAACTTTAGTTAAATCATCAATATTGGGGCTTCTAAATCCAGAACTTAATATTGCAGATAACCTGATATTTGTTCTTGAAACATAAACCAATCCTACGTTTCCTGTTAAGGCTAAGTTATTTTGAGTAGCATTAGTAAATGGCAAATGCAGCATTGCAGTATCAATAAAATTTGCATTTAAAGTAACTAAGTTTAATCTTATGCCATCATTCAAACTTAAACGATCAGAGATTTTTAAAGTGTGTTGCAAGTATGCTCCTGAATAATTCATATTAGTAGCCCCATCAGAATATCGAGTTGAAATATTACTTTGCATACCCGAAAGAATATTTTCTCTGAATCCAGTACTTTTTATTGTATTATAATAAGCCTCAATTCCAAATTGAATTTCTTGATTTTTAAAATAATGTTTTGCATCAACACTAAATCCTAAAACATTTACTTTTTCAATTCTTGAATCTCGATTATTATTTTTAAATCTTCTCGTTATCCTGCTTTCTTCTAGACTTTGATAATTTGCATTTATTTTAAATTCTCTAATAAAACTATTGCTATTATTTTTTGAAAATTGATACCCAAAAAGATTCCTTTTTTGTGGCCCATAATTCCATTCTGCATAACTTGGATTTCCACTATTGGTTTCTGTAAGTCTATCATATCTTGGAATATTACTAGTTGCAGATAACTGTATATTTAATAAGTGTTGTGTATTTTCTTTGGGTTGAAATAAAATCTTTTGCAAAAAATCTACTTGTTGATAACCACTTGCAATTTGTTTGTTAGGATTTGGATTCACTAAAGCACTATCAACACCATTTATTCTTTCAACATAAAAATTCTTTTTTCCAAAATCTGGATATGTAACAGTTCGATTGTCTCCTTGAATAAGATCACCAAATTTACCAAGTGTTACAGAAGTTAATGATGCCCATTTTTTTCCTCCAATATTAAAATCAAGATGAGTTCTAACTTCATTACTAGCACTTGCATAACGCATCATAGCATGAGCTCCAATTACATTTTTTGGTGAAGTAGATAATGAAGGATTCTTTGTGTACATATTTATTACACCTCCTAAAGCATCACTTCCATAAATAGAAGATGAAGGACCAAAAAGAACTTCTATTCTATCCAATATTGTGTTATCGATTGTAATAATATTTTGCAAATGTCCTGCTCTATAAATTGCATTATTTAATCTTATGCCATCGATCATTAATAAAACTCTACTGGCTTCAAACCCACGAATAACAGGACTTCCTCCTCCTTGTTGACTTTTTTGAACAAACACACTTCCACTATTAATTAAAGCATCAGCTGTATTTGCTTGATTGACTAAAATTTTTTTATCCTCAATAATACTTACGGTTTGAGATACTCTTTTTGCCTTTTCTGGAAATTTGTTTGAATACACAATAACTTCAGAAAGATTTATAAAATTAATAACCGAATCTTTTATCACAACCTCTTGAGCTAAGATATTCAAACTACTAAAAAAACAGAAAATTGGAAAGATTATTTTCATTTAAAGAATTAAGTTGCAATGTTAAGTAAAGCTCAGATTAGTTTTAAGATAGAAATGTCAATTTTTAACAATATCAAAAAAGAAATAAAGTGAAAGGGTAAAATATTATCTTTAAAAATATAAATATTAATAAATGTATAAAAAAAGTGTTCTTGGTACAGTTATTTCAATTTGTTTTTTTATAGTACTCACCACAACAAGTTGTGAAAGCAACAAAAAAGAAATATTATTTGCATGCGATTCTATTAATGTAAAATACAGTACAGAGGTAAAAAATATTTTACAAAATAATTGTTATAACTGTCATGCAACAGCCACAGCAAGTTCTTTTGGTAGTGGAATAGTTTTAGATAATTATGCAGGAGTTAAGAATTGGGTAAATTCAAATCCTGCAGGTAATGGAGGTTTATTATTACAAGATATTAAATCTGGAAGAATGCCAAAAGGTGCATCTCAATTAAGCTCTTGCGATATTGCCAAAGTGAGTAAGTGGATTTTTGATGGTGCATTAAACAATTAAATATTTTTTATGAACAAATTTCTGTTTATACTATTTGCAATTTTATTTTCACATTCAGTGTCAAGTCAAGAAAAAATTTATTCAACAAAAAGTGGAAGCATCAGTATTAATGCTAACACTCCTTTAGAAACTATTGAAGCTACCAATAATCAAACTTTAAGTAAGCTCTCAAATAAAAGTGGTCAGCTGGTTTTTATGGTATTGATTAAAGGATTTATTTTTAAGAATGCTTTAATGCAAGAGCATTTCAATGAAAATTATATGGAAAGCAGTAAATTTTCAAAAGCAGATTTTAAGGGAAATATTACTAATATTAACGATGTTAATTTTTCTAAAGATGGTACTTATCAGACAAGTGTTGAAGGCGTTTTAACTATACATGGTGTTTCAAAAAAAATAAATACAATAGGAACAATAACTGTTGACAAGGGTGTTGTAAAATGTAATGCATTAATAAAAATAAAAGTTAGAGATTTTGGAATTGCTGGAAAATATATTGGAGATAAAATTGCTGAAGAAGTAGCAACAATCATTTCATGTAAATACGATTAATTAAAATAAATAATCAAAGTTCTATATGCTAAAAAAAATCATTTTTTTCTTTTCATTTATCCTTATTTGCAACTCTTTTAATAAAATCTTTGCTCAAAAAGATACTACTCAAACCGTTGATTTATTTGCAGACTTAGAGCTTGAGTCAAAAAAATCTGATGCCAATTCTTTAAATAAAATTACATCTGCTTTTAAAAGTACTAGAGTCATCAATTCACATACAGTTGAAATGGTTGGAAAACATAATTTAGATTTTAGAATTTCTCATCGGTTTGGGTTTTTAAGTTCAGGCGGTTATGAATTATTTGGACTAGATAATGCTACAATGCGTTTAGGATTAGATTATGGAATTGGAAATAATTTAAATATTGGAATTGGTAGAAGTACTGTAGATAAAGAACTTGATGCTTTTATTAAATATAAAATTTTGCAACAAAGTACTGGTAAAACAAATACTCCAATAAGTATGGCTTATGTTTTATCTGTAATGCATTATGGATTAAGAACTACACCAGAATTAAGTTTTAGTAATAGACTTTCATTTGCACATCAATTACTTGTTGCACGAAAATTTAGTGATAATTTTTCTATGCAATTAATGCCAACAATGGTTCATATAAATGCTGTGCCATTAGCCATTGATGATAATAATTTATACTCATTAGGAATAGCAAGCAGAGTTAAAATTTCAAAAAGAGTTGCAATTAATGGTGAATATTTTTATCAGTTCAATCAATTATCTGGTACAACAAATTCACTTTCTCTAGGATTTGATATTGAAACTGGTGGTCATGTTTTTCAATTACAATGCAGCAATTCAACAGGCATGAATGAAAGAGGATTTATTACTAATACAAATGGTAAATGGGGCAATGGAGATATTCGTTTTGGTTTTAATATTGTTAGAACATTTGCCTTAAAAAAATCATCTACAGCAAAAACTTGGTAATTTTATTTTATTGACTCCGTAGCTCAGTTGGTAGAGCTACTGACTCTTAATCAGTAGGTCCAGGGTTCGAGTCCCTGCGGGGTCACTTGATGATTGGATATTGATGATTGTAGAATGATGATTGGAAGTTTGTATGATTTCTAAAAGCAAAAAAAAATATTAAATCATTAGATTTAGTCTCAATCTTCCGTTCTTCCACTTGCTGCATCAATTATTCTTCCAAAGAAAATAGCGTTCATAAATAATTTATTGCCACCTAACCAAAACCCTCTGAAATTAGGATTATCAGCAATATTAATAACTCTTCCAGAGCCAATTGTATTTACAATTACTGATGAAGAATTTTTTATAGCATCACTATTTTCTTTACTTAACCAACCACTTTGTAAAGGATTATTTCCATAATAAAATGGTGTTGCATATGGATTTTTACTTTTCTCCATAAACACTTTATTGCTTTTAAACATGCTTACAGTTTTGCTATTGTAACCATAAGCTAATGGATGTGTTACATCTACTTCTGCACTAAAAATGGCACCATTTAATTGTTGTGCACCTTCAACCTGATCACGATTGGTATAAGCAGCTCTTTTAGTGCTATCCATTGCTGGTTTTATTTTTTTCAATTTAATGTCACTGATTCCATTTTGAGATGACCAACTCACAGCTTCTTCAGTTAATATTAATGTTCCTCCTGCTTGAACCCAAGCTTTTAATTTTTCTTTGTTTAAGTCAGTAATAAGAACCTCCAACCATAATCAAAATATTATATTTAGAAAGACTTGTTCTATTAAACATCCCTATTTCAAGTTGTGAAACTTGCATGTTCATTCTCTGGTCTAAAACATGCCAAACTTCTCCAGCATCTAAAGCATTAACACCAGTGCCTACTAACATGGCAACAGTTGGTTTAGTTATAGTAACAAACTTATTACTCCCTAAATCGCTTCCATTAATTGAATTTCCTGTTTGTACTGCTTGTATTTTAAGTTGATACTTTACTGCAATTGATTGTAATTCTTGAGCTAATTTTTCTTCGCTAATACTTTGCATTTTAGTGGGAATGAATAATGTTCCATAATTAAATTTCTCTTACAGCATTATTTAATGAAATTTCAAATTTGTTGGTTGCAACTTTAACTATGATTTCATCGTTCAATAATTCACTTAATGCTGCAGGGGCAAGGTAATCATCCCATTCAAGCACATAACCATAAGATGATTTTTTACCAACAACTTCACCTTTAAGTTCACTTAAAACTTCAACCTTTTTACCAATATTATTTTCAGCAATTTCTTTATTATTAATGCCAAAAGCTAAAGGCATTGTCCATGCTGTAATATCATAAAAAAGACTGTCTTTATAATCTAATGTTTTATCAAAAATTCCACGAATTAAGCTATGCTGAGCTTGATTAAGAGAAACTGTGTAAGCACTTTCTCTATCGAAATCTTTGTCGCTCCAATCATCTGAAAGATGGTTGATTTGAATGTTATGTCTCATCAACATTTCAACAAAAAGCTTGGTTTTATTTTTGTCTTTGTTATCACCAAAAACATATCCTTTTACAGCATGATTGGCTGCTCTTACTGATGATTGTTGATAAAACTCACTTTGATAGGTTAGTAACTCTTTTCTTAAATTTTTTGCAGCTTCAAGCGTTGATAATGTTGCAGTGAATTGATTTTTTATAGTGAAAGGAAATGTAAGAATTCCATTGCTCGTTTCTTGTGCATGACCACGAGAACTGGCTTGTTCAAACAGAATCCCAATACAACCTTGAACATCTGGATAGGTGGATCCTTTCCCATAATAAAAATCATCATACCCTTCTTTAGTAAAATATAAAGAGCCTATTCTATCCATAAACTGTGCATGAAACTTGCCAATTTTTGTAGTGAGTTCTTGATTTTTTTCTGGCGTTAAAGGATTTACTCTTGATGGCACACCAGGTTGAAAAAAGAATGAAGAATTGCTTCCCATTTCATGATGATCAGTTAAAATATTAGGCTTCCACATTTGAAACCACTTTAATCTATTCTTGCTTTCAACATGAACAGCTGGCAACCAATCACGATTTAAATCGAACCAATAATGATTAAATCTTCCTCCTGGCCAAACCTCATTAAATTCTCTGGAATTAGGATCAGTCACTAAATTTTTACTTTTGTGTTGATTAGCCCAAGTTGAAAATCTTTGCAAACCATCAGGGTTAAAAGAAGGATCAAAAAGAATTACAACATTTTCCAATAACTCTTCAATTTGTTTGCCTTGTGCTGCTGCTAAGTAATAGGCACTCAACAAACTTGCATTGGCACCACTTGATTCATTACCATGAATAGAATGACCAATCCAAATTACTGCAGGCATATTACTTAAATTTGAAGAAGCAGTTTGAGAAGATAATTGAAGATGCTCTTTTCTAATTTCTTCTAATCTATCATGATTTTTTTTAGAGGTAATTATTAATAATAACTGAGGGCGACTTTCATAAGTAAGACCCATAGTTTCTAATTTCACTCTATCAGGAGCAGCTATAGCAATAGCTTTCATGTAATTCACTAATCTATCATGTGTAACATGCCACTCTCCTACTTCATGATAAATAATTTCTTTTGGTTTTGGAATTGAAGGATTGTAACCAATACTATCTGGTAAATAATATTTTAAATCTTGAGCAGATAAATGAGTTAGGTTCATTAAAAGAATAATAACTAAATATTTCTTCATGATTATATTTTTTAGAAAATAATTTTTAAGTTTTTAAATTTAGTGTATTCATGCAATTCAATGTGTTCTTTTCTAATTTCAATAATTACAGTATCCTTTTATTACTTATTTTCATTGCCAAAATAAAACTGAATGAAAAGATATATCTCGCTTTTTGTATTTATCTATAATTTCTCAACAATCTATTTCACAACAAACTTCAACCAAAGCCAATTATCAATTTGGCTGCTAAATTTTCTACAAAACGATTGGAGAAAATGGTATTTAGTACTTAAATGTAGATCCTCATTGGCTAAAACAAAGTGATCGATTTTGGTATGAATTTGAAACTCCAAAAGGAAGAAAATTGGTATATAGTAGATCCATTAAAAGTCAGAGAAAAAATTAATGTTTGATAACGCAAAACTTGCAGCAGAAATTACAAAAATTGTTAAAGACCCATTTGATGCACAACATTTAGAAATTGATAGTTTACGTTTTGTTAAAGATGAAAATTGATTCAGTTTCGAAGTAAAAAGTACACAAGAAATTGAAATGAAAAACGACACTGTCGCAAAAAATTCAACAACAAAAAAAGTAACTGAAAAACCAAATAAAGAAAAGAAGATATTTTATTTTGAATACAACTTAAAAACGGCAATTGGTTGAATTAACAGATTTTAAAAAGCCCAAAAGAAATCCTCGATGGGCTTCAGTTTCTCCTGACGGACAAACCATAGTTTTTGCAAAAAAATATAATTTGTATTGGATGGATAAAGCCAATTACGAAAAAGCACTAAAAAATGAAGATGATAGTACAATAGTTGAACATCAACTTACTAAAGATGGAGTTGAATATTTTCGATATGGGAATTTTCCAAAATGAAACAAATGTTGAAAAAGAAAAAAATAAAAACAAACGAAAATCTGCACAAATTCAGTGGTCGCCAGATTCTAAATATTTTGTAAAGAACTATTATAGATGCTAGAAAAGTAAAAGATTTATGGGTAATTAATAATGTTGCAGAACCAAGACCAACTCTAGAATCTTATAAATATCAAATGCCTGGTGAAAAAGAAGCTCCCATTGAAGATTATTTATCTTTTTAACATAGCAAAATAAAACAAAAAAAGAGTTAGATATTAAACAATTTAAAGATCAGAACATTAACATTTGGAGTGCAAATAATAAAGTGAATACAAGAGATGATGATTGGAGACCCATCTGTTTGGTTAGGTACAAACAACAAATTTTATTTTTCTAGAACAAGCAGAGATTTAAAAAGAATTGATATTTGTCAAGTTTAAATTAATTCGGTGAAGTAAAAGTTTTGATTGAAGAAAGAATGAATACTTATGTTGAAGCTAGAAAGCTTGGATTGGTTAATAATGGCTACTGAACTTAATTCAATGGAGTGAAAGAGATGGTTGGGCTCATTTTTATTTATATGATAGTATTGGAAACTTAAAAAATCAAATTACATCTGGTTCATTTCATTGTGAAGAAATTGCAGGAATTGATGAAAAGAAAAGAGTGCTTTATTTTGCTAGCAAATGGAAGAGAAGAAAATGAAGATCCCTACTACATGCATTTGTATAGAATTAATTTTGATGGCATCTGGATTAAAATTATTGAATACTGGAGACTTTGATCACTCAGTCTAAACTGAATGATAACAATAATTTTTATGTCAATAATTTCTCTCGTGTTAATACAACTCCCATCTTCAATTTTATATAATCTGATGGTAAAAAAATTATGGATTTAGAAAAAGCAGACTTGAGTAATTTATTGGCTGCTGGCTACAAATTTCCCGAAACATTTACAGTAAAAGCAGATGATGGCATTACAGATTTATATGGTGTAATGTATAAGCCCTTTAATTTTGATAGCAACTAAAACATATCCCATTGTAGAATATGTTTATCCTGGTCCACAAACAGAAGCTGTAAATAAATCTTTTGCTGTACCTAATGCAAGAACTGATCGTTTGGCACAAATTGGAGTAATTGTTGTAACAGTTGGTAATAGAGGTGGTCATCCAAGTCGATCTAAATGGTATCATAATTATGGCTATGGTAATTTAAGAGATTATGGATTGGCCGATAAAAAAACAACTATTGAACAATTAGCCGATAAATACAATTATATAGATATTAATAAAGTTGGTATTCATGGTCATTCTGGTGGTGGCTTTATGAGTACTGCTGCTATGTTAGTTTATCCAGACTTTTTTAAAGTAGCTGTTTCATCTTCAGGCAATCATGATAATGCAGTTTACAATAGATGGTGGAGCGAAAAACATCATGGTGTAAAAGAAACAATATGTGAAAAAGGAGATACAACTTTTTTATACAACATTGAAAAAAATCCTGAGCTTGCAAAAAATTTAAAAGGTCATTTAATGTTAACAACTGGTGATATTGATAATAATGTGCATCCAGCAAATACATTGAGAATGGTAAATGCATTAATTAAAGCCAATAAGCGTTTCGACTATTTTACTTTTACTGGGCAAAGACATGCTTATACCGATATGAATGAATATTTCTTTTGGTTATTGGCTGATTATTACAGCAAATGGTTATTAGGCGATTTCTCTCAACCTGTTGATATGACTGAAATGAATAGAGATGTTGAACAAAGTGGCAAAAAGAAATAAAAAATAGAAATAAATTAATGAAAAAATTAGTACAAGAACAATTATTACCCATTTCATTAGAACAGGCTTGGGATTTTTTTGCAACACCTAAAAATTTAAATGAAGTTACACCAGATGATTTAGTGTTTGAAATTACTTCTGATGTACCTGATAAAATGTATGAAGGTTTGATGATTACTTATAAAATAAAACCTTTACTAAATATTTCAATTAACTGGTGTACAGAAATTACACATATTAAAGAGCAAGAATATTTTGTAGATGAACAAAGAAAAGGTCCTTACAATATTTGGCATCATGAACATCATTTCAAAGCTGTTGAGGGAGGAACTTTAATGACAGATATTTTGCATTACGATATTGGTATGTCAATTTTTGGAAAGATCGCTGGTAAACTATTTGTAGATCAACAAGTGAATCATATTTTCAGTCACAGATATAAAGCCTTAGAAAAGTATTTTAATAGCAAGAATTAAGAATTACTACAACTGAATTTTACTTTATGATATTTCCAATAATAATCAAAACAAACAGGGCAAATAGTATGTGAGGTTTTTGGATGAAACTCCTTCACCCAATCAGGTACCCAATTCCAAACTTCAACATCATCAACACTTTGAATACATCTACAATTACTGCACTGATTAATAAAACCAGTATCATGTAAATAAGTATTCTCTAAGGCTTTTTTAGAAATTCTATTTGTTTTACTCATGGGCATTTCAACCCTCAATCTATTTACCACAATTAATCCTTCTCCATTTTTTAATGGATAAGTAATTTGATTAAATGTTCTATAAATTTCAGCAGATGAACATTCATAATCGAATCGCCAAATTTTTCCAGTAACTAAACACTCTTTGAACTTACTCAAATAATACTTTCTGAAAATTTTAGGAATTGCTTTTGAAATCGGTGAGTTAATACAGTATTTATTTAATTGTTCTAAATCTGCTCCATTCTCTTTAGCAAATTGTAACCAAGAAGGATTGTAATATATAATTTGAAGCTTTTTAGACAATGCATAAATAATGTCCTTGCTGTTGTTCAAAGTTTCTAAATCAAACCCAACAAAAATCTCTTGAATATTTTTCTCTTTCATCAATTCAGAAAATCTAAATGGCTAATTTAATCTTCAATATCATTTAAAACATCCAAAATTGCTTTTACAAAATCACTGACTAAGTAACTGACTAATTTTCCAGTTTGTTGGTCAGTTCTTCCATCACTCAGCTTTGTTGCACCTTCACAAATATGTAAATAAGCAGGTCTGCAAGTACTAGCTGTATAATTAATATATTGTCTTGCATGAATAGAATTTATTCCAACAGGAGTTGCAGCACTTGTTAATACATGTTCAATAGAATCTAAATCTAATTCAATTCCACATAGTGTTTCATCAGTAAAGCCAGCAGCATGTGCAATGGCTTGCATAAAATTTCTTTTTTCTCTAACAAAAATATCTTCATAGGTTATGCAATCTGTAAATGGATTGTTTACTAAATCCATCCAAGTATTTTGTGTAATATAGTTTTCATGTAGCCCAACTACACAATACTTTTCCAAGTATCCATCTTCCTCAGCATATCTAAAAGCATTGCCACTATGTCTTCCTTCCATTGGTCTATAATCTGCATGAGCATCTAAATTTATGGCATTGATTTCTGCAATGGAAATTATGCCTGCTTTATGCCAACCTTTAGCTGCACCTTTTATACATGGATATGCATTGTTATGACCACCACCAATAACTATTGGCATTTTTTTATTTTGTGTGATGATGTGAACCAATTGCTCAACTGCAGTATCTATAGTATTTACAGCATGACGAAGTGCTGATAATCTTTCATCATCTTTTAAAGCATAAGACTCAATTAATTTATTTAAATCACTAAAATCGAAATGACCTAAAACAATAATTTCTTCTCCATCTAAAAATAAATTGCTCTGAATATTTAAAAAAGATTCTAAAAATGGCACCCAACAACTATCAGTTCCTCCAAATCCTCCATTGGCTTTAACACCAATATCTTCTGGTATTCCAAACAATACAAATTTTGCTTTATTATTTCTTAATTCATTTTCTAAATCATTCAAAGAATTTACTACACTAACTTGTTCTCCCAATTTGGTTTCAAACTTTCGAATTTTAGTTAGATTGAGAATGTCTTGTTTTGAATATGTTTTGAAATGTTGTAACATAAAATATTTTAATGAAAATTTATTGCAGTGCTTTTGACTTAAAGAGTTTAAAGTTACTACAATTTGATAAATGAAAAAAACTTGATAACAATCATATATTCAATCTAACCATCAACATGATAATCATATAAATTTGCGAAGCAAAAATTAAAGAATGACTGTAGGCATCTTAAAAGAATCATTAAACGAGAATCGTGTTTCCCTTTTACCAGAACAAGTTGAAACATTTATAAAAAAAAATATTGAGGTTTTAGTAGAAGATAATGCAGGGCAAAAAGCCTTTGCTTCTAATGAAACATATTTAAGTAAAGGTGCTAAAATAGTTTCGAGAGAAAATGTTTTACAACAATCAGACATTTTATTTTTTATACATCCTACAGATTTAAATGGTGCAAAAAATAATGCTATCATTTTAGGTGTTTATCAACCACTCTCTAATATTGAAATTGTTAAAGCTTGTTGTAATCAATCTATTTCTTGTTTTAGTTTAGATATGATTCCAAGAACTACAAGAGCTCAAAGCATGGATGTGTTAAGTAGTCAAGCAAACATAGCAGGTTATAAAGCTGTGTTGCAAGCAGCTAATTTATTGCCACATTATTTTCCAATGTTCATGACAGCAGCAGGTTCAGTTGCTCCTGCAAAAGTTTTAATCTTAGGTGCTGGTGTTGCAGGCTTACAAGCTATTGCTACTGCTAAAAGATTAGGTGCAGTAATTGAAGTTTTTGATACAAGACCAGCAGTTAAAGAAGAAGTGATGAGTTTGGGTGCAAAATTTGTAGAAGTTGAAGGAGCACAAGATGCTAGCAAAGCTGGTGGTTATGCAGTTGAACAAACAGAAGAATACAAATTAAAACAACAACAAAGAATAGCTGAAGCAGTTATTAAAGCTGATGTGGTGATTTCTACAGCACAAATTCCTGGAAAAAAAGCACCCATTCTAATTACTGATGAAATGATTAGTAATATGAAAAATGGAAGTGTGATTATTGACCTAGCATCTGCTACTGGAGGAAATACACTTCAAACAAAAAACAATGAAACAATTGTTAGCAGTAATGGCATTACAATAGTTGGAAATAGTAATTTACAAAGCACGATGCCTTTTGATGCAAGCAAACTTTATGGAAAAAACTTGTTGAACTTTCTTCAACTCATCATCACAAAAGAAGGGGAAATTAATTTGAATTTTGAGGATGATTTAGTAAAAGGAACTTGTATTACTCATGATGGAAAAATTGTAAACGAAAGAGTGGCATCATTAATCTCATAAATCTTATTCTATGCAAAATATACTTCAGTTCATTGAAGAACATCAACAAATCATTTACATTGTTATTCTAATGATTTTTTGTGGAATAGAAATCATTGAAAAAGTTCCTAGTGTTTTACACACCCCCTTAATGAGTGGTGCAAATGCCATACATGGTGTTGTAATTATTGGGGCTATCATAGTTATGGGACAAGCAGATGCTAATAATTATGTTGCATTAATACTTGGCTTTATTGCTGTGGTTTTAGGTACTCTAAATGTTGTTGGTGGATTTGTTGTAACAGATAGAATGCTTGAAATGTTTACAAAGAAAAAAACAAAACAGAAAAACTAAATTCTAAAAGTTTAAAAACTAAACTATTGGAAAGCAAATATTTAGATTTAGAAAAAAGAACACAAAAATTTTCTATTAACGTTAGAGATTTTTGTTATAAGTGTAAAAAGGATATTATAAATGCAGAATATATAAAACAATTAGTTCGTTCTGCTGGTTCAGTTGGTGCAAATTATATAGAAGCAAATGATAGCTTAGGTAGAAAGGATAAACAAATGAAAATAAAGATCAGCAAAAAGGAAGCTAAAGAAACTTCTTATTGGCTATCTCATATTTCAACAAATAATGATGATAATTTAGAACAAATAAAACTTTCACTAATTGAAGAGGCAAATCAATTAATATTAATTTTTGCTGCCATTTTGAGAAAGTTAGAAGACTAACAAGTTTAGTTTTTATTTTTTAATTTTTTAGTTTTTAATATATGATATTAACTCTTTGTTACTTGATTGGTTCAATCACTTTTATTGTTGGATTAAAAATGTTATCTCATCCACTTTCTGCAAGAAAAGGAAATCTACTTGCTGCTGGGGGAATGACTATTGCCATTTTTGGAACAATTTTCTTATATGAAAAAGATGGACAAAAGCTTGGCAATTATCCTTGGATTTTTGCAGCTTTAGTAATTGGTGCAATCGTTGGAACACTAGCTGCTAAAAAAGTAAAAATGACTGCAATGCCAGAAATGGTAAGTCTTTTTAATGGCATGGGTGGTGCTTGTGCTGCTCTAATTTCATTTATAGAATTTGGCCATTTACAACATTCTATTTCTTCTGGTGGTATAGAAACAGGTGTTCTTCTAACTATTTTATTAGGTTTAATTATTGGCTCTATTTCTTTTGCTGGAAGTGTAATTGCTTGGGGCAAATTAAATGGTAGTATAAAAGATTTCGCTTTTCCTGGTCAACACATTATTAATTTAATTTTATTGGGAATAGTAATTAGTTTGGCTACAGTTCTTTTAACTAGTTTAAACGTTAATAATTATTATCTCTTTTATATTACTGCAATTGTTGCCTTAACTTATGGAGTGTTTTTTGTTTTACCAATTGGTGGTGCAGATATGCCTGTTGTAATTTCTTTATTAAATTCATTTACAGGAGTTGCAGCTGCTTGTGGTGGATTTTTGTATGATAATAAAGTAATGCTAACAGGAGGAATTTTAGTTGGAGCTGCTGGTACTTTACTTACCTTACTCATGTGTAAGGCTATGAATAGAAGTTTAAAAAATGTTTTAATAGGAAGTTTTGGTGGCAATAAGACTACAGGAGCTGTTGGTGATAAATCTCAAGGAACTTATAAAGAAATATCATTGAACGATGCTGCTACAATAATGGGTTATGCAAATAAAGTAATTATTGTTCCAGGTTATGGTTTAGCTGTTGCACAAGCACAACATAGTTGCCATGAATTAGAAAAGCTATTAAATGATAAAGGAGTAGAAGTTAAATACGCCATTCACCCTGTTGCAGGAAGAATGCCAGGTCATATGAATGTTCTTTTAGCAGAAGCAGATGTGAGTTATGAAAAATTACTTGAGATGGAACAAGCTAATGAAGAATTTAAAAGCACTGATGTTGTTTTAATTCTTGGAGCTAATGATGTAGTGAATCCAGCTGCAAAAAGCGATCCTCAATCTCCTATATATGGAATGCCAATACTTGATGTTGAATTGGCTAAGCATGTAATTGTAAATAAGAGAAGCATGAAACCTGGATATGCAGGTATAGAAAATGATTTATTCTTTCAACCAAAAACATCTATGTTGTTTGGGGATGCTAAGAAAGCTTTACAAGACTTAATTGCTGAAATAAAAAATATTTAACAGGGTTTTGCACAAAAAAAGGGCCAGGATAAATATCCAGCCCCGTTTTTAAAATCCAATATCCTATGAAAAACCGTGACAAATATAATGAGAATATTTAATAAACAAAATTTATTATTCTTTTTTTTATCAGTTTTTTAGTCCTTTAATTTATCAGTTATATACTCTATTTGAACTTCTAAATTCTGAGTGTGATCCTTTACTCTATTAGCTTCTTTGGCTTTTTTAATTTCAATTAAAGACTTGTTTAACAACTCCTTTATCCCTTGACCAAAGGGGGCAACCATATTTCTGAATTTTATCAACGCATCAACCCCTTTTTTAAAAGTTTCTATATTTTGTAGTCTTCCAACATAAAAAGCAAAATTACCAAAGCCATTAAATTTCTCCATTATTCCTTGACCTTCATATTCTTTTAACATAGCATCAAAATCGTCATCAGTTTTAGTTATTAATTCTAACTTACTAACTGCAATTTTCAATTTCCCTTTCATATCTTTCTTTAATTCAGGCATCAATTCTAAAGCCTTTGTTTCGTTAATTTCAGACAAAGCTTTCAGTGCAGAACCAGCCACTAAATATGAAGAATCTTTTACAGCTTTTAAGAATAAATCCTCATATTTTTTTTGTTTCAAATTACCTAAAAAATCTACAGCCTTTGCTCTAACCAAGCTATAAGGATCTTTTGTAGCAAACGTTTCGATTTGTTTTATAGTTTCTACATCCACAGTAGCATCTTCCAAAATTTCGATACTCCTATATCTTATTGGGTAGTATGGATCATGTATAGAAGCCTTTAATAAATTAATAGCTTCTGGCTCTTTTAAATTTGCTGCAGCAATATTTATCGCTTCTTTTCTATCCAAATATTGTGCTGCTTGATGATATTGTGTAATATACTCAGCTAATGTTTTTGTTTCTTTTTTCTCTGCTAACAAAACATTATCTCCATCAAACTTAACCAAGTTTGGTTTTGAATTTGCAGTAAAATAAAAAGTGTCTGCTTGATTTTTTATCCAAATTTGATGACGAGTTTTTTCTTTTCCTACATAAACATCAACAGCAACAGGCATTTCAAATAGATTTAAACTATCTTGAGTTTGATTAACGATGAGTTGTACTTTTTTATCATTTTCTGCATACGAAGATTTAATTTCAAGTTTTGGATGCCCACTATTGAAATACCATTGGTTGAAAAACCAATTCAGATCTTTACCTGTAACAGCTTCAAAAGCTAATCTTAATTTATGAGCACTACCATTTCCAAATTTATTATCTGTTAAATATTTATTGAGTGATTTAAAAAATGCATCATCGCCAACATAATTTCTCAACATATTCAAAATTCTTCCCCCTTTTTGATAGCTCACCAAATCAAACATATCTTCTTTGTCAGCATAATGAAAACGAACTAAATCTTTTTTACTGCTGTTACTTTTCAAATACGCTTTCATTTCATTATCATTTTCTTCACCAGCAGCATCTTTGCCCTCTTTATATTCTGCCCACAAATACTGACTATAATCTGCGAAACTTTCATTCACAGTTAAATTACTCCAACTTTCAGCAGTAACATAATCGCCAAACCATTGATGAAATAATTCATGAGCAATAGTGCTTTCCCATTTATTTCCATCAACCAATTCTCTAGCATTTTGTTGAGCACTTTCTTGGTGCAAAGTGGCTGTTGTATTTTCCATAGCACCAGAAACATAATCTCTACCTGTGATTTGTGCATATTTAACCCAAGGATATTCAACTCCAGTTATTTTACTAAAAAATTGCATCATTTCTGGAGTATTTCCAAAAATTCTTCTTGCCACTTTTTCATATTCTTTTTCAACATAATAACTTACTTCTTTACCCTTATAAGTGTCTTTAATAACTGCATAATCTCCAACACCAATAAAGAACAAATAAGGTGCATGAGGTAAATCCATTTTCCAATAATCTGTTCTAGTACCATTTTTATTTTTAGTTTGTGAAACCAATTTTCCATTAGAAAGAGAAACATATTTATCAGGTACTGTTAAGTAAAATTCTTGAGTAGTTTTTTGATTAGGTTTATCAATTGTAGGTACCCAAACGCTTGTTGCTTCAGTTTCTCCTTGAGTCCAAATTTGAGTTGGCTTATCTTTTTCTTCTCCTTTTGGATTAATAAAATATAAACCTTTTGCATCTTTAATTGCAGCACTACCTTGGGTTTCAAGCTCATCTGGTTTTGCAACATAATCGATACAAATAGTGTATTTTTCTGCTCCTTTATATGCTTTATCTAGAAATATTTTTAGTGTAAGGTTATCTTCATAAGTATAAGCCAATGGAATATTTTTTGATCCAGTTTTCAGTATTTCTACCATTTTTATTTCCATGCCCTTAGCATCAAGAACCAATTCCTTGGTTTCATAAAAATGAGGTTGAAGGGTTAACCAAACTTTGCCAATTAATTGAGATTTATTGTAATCAAACTCTGCTTGCAATTTTGTGTGAATTAAGTCGTTTTGTTTAGTATCAAAAGCTCTATACACTTTTTTCCAAGAATCGTCTTTTACCATAGATGGAAATTGTGCAATTGCATGATTAAACCAAACTATTGCAGCAATAGCAAATATTTTTTTCATTGTTGATTTGTTTTTGTAAAGATATGTTTGAGTACAAATCTTCTTGTTAAAAAATGATTAACGATATATTTTCGTGATGAATGAGTTAATTTTAAAGAATTGAATTTAATTTGTAAAAACTCGGATATGTTGAAATTGGTTTCTTTTGTTTGTTTCCTGTTTTTATTTATAAGTGCTGATGCACAAAATCATCATTTTATTTATTTTGAAAGTCAGAATAATAAACCCTTCTTTCTAAAACATGAGAATAAGGTTTATTCTAGTTCAAAAAAGAATTATATCAATCTTAATCAGCTCAATACTGGTGAAGTACACATAAAAGTTGATATAGAAAATGAAAGAGATTTAAGTTTTACAATTTCAATAAATGATAATGATGGAGGCTATATTTTAAAACAAAATGCCAATAACGATTGGGTATTATTCGATTTTCTTAATTTCTCAACACTCGTTCAAGATAAATTTATTCAACCAATAGTTACTAATAACCAAGCAATCATTATAGAGCCTACAACAACAATTGAAGCCACAAAAACTATTGATCCATCTCTTGAATTTAGTGATTCAACTAAACAAACAATAAATCCTCAGTCAATTCTAATTCCTCAACCTGTATTATTGGATAGCATTAAAAAAACAGAAGAATTTGTTGCAAATAAAATTGACAGCAGCACTATTATTATTACCAATCCAACCAAAGAAATTTATTCTTCATTAATAGATACTGCTAAAACTGTTACACCTATAATTATTACTGAAAAAAATATTGAACCACAAATTGTTCAAGAAAATACTTTACAATTTACCAGTATCGAAAAAATTCATGAGGCTAAAATGCTTACTGGCATTGAACAAATTTATGTGACCACAAATGGTAACGAAACAGATACAATAAGTTTATTTATTCCTTTTAAGAAAACAATTAAAACTGATACAGTTAAAGAAGTTATTAAACCATTGATTGATGAAAAGAAAATGGTGAGTCAAAATATCGATCATTCTCATCTTAAAGAAGTAAACTGTATTGAAACTGCAACAGATTTTGATTACAACAATTTTATATCAGAATTACAAAAAAATCCTGTTATAAAAAACAAACTTTCAATAGCAGCAAATGTTCTTAAAAAGAAATGTTATTCTACTAGCCAACTTCAAAAACTATCTGTAATGTTTATGTATGATAAGGCTAAATTAGAATTTTTTAAACTTGGCATAAACAGTGTTTCAGATATAAAAAACTTTCACTATTTAGAAAATGAAATAAAAGATGATGGCATGAGACAAGAATTTTTAGATTTACTAAAACCTTAGTCATGCCTAGATATTTTTTAAAATTATCTTATAAAGGCAGCTCTTTTAATGGTTTTCAAATTCAAGAAAATGCCATTACAGTTCAAGCAGAAGTTGAGAAAGCATTTGAAATTTTTTTTAAAGAAAAAATAAATTTTACTGGTTCATCAAGAACAGATTCTGGTGTTCATGCTTTAGAAAATTATTTTCATTTTGATACTGAACTTGCAATTGAAAAAAAACATATTTACAATTTGAATGCAATAGTATCTGATGAAATTGTGTTATTAGATGTCCATATAGTGAAAGATGATGCTCATTGCAGGTTTGATGCAAACTATAGAGCATACAAATACTTTATTTATCAAAGTAAAAATCCATTTTTAAAGGAAAGAGCTTATTTCTTTCCTTATACTTTAAACTTAGATTTAATGCAGGAAGCTGCAAGTTTATTAATGCAATATCAAGACTTCTCTTCATTTTCAAAAAAACATACACAAGTCAATAATTTTAATTGTTCAATTAGTCAAATCCTCTTGGTCAAAAGAAAATGATTGCTTAGTTTATCATGTTCAATCTAATCGTTTTTTAAGAGGCATGGTAAGAGCTTTAGTTGCAACCATGTTAAAAGTTGGTAGAGGACAATTATCTCTTGATGAATTTAAAACCCTAATTGAACAAAAAAATAGTGCTAGTGCTTTTTTTGATGCACCAGCACATGGATTATTTTTAATTAAAGTTGATTACCCAACTACTTTGTAATTTTTTCGTTACCAAAGTATGGTTGTAATACTTTAGGAACTAGGATTCCTTCTTCTGTTTGATTATTCTCGACTAATGCAGCATAAATTCTTGGCAATGCTAATGAGCTACCATTTAATGAATGTGCAAATTGCATTTTACCTTCAGCATTTTTAAATCTGCATTTCATTCTATTGGTTTGAAAAGCTTCGAAATTGCTTACACTACTCACTTCTAACCATTTTTCTTGTGCTGCACTATACACTTCAAAATCATAAGTAAGAGCAGAAGCAAAACTCATGTCACCACCACATAAAGCTAAAATTCTATAAGGCAATTCTAAAGATTGAATTAGTTTTTCAACATGAGCCACCATTTCATCTAAAACCTCATAACTTTTTTCTGGCTCAACAATTTGTATGATTTCAACTTTTTCAAATTGATGTACTCTATTCAAACCTCTAACATCAGAACCAAAACTTCCTGCTTCTCTTCTAAAACAAGGTGAATAAGCTGTCATTTTGATTGGCAACTCTTCTTTCTTAACTATCGTATCTCTATAAATATTGGTTACAGGTACTTCAGCTGTTGGAATTAAATAAAAATTATCTGCTGTTGCATGATACATCTGACCTTCTTTATCTGGTAACTGACCAGTACCATAAGCACTTGCTTCATTCACCATATAAGGTGGATTAATTTCTGTGTATCCTGCAGCAGTATTAAAATCTAAAAAATATTGAGCTAATGCACGTTGAAATTTTGCTCCTTGTCCTTTATACAATGGAAAGCCACTACCAGTAATTTTTGCACCAATTTCAAAATCTACTAAATTATAATTCTTAATTAAGTCCCAATGTGGTAAAGCGTTTGCAGAAAGTTGAGGTTTAACTCCTCCTTCTTTTACAGAAATGTTTTCTTCTGGTGTTTTACCTAAAGGAACTTTTTCTGAAGGAAGATTTGGCAATTGAACTAGTGCATCATTCAATTTCTTCTCAATCTCAATTAAGTTTTCATTGTATTTACCAACTTCCAACTTCCAACTTCCAACTTCTACCTTTAATTTTTCAGCTTCATCTTTATTTCCAGTAGCTATTAATTTTCCTATCTCCTTAGATGCAGCATTTATTTTAGCTTGAGTAGTATCAAAATCTAATTGTGTTTTTTTTCTATCATCATCCAAAACAACAATTTCATCAACCAATTCAACATTTTTAAAATGCTTTATAGCCAATTTCTCTTTAACTAATTCTGGATTATTCTTAATTACACTTATTTGTAACATATAATTTTCATAAATTTTGGCGAAGATAAGTGTTCAAAAGGCTTTTTGTTAAATGTAACATATATCACAAAAACAATACTCTAATTCATCTTTACTTTGCAGCACTATGAGCAGTAATCTAAACTTCCACTATTTTTCAAGTGTATATAAAAATAAATGTCCTCGTTGCAGAAAAGGCGATTTGTTTAAAACAAAAAGTGCTTACAACTTAAAAAGTGTTTTGGAGATGAATGAACATTGTCCTGTTTGTAACCAAAAAACAGAAATTGAACCAGGTTTTTTTTATGGCACTTCTTATGTAAGTTATGCTTTAGCAGTTGCATTTGTGGTTAGTGTATTTGTAGCTTGGTATGTAATTATTGGTTTTTCTATAAATGATAATAGAGTTTTTTGGTGTATGGGTACTGCAATTGTAGGATTACTATTAATTCAACCATTTTTAATGCGTTTCTCTAGAAGTATTTGGTTAAGTTGGTTTGTTAAATACGAAAAAAATTGGGATACTAACATGGATACTAACAAATCATAAAAACAACTTATAAAAAATTTTATTAATTATTTTTTACTTGTAAGTTTGCATGACCTCTAGGATTTTTTCATCCATTTCTCTTCAGATTTTTTGGTCATTTCTTTTAAATTAAATTAAACTCCCTTAGGGAAAGTTATGGCTAAATATATTTTTGTTACAGGTGGTGTTACTAGTAGTTTAGGAAAAGGAATTATTGCTGCAAGTTTAGCTAAACTCTTACAGGCAAGAGGTTTTAGAGTAACTATTCAAAAATTCGATCCTTATATTAATGTCGATCCTGGAACACTAAATCCTTATGAACATGGTGAATGTTTTGTAACTGAAGATGGTGCTGAAACTGATTTAGATTTGGGTCATTACGAAAGATTCTTAAGCATTAATACTACTCAGTTAAATAATGTAACAACAGGTAGAATTTATCAAACTGTAATTAATAAAGAAAGAGATGGAGACTTTTTAGGTAAAACAGTACAAGTTGTTCCTCATATTACTGATGAGATAAAAAGAAGAATGTTTTTATTAGGTGATACAGGAGATTATGATATTATTCTTACAGAAATTGGTGGAACTGTTGGCGATATTGAAAGTTTGCCTTTTATAGAAGCTGTTCGTCAAATTCAATGGCAATTACCAGATGATGATGTAGTTGTGGTGCATCTTACTTTAATTCCTTATTTAAAAGCTGCAAAAGAACTTAAAACAAAACCTACTCAGCATAGTGTAAAAATGTTGAGTGAAACAGGAGTTCATCCTGATATTATTGTTTGTAGAACTGAAGAAGTTTTAGGAAATGATATCAAAAATAAAATTGCTCTATTCTGTAATGTAAAGCCAGAAGCAGTAATTGAAGCTATGGATGCTGCAACTATTTATGAAGTTCCTTTATTAATGTTGAGAGAAAAACTGGATGTGATTACTATGAAAAAGTTGGGCATTGCTGTTTTTCCTGAACCAGATTTAGAATATTGGAAAACTTTTCTTGATAAATTAAAATATCCTAAAACAAAAGTTACCATTGGCTTAATTGGAAAGTATGTTGAGTTGCAAGATGCTTATAAAAGTATTTTAGAAAGTTTTATACATGCAGGTGCCATTAATGAAGCTAAAGTTCAAGTAGTGAATATTCACAGTGAATTTATTAATGAACAAAATGTTGAAGAAAAATTAAAAGGATTAGATGGATTACTTGTTGCTCCAGGATTTGGTACTAGAGGTATTGAAGGAAAAATTATTGCTGTTAAATATGCACGTGAGAAAAAATTACCCTTTTTTGGTATTTGCTTAGGCATGCAAATGGCGGTTATTGAATTTGCAAGAAATATTTTAGGTATTACAGATGCACATAGTGTAGAAATGGATCCAGAAACTAAAAATCCTGTGATTAGTTTAATGGAAGAACAAAAGAAAATTAAAATGATGGGTGGCACTATGCGTTTGGGAGCTTATCCATGTGAATTAAAAGAAGGTTCATTAGCTCGTGAAATTTATGGTGAAGCAGAAATTACTGAAAGACATCGTCATCGTTATGAATTCAATAATGATTATTTAGACCAATTTGAAACTGCTGGAATGATGGGCAGTGGAAGAAATACTGATTCTGGTTTAGTAGAAATTATGGAAATTCCAGATCATCCATTTTTTATTGGGGTTCAATTTCATCCAGAATTAAAAAGTTCTGTACAAAAACCAGCACCTTTATTTGTAAGTTTTGTAGCTGCTGCTAAAAAGTATAATGAGAGATAGGTATAGAAATTTTTTAATTTCATATTTTCATCATAATTTTAGTATCGAAATTTTGATTATGAAAACTATTATACTTCTGATTTCCATATTTATTTCTTCCCATTTATTTGGACAGGCTAATGTCTCTCTAGAAAAATTGAAAAATTATAATGACACACTTACAATAAGAGTTAGTGGTCATGGAAAATTTATAAATCCTGAAGATTCATTAAGATTGAAAAGATTAATTTCTAAGGCTAAAAGTGACTCTATATCAACAATCGACAAAATGGCAATTGCATTACCAAATAGAAGCTACGATTATAAACTTCAAATTTACAAACCTGATTTTACACAAGATAGTGTAATGGTAAAGAAAATCCCACATTCAAAGGGTTATTGATTACATGCAAATAAGATAACCTAGAATCTGACAAAAAACGCCCAATCCAAAGCCACTATAGATTTCAATGTTGGTATGATTACTCACTAACTAATCTTGCAGAAGCTATAACACCACAAAGAATAACTGAAATACTAATTGCAATGCCTAAGTTAGTTTCATAATAAAAAGAAAATAAAATTAATGCCATTGTTGCACTTCCTGCAGCAATAGTGTGTAAACTTATTTTTATAAAATTATTGATGATAACACCAATAATGGTGGTCCAAAAAATTCCAAAATAAAAGAATTTCAACACTTCTGGTTGATCGGTCATGTTTTTACTTAAATAATACATCCACCAATAAAAAAACATGGTAATAAAGTAAGGAATAATTCTTTCTTTCTGTGTTCTTAAAAAAATACTTTCACTCATTTTCAATCTCCACATTAAAAACACTGCAAAAGCAGGAAAGAAAGCTGTCATCCAAAACACGCCAAAAATTTTCATCTTCAATTTCCAATCTGTAACATTAGCAAACTCGTATGGAAATTCAACCACTAAAAAAAGAAAAATATAAGTTGGAATGAATAAAGGATGAAATACATACGAAATCACATTGGCAGGAATTCTTAACCATAATGATGGCTTTTCATCTTGTTGCATTATATCAAAATCCGACATGGTAAACTTCAACTATTGAAATGCAAATATGCTTGTAAATTTTATCTCATCCATAAATCATCAATCCAATAACTTTGTTCTTCTCAAAAAATAACACTATGAATCAAAATTTTGTGGAAAGAATAGGTAAAGAATTAGCAGAAATTGAAACCGCTGGTTTATTTAAAAAAGAAAGAATCATTACCAGTGAACAAGGACCAGAAATAGTAGTAAATGGAAAAACGGTTTTAAACTTTTGTGCCAATAATTATTTGGGATTATCATCTCATCCTAAAGTTATTGAAGCTGCACATAAAGCCATTGATACTCATGGTTATGGCATGAGTAGTGTTAGATTTATTTGTGGTACTCAAGATATTCATAAAGAATTAGAACAAAAATTAGCTGAATTTTTAGGTACTGAAGATACTATTTTATATGCTGCAGCTTTTGATGCAAATGGTGGTGTTTTTGAACCTTTATTTAATGAAGAAGATGCTATTATTCAGTGATACTTTAAATCATGCTTCAATAATTGATGGTGTTCGTTTATGTAAAGCTCAACGTTATAGATACGAGCATAACAATATGGAAGATTTAGAAAATAAATTGAAAGAATCATCAAATTGCAGAAGCAGAATTATTGTTACTGATGGAAGTTTTAGTATGGATGGAACGATTGCTCAACTTGATAAAATTTGTGATTTAGCCGACCAATACGATGCAATTGTTATGGTAGATGAATGTCATAGTAGTGGATTTTTAGGTAAGACAGGAAGAGGAACTCATGAGTACAGAAATGTAATGGGAAGAATTGATATTATTACAGGAACTTTAGGTAAAGCTTTAGGTGGTGCAAGTGGTGGTTTTACTAGGGAAGAAAAGAAATTATTGAAATGTTGCGTCAACGAAGCAGACCCTATTTATTCTCAAACACATGTAGCACCAAGCATTGTAGGTGCTAGTATTGCAGTTTTAGAAATGCTCACTTCAGCAACAACTTTAAGAGATCAGTTAGAATACAACAGCAAATATTTTAGAACAAAAATGACTGAAGCTGGTTTTGATATTAAGCCAGGTGATCATCCCATTGTTCCAATTATGTTGTACGATGCAGTAGTTGCTCAAAATTTTGCTGCCAAACTTTTAGATGAAGGCGTGTATGTAATTGGTTTCTTCTTTCCTGTGGTAGCAAAAGGTTTAGCAAGAATTAGAGTTCAACTCAGTGCTGCACATACCCAAGAACATTTAGATAAAGCCATTACTGCTTTTACAAAAGTTGGTAAAGAATTAGGCGTTTTGAAATAATTAATTATTGATTATTATCTTTTGTGTTAATCTGTTAGATTCATTTACAACACGAACAATATAAGTACCACTTGGAATAATACTATTTAATGTGATCTGATAATTATTATTAATACCATTGTGTTTTACAGCATGCTTTTCAACTATTACTCCTAAAGAATTAATGAGTTGAACATCATACATACCATCATTCAAATCTTTTAAATTTACCATAAATGATTTTCCCACAATTGGATTTGGATAAATACTAATTGCTCCATTAGCTTCTTCCATCTCTACCATAGCAATTTTGCTTAACAAATTCATATTCGTGTTTGATATCACTTTAACTCTATAATAATTTTTACCAACAAATGGTCTGTCGTCAATGTATTGATATGATTGAGCTTCAGCATTTCCCTTAGCTGCAATATTTGATAAATGAGTAAAATCTATTCCATTCTTCGACCTCTGCAATTCATAAATCTTTACATCTTTTTCATGCACTACATTAAAATCTACTTGTACTTTTCTGTGAATTTTAGTTGCACTGATGTCAGTAATTATACCAGGTAAATCACTGCTGTTTTTGAACACAATTTTAAATCTATTCTGGTTAAAACTAGCAGCATCAGCTGCATTCACATTAAACGAAATCCAATTGGTATCAGTAACTGAAAGTGCTTGTAAAGTATTTAAATATTTATCTTCTAAAAATGGTTGAAGATTTGCAGATTCAAAATTTTGCAAAAATATTTGTAAGCTATACCCTGATTTAGATAATCTAAAATTATTAATCTCAATAATATCATCTACCTCAGGGAATTTTCTGGCATCAATACTTAATGATTCATTGTTATATTTTATAGCTAAGCCTTCATTACTAGTGAAAAATTTATTAGCATCTTCTTTTCCTTTTTCATTACTGAAAGCACTGTCAAATGCCACAACAGCACCATCTGCCAAAACATTATTATTCTCTGACTTATAAAATAAATTAATAGCCATTAAACTCATCTGATTTGGACCACGAAATGCATTCACATTATAATCTGAAACTTTATCAACTTCTCTTATGGTTAAAGTTGGATTTGAAGCTGCAGTTCTAACAAAAAATCCTTGCCCAGATTGTATGTATTGATTTAACCCCACAGTGCCAGAAAAAGGAGAAATTAATGTAACTCCACCACTACTATTTACAGTAACATAACCTCCAGTTGCACTTAAATTAGGATCCCAACCCCAATATGTATTTTCTATATTATTTTTTGGTAAACTTGTCCAATCAATTGGTGAAGCAAATGGATTTCCCAAGAAAGTATAATCTCCAACAATATTAGTTAAAGGCATTGAAGAATTTATTGAATATTCTTGATCGCCTGTTAAAACTGTTCCAGTTGCTTTTAATGTTGTATAATTTGGTGAATTTGATGAAACAGAATTGGTTCTATCGCCATAAACAAAAAAGTAATAAGCTACACCAGCTTTTAATGGAGTATATTTTGTGTTTTTATTATTGGTAGATGAGAAGCCCACATATCTATGACCAATATCATCATAAAAATAAACTGAAGGTGTTGAAGTGTTTTGATCATAACCATCATTAACAGTTCCACCTGTAATAATTGTTCCAATATTAGAAGGCGAATTAACACCAGCATTTTGCCAATTACCCCATATTGATAATGCTTCTTGACCAGCAGATAATGTTGTTAGTGGACTTGTAGTTACACTACTAGTTAGTAAACGATATTTTCTTCTGCCTGGAATATATCTTTCCATGGTAATGTTGCCATTAACTGGAGTTGGGTCTGAAGAAAGAATTGTTGGAATTCTTGCAGTTGCTGTTGAAGATGATTTTAAAACAATATTTCCATTAGTATTAATCTTTCCATTGTTGATTATTAATTCATCTATAATATTTAAAGGACTATTTAAAGTTACTCCAGCAGTATTATTAACGATTAAGCTAGGAACTGTATTTGAACTAAATGTACCACTTGCAATTGTTTGTAAGGAAGTTCCATTAAATTCAACACTACCAGAATTTACATGTAAACTGCCACTATTTGTAATTGCACCAGCAACTTGTAATGAGCCACCACTAAGGGTTACAGAAGCCGAAGAACCAATAGTAATATTATTAACAGAACCTGTACCAGAATTTAAATTTGGATAATTACTTAACCCATTAGGAATGGTAACATTTGAAGTGCTAGTTGGAATTTCACAATCCCAATTTGAAATATTATTCCATTCAGTACTAATAAACCCTGTCCATAAACCTAAACAACTAGAACCATTATATTCACTTGCACCAATATCAGGATAGGTTCCAGTTCCTGAATACCCAATATTGCCTTGTCTAGTGGTTCCATTATAATCAATTGTTATACCAGCAATATTTCTTGCACCACTTTCAACAGCACTTCCTTTTGAAGGATTCATCATTAAGAAATTAGAAGACGAACCAGTAAGAGTTAAAAACTTCAAATTAGTAACTAAATTTTCTGTAACCGATAAAGCATCTCTTGTTGACATTCTAGATTTATATGCAGCTAATGTTTGATCTGAGTTAGTGCCATCATAATAGATTAAATTATTTACACTTGGTGTTCCAGCAAAAAATAAATTGTTATTAGAGTTAGTTGAATAATTATCTAAATCAGAATTTGATCTATAATAAGCTACAGTTAACCCTGAACCATTTGGAGTTGATGTGTTACTAATAATATTATTTCTTAAATCTAAAGAACCAACATTAAAAGTTGTACTTGTTAAATGATAAATACCTGTTGTTGAAAAGTTTGTTCCTGTTGATGTTGCATTAATAACTATGGTATTATAATAAACATACATTGATGCATTTGGACCTGTAGCAGCTAAATGAAGTCCTCTAATCACATCAATTGTTGATGATACATTTGGAAAACTTAAATTTCCAATAATATTATTTCGTAAAGTAATTTGTGCATCATCAATACTTGTTGTTACAGAAATGCCATTTACAGTTCCTCCAGAAGTTGTTGCTCCATTACTTGATAAGTCATAAATTTTATTTCGATAAATAGTAAATGTATTACCCGAAGAACCGCCAAGTGAAATACCATTTATTGTGCCAGTAGAAGTTGTAGTAGCTACTAGATTAAAAATTGTATTTTGATAAATATTTACTGTAGTTCCTCCAAGAATTGAAATACCATTTATAGAACCTGCATTATCATTTGAGTTGATTAAGTTTGATATAGAATTGCTATAAATATTTTTTGTAGTACCTGATGTAGAAATTGCAATTCCTGTTATAGTTGATGTAGTACCTGAGGAAATTAATGAGTCAATAATATTACTATAAAAACTACCATTTCCTGAAGCAGTTGTTATAGCAGTTATACTGCCAGCACTAATTAATTTATTTATAGTGTTTGCTGTAATGGTTGTACTTGTTGAATTTGAGTTGATATTGTAAGCAATTAAAGTTCCAGTTCCACCACTCCAATTATAAAAAGTATTGCCTTGAAACTCTCTAACAGCATCACCAATATCTGTAACTACCCAACCTGCAATACTTGCAGAACCATTAAGGTAAATATTTGAAAAATTATTATTGTTATGATAAGTCATTGCACCAGCAGTAGAAGTAGCAGTTGAGTTAAAAGTATTTAATGCACCCGAACTTGCAGCCCTTGTAAAGCTTCCTACTATACTATTTCCATTTACATATTGAACACCTGTTGAAGAAATTATAACACTGTTTGTAATGAAAGTTATTTGACCTGTAGTATTTACATTTAAATCTGTGAAGGTATTCGTATTAATAGTTGAAATAGCATTAGCACTAGTTGCATTAGAAAGTACAATATAGTTTTGAGTATTTGAACCAGTAACTAAATGATTAATTCCTCTAAAATCATTTCCCTGAATTGAGTAAGTTGTTGCAATAGTATTTGATACATTTATTCCTGTAAAAGTTCCTGAATTTGCTTCGGTATAATTAATTAAACTTGTAGCTGAAGTGCCTAAAAAATTATCATTAACATTTACAGAAGGAGTTGTCCCAGTCAATGTTCCATAAGCTGTTAGCCCTGTAAAAGATTCAACAGTACTTGAAGTTGCAAAACCTCTTAAAGTATTTCCAGTAATAGAAACCGTATTCCCTGTTGCTGAACTTTTAATTCCAATTATTGCACTACTTGTTCCTGAAGTAGCTTGAAAAGTAGATCCAATATTTGATAAATTACTGCCCTCTAATAAATTTCCAGTTCTTATATTCGATTCAGTACTATTGCCAATAAAATTATTGTTGATTGAATGACTACCAACACCAACAACATCAATACCAGTAAAATTTCCAGTAATTGCATTAGAGGTTCCCATTGAATTAATACCACCAATATTATTGTTTTGTATAGTTACAGTATTTGCACTATTTGCATAAATACCAACAGCTGCACCATTTGTAACAGTGGTTACAGCATAAACTGAATTTTGTCCACTTGTTGATCCAATTGTATTACCTGTAATTGTTCCAATATTTACATTGCCTGCATTTACTGCAATTCCACACCACATACCATAGCCTGTTGTTGTTGCACTTGAAGTAAATAATGCAAAACCACCAATAGTATTATTTTGAATAGTTGAAACTGTACCAGCAGCTAAAAAAGTACAGTTTATTCCAGTATATCTTAATGCATTTGAAGTACCTGTTGTTGTAAAACTAGAAGGGAATCCAGTTAAGTTAACTGAGTTGCCAATTAAATTAGTTGTTCCAGTACTACTAGTATTAGCAAATCCAATAATATTATCAGTTATGGTATAATTATCACCAGATGTAATTGTGATGCCATAATGCGTTGCAGCAGTTGTATATAATCTTGTTGCAGTTTGAAAAATTTTATTACCACTAATGGTCCATGTAGTATTATTACCAGCTATATTAATACCACTAGTTGTTGCAGTGGCTAAATAAAAATTTGAAATTTCATTATTCGAAATCGTATTCGTACTATTCGTTTTGGCTGCTGTTCCAGCAGAATAAATTGCATAACGTGGAAAGTTTGAACCAGCATTTGTGATAATATTATTATGTAACTACATTATTGTCATTTCCTGTTGTTGCAGTTGTTGTAGAAAAGAAAACAACACCACCAACAGAATTGGTAGTTGATCCTTCTATGATGCAATTTTTTATAGTATCATTTGAAGCATCATTTAAAAAAGTAAATGTTGCAGCACTAGTACCTGTATTCGTATTACTAAATCGTAAATATCTTCCAGAGCCACCAACACTTCCATCAACAAGTACTCTATCTGCTCCATTAAATCTAATAAGTCCATTATTAACTGTTCCTGTAATATTTCTAACAACTGCAGCACTCGATTTTATGGTAATGGTATAACCACTTCCTCCATATTCAGTCCATTGACTTAAAGGCTCTACACCATTTTCACTTAAATCAGAAGTAATATTAATAATTACATTGCCCGATAATCCTCTATTATTAATTAAAGAGAAAATAGCACCACCTCTTGTTAATGAAGTAAAAGTTTGTCCTGTACCAACATTATAAGTACCACTTAATGATGTGATGACATAAGAGTCAACCTCATCTGCACCAATATCAGGATTGGTTCCTGTACCAGAATATCCTGGATTTCCATGTCGTATAGTTCCTTCTTGATCATCTGTAATTCCACTAATATTTACTCCTCCACTTTCAACTAAAGTTACAGCTGTAGGACTAATTCTTAAAAAATCTGGGTCTGCACCATCAGTACTTAAAAATGCTCCAGTTGAAAGCATATCTTCAGAAACCGATAATTGATCTCTTGGATCAATTGTACCTGCTGTAAATACACCTTGTTTATATTGGGTTAAAGTCTGTGCATTATTTGTAGAAGAAGTATAGAATATTAAATTAGTTGTACTTGGTACTCCAGCATAAAATAAATTATTATTGGATGTTGTTTTATAATTATTTAAAGTATTTGCAGAAGCACTAGATCTTCTAAAAGCAACAACAATACCACTTCCATTTGGTGTAGAATTATTGCTCAATATATTATTAAGCATTTCTAATCTTGCTGTGGTTGCTGTTGCATTAGCTGTATGATAAACACAAGTTGTACTAAAATTTGTGCCAGAAGAAGTAGCATTTAAATAAATTGTGTTATAGTGTAAATTTATATTCGATGTAGCTCCTGTAGAAATTATTCCAACTCCTCTAACAACATCTGTTGTTGAATTTACATACTCAGCTCTTAAATCACCAATAAAATTATTTATTAAATTTCTTGTTGTGCTGGCTGTAGTACCAGATAGCTGAATGCCATATACTATACCAGTTGTAACTGCAGTGCTTGTTGTATAAATATCATAAATTTTATTTTTGTATAAAGATGCAGTTGTACTTCCAGATACCCAAATACCATTAATGCTGCCTGTAGTAGTTGCGGTAGTGCTAATACCAAAAATTGTATTTTGATAAACATTAATTGTGGTTCCTCCACTTACTGCAATTCCTCTAACAGAGCCAGTAGTTAAAGTGTTTCCTGTAATATTTGAAATTGAATTAGAATAAATATTTTTAGTAGTGCCAGCAGAAACATTTATTCCTGTAATAATAGTTGCTACAACCCCACCAGTAGAAATTAAAGTGTCGATAGTATTTGAAAAAATATTATCATTTCCTGTACCTGTGGTAATACCTATGATTGAACAAGCACACTGAATATTTTGAATTATATTATTCTTAGTTTGATTACCAGAGCCTGTAAGATTTACTGATAATGCTGTAATGGCACCAGTACCTCCTTGCCAATTAGAAAAAGTATTTCCATCAACAATTTTTGTTGATGTTCCTGCATCTGTATTTATTGCACCTGATATTGTTGCAGCTCCTGAAATTGTAATATTTGAAAAATTGTTATTACTAAAATTACTTGTGCTATTTGCATTTGAAGTTGCAGCATTTGTATATAATGTGATTGCACCACTTGTAGCATCTCTGGTAAAAGTACCAACTATTGAATTGTTATTTGTTGTTTCAGTACCACCTGATGGCAGGGCAACACTATTAGTAATAAAAATTATTGCACCAGTAGATTTAATATTTAAATCTGTAAAAGTATTGTTGCTGATATTTTGAGAAAGTGTTACAGCAGCATTTGAAATATAAGTATTGGCTGCAGTACTTAAAACTGCATAATTAATACCTTGAATATTGTTACCTGTAATAGTTAATGCACTTGCATTTGTTGCTGCTGATGTTAAAACCCCTGTTAAAGTACCAGAATTTGCTACAGTAAAATCTATCAATGGATAAGATGCATTGCCTAATTGATTATTCATAATATTTAATGCAGAAGTTATAGCACCTGCACTAGTTATTATTGTTGTTGAGCCTGATGCAGCTGTTCTAACAATATTTCGAATTATATTATTATTAATATTACAGGTTGCTACTACAGCTGCATTATCCAAGCCAGCAAATGTTCCAGTGCCCGTAATTGTTGATGCAATTAATTGGTTTGAATTGATATTTAAAGTTCCTGAACCAGCATTATTATCTATCCCATAAAAAGCAGAAGCTGCTGTACCATAAGAAGTGCAATTTTGAATAATATTATTCTCAATAGTAATTGCACCAGTTGCTGCATTTCTAATTCCAATAAAAGTATTTACACCAGTTGTAGTTTGTGTAGACCCTGTTGAAATTGAGTTTGCAGTTGTTAAACTGCCAATTGTATTATTCGAAATATCAAAAATACCATTTGTTCCTGCTGTACTTATAGCATGAAATGAATAACCAATTGCTGGATCAGTATCGCCTAAATCAAATCCACCAATCTTATTATTTTGAATATTAACAGTGCTAACACTTGTTGCATATATTCCTGTTACTAATCCTAAAGTAATTGTTGAAACTACTGAAATAGCAGCATTGCCTGTGGTAGCACCAATTGTATTGCCTGTTATTGTACCAATATCTACTTTACCTGCTAAAACATAAATACCAGAAAAAATACCTGGTAAAGTAGCTGTGCCATTATTCGTAGATAGTGAAATTGCAGTAATGGTATTATTCTGAACACTTGTTGCTGTAGTTACACCAGCAGTAATTTCAATAGCTCTATATAATGGAGTTGTACTTCCTCCACCTATTGTATAAGAAGTTACACCAGTGCCATTCTCATTAGCATAACCAATTATATTATTTGTAATTACATGTCCATCACCTCCTACCACTTGAATAGCTCTATGTGTTAATGTACTTGCAGTTGTTACTCTTGTTGCTGATTGAAAAAGTTTGTTATCGCTAATTGTCCAACTTATATTATACGAACTTAAGTAGATTCCATTAGAAGCAATTCCAGCCTGAAAAAAATCTGAAATATTATTATTTAAAATTGAATTATCTGAATTCTCTTTTGCAGATGTGCCCAATGAAAATATTGCATTAACAGGTAAGTTAGAACCAGCAGCACTAATTGTATTATTAGAAATTATATTATTGTCGTTACCAGTTGTTCCTGTTGTGGTTGAAAAATTAATAGTACCCAAACTTGCACTAGTTCCAGAACCTAAAATAGTACAGTTTTGTATTGTATTATCAGAGGCATCGTTTAAAAAACGAATTGTTGAAGCACTAGTTCCAGTGCTAGTATTACTAATGGTTAAGGAATTTCCACTCGTATTCAAACCATCAATGGTTACATTGTCTGCTCCACTCAAATCTATTAATCTACCATTAATATTAGCAGTTATAATTCTTTCATCTCCTCCATCAGGATTAATATTTATACTTGAGTAATTTGCAGAACCTGATCCACTTGCATTTAAAACTGCAGATGAAGTTTCTGTTGTATTTCCTCCAACTAAAATATTAATAACTCCCTGATGTGTACCTGCATTAATAGCATCAAAGGCAGTTTTTAATGTTGTATAACAAGCAAATGAAGTTCCAACCGTTGCAGTAACTCCAATAGGATTTGAATTTACTGTGGCAACTACACTTGTTCTTGATGCTGTTGTACAACCTAAGTAGGTTGCATCTACCCAATAAGTTGTTGTACTAGAAATTGATGGGGTATTAAATGTTGTACCTGTATCCACAGCTGAACCTCCTGTAGAAGCTGTGTACCAATTTACAGTACCTGCAGATGCTGTTGCACTTAATGTTACAGAGCCTGATCCACAACGTGTATTTGGTGTAGTGCCTGTTATTGTTGGTGCTGTATTATTTATTGTTGCAATAACTTCTGTTCTAGTTACTGAAGGACAACCATTATAAAAAGCTTCTGCCCAATATGAAGTTGTAGTTGATATTGATGGTGTAGTAAAACTTGTGCCTGTTCCTAAAAGAGTACCACCAGTTGCTGCACTATACCAATTCACTGTACCAGCAGATGCAGTTGCACTTAAGCTTACAGTACCTGTACCACATCTATATCCTGGCGTTGACCCAGTTATAGTTGGTGAAGGATTTACAGAAACTATTATAGTTGTAGAGTCTGCACAATAATTAGAAAGTGTTTCTGTTAATTTAACCTGATAATTTGTAGTAACAGTTGGACTAACATTAATGGTTTGAGTAGTAAAATTTCCTGGCGTCCATAGTAAACTAGGTTTTAAAGGAACATCATCGCTATAAACTGGAGTTCCATATAAAGCACCATCTTCACCACTTGGCGGATTAGCTTGGTCTAAAACTGTATTATCAAAATTAATATAAACATCCAATGCTGCATCTATTACAGGCGTTGAAAGCCAATGATATTGTTCTAAAGGAATTTCTTCTGCTTTTAAAGACCTGTTCCATAATTTAAATCCATCAACATAACCATTAAAATAATTATCTGAACTTCTTGAATTATCATGAAATCTAATATTAGCCAAATTATTACCTATTTCTACAGAACCAGAGTGAGAATTAATGCCATTATCAGCTTTACTTCCTTCATTATATGCTGCAATTAAAGTTCCATTTAAATAACCTTTAAAATGATTTCCATCAGTAGCATCCTGATCAAAAACAAAACATATATGGTACCACTGACCAACACTTATTGCAGTTACAGTAGGTGTCCAAGGAGTATTACTTTCCCAAACTAAGCAGTAAACATTTCCATTTTCTATATAAATCGATAAACCATTTACCCCACCACCTTCATTGTATATTACTTGTCTGGTTGTAACATCGTTGGGTTTAAACCAAATCATTACTGTTCGGTAATCAGTTACTCCTAAATTAATTAAATTAGAATTTGAAATACCAACATAATCACTAGTACCATTAAGTTGTAATGATTTGTTAGTGTATGTTAAACCAAGATTGATATTAGCTCCATTACAAATAGTTGAATTTGGTGTAGCAGTAAACTGACTCACTTGGTCAATGTAAATTCTAGCTGAATCAAATCCTTGAGAAACGCCACTATTAAATTTTTCAACTTTAACCCATCCTCTATTTCCTGTTCCCCATGTAACATTTATAGTTGGTGAATTTGAGCTTGTTGGTGTGCCACCTGTGATTGTCCAAACTACTGAATCGTAACTACATGCCAAACTGTAATTTACAGTTTCATTTGGACAGACAATATTTTGAATACCAGATAATGAATTTGTTATAGAAGCTAATACACTTGTTCTAGAAGTAGTGGTAATACCATTATCTGTAGCATCTACCCAATAAGTTGTATTTGATGATATTGATGGCGTTGTAAAACTTGTTCCTGTGCCTAAAGATGAACCTCCTGTTGAAGCAGCATACCAATTTATTGTTCCAGCAGAAGCCGTTGCTCCTAAACTTACAGTGCCTGTTCCACATCTTGAACCTGGTGTTGTTCCTGTAATTGTTGGTGCAACATTAAACGAACTTGCATTTGTTGCATAAATTCCTTCAGTTCCTTGACTTGCAGTTGCTAAAATTTGATAATTACCTGTAGTATTAGGAATATTCCAAGTATATTCATAAAATTTTGTGCACCCAGACGTTGCTACTTCAGTTGCTGAAACAGTATTTATACCTGCTAAAGGATCAGTGATTTTAAAAGTCATTCCTGTTATATCAGCATTTCCAAATGGACTACTTGCAACAGCTCTTATATATACAGTTTGACCTTGATTTTTTGATGTAATTAAAGACCCTCCAGGATAAGGTGCATCATAAAACTCTAACTGATCTACATTTAATGAACTTGTAGGATAAAGTAAAATTCTTGATGGTTTAGTTTGACTATCATAATCAATATTAAAACTAACACCAGACTCTGCAGATGTAACATCTAATGTAATTGCTTGTCCTGATGGTACTGTAACATTAGAACCTAATGTTCCAGTCCAAGTAAGAATTCCTCCACTATAAGATGGATTGTTAAGCGTAATAATATTTGTTGAACCATAACGTAAAACTGCAGTAATATTTGGACTAGGAGGCATACTACCACTATTGATACTTACATAATTAGTTACTGTAATCGTACCAGCGTTTATTGTAAAATTACTACATAAAGTAGGTGTTTGGGTAAAACTAACTGTACTTACTGCTGGCTTAATTGAAACTGCACCAATTGCCCACTCTTTACTTTCAGCACCAGCCCAACTCATTGTAATTGATGCTGCTCCTGGCTTGGTACTTGCTCCACCTCCTTTAATCTCACCACCAGTATTAATATTATACAAAACAGATTGACTAGCATCTGCAGTCATAGTAGTATTTCTATAAGTTGCCACATCATAAACAACTTCTCCAGTTGCAGAGGTTACATTTACAGTGGCTAAACTATTATTTCCTTTATCACTATTAAATGATCCAAATGGTGTTGATTGATTTACATTAGTAAAAGTTGTTACACCAACAACAATCCCTTTGTCAGGATTAGCTGAAAGAGTTACTTCAACATCTGCAGTGCCTGATGGTGGGTTAATAAGACTATATAAATGCATTCTTGCATTACCACTACTAGTATTTTCACCAACTAATGTCAGTGAAGTATTTCCATATTTAACAGAAGTTACCTCTTTATTTTTTTGAGATATGCCAACAAGCATTAAACGATATGAACCAGTTCCTGTTGTATGTGAAACTGTAAATGTTGTGGAATTTGGATTTCCCGATGATCCAGTTGTTGTATTATCAACTACTGGTGATGATCCTAGAGTTACACTTGAAGTGGTAAGATCACCAGTTGCAACAGGGTCAATTCTGTCCAAAGCCTGAGAAGGATCTGAAAGATATAGTGGTAAAGAATTATTAACTGTTGCAACAATTGCAGTTCTTGATGCAGTTGTACAACCACCAGAAGTTGCATCTGCCCAATAGGTAGTTGTTGTTGAAATGGAAGGCGTTGTAAAACTTGTTCCTGTTCCTAAAGATGAACCCCCTGTTGATGCTGCATACCAATTAATAGTTCCATAAGAAGCTGTTGCTCCTAAATTAACAGTTCCTGTTCCAAATCTTGAGCCTGGAGTTGTTCCAGTAATATCTGGAGCTGAAGAATTTACTGATGCAAGAACAGAGGTTCTAGAAGCTGTTGTACATCCATTATTTGTTGCATCAACCCAATAGGTTGTAGTTGATGAAATTGATGGTGTTGTAAAACTTGTTCCTGTTCCTAAAGATGAACCACCTGTTGATGCTGCATACCAATTAATTGTTCCTGCAGATGCTGTTGCTCCTAAATTTACTGTTCCAGTTAAACATCTTTCACCTGGAGTTGTTCCAGTTATTGTTGGAAGAGCAGTTACTGTTGCTTCAATTGATGTTCTTGATGTTGTTGTACATCCACTAATTGTAGCATCTACCCAATAAGTTGTAGTTGATGATATTGATGGCGTTGTAAAACTTGTTCCTGTGCCTAAAGATGAACCTCCTGTTGAAGCAGCATACCAATTTATTGTTCCAGCAGAAGCCGTTGCTCCTAAACTTACAGTGCCTGTTCCACATCTAGAACCTGGTGTTGTTCCTGTAATTGTTGGGTTTGCAGTAATGGTTACAACATGATCTGAATTTGTTGGAAATGCACAACCATTTGCAGTTGCAGTTATGGTTGAAGTGCCACTCCAGCCAACAACATAAGTTACTTCACCAGTAGATGAATTGATGCTATTTCCTGCACCTAAACTTGTTGCATCTAAACTATAACTTATACTTGTTGCATTTGTTGCAGTTGCTGTGTAAGTAACTGAGCCAGTTGCTTGACATCTTGATGAAGTTGCTCCTAATCCAAAAACTGGATTACCCATGGAAACATAATTAGTTGAAAAAGTAAAAAACTGAGCATTCGAAAAATCATAATTACATTCCCAATTAGTTCCATTTAAAGTCATTGCAACTAATGTAGAACCAGAAGTAAAATCTCCATCAGCATCAACAAGTAATGCCACACAAGTTGTTCCTGAAGGAAGTCCATTTGAACCAGTATAATCGGCAACTTGAACTTTTACAGAACCCACAGTGCCAGTTTCTTGTGTTTTCCAAATACGTGGAATAATTTGTGTGCCTGTTGGTGCTCCTGTTGTTGTCCATGCTGCAACAGAGCCATTATCATCTCCCCAAATTAAAGCAGATTTATCTACAGTTATATCATTAGTATTTGAATTATTATCTGCAGCTATTGTATTGCCATGTCCCATTGCAACTTGTAAACCAGCATTACCCGATTTTGCTTGTTTTTGATGAAGAGCTGTAGTATCATCTCTTACAATTGCAGTAAGATTATTTTTATAGGTACTATTTGTTGTACCATTCCAATAAATTGTTGTGCCATCTGAGGCTATATAATTTTGTGGAACTGTTTGGTTTAATGAAATACTATATTTTATGGCTAAATAAGTGATTACTCTTTGGCGATCTGTTGAACTTAAATTTGAATTATAAGAAATTATTTCAGCTATTTGACCATTCGCAGGATACTGATTATCGCTGGTTTTATTAATACGATAAGCACCTGTAAAAGGAGAAGGTGGTGTACCAAGATTGTTAGGTACTGTTGTACCACTACCATTTATTAGTAAACTACCAGTAGTGCTGGTTATATGTTGCCCATCAAAAATAAAAGGTTGGGATGTTGGTATACTATGAGAAACATAACTTCCAAAATAATTATTTCCTGTAGTATTTCTTGCAAAACATTGTAGTGAGGTAGTCCAATACACAATACCTGATTGAGCACCACCACCACCACCATCAGCATCATCAAATCCAATAATATCTCTACCAGAAGTTGGATTTTTTAAAACTACAAAAACTTGTTTTGTAGATAAGCCAGCAATACCATCTAGAGATTTATCACCAGAAAAATCTACAGAAGGGTTAAAGTTTATTCCTAAACTTGATGAGCCTGTACGAAAAACAGGAGGGTTAGATCCTGGGTTTGTCCATCCAGAATTTACAGTTGTTGTTGCATGGTTTCCACCAGATGATTGATCACTCCAAGTACTTACAGTTCCACCTTCAGACGTAGAAGATGTTCCTGCATTGGCTTTTAACCAAAGTGTTGCACCAGTTACTCCTCCTGGATAAGTTGGAGGAGCTGGGTCAGAAATATTTAAAGTGTAATCTTCTACTTCTCCATCAAAACTTGTTTCACAAGAACTTGGGTAAGCATTGTATTTTGCTGAAACACGCATTCTTATATTTCCTAAAGCTGCAGTGGCAGGAACTGTAATACTATAAGGACAGCCACTTGTAGCTCCATTACTTGAATTCGTTTTAGAACCTAAACTAAATTGATCTCCAGAATCTGTAAAATCGCCATTATTATTCCAATCAATCCAAACACGAGCATAAATAGTATAATTACCATCAGTGTTAACATTCACTGTAATATCATATGAACTATTTCTTAATAAATTTGTTGATTGAGCTGTGTAATTATTGTATCCTGAAGGCTTTGCACTAGAGTTATTAATAGCATTAAAATTCACTAATGTAACACCAGTGTAATAACTCATATTACCAGATGAACTACAATAAGATTGACCTAATGTAACATTTGATAGTAAAATAAATACTAAACAAAATATTAAATTTTGAATTATAGTATTACACCTAATGATTTTATATTTAGTAAAATCATAATCAATAAGAGAGTAGCTCAGATTATTTTTTTGTTTAATCATGACGAGATTCTGTCGTTCTAATAGGACTAGATTATATATCTTGTAATGTATTTAAACGAATTAAAAGCTCAAAAATTGTAGTAGATAACCGATAATTTGTTTTGCGAGTTTATTTTTATGTGTTAATCAACCCATTTTTTAAGTATCCTATTAATAATTAGCTTATAAATAACTAGTTATTTATATTATTTGCATTTTATTTTATAGTACTTATACTACTATTATTAACAAAACTGATGCTCTAAATAGGTATTAAAAAAGACCATTTTTTTACTTAACAAGAAACAACTTTTATTGCTGTTTTTAGTTCTAAAAATGTTAGCTCAAGTTGAGTTAATTAACCTAGAAAATTGTTTGTAAAAACGAAACATTTGGTTATTGCTGATAAAATCATTTGATATTATCAATAGCCATTAGAGGGAGTAATTTTAAAAAAACTTACAGTATCTTCAATAATTGTAACTTAAATAACAGGAAATTGAGTTTTGGTAATTGTGTTAAATTTTCCTCAAAAATTAACGAAGCAAAAAGAAGTGCAAGCAAAAGCTTAAACTAATATTTTATTAAAATATTTATAGCGTCTTACACTTTTAATTTGGATTGCTTTTTAAAAATCAATACGTGTCAATACGTATCACATCATCTAAATCAATATCAATAAAAGTCAATATACATTAATAAGCATCACAATAAATCAATGCTTATTTACATGCTCATTTTTAATGGCATTTTTCTATGAATTATTTAATTTATTCTGTATGTAAAGAATTGACAACTATTAAAAAGTTGTCAATTCTAATGTTATTTATACCATCACTTCTTTAAGTGTTTAATAATTGAATAACATACTTGTATTTCAAATACTTTATTCTACCACTAACTTCTTAGTTTGTTTTTCTTTATCTGTAAATATGTTTACAAAATACATTCCTTTACTTAAGTTTTTAATTTCAATAATATTATTACCTATAATTAAAGGTTGTTGCTTCATTTGTTTACCCAAATATCGGTGATGATTATTTCTCCTTTACCCGAAAAAGAATTTACATAAACATTCACTGTTTCTTTTGCTGGATTTGGATACATGGTAATACTTAACTTACCATCTCCTTCAAATTTCACAGACTTAGTTTCACTATAACTGAATTTACCATCGTTATCAACTTGTTTTAGTTTATAATAGTTAAGTCCAATAAATGGTTTTTCATCTATAAATAAATAGTCACTTGCAAATCCTTTGGCTTCAACTACTTCAAGTGTATGTTCAAAATATTGACAATTCAATTTTACAACCATATATAGAAGATAATTATTTAAAAACAATACAAATACTTTCTACAACAGATACTAATTATATTAATTTTTCTACTAATCAAAATATTGCTTTAAGCAAAGCAACAGATCGTTTTAAAATTGTATTTAAAGCAATAGGTAGTTTACCAGGATCAATCACTACAATTCAAGCTACAACAATAAAACCCATTATTGTAATTGATTGGACAGCTTTTTCAAACGTAGGAGTTGAAAAGTTTGAAGTCTTAAAATCTAGAGATGGCATTCATTTTAGCAGTATAGGTCATAAACTAGTGAATAATTCCATTACAAATGTTAACTATCAATTTATAGATGAAAGTCCAATTTATGGTTTGAATTATTATCAAATAAAAACAATTGGTTTAGGTGGAATTCAACAATTGAGTAGAATTGCAACTGCAAATTTTGAAGAGCAAAAATCTACAATTAAAATTTATCCAAATCCAATAAAAGGAAAACAATTTAAAATTCAATTAGAAAGTTTTTCTACTGGTCAATATACTTTAAGTATTTATACTCCTAATGGTAAGTTGATAGAAAATCAAACTGTTCAACATCAAGAATCGCAAAAGATTCATCAAATAAGTTTAAACTCAATTCTTTCATCAGGAATGTATATTCTTAGAATTGATAATGATAAAACTAAATTAACAGAAAAGATAATAGTAGAAAACTAAGATCATACTATATGCTTAAAATTGAAAAAGAGGCTGTCTTAAAATCGTGTTTTAAGACAGCCTCTTTTTGCTTGGATTAATATTTAATATTCAGTACTTCTTAATAAATACTATAGCATTACAATAAAAACATATCTTTTTGTTTAATTTCTATTGATAGGTGTAGAAGTAATATTGTTATTAGCATCAATAGCTATATCATAGTAAAAACAATTCGTCATATCTACTATTTTTACATAATTATTACTATTCACAATTATGGTAAATGTTATTTGTCCAGCTGCATAACTACTATAAGGTGATGATGTGTTTGGATCAACATTATTAATGTTCACAGTATTACCTCCAGATGTTTTAATCTGAACACTTGCTTTTTGTGTGCCATTATTTATTATTCTTGCACTAGGCTCTTCGTCTTTACACTTTTTACAACTATTCATTGTAAGTATTACTAAACTAGCAAATAATATAACGAAGAAGAATTTTGAAATTTTCATTTTGTTTTATTTTAACGTAGTACCTTTTGTAAAATGGTTTCAATACCTCCCATTCCAGTTGAACTTAATTTACCTAATTCTTCTGAGCTTCATAAAGAGCGGATTCTTTCATGGTTTCATTTGCAGTAATAATAAATTGAACTCTTCTATTTAAAGTTCTATTAGCTTCTGTACTGTTTGTTACTTTAGGTTGAGATTCTCCATAACCTTTAATAGTTAATCTTGTAGATGTAATACCTGCATTCATTAAATAATTTCCAGTACTATTGGCTCTTCTTACAGATAATCTTAAATTGTAATTTTCAGAACCCACATCATCAGTATGACCTTCAATTAAAATATTTGTGTACAAATATTCAGCAAATATTTTTTGCAATTTGTCGAGTGATAATTGTGAATTTGAATTGATTTCATACTCATTTGTTTGAAAATAGATTCCTGCTTTAGAACCATCTGGATTTGGTTCACTAAATGTTACATCAATTCCTTCTCCAACACGTATTACTTGAGCTCCAGGAATTTCTGCTTTAATTTTTGCTGCTTGCTTATCCATACTTTTACCAATAAGTCCACCTGCAACACCACCAACAGCAGCCCCTAAAATAGCTCCAAGAGCAGTGTTATTTTTATTGCCAACATTATTGCCAATAACACCCCCAAGTATAGCACCTCCAACAGCACCAATTGCAACACCCTTATCTTGATTGCTTGTTTTTTTAGTACTACTACAAGATGATAATATCATCATTGCAGAAGTTAATATTACAGCAATCGAATATGTAATTTTTTTCATGATTTTTTTATTAATTTTTATAATTTAAACGTTAATCCGAATTTGCCTCCAGAGAAAGCATTGCCTCCACCAAATTCTAAGTTGATTCCAGCTTTTTTGCCAAAGTAATAACGACCACCAATTTGTGCACCTAATCCTAAACCAGAATTGTGATCTCCTGAATAACCATCTGGAGATGACCAAGAATAAAATCCAATATTTAATCCAGCATAAAAATCGAATGGTGGAGCAATATTTAATGCTCTATTAAAATGATAATTAGCATTTCCAGAAATTCCAATAATACTATGGTTGTAATAATTGCTCTTCCAATTTTCTTTATATGAACGATAAGAAAATTCTGCACCTAGTGTAAAATCACTTGAAGTTCCAAAATCGAAACCTGCATAAATTGGCACACCCCAACCAGACAAACCCAGACCTACATTAAATTGTGAAGCACCTTTAGATAATGAACCTTGACTATAACTAAATGTAATTGCAAATAATAAGGTTATTGATAGTATTATTTTTTTCATTTTGTTTTGTTTTTGTTTTTGTTTTTTTTGTTTTTTTAAAATTTTTAATTTGTTGTAGGTTCTTCTTTAGTAAAATCATTTGCTTTTTTTGCAACAAAATTTGCAATGCCAAATTCTAATATGGTTCCTAATATTTTTTTGAATGGATTATGTGTTGAACCTAATAAAAACTTTTTAGATAAATATCCTGTTGCTAAACCAATTGCATTGTTTGTAATATTTTTTCTTAAGTCTGGTGAAGTAGCTACTTCGTTAATAGTATTTTTAATTAGATTCAGAGGTTTTAAACTTTCGTAAGTTTTCTCAAACTGAGCTTTTAGCAAAACAATTTCTGAAACTTGTTTTGTTTTGAGTTCTTGAATAGCTTTATTTAGAATTTCTATAGAATTTTTATTATTCATTATATTTCTTTATCCATTAAGTTTTCAATAATTGAATTTCTTACAGGTAATTCTATCCATGATTTTTTAAATACTAATACTACTAATGCTACAATTAAATAGAATCCAGATATTATAAAAAAACCATAATAAATTTTACCCAGCATTTCACCTATCCAAAAAGCCAATCCAATGTTTATACACAATGTAAATAATGCAGCTATAAGTACCACAATAATTGTTGAGGTTAATGTAGAAAATACTTTAGAGTATTTATCAATAGCCTGAAGCTTGAACAATTCAATACTTGTTTTGCCACAATCTTCTGCTAATCCAAAAAGTATTTCAATATCTGCTGCATTATTTTTCATAATCAAACCTTAGATTTTAATTTCTTTAAACAGCTTCGCTCTTAATTTCTGCTTTTAACCCATTGTATTTTTCTTTACCTTTTGAGATCAAGATTTTCTGCATCGGATTTTAATTCATCGTATTTATCAGAAACTGCATCTGCTATTTCAGCATATTTTTCTTTTAATTCATCTGAATATTTTTCACCTTTTTGCAAAATTTTTCTTCTTGTTTTTGATCCTTTATTAGGGGCAAATAAAATTCCTAATACTGCTCCAGCTGCTACTCCAGCCAATAATCCTAATGCTAATTTTCCTGTTTTCATTTTTTTTTGTTTTTATTTTTATTAATTAAAATCAATTCACATTCCTCTAATGTTACATGGGTCTTTTACCCTGTATCACTCTAAGTAATACTGCAACAATTGCTATTACTAATAAAATATGAATTAGCCCACCTGATTGATATCCTAAATAACCGATTGCCCAAAGAATGATTAATATGACTGCTACCAAGTAAAGTAAATTGCTCATTTTGTTTTTTTTAATGATGATTATTATTATATAAGTCTTATTTATTGTTTTTTTTAGCTTCGTTTCTTTTTGATCAGAATCTTTTTTCTTTCCATATTATGCTTAGGATGACCTTTAATTTTGTAATATTTGTATTCATTACTTTCCCTAATAACTATTTGTTTTGTTGCACCATGTCTTATATTTAGCATAATTAGAAACGTAATAACCATGATTTAAGTAAGGTCTTGGTTTATTAACTACTACTTTATAAGTATTAAATAAATCAACATTATATCTTGATGGTAAATTGTTTGCAGCAACCCACTTGTTTTCTTCAGGATAAAAGAATTTATTTTCAGGAACCGAATAAAAAACATCTGCTTCTGGTAAGTAGTAATAATTTGCATAGTTATAACCTACTGGTCCCCATAATGGTTGAGATTGAACATTAAAATTTACTCTTACCTGAGATTGAACATTGCTAATTGAAAAAGTAAAAAGCAATACCAAAAAGATTGATAAAGTTTTCATTTTTAGTAGAGTTGAGCACGTGTATTTTGTGTTGTAAGATTTCATTGATTAAGCTTTTATGCTATATCAAAGGTGATTGAAAGTTGCTCAATTAATGTTACACAATGGGTTGTTAATATTACATGATTCACACATTAACTATAAATCTAAATACTAAAGACCAATTTTTGTTTAACGAAAATGATTGGATATCGTATAACATACTCTATCATTAATTCTCCAGAATATTTCGTTATTAACGATTCTTAATTTGTTTCTATTTTTTTTATCTAACAATCTACCTTCTGCATCATAATACTGTCTTTGGTTATAAAAAGTAAGTGTGTAATATTTTCTTCTTGCTAGAATAAGATCAAAAGAAATTGGTCGCATAGACATGAAAATTAAATTCTGCTTTTTATCATCAACATAATAATCAAGTGTATTGATCCATGTGCACTTAATTTGTTTCATATCTCTAATTAACTTCATTACATGAATTGGATCGAAACCAAATTTTACAAGAGTGTCATTGAGTTTATTTTTAGTAATATCAAATTCATAGATATACCTCAATGAATCTGTTTTTATTTCTATATTAACATAGTTAAATCCAATATCAGAAAACTCAATAACAATTGGCTTTATAGCAAAAATATTTTTATAAGTTTCTTCTATTTGAGTAATTATAGACTTGTTTTTAGCATAATATATTATGGCTGTTTTTTGTGGCATCACAGTTGCACAAGAGCACAAGAAAGTGATTATAATAAAACTGATATTAGTTAACTGAAGTAATTTCATTGCTGTTTTTAATTTTACACCAGGTAACTCCAAATACAATATCTGTAAAAACATCTTTCGACAAAATCATTTGATTTTTAAAGCCATAATCCCAATAAATAATTTTTATCGTATTATCAATTTCTTCAATACTAAACAGTACTACATAATGTGTGGGGAATCTGAATTTTACTTTTTGATGATTTTTTTTATAAAGAATGGCATTATTTAAGTAAAGAAAAACCTGATCATTTTCTAAAAGTTGTGCTTTGAAGAAAATAAGTAATGTCATTAAAATATCGGCCTAACCAAATCAGATCCAATTGCTTCAACATGATAATTTGTGAGTTTGCGAAGCATTCGATTAAACTTTGCATAGTTTGCAGCTGGCCATAGAGAATTTTCTGCACCGGGCTTATAGTGATGATTAAAAAAATTTAAATACCCTTTAAACCGATCTGCTAATGCCATGTATAAAATTTGATCAGCCACATTAATATCTAGCTCTCCTTTAAACTTTAATAAGCCTGCACTTCTTTTTACTTCTGCAGAAGGGTTAATATGCACATCTCTAAAGTTAGCAAACCCTTTGTTATATAAGTTAATCATAAACATTACATAGGTTAAAGGGTCTGAACTTATACAGGAATAACTAATTGCAGCATAGCTACAAAAATTTGTATTTGAGCCAGCATAAATATGTAATGGTTCCTCAATATTTTTTTGAATATTTTTAATAAAAGGTTCAGGTTTTACATTAACCCAAACATCGCTTTGTGGTATATTTAAGTTGAGATTTAAATATGCAATAGCATTTATTTGTTCTTTACTTAAAGTAAGATTTTGACCATGAGCTGTACTAAAGGAAATGAAAATAACATATAATGAAAATAATATTTTCACAGATGTTGAATTTTATAAAGAAGCTTTTGAAAAATAATCTCTTACAAAAGCATGCTCTTGTGGCTCTGTTAAATTATCTGAACTTTCAACATTAATTATTATGCCATCAAAATTGACTATCAGATTTTAAAATATTAAATAATTCTACTTTAGCATTAGTGGGTCCAAATAAAATTACCTCTGTATATTGTTTAATAATGTCTGCTAATTCTTTGAAAAAAGAAGCTTGTAAGTGTTGCTCTTTATTATTCATGATAGATTCACTTCTATTTAAAGTTTCTTGCTTCATTTCGAAAGTAAAAGCAGATTCCAAGTTTTTTGATTGCATTCCATTTGATGTGTATGTAATTAATTTTGCAGTATGATGATCCATACAAATTCCAAGCTTATTTTCTGTGTTCATGATTGATGTTTTAATAATTTTTGTTGTTTATTTTGTTATTGTTTTATTAATTGTATATCACAATATATTTTAACTTCATTAGCAATTACAGCATCACCATTATCTAATGTAGAATTCCAATTTAAATTCCAATCTTTTCGATTTATATTTCCCTGTACAGAAAAACCTGCTCTTTCAATACCACTTAAATCAATTTTAATTCCACCAAATTCAACATAAAGTTTTATTTGTTTAGTAATGCCTTTAATAGTTAAATAACCAAATAACTCTGAAGCAATATCACTATCAATTACTTTATAATAGTTGGCAGAAAAATTAATATTTTGATGATTGATTACATCAAAAAAATCAATGCTTTTTAAATGCTCGTCTCGTATGTTCCATGGTTTGTATTTACTAGATTTTGCTTTCATAACAAAATTCAATTTCTGCAGTTACAAATTCTTCGCCAGTAGCAATAATATTAGCTTCAAACTCATTAAAAACACCTCGAATATTACTAATCATTAAATGCTTTACTTTAAAACCAATTTCACTATGTAAAGTATCAATTATCCATTTTGTTTTTATATTTTCTTCAGAATTTTTAATTTTTACTTCATCTATGGAATTGTACATCATTATTAGATTCTTTTAACTATTTCAGGATATTTCTTTAGGGATTTTACAAATCGTTCGTTAAGAATAATGTTGTAAAGTTGCTTTTAGTAAAAGCAAAAGCATTACAGTTAATTAGAAATGTGTTGTAAGATTCACACATTTAAAAACTGTAATGCTTTTAATATTTTTCTAGAACTTAATAGTACTAAAAAGTGCTTTAAAAATTAGTGGTAGTTAGAACTATAATACCTAAGGATATTGAACATTAATATCATCTTCTGCTGTTATAAATATTTTTGTAGGTTTAAATACAGAAACACTTTCGAACGAAGCTTTTAATTTGCTAGAAAGTAAGCTTGTTGAAGTTTTTATTTGTCCAATATTTTTTACAATATTATTACTACTTTCTAACCAAACGATGTAAGCAAACTTTGGTGGTATAAGTCTATTAGGTTCTGCTAAATCAGTAATATCAATATTAATTGAGTAATTATCATTACCATCTTTTTTAACTTTTACATCGCCCTTTGCTGCTGGAACAACTGATGAAACTAAAAAGCTAGCTTTTCTTGTTGAGCAAGAACTAAGTGTTAAAGTAACAACTAAGATTAAACTTACTAATATAACTTTTATAAAAAATGGAGTTATTGAATATTTCATAATTCTAATTTGTAACTTGTTTTGTTAAAGAAGCAATTGATTTTCCTAATTCATCCATTTCACTATTAAAACGTGTTTTAAAAGCTGTCCAATTATCATTTCCTCTTTCATTATACTCCATTAAACTCGATTTAAGTTTTGCACTTTTTAATGCATATTCATTTAATGCATTCTCTTGAGCTGCTCTTAAAGGATTTTTTTCAAGTTGCACAGTTACTCTTAATTCTGCTATTTTATTATCGAATGCTTTAATTTTTGTTTCAGCTTCAGTTTTAATAGTATTATAATCAGCTATAGAATCTTGAATGGCTTTATATAAATCTATCTTTTGCTTCAAATAGATCTTGCTTTTGTTCTTCAACAATTTCAGCTTTTTTCTCTGGTGAATTATCACATGCTGTAAAACCAGTTGCAATTAATATTGCAAGAATTGATGTTTTTAAAATGGTAATTTTCATTGGTGTTTTTTTGATTGTTTAATTGTTAATTATTTCTATAGAGCTTATACAAGAAGTATTAATAATAAGATGATGATAATGATTGCACCTACAGATAAGTAAACTCCATTTGCAGATTTTCTCATTTCTTTTTTTAGCGATTTTAATTCAGTTCTTAGTTCTTTTTTCTCACTTGAGTTTAATGAACTTTTGTCCATTGCTTTAATTTCATTTAGTCTGTTTAAAACAATAGTTGACCTTGACATAGCAGCATCATTTGTTGTGCTTGTTGGGTTTTCTGTGTTTTCAACTTTAGTTGCAATTGAGGTTGAAGGCATTGTAATTGCTAATAAAGCAATCATAAATGCTGTAAAAATTTTTTTGTACATGATAGTTTTGTTTTTTGTTTTAATAAAATATTTTATTAGAGTAAAGTTGATGTGGCTTTTAGCATTGTAGTTACACTATAATAAAGAATTCTTATATATTTTACTGATTCTTGCTTTTATTAGAATGCTCTGATAGCTCAGAGTCCATTTCCTTTTTTATATCTACAATTGCATCTTTCTTTAAACTCCACTTCGAATATTTTTGTTTGTCTTCTACACTTGTTGCGGCACTAAGTTTTGAATAATATTTTTGAATGATTTTTAATTCTTCTTCTGTCATGTGTTCAACATCAATTAATATATTATTAGCAGGAGTGTGAGCAGAAATTAGTTCATTTAGTTTAAGCTGTATTGCTAAAGAATCTTTGTTATGTGATTTTTGAATTACAAAAACCATGAAGAAAGTTATTGATGCAGCTGTAGTATGAATGGCAACATGCCAGTGTTCTGAAAAATTTTCAAAAAATCCCCAAAACAACCATAAAAGTAAAATTAAAAATGCCATAGTTATTGCCAAGTGGCTACCTACAGCTTTTGTGACTTTTGAGGATAATTTTTCGAAAAAATGAAGCTTAGAAAATTTAATTTTAGATTCCATAATTAGTGCTGTGTTTTTTTTATTATTTATTTTTATGATTCATCTTTTGTAGTTCTTATCAATCCAATGCCAGATAAGAAGAAAATAATTCCAAGCACTCCAAAAATGGATAATGCTTTTAATTCATGATTTTCCCCATTAGATTTCATAAAAAATATTGCTGCATAAATAAGACTTGCAATACCTAAAACTGTAAGTAAGCCACCAAATAATCGTTTAAGATTCATAATATGTTTTTTTAAATTTTTAAAATACTGCCTTGATTTTATATCAAGACAGTATTAGCTTTTCGTAGGTGTAATTTTTTAATTGGGAATGATATCAATTATAACAGTTCTATTGTAAAACCTTTCTTCTGGTAATCCATTGTCAAATGGTGAAAGTTTTTCATCTTCTCCTAAACCACTTGTTTTAAACTTAATTCCTTTAATTCCTCTTAATACTAAAGTATTTTCTAATATTCTTTGAGTTTCTGAAGCTCTGTTCTGCGATAGTTTTAAATTATAATCTTTATCGCCTAAAATATCTGTATGACCATGGATTATTATGGTGGAATTATTTGAAACAAGTGGAGTAACCACATCGTTTAAAAATTTTTCATAAGCAACATCAGTGTAAGATTTATCATAATCAAAAAGAATGCTAAAACGTGAACCTTCATTATTAATTTGAGAGTCTCTTGTTAAATGCAAATTATTTTCTCGAGAAATAAATTTGTTATTTGTCGTTACTCCATTCATGGTAACTTTATAATCTGCTGTTGAACGATCATCAAGAATATCATTGCCATCTATACTTGCTTCAGATGCTGAATAGGGCCCAAATTTTTGTACTAACCCCTTATCATCTTTTATTTCTAAAGTCCAATATTGTAAACTATCGTACATTGACTCTTTTGTTTTAAACACAATTTTATTTTCGTCTATCTTATTTCCTATTGATGATAAACTGAGTGGTTTTAATAAAATAGGAAAACTACTTACTATTTCAACCCTTCTATCTCCATCCATTCTTAAAAATAATTCTGTAGTTGAACTAGGTTGTTCAGATGGATTTACTGGTTGGTTTCTACCTTCTGTAAATATTCTATTACCACGTATTTCAAATACATCAACCAAATAACGCTTTACAGTTTCTGCTAATAAAGTTCCAGCAATTTGACCTTTTCCTGCAGATGAACCAATTAAAGAAATTTTAGTTTCAGGATTTACTCTCATCCTATCTCCAAGAATATTCAATACATTATAATATGCCGATAATTGTCTACTTGATCTTTTTGATAAATTCTCAGGCACAGGACTTTGAAATTTTTCTGCTTTAAAGTATGTAGCTTGATACTTTGAAAGTTTTACATATCTAATAGGAATTTCATTTGAACCTTCATCAAAGAAAACATAATTACGTAACGGAAAACTTTCCTTTACATTTAGCTTAGCTGAAACATTTGGAGGTGTTGCAATTGAAAATAATATGGTTCCACTATCCTTAGCAGTTGGTGAAATTATTTGAACAATTGGTGCTGCAGGTACTACTGTTTCAGTTTTTGATTTTGAAGAACCTTTACCGAATTTTAATGATAAGCCTGTTCGTAAAGTTGTAATAGATAAATTTTCTATTGAACGAGGATTTTGGCCAAAATATGGATGATATGAAATGAAAGGTGATAAACTAACTTTGTTGCTACTTGCTGCAGAAGAAAGTTGAATATCAATACCAGCACCTATTTGACCTGCAATTAAAGTAGAATTTACATCTGATAAATCACCAGATTTATCTGTTTGTTTTTCTTGAGTATAAACAAAAGATTTAGATTGATTAAAACTTATTGTTGGACCTGCAAATAAATAAAATGAACTTGAAAATGGTGCAATTCTTAAACTAGGCTCTATGGTAATGTATGAAATAGAAGTACTTAAAGTTGCTGGACAATTACAAGGTGCAATCACATCATTAAATGTGCCTGTACGATTATCATAACCAATATTTAATCTCATGCCCCAAACTTTACTTGGTGTTAATTCCATTAAAGCTGCAACATAACTACCAACAGCTTTGCCATCATGAAATGCAGTAGGTGCAGTTGTTGTTGAATTTAAGGTTTGTGTAGTGCCTTCATATTGATTAAAGTGTGCAGCACCACTAATTCCAAACCAAACTTTTGGAGAAGTTATTTTTTGAGCATTTGTAATTGTAGCTGTACAAAGAATTAGCAACAAACTCAGCAATACTCTTTGTATTAATAATATTTTTTTCATTTTATTTTTTTAAAATTTACTTTTTGATTAAGGTTTATTTACACTATTTCCTTGTAAGGTAACAGCGGCAATTCTGGTTAATGCTCTACCATAAAGGGTTGCACCTGTATTTAATGAAATAGATTGATCGGCTAATATGTTACCATAAAATATTGAATTGGTTCCAAGTGTTGCAGATGTTCCAACACTCCAATAAATATTCTTAGCCTGAGCCCCACCACTAAGAATAATTCCAGTACCTGGCAATGTTGTTAATGTAGAGCCCATTTTAAAAATGAATACTGCATTAGCATCACCTTTTGCATCAATGGTTACATTGCCTGCAGATAACATTACAGATGTAGAATTAGAATATAAACCTGGGGCAAATGTTAAACCACTTAAATCACCTGGTAAACTAATTGCACCTGTTGATCTTGCCTGAGCATCATTAAATGCTGTAGTTAAATCAATTTTTCCTTGTGCAGCTATTGGATTAGCAGCATGAATTGTTCCTATAACAATTCCTGGAGGAAAACCATTAACAGTTCCAGTTGGACTAGTACCAATATCACCAGTAATAATTGAATTTCCAGTATTTGTAATTCCAGAACCTGCAAGTAAAGCAAAGTTTCCTGCACTACCTAAGTCAATTCCACCAATACTTACTGATGTGCCAGTTGTAAACGACCATGTATAATTATTAGCTAAAGCATTTCCTGCAATATCTTTTGCATCAGTTGTAATTGTAGCGGTATAAGTAGTATTCAATTGCAAATTACTCGAAGGTGTAAATGTTGCTGTAACACCAGAATAACTAACTGCACCAACAATATTAGTTATGCCTTGTTTTAAAGTATATGATAAAGAATTTATTGTGGAAGGATTCATGGTCTTATTAAAAATGGCACTCGCATTTTTATTTAAAGAAACTGCAGTAGCATTATTAATAGGATCTGTTGATGTTACTGTTGGAGAAACTATATCTGTTATTGTTCCTGTTGTAAAATTCCAAATGAAATTTGCAGCTAATGCATTACCTGAAACATCTTGAGCACCAGTTGTAATTGTTGCTGTATAGTTCGTATTAGTAGCAAGATTTGTTGAAGGAGTAAATACTGCTGAATTTCCAGAATAAGAAACTACACCTAGTATTGAGTTTGTACCTTGCTTTAATAAAAATGTAGCAGCATTAATTGTTTGAGGATTCATGCTTTTATTAAAGAATGTTATCACTTTTTTATTTAGTGGAACTGCTGTTGCTGCATTAACAGGATCTGTGGATGTAACTACAGGAACTGAAATATCAGCAGATGTTCCTGTTGTAAAAGTCCAGACATAATCATTTACTAATGCATTACCAGCAACATCCCTAACATTCGTAGTAACAATTGCTGTGTAAGTTGTATTTAAATTAAAATTTGATGCAGCAGTAAATATTGAAGTTGTACCAGAAGTGCTAATAGAGCCTAAAATAATTGTTGTACCTTGTTGTACATAAAAAGTTGAAGCGTTGATTGAATTTGCATTCATATCTTCATTAAATGTTACTGCAACTTTTTTATTGATAGCAACTCCTGTAGAATTATTTAATGGGTTGGTAGTAACTACGACTGGACAAAGACCTGTTGTTTCTCCATTAAAATCATTTTTTTTACATTGAAAAAAGAGTGTTGTGACCACAAGAATTGCAATGAGGTTAACCTTTGAAAACCATTTTAACTTGTTACTAATCTTGTCAACTAAATTTGTTTCTTCTTCAAAATATTTATTGTATTTCATAATTAAAAAGTGCATTAATTGTTTGTTTTTTAATTTCTATTTTATGCAATACAAACATCACTTGATAATTTTTCTAAAGCATTACACTTGAAGTAATCTAATCATTACATCATTCACTTATTTTTTTAAAAATAAATAAAAAACCGACTTAGAAATAAACTAAGTCGGTAATACTAAAAATGAGAAACCTATTTTTTATATCCCATTGGTTTTATAACCCCATAACTGAACCTGAGCTTTTTTATCGTTTCTATTTGGTAATGTTTTATAAATGAAAACAATTTTACTTAAATGCTTCTTTCACCATCTAAATCAATATATCTACTTTCTCCTTTTGATTGTATAGTTTCATTTATTTTTAAAGTTTGCATATCACCACTTGAGTAATATACTTCAATATCTGAAATCATTATAGGAGAAATTTAGATACTTTAAATTTGATGATTGAAAACTTTATTTGAACCAACAATTGCAAATTGCATCTCTCTCTTTTTGTAAAATTAACTTTTGTTTTGCCAATTTTATGCCAGCCAGCTTTATCACTAATAATAATTTTAGGAACTTGTGCAAATGCTGTGCTATAACTACTAGCTATAGCAATTAAAATAAAAATACTATTTTTTTCACTTTAGTAAATTTTGTTTTTCCATTGAGCTGTGGAACAGTTGTAATTAAATTATTACACAACAAAGTTGAGGAGAAATGAAATTTTTAATATTACACATCAATAACAAATAGTTACATAATTTACACTTTAGCAATCAACATTTTTTTACATTCTATTTACATACCAATTTAGTGCATTAGTCACTTTTTTGTGTTCAAAATAATTTGTAATAATTTTTTTAATTCTAATGAAAGCAGTTTCACTTTTAACCACATAATCTAAAGCATGATGATGCATACAATTAATTGCTACATCTATTTTATCTTGAGAAGATAACATGATAATAGGAGTATTAGGATTAATAGCTTTTATTTTATCTAAAGTTTCTATTCCATTGATTGCAGATGAATCTATGCCATCTAGATGGTAGTCTAGTATAACCATATCAGGTTGTTTATCTAAATGTTGCAAACACAATTCTCCAGTTGCAAATGTTTCAACAATAAAATCACCTTCTTGTTTAAATTGTAATTCTAATAATTTTAAAAACAAAATATCATCATCTACTAAAAATATTTTTATTTTTTCTTCAATTTTCATTTATTGTTTTTTTAATTAAATTATATTCAGCTTGTAATTCTACACATGCTTTATTGCAAACTTCTTCTAGCTGAAAAATAAGTGTTGCAATATCATCAAACTCATGTTGAGCTTTAGCATATTCTTGTACTGATTTTGCCATCTCTTCAAAATCCTTATGAATGCCCATTATTGTTAAAGAAGGAATCATTTTGTGAGCTGTAGATTGCAATAAATTCCAGTCTTTATTTTCATAACTATTTTTCATTACTACTACTAAACTTTTTGTTTGCTCTAAATAAAGTGTAATTAGCTCTAACATTAATGTTGGCTTCGACTTGGTGCATCGATTTAAATAAGCCAAATCGATATGCTTATATTTTTTATTTAGTATATTTTCACTTGTAACTAGAGGGGTGTTTGTTTTTTTTACTAGTCCAACAATTTTATTATATAATAATTTTTCATCTACAGGTTTAGCTAAATAATCATCCATGCCTACTGCTTTGCATTTAGCTAAATCTACTGTTGTAACATCTGCAGTTAAAGCAACAATTGGAATATTTAAATTTAATTTATTTCGAATAAAATTGGTTGCTTCAAATCCATTCATTTCGGGCATTTGAAGGTCCATTAAAACAATATCATAAGTTTTTGTTTCTAATTTTTCTACAGCTATTTTGCCGTTTGAAGCAATATCACAGATAAACCCAAAATCTTCTAAAAGTGTTTTCATTAATAGCTGATTGAGAGCTATGTCTTCAACCACTAAAACACTAATATTTTTAATTTCTTTATCTAAATTGATGATTCCTAAATCTAATTCTGCTTTTGCAATTGTTTTTGGAAAAGTTAGTATAAAACTAAATTCTGAACCAACATCTATTTTACTGGTAACAACAATTTTTCCTCCTTGAGGTTCTACTAATTGTTTAACAATTGCAAGCCCTAAGCCTGTACCTCCATACAATCTAGATGTGCCACTTGATGCTTGCTGAAAATTTTCAAATATTTTATTTAATTTATTTGCAGCAATTCCTATTCCTGTATCTGCAATAATAAATTGTATGGTTGCATTTTTCTCATCTTCATCAAGCAAATTTACAGATACAGTTATACTGCCTTGATTTGTAAATTTTACTGCATTGCTTACAAGATTTAATATAATTTGGTGTAATCGAACTGGATCTCCTAAAAGCACTTCAGGAATTTTAGGATCATAATGAGTAATGAGTTGCAGATTTTTTTCTTGAACTTTTGAATCAAATAAATGCAGCATGGATGTTATGGAAGCACTTATTTTAAAAGGAATTTTTTCGAAAGTCATTTTACCTGAATCCACCTTAGCTAAATCAAGTATATCATTAATTAATACAATTAAAGCATCTCCACTCATTTTAATTGCAGTTAAATATTCTCTTTGCTTGGCAGTTAATTCTGTTTTTAAAACTACTTTAGTAAAGCCAATAATGGCATTCATGGGAGTTCTTATTTCATGACTCATGTTTGATAAGAACTGTTGTTTTGCTTTAACTGAATCTTGAGCTAAAATGGTTGCACTTTCTGCTTTTTGTTTGGCTTCTTCAGCAACAAAGGTTGCTTTTTCAGCAAATAATTTTGCTTGGTGTAATTCTTTAGTAATGTTTTTCTGAAAAGTTACATCTCTTGCTGCAGCAAAAACTCCTAATACTTTTCCTTTTTCATTTTTATAAACAGATGCATTATATAGTACATCTGTAAGTTTTCCATTGATGTGTCGAATTGTAAGTGGATAATCTGTAACTGTTGATTTTTCAAAAACCATTTTATATCCCTTCCTTGCTTTTTGAGGTTCTGTAAAATAATCTGAAAAATCGGTACCAATTAATTTCTCTCGAGATACTCCTGTAACGTTTACTGATGCTTCATTTACATCAGTAATTTTTCCTTCTGCAGAAATAGTTACTAAAGGATCTTTAGAAGCTTCAATTAGACTTCTTGCATATTGAGAAGAATGTTTGAGTGTAGTAGTGAGTGTTTCTAATTTTTCTTTCTCTATATTTTGATAATTTATTTCCTTATCTGCAATTGCTAACTCTGCTGCCCTATTGGCTTTTTCTTTGGTTTGATAAATTAACTCCTTATCTGCAATTGCTAACTCTGCTGCCCTATTGGCTTTTTCTTTGGTTTGATAAATTAACTCCTTTTCTGCAATGGCTAACTCTGCTGCTCTATTGGCTTTTTCTTTGGTTTGATAAATTAATTCCTTATCTGCAATAGTTGTTTCAGTAAGATCTTTATCTATAGAAGCAATGCCAACAACTTTACCTTGCTCATTTTTAATTGGAAAAAAAGAAAGAGAAACATCAACAGATACACCACTTTTATTTATTCTTTGTGTTTTTAAATTGTGAATGCTTTCTCCTTGTGAACAAGACTTTGTTATCATTCCCAACTCATTCATGTGTTTTGGTGGAACAATGAGTTTGACATTTTTACCAATCATTTCTTCTTTAGAATAACCATAAATTTTTTCTGCACCAGTATTCCATAAAGATATTATTCCATCGAGTGTTTTTACTTTAATAGCTAAATCTGAAGAGTTCATAATAAAAGCAGATAAGGTACCACTATTATTATACTCAACTAACCAATCGAAATTTTCTTGTTGCTCATTAGTTCTTTTTGTCATCACTATTTAGTTTAACTCATTTCCAATTTCTTCTAGTGGAATTCTTGTTCTTTCTTTTAAATTTTTAAATTGAGTTGGTGTTAGACCAGTTATTTTTTTAAATTGATTTGAAAGATGTGCTACACTACTATAATTTAATTTGTAAGATATTTCTGTAAGATTTAATTCATCATACATCAAAAGCTCTTTAGCTACTTCTATTTTATGGGTGATGATGTATTGTTGTATGGTGATTCCTTTTACTGCAGAAAAAATGTTAGACAAATAAGTATAATCATGATTTAATTTTTGACTGATATAATCAGAATAATTTATTTGTGGCCAATCGTCTGCATGATGAATCATTTCTATAATTACATTCTTTATTCTTTCTATTAGAATGGCACGTTTATCATCCATTAATTCTAATCCTGTATCAACCAATCCCAGTTTTAGTAACTCACGTTGCTCTTGGGTAATGTTTTCCATGATATCAATTTCACCTAACTCCACAACAATGAAATGCAAGTTCAGCTTTTTCAATTCTTCTTTCACCAGAATTTTGCAGCGATTGCTTACCATGTATTTAATAAATATTTTCAAATTATTTTTTTTGCATTTATATATCTCTGCAGAATTTCTTAGAGAATCGTTCAAGTTAGCTCTTATTAATTTGGAAAACTCATTTATTAAATTAACTTACTACAAACAGCAATTTCTTTAGCACTCCAACACTGACTTAATTACTACATAAAAAAAGGCAACTTAATGTTGCCTTTTACCAATAATTAACCAAAACTATTTATGACCTAATAAATAAAATATTCCAAATTGATAACCAACATTTTTAGAGGTTGAGCTTGTATTTACATTAATATTACTTAATCCTAAATTATACCTTGCATCTACTCCAAATCCAGATTTAGGATTGATATAACCAATTCCAATTGCAAGTCCTAAGTCAATTCCTTTAATGTCAGATTTAATATCTGTTGTTGTATTATTTGTTTTAGATTTTGCACTAGCTAAAAATCCAATTTGTGGACCAGCTTGTAATCTAAAGCCATTATCAAACATATATTGTACTAACAATGGGATATTGATATAGTTTAAATTAATATCTGTTTCTAGTTCCTAAATAAGTATATTTTGCTCCTTGTGTTGAATACATAATTTCTGGTTGAAAAGCTAATTGCTTCGCCAAATGAATATGACCAATCATTCCTACATGGAAACCAAGTTTTGAATCGAAATTAGGACCACTACTGTTACTAATATTGTAGCTGTTTAAACCTGCTTTAAAACCAATATTAGCATGTTGTGCAATCGCAGATCCTGTCATTAAAATTGTAGCTAAGGCTACTGTAAAATAAAATTTCATAATTTGTTGTTTTTAAATAATTACATACATTACTCTGTAGTTGATTTTTTAATTAAGAGCATTAATTATTTATTAAGCAAAGTTGTTAGTTTAATGGTTTTTTATTTTACAACACAGTTAGTTAATGTTACATATTTCACACATTCAACTTAATTTTTCTTTTTTTCATTAGTCTTTTTTTGCAACTCTTTTTGTTCCTCAATAGTCTTTTTGTTTTTTCTTTTCTTGTCTTCTTATATAACCCCTTAATAAAAAATTATGACCCAATGCATCCATATTTTGTTTAAACCCTCCTACTCCTTCTTTAGCATTGATAATAGTTTGGTTTAAGTTTTTTGCCATCGTTGGATCCATAAAAAGTTTGCCCATTGCACCTTTACCATCACGCATATTACTAATGATAGCACTAAAATCGTCTGTGATGACTGAAATGTTTGTAAGAGATGATTTTAATTTATCCATAATGTCATCAAGACTTGCAGGTACTACAGTTGCAATTAAATCATTGTTTTGTATTTGTTTTGAAGTAGAAGTTCCAGGAAGTAATAAAACTAATTTACTGCCCATTAATCCATCTGAGCCTATGGTAACTTTTGAATCTTTTTTAATAAATTTTTTGGCTTTATTTACAATTAATAAATCAATACGAACAGCAGTATCAGCGATCATTTCAATATTATCTATAACACCAACATTAATTCCTGCAAATCGTACATTATTCCCTATTTCTAGTCCACTAATATCTTTAAATACACAGCTTATCTTAAATGTACTACTAAAAAGTTGTTGCTTTTTTCCAATAAAATAAATACCTATTATAAATAAGGTTAAACCTACAGTAACTAAAATTCCAAGTTTTATTTTATTATTCAAATTCTTTTGCATGATGTTTTTTTATGATAATTTTATTCGAAATATGATTTAATCCAAGATTCTTTAGAGTTGACTAACTCTTCGAAAGTGCCTTCTGTTGCACATTTCCCTTCATGCAGAATAAGAATTCTATCTGCTACTATTTTAGCACATGCTATATCATGAGTAATAATAATAGAAGCAGTATGATGTTTTTCTTTAACGTTCATCATTAAATTGCTAATTTCTCTTGATGTGATAGGATCTAAACCTGTTGTAGGTTCATCGTACAACATAATTTCTGGTTTTAATATTAATGAACGTGCTAAACCAATACGTTTACGCATGCCACCAGAAAGTTCATTTGGCATTTTATCAATAGCATCAAGTAAACCCACATCTTCTAATGCCTCAAGTACCAATTCTTTAATTTCTTTTTCCTTAATTGTTTTATTATTTCGAAATGGGAATTCTAAATTTTCTCTTACAGTCATTGAATCATATAAAGCTGCACTTTGAAAAAGAAATCCAATTTTCTTTCTTAATGCATTCAACTCTATATTTTTCAGTTCGTCTAATTTCTTATTTAATACTAAAAGATTTCCTGCATCTGGTTCTATTAGCCCAATAATACATTTTATTAAAACAGATTTTCCACTTCCTGATTTTCCTAAAATCACTAAGTTTTCTTGTGGAGCCAAACTAAGATTTACATCATCTAAAACTTTTTTATTGCCAAATGATTTTTTAAGATGTTGAATTTCTACAACCATGTTCATTAAATTATTTTTGTCTTTAATGCGAGCTGATGAAGTAATATTTGTTGATGTGATTGACATGAATTTAATTATGTTATTAAGCTAGTAAATTGTACAGCAATCATATCGATAATAAAAATTAATAATGATGCTGTAACTACTGCTGCATTTGCTGAAAGTCCTACGCCTTCTGTGCCTTTATTAGAAGTATATCCTTTATAACATCCAATTAATCCAATAGCAAAACCAAAGAAAAATGTTTTGATGAAAGCAGGTATAACATCTACAAAATCTAATGAACTAATCACCTGAGAAAAAAACAAATTTAGATTTACAGAACCCTTAATATTTACTGCTGCATAAGCACCAAATATTCCAATACAATCAGAAAAAATAACTAAAATTGGAATCATTAATGTTGTTGCTAAAACCCTTGTTACAACGATATATTTAAATGGATTAATGCCTGAAACTTCCATTGCATCTATTTGCTCTGTTACCTTCATTGATGCCAACTCTGCACCCATTGATGAGCCAATTTTACCTGCACAAATTAGTGCAGTAATTACAGGTCCAATTTCTCGAATGATAGATACAGCAACCATTCCAGGTAACCAAGATACTGCACCAAACTCAGCAAGTGTAGGTCTAAATTGAATAATGAGTACCATACCCATTATAAAACCTGTTAAACCAACTAATGGTAATGATTTATTCCCTACAATATAACACTGCTTTAGGAGTTCTTTAAACTCATAAGGAGGTTTAAAAAGTTCTTTAAAAAATCTAAAAGCAAACTTTGTTATGGCACCAACTTCATCAAAATAGCTGTTGATACTATCTTTTATAGAGTTAGTATTTTGCTTTATATTAATGCTTGTTGTTTTATATATTTCATTCATTTTAATACTATTAAATAGAATACCTTCTTAAAGTCCATGCAATAGTTTCATGTTCTCTAATTAAAGAAGTAAGCATATCTATAGTGCCCACATCATTGTATTTTTTTGTACATTCTTCAATAGACTTTCTTGTTTCTACAACTATAGATTCATGATCAATTAAAAGTTCTAGAATCATTTCTTTTGAAGTTGGATATTTACCAGGATATTCTTTAATGGTTGCTAGTTTTTCAAATTCCTTCATCGTGCCAATTGTTTTGCTTCCAAGCTTACTAATTCGTTCAGCAACTATGTCAATAGACTCTTCTAACATTTTATATTGATTTTCGAATAGCTTATGCAATTCCATAAAACTTTCTCCACAAACATTCCAATGAAATTTTCTTGTTTTTGTGTATACTGTTACAGCGTTTGCTAATGTTATTGAAAGAATATCAACAACATCATTTAATTCTTTTTGAGATAATCCAATTTTTGGTTTCATATTATTTTTTTTAAACTTTTCCTTTTATTTTCTTTTTAAATTTTATTTTGAAAATTTCAATGGCAGGCATGGTATCTCCTAATAAAAATCCCCAAGGTTTTAATGAATCTATATTATCAAAAATTACTTTAATGATAGCTGTAAGTGGTATTGATAAAAACATACCAGAAATGCCCCATAAAGCACCAAATAAAAACACCACAATAATTGACACCAAAGCATTTATTTTAACTTTAGATGCAACAATTTTTGGAACGATATAATTATTGTCTAATAATTGAATCAGATAGTAACCAATCAGCACGTAAGCAGCATACCAAGCAGAATCTTTTGTTACTAACGCAACCATCATAGGCAAAGCCACAGCAACTATACCACCTACGTATGGAATTATATTTAGGAGTGCTCCAATTATTCCTAATACAATAGCATATTTAATTCCTAAAATTAGTAGTACTACTGAATTTAGTAATGCTACCAAAACAAATTCAATTAACAGGCCTATTAAATATTTTTGAGTTAATTTTTTTGTAGATGATAAAATCAAATTCACTTCTGTATGATTATTTTCTCCAAATACTTTACGAATAAAATCGAGTAAAAGTGGTTGGTAAAACAGAATCATGAAAACATATACTGGAATAAGAATCATTACGATTACAGTATTGCCTACAGTATTAATTGTATTACCTATAAAAACTTTACTGCCATCTAGCATTTCTACTTTAAAATCTGAAATATATAAGTTTAAATTTTTTGTGCTAATATTAAAATGTGCAGAAAACCACAAGATAGATTGGTCTATTATTTCATAAAACTTATCTAGCAGTTTCGGAAAGGAATCAGTAAAAGTGCTAAGACGAGATGATAATAATATTACAGAAAAAAGAACTACAACAGAAACCAATATTAAAGAAAATGTTATTGCTAAAACTCTATTTATTTTCATTCTTACTAAAAAATCTACCAATGGAACTAGTAGTATAGCTAGCATGATTGAATAAATGATAGGAATAATAATATCTTGAATAATATAAAGTGTACTTATTAAAGTAAAAATTCCAATAATAATTAAAGAGGCTCTTGCATAAAAGGGAATTTTAATCATTGAATTGATAATTAGAAGCCCAAGACTTTAATAAGTTAATTACAGAAAATATCATTCAACAAAGTTTGATGACTTCCCGTTCAAATCTTTTACAAGTAAATAGAAATTAATTACATCTTTTACATGTTTTGAGTTTATTCTTAAAACTTTATAGCTATAGCCGAATAAAGCAGAATTTTACTATTATGAATAATAGTACTTTCTATTTGCTTTAAAGTTTAAAATTAAATTGTATGCAAATGGATAAAAATAAAAAAGGTTTCAATTGCTTGAAACCTCTACTGTTGTTATGTGGACCCACCTGGGTTTGAACCAGGGACCCCCTGATTATGAGTCAGGTGCTCTAACCAACTGAGCTATAGGTCCTGCAATTATTAAAAATTATTGCGATTGCAAAAGTAATGGAATGAATTTAAATTTTGATTTTAATGAGTCAAAATAAAATGAAAATTTAAACTCTTTGTTCATTAATTTCTTAAAATTAATATTGTATAACTAGTAATTCCTTTTTAATATTGCATTTTAAAAATTAGTTATGAGTCATCATCAAGAAAATACACCTTACGTAAAAAATTTCACATTAACTGCGTTTCTTTCCTTTGGAATTTTACTTGGCTTATTACTTTTATTATCAAAATGTCATGGTGATTATCATATGGGTAATCAAGAACATCATGCAACTGAGCAAACTCAAGGCAATCATCACTAATTATACTAAAGCAATTTCAAAATTAGAAAGCTGCTTAAATTGATTTAACCTTTCTTGAATATCTGAAAGAGTTATTTCTTGTAGTTTTTGAGTTCCAAATTTCTCTACACAAAAACTTGCCATTGCACTTCCTAAAACAATTGCAGTTTTCATATTCTCGAAACTAATATCTTTTGTTTTTGCAAGATGAGCCACAAAACCTCCTGCAAAAGTATCACCAGCACCTGTTGGGTCAAACACTTCTTCTAAAGGCAATGCAGGTGCAAAGAACACTTCATTTTCGTGAAACAATAATGCACCATGTTCTCCTTTTTTAATTACTAAATATTTAGGACCCATTGTAAGAATTTTTTTAGCTGCTCTTACTAATGAGTTATCTCCACTTAATTGTCTTGCTTCACTATCATTAATTACTAAAACATCTACCAAAGCTACAGTTTTAAGCACTTCATCCATCATAATATCCATCCAAAAATTCATGGTATCTAATACAATTAATTTTGGTTTTGTTTTTAATTGTTCAATTACACTTCTTTGAACTTTAGGATCTAGATTACCCAACATTAAAAATTCACAATCTTGGTAGCTTTCAGGAACAACGGGTGTAAAATCTGCTAATACATTTAATTCTGTTACTAAAGTGTCTCTACTATTCATATCCATATGATACTTTCCACTCCAGAAAAAAGATTTTTCGTTTTCTTTTATTTGTAATCCTTCAAAAGAAACACCTCTTGCAGATAAAGCTTCTAAATCTGCTTTTGGAAAATCTCCACCAACAACACTTATCTGATTTACCTTACAAAAATTACTTGCACACCATGCTATGTATGTTGCAGCACCACCAATAATTTTATCACTTTTTCCAAAAGGAGTTTCAATAGCATCAAAAGCCATAGAACCCACAACAACTAAACTCATATTATTTTATTTTAAGGTTGCAAAAGTAACCCTATACTTAGTTTAAAAAAAATAGCTCTGCAAATTTGCAGAGCTATTAGAATATTTTTTCTTGAATTAATAAGCCCAAAGACTTTGTTCGTAGCTGAAGATTTTATCTTTAATCTTATCTCCTTCTAACAATCTAAACAAAGGATCTTTAATATACTCATCTAATTTTTGATCTCTAAAGTTATCAAGTGTAGATTTTACAATATAATAACTGAACAAATGGTTTTCTAGATAATCTTCCCAAGTCATACGAGCACCCATATTTTTAGAATTATACACTTGCTTTTTGGCTAAAGTATTTCTAATATCTGGATAGTACAACCAGAAATAAGGGAAATGAGGACCATCGTACACTTTTCCTTTAAGGATTAATGGACCCATTGGAGCAATACCAATAATTCTATGAACCAATCTAGCAGCTTCTTTGTCGAAAATAATTTCTTCTTTTACCATGAATTTGTAAATAGAATCTACAGGAAATTCTTTTCTACGAACTTCTCTTTTCATGATGTTGCCATCTAAATCCAATACATCAGAAGTATCAATACCACCAGAGAATTTTGTTTTAAATCGTTCGATATCTGTATAAGGAATTGTAAATCTTTCATCCTCAAATGCAACTATTGAATCTTCAGTTACAGATTTATATAAGATTGAAAAAAACAATTGATTGCCGTTATCTTCTGTTGTGTTGTAACGGAATGGTGAATTTATTTTCTCTCTAGCATCAATTACTTTCCATAATTTTTGACGATAAACTGCATCATCTTCTCTAATATGATCGTAAGGCAATGGTGTTCTTTCTTTTTGGTCTGAAACAATTGCACTCTCTGCTCTCTGAGATTTTTTTACTGGATCCATTAGTGGATCAGTACCTTGTGAAGATTGAATTACTTCAATAGGAATATTTGCACTTCTATTACCTGTTGGAGGTTGATTTTGTGCCTGATTAGCCCCACCACCAAATGGATTATTTGCAGGAGGTTGATTGCCATTAGTTTTTGGAGGTTGTGCCTGACCACCACCACCAAATGGATTATTTGCTGGAGGTTGTGCTTGACCACCCCCACCAAATGGATTATTATTTGCTGCTGCATTTCCACCACCTGTAGCTGCTGCATTTTTATTATCATCCTTACCAAAAGGATTTGCATTTGCTGGTGCAGGAGTAGGTTTTGCTGCTGCTGTTGTTGTTTTTTTAGCAGGTGCTTTCTTCTTTTGAGCCATCACATTTTGGCTCATTAGTAAAAAAGAACATAAAGTTGAAACTGCAAATAATTTTATTGTTGTTCGTTGCATAATCATATTAATTTGACAAATTAAAAGCCATTGAACCTGGTAGCTTTCTTCTTCCATCTGGACCTTCAACAGAAATATCTGTTATCAATACTGAAGAACCTGGTCTGCAAGATTCAATATATCCTTTTACTTCAGATGTAAAATAAGCACCATTTACAATTGCAAATTTTGGACCTGTATTTTCAAACCCTTTACCAGTACAAACAATAGTATAAGAAACTACATTGAATTTTACACCTTCAAAAATAAAATCTCCCATATCTGCTCTAATACCTACATTGGCTTTAAAATTATTTACAGAAACAGAACCTCCACCATAATTACCAATCATTGGTGTAGGGTTAGGAATTCTTTTTACAGGAAATTTAAATGGTGTTGTTTTACCATCAACACTTACATTAACTGTTGCCATACCTGCTGTAGCAGGATTTGCTATATATAAACCAGAATTATCTGCTCTTGTTATTGTACCATTATCAGTAGCTGCAGTAATAGCTTCAGCACCTTTAGTACCACCACTCATTCTAACTGGATTATCTAAGCCAAGATATAAAACATTTACTTTTTCTGCACTTGCAAATACACCAGTTGGTGAACCCACAGTGAATTTAATTTCTTTATCAACCGATCCAGTTGTGCCATCTGGTTTTTTGAAAGAAATGGTTACTTTTTTAGAAAAAGTTCCTGGAGAACTAACTGTTGTTTTATATTCAGCAACACCTTCTGCATTTAATGGAACATTTGAACCATCTACAGTTACTGTTGGTTGTGCATTTTTATTGAAAGCACCAACACCACCTGTAATTAATAACTCTTGTCCTGGCATTAAATATTGTGAACTCTGACTAGCTATTGCTTGGAACTGATCGTAAATAACCTCAACTTGACCAACTTGTTTATGACAAAATTCAATTACTTGTGCAGCACTGTTTCTTACGTCATTTTCAAACTTGCTCAATATAGTTATTGCAGCAATTGTTGGAGTCATATGAAAATAAGTATTCGACCAATCTTTTCCTTCAGGAGTTGTTAAATCAATTGGTAAAGAATGTTCCAATTCCTTTTTAAGTAATGGATCGAGATTTAAAAATTTATCTTTAATAGCTTGTAAACTATTTTTCAATCCTTCACCTTTTCCTTTTCCTTCTGGTGGAGGGGCTGTAAATAATCTTGTTGCAGCTTCTAAATCATCTTCTTTAAACTGTTCTTTGCCATCAACAGTTTGTAAATCAGCTTCAACTTTTAATTCTTGTTTTAATCCTTCTAATTCTGCAACCATTGCATCAGCCCATTGTTTAGCCTGATCTGCTTTTGGTTTCCAATATGCAGCTTTTTCTTTAGTTTCAGCTTTTGCTAAAAGTTTTTCTAGCGATTCTAATACTTCTTTATTTTTCTGTTCTACTATCTCACTAGCAGTGTTCAAACTTCTATCTACGGTTTTGAATGCATTCAAGATCTCAGATGATACGTTTAAAGCAAGTAATGCTGTAAGTACCAAATACATCAAGTTGATCATCTTCTGCCGTGGCTCTTTAGGTAGAGACATGTTTATTTAATATTTTAAGATTTACAATTATTTTTCTCTCAATTAACTATTGAACTTATGCTTGTCTTCCTTGCATTGCAGAAAGCATACTTCCATAAACACTATTCAATTTGGTTAAATTACCAGCTAAAACAGTGATTTGTTCTTTTGCTTTAATTGCATCTTCAGTTGAATTACTCATAGCAGCTGTTGTTTGTGCTAATTTGCCATAAAACTGATTCATAGTTTTCAAATGATTGTTACTTTCTTGTAACTCTAACTCGTAAACTGTATTTAAAGAAGATAAATTCTTAGCTAAAACTTGCACTTGAGTATGAAATTGCTTAGTAGTTTCACTTGCTGCATTAAATGAATTAAATGTTCCTGCAGCAGCATTTACAGAAGTAGCAATTGCAGCCATAGCTGTAGTAGCATCTTTTGCTTTTGCTCCAAAATCTCCTGTAGATTTTACTACATCGCCAACTTCACCCATTTTATCAACTGTTGAACCTAATTTTTGAAAGCCAACACTTAATTTACCCAAATTAGCTGGAGTAATATCCGCTTCTTCTAACATTTTTTCCATTGTTTTTAATGGAGAAGCTTCCATTCCTTTTTTAAAGCCTGGAATATGAACTTCATGATCATCCATTGCAGGATAAATCATATATAAAACACCATAAGCCAAGAAAACTAATGCTTCTGTAGTTAAACCAATTTTTAACCATAAATCAGCATCTGGTGCGTGTAAAATTTTTCTTAATGCACCCCAAATTACTATTGCTGCTGCAACAGATACAAATACGTCTACGATTTTACCAACTTTGGCGGGAATTTTTGCGGCCATGATTTTCTAGTTTTTATGATTGTTTTTGATAAAAAATTAAATTATTATTTTGTGATTTTTGGTGATAAATCAATCACACATCTAAAACCAATATATGATTTAGCTGTATCTTGATATTCAAAAGCTCTTGTTGAAACTTGCAAATAAAAAGCTACATCTTTCCAACTACCACCACGAATTGTTTTACGTTTCATATAAGGAGGATCAGAATCTTTTGCATCATATCTTAAATCTGGATTCATTTCATTAAAGAAATTGTAAGATCCTTCATTGTAATAAGTACTTGTCCATTCTGCAACGTTTCCACACATATTATATAAACCAAAATCATTTGGCCAATAAGCATCTGCTCTTACAGTATAGAAACCTCCATCTTCAGCATAATTACCACGACCAGGTTTAAAGTTTGCTAACAAACAACCTTTTTTGTTACGTGGATAGTAATTACCCCAAGGATACATACTATTAGTTCTTCCTCCTCGAGCTGCATATTCCCACTCAGCTTCACTTGGTAACCTATAATTGCTTTCAATTGCCATTCCTTTGCTTTGTAAGAATTTATTTTGCATGGCAGTTCTCCAATGGCAGAAGGCTTTTGCTTGCTTCCAACTTACTCCAACTACTGGATAGTTTCCAAAAGAAGGATGAGCAAAATATCTTTTAGTCATTGGTTCGTTATATGCATAAGAGAAATCTCTCATCCAAACTAAAGTATCAGGATATATTTTTACATTCTCTCTAGCAATAAAGTTTTTACGAGCCATTCCAATATTCTCTTTTTTTGCAGCTTCAGATAAAACAAACTCTTCATAACGATATCTGAATTTTTCTGGATCTAATTCAACCATTCCATATAATCTATTATCTGGTGCTAAAACTAATTTGTCGCCTAATTTTTCTAAATTTTTAGAATCAAACTTTAAAGATGTTTTAGCTTTTACCCAATCAATAGCTTTAACAGAATCGCCAGAAACTCCTGTTGAACCACCTTTTACATAGCCTAATTCAGTTGCAGCAAGTGAATCTCTCACCCACCAAACAAAAGAACGATACTTATTATTAGTGATTTCTGTTTTGTCCATCCAGAAACCAGCAATAGATACTTGACGATTACGTTGGTTGAAATTAAAATTCATATCCTCGTCACTTGGTCCTAAATGGAAAGTTCCAGGAGGAATATATGACATTGCTGCTGGAGCACCCATACTCTTTTTAGCTAAGGGGGCAGATCCTCTTACCTGTCCATCATTCATGTAAGTATCAACACTCGAGCTTTTTCCTTTTTTGGAACAAGATGTTATACCTATTAAGGCTACACAAGCAAGCAAAACAAAAAAATATTTCTTCATCATTTGCAATTCTATTAAATATAAAAGGTGACGACAAAAATAATAACATTATTTAGACAATTCCAAATAAGAAACTATTATAATAAAAAAAATAATTGTAAAAATTGAACTATAGACAGGAGTTATTATGTAAATACTTGTTATTAACGTTGAAATCGGTTGCAAGATATAATATTAAGTGTTATATAAATGTAAAAATTTTTGCAAATCTGTTACTGGTTGAAAACAAGTTTGATTTTGACAGAGATAATATTGAATTTTTGTAGAATAAGTTTTATTTGTTAAGAGTGGGATTTTTTCAGAATTATTATGATTTGTTATAAGTAGAATTTTATTTGGAATATAAATTTTATTAATTTTTTTAATCTCTTCTAATGATTCATAACCAGTAATTATTATTTCCTTTTGTTCATTTACAACTTGTTGAATAGCAAGAGCCCAAACACTAAATGAAGTAGGATGTTTTTCAATAGCAGACTGCAAACCCAGCAACATTTTTTTAGTTATTTTTTTATACTCATCATTAAAAAACACAACGCTTAAATACTGAAAACAATGTGCTAAAATTGCATTTGCTGATGGTGTTGCTCCATCATACACATCAACTTTTTTTACTAAAATATTTTTTTTATTTTTTGCTGTAAAAAAGAAGTAATTAGAGTCGATATCTGCAAAATTCTCAATGATAACATTTGTTAGTTTTTTTGCTATGATTAAATACTCTTGATTACCTGTTATTTCTTGTAGTTGAATTAATGCCCAAATTAAATAAGAGTAATCCTCTAAAAATGCTTCATTATAACTGGAATTATTTTTATAACAATGAAACAAAATATCATTTTGAATCATCTTATTCAATAAAAAATTCATGTTTTTTTCTGCTATATCTCTATACTCATTTTTGCCTGTTGCAATAAAAGCTTTTGAAAAAGCTATATTCATTAATGCATTCCAAGAACAAAGAATTTTATCATCTAATAAAGGTCTTATTCGCTTTTCTCTATTTTGCAAAAGTTTGTGTTTGCATATATCTATAGTTTGACTCAATTCATTTACATCAACTCCCCTTTCTAAGGCAATATCTTCAAGAGTGTTCTTTAGGTAAATAATATTAATGTCTTCCCAGTTTCCATGTTCAGTAATATTGTATATCTCACAAAACAAACTTGCATCATGCTCTAAAATGGATTCTATTTCTAACTTACTCCAAGTATAAAACTTACCTTCTTTGCCTTCACTATCTGCATCTAGTGCACTATAAAAAGCAAATTCATCACTCATCATTTCTCGTTTAATAAATGCCAGGGTTTGATGAATTGTTTCTGCATAAAATTCCTTTTTTGTAATTTGATAGGCTTCAGCAAGTGTAGAAATTAATAATGCATTATCATATAACATTTTTTCAAAATGTGGTGCAAACCACTTCTCGTCTGTGCTGTATCGAGAAAATCCTCCACCAACATGATCATAAATTCCTCCTAAAATCATCTTATCTAAACTCAATAATGCTTGCTCTAAACAATTTTCATCTTTAGTAAAGTGGTAATGTCTTAACAAAAAAAGTATAGAATAAGATTGAGGAAATTTTGGAGCTCCACCAAATCCACCCCAAATTTTATCAGCTTTATTCATCAAGTTTTCTGCAATCGTTTCAAGTGTTTCATGATTAAATTCATTTTGATCACTAGACTTTATGTTTCCTAATGAACTACTACCTTTTAAATAAGTTGTTAATTTTTCAGCTTGAGTTTCTACTTCATCAATTCTTTGTGTAAATGCTTTGTTAACGAGTAATAAAGTTTCTTTCCAACTTGTTCTTCCATGTGAATTTTTTGGAGGAAAATAAGTTCCTCCATAAAATGGTTTTAAATCTGGAGTTAAAAAAACATTCAAGGGCCAACCACCACTTCCTGTCATTGCTTGAACAGCATCCATATAAATATGATCTAAATCTGGTCGTTCTTCTCGGTCAATTTTAATATTAATAAAATGTTCATTCATTATAGTAGCTATAGTTTCATCCTCAAAACTTTCTTTTTCCATTACGTGACACCAATGACATGATGAATAACCAATGCTCACCAAAATAGGTTTGTTTTGTTGTTTTGATTTTTCCAAAGCTTCATCTCCCCAAAAATGCCAATTCACAGGATTATGAGCATGCTGCAACAAGTAAGGTGATAAAGCATTGATGAGTTGATTCGTATGTTTCATTATTAAGAGTTCTTAAGTTTAAAAGTAATTTGTAAAAAACAAAATGGGCAAACTGTTGTTGCCCATTTTATTGAAAAAAAATATTTTATAATCTACTTATTGTTGATGTTCATCTTGTTTTCAATATTTTGTTTATACTGTTTCACAGCTCTTCCAATACTCTCTGATAATTCTTTTTGACCATTTGCACTATTTAAATAATCTTCTTCATCAGGATTACTTAAAAAACCAAGTTCTACTAAAATGGCAGGCATGGCTACAGCTTGTAAAACCCAAATACCTACAGCTCTTTGTTTTGCATCTCTATTTTCTCTGCCAATTTTGGTAAATTCACTTTGAACAGAGTAAGCTAAATTTCTACTTCTTTCAGTATATTGTTGCATTCTTAAAGAAATTGCAGCAATTTGTTCAGGATCTTCTAAACTATTTTGTTCCATTAACATAGTACTATCTGAATAGAATGGATCATTTTCTTTCAGTGCATTTAGTTTATCGTCGTTTTTATTTATTCCCCATATATAAGTTTCAGTTCCTTTCGCAACACTTGGGGTTGTATAATAATTATATTGAGCTACTTTTTTACTAACTGTTTTTTTACCTTTTTTTACTTTAACTGTTTTATAGCCTTTAAATACTCTATGAGTTGTTCCCCTTGAAGAATTGCAATGAATTGAAATAAACAAATCGCCTTTTGCTGCATTGGCCTTATCTGCCTTTACATGAACATGATCGTAGATATCTGAAGTTCTAGTCATATAAACTTCAACTTCAGGCATTTCTTTTTTTATTTCTGCTTCTAATAAAAGTGCCACACTTAATGAAACATCTTTTTCGTGAGAATATTTTCCTGAAGCTCCATAATCACTTCCTCCATGACCAGCATCAATAACAATTTTTCTTAAGCCTTGTTTTTGATAAGGCTTTACAGACTTTTCCTTATTTATTGTAGCCTTTTTTTCAACGATAGGATTAGTCTTTGTTGCAGCACAAGCTATTAATGAAATTATTAAGAATGTATAAATTATTTTTCGTGTATCCTTCATGAAACGTTAAAGTGTAATATTTAAAAACAGCAATAAAAACTCTTGCCTATATTTTTGTACCCAATAAAATGCTGAGTGAACTTTAATAACGCAAAATATAGGCCATGTATTATAGCAATTCTAATAATTGTTTGCTCAGGTTTGCAAATAAGTCAAACTCATGCACAAAAAGCCAGTTCACCGAAAAACTTAACAAATAGTTTAGAAAAAAAATCTACCCCTCTTACAACTAATTCTACAAATGTAATTTTAGACACTGCCATTCAAGAAAAAGTTCTATTGAATGACACATCTAAAAGAAAAAATACTTTCACAACAATCAATACCATTGATTCTATAAAAATTTCTAAAGATTCATTAGATGCACCTGTTAAATATGCAGCTAGTGATTCTGGGGTTTTTATTATTTCTACAAAAGAGTTTTTTCTATATGGAAAAAGTCAGGTACAGCAAAAAGAAATGGTTTTAGATGCTGGAGTTATAAAGTATGATGGAAGTAATCAAAGCATTTTTGCATTTGGAGCTGTTGATACCACCAACAATCCATTAAACAAAACAAAGATGCAAGATGGCACTAATACAACTTTTAGTGATACAATTTCTTTTAACTTAAAATCTCAAAAAGGAAGAACTGTAAATTCTTTTTACAATGAAGGTGAAATTTTTGTAAACGCTCAAGTTCTAAAGAAAGTTGATAAAGATGTTTTTTATGGTTGGAAAGGAAGATTTACAACCTGCAATTTAGATGTGCCACATTTTGCTTTTAGAACCAGAAAATTGAAAATGATTAATAGTAAAATTGCTGTGAGTGGTGCTGCATCTCCTGAATTTGAAGGAGTTCCATTCCCTATTGGAATTCCATTTGGCATTTATCCATTAAACAGAGGAAGACATTCGGGAGTTTTAGCTCCTCAATTTATAACAACTGAAGATTTTGGAATTGGTTTGCAAGGCTTAGGATACTACAAGGTTTTGAGTGATAATTTTGATGTTACCCTTAAAACTGATATATACTCTTATGGTGGTTGGAGTATTAATGTTGCACCAAAATATATTGTAAGATATAAATATTCTGGAGGATTAAACATGACTTTTCAGAATTTAAAAACCTTAAACAGGCTTTCAGGATCGAAAGAAGAATTTACACAATCTAAAACTTTTGATGTTACTTGGAATCACACAAGAGATAATAGAGCAAGGCCAGGAACAAGCTTTAGTGCTAATGTGCATTTTGGTAGTACACAATTCAATCAATCTTTTTTAGGCAACCCACTTATAAATTTTAATAATAGAATTAACTCTAATATTAATTACACAAAAAATTACAATAATAAAGTCAACTTAAATTTAAATATTAGTCACGACCAAAATGCTGCTAATCGTTCAGTAAATCTTCAATTACCATCATTAGGTTTAAATGTGATTACTTTTTATCCTTTCGAGAAAAAAGAAAGGGCTGGAAAAGCCAAATGGTACGAAAGTATTGGCATTGGTTATGGTGGAAGTTTCAATAATTCTATAAGCTTTTTTGATTCTGCAATTTCTATTAAACATATTATTGACACGATGCAATGGACAGCTAATCATAATATTCCTATCACATTAGCTTTGCCACCAATGGGACCTGTAACCATTTCTCCTTCTATATCTTACAGTGAAGCCTGGTATGATAGAACAGTTGAAAGACAATGGAATAATTCAACAAACAAAATTGATTCTTCTGTTCAAAAAGGATTTATCAGAAGACCAACAACTAGTTTTGGCATTAGTATGAGTACTAGAATATTTGGTACTTATCTTTTTAAAAAATCAAAAAACATTAAGGCTATTCGTCATGAAATTAGACCTTCAATAGGTTTTAACTATACTCCAAATTTAGACACTCGATTCAATTACAATTTACAAATTGATTCTAACAAAAACACAGTCAGAGTTTCTCGATTAACTGGTGCTGTTGTTTTTAATGAAGCTTCAAGTGGTAGCATTTCATTTGGTATTGATAATTTGTTTGAAATGAAGGTGAAGGATAAAAATGATACAGCTGCCAATGCTACTAAGAAAGTTAGACTAATTGATGTTCTTGGCATTTCAAGTTCATATAATTTGGCTGCAGATAGTTTTGCTTTTCAACCATTTTCTATCCGTTTGGGAACTAATCTTTTTGAGAAAATTAATATTTCTGCAGGTGCAACTTTAGATCCTTATAATGTAGATGCAACTGGTAGAAGGATTAATGAACTCATGTGGAATAATGATAAATTTAAATTGGGCAGAATTACTAATGGAAATATTGCAATTAACACTCAATTTAGAAGCAAACCAAAAGATGAAAAATTAGCAGACTCAAAAAAATTACCTTACGATCCGTTTATGACTCCAGATGAACAGCAACGACAATTAGATTTTGCAAGAGCGAACCCTGCTGAGTTTACAGATTTTAATATTCCTTGGAGTTTGAGTTTACAATATTCTTACAATTTTACTCGTCAAATTAAAGCAGATTATTCAGGTTTTACAACCACAGCTTATAGCAGCATTGGTTTCAATGGAGATTTTAATTTAACCCCAAGATGGAAAATGGGTGGTACTGGAAACTTTGATGTTACTTCAGGCAAATTACAACAACTTAATTTTTTCATTTCTCGTGAATTGCATTGTTGGCAGTTAAGTATTAATGTAACTCCAGTAAATATTTGGCGTTCTTTCAGCATTACCATTTCTCCAAAATCTGGTATGTTAAGAGATTTAAGAATTAATAGAACTCGACAATTTAGCAATCAGTAAAATTCTTATTTCAAAATCAGCTAAATTTTAGCTGATTTTTTTATTTTACAGAAACTCCAATACTTATTTTTTTTAAGTACTCTTTCAAAATTATCTATACCTATTTCCCCTCGCAGAATAAACAGAAAATGCAGAATTAATATTGTGGTTTTCTCCGAATTCACCATCTTCTGCGAAAATATTAAAGGATTTAATTCTGCACGACTACTTAAATAGTATAAATCACTTTTCTCTATCTTTTAACTTCGTACTTTCAATTAAATATTTTTCAAAATTTGTCAACCCCGCAACGATATATAGCCCATTTTGATTTAGATTCTTTTTTTGTAAGTGTTGAAGTAATTAACGACCCATCTCTTGCAGGAAAAGCAGTAATAGTAGGAGGTTCAAAAGATAGAGGTGTGGTTACAACTTGTAGTTATGAAGCAAGAAAATTTGGTGTTCATAGTGCCATGCCCATGAAACAAGCTATGCAGCTTTGTCCACATGCAATTATTGTTAGAGGAACTAGAGGAATGTATAGTAAATACTCCAATTGGGTTACAGATATTATTGCATCTAAAGCTCCTTTGTATGAAAAAGCAAGCATCGATGAGTTTTATATTGACTTAACAGGCATGGATAAATTTTTTGATGTATTACAATGGACAATTGATTTAAGAGAACAGATAATCAAAGAAACACAACTACCTATTTCATTTGGTTTAGCCAGCAATAAAATGATTGCAAAAATTGCAACTGATGAAGCCAAACCCAATGGATTTTTATTTGTTAAACCAGGAAGTGAAAAAGAATTTTTAGCACCTCTTTCTGTTAATAAATTTTCTGGTGTTGGAGAAAGTACATTTAAAAAATTAAAATGGATGGGTATTCATTTAATTGGCGATATTTTAAATTATAGTGAACAGAGTTTAGAAGATGAGTTAGGGAAATGGGGCAAAGATTTATACAGAAAAGCTCAAGGCATTTCTAATAGTGTTGTTTCTATGGGTAGAGAAGCCAAAAGCATTTCTAAAGAAAATACTTTTCATGAAAATATTTCAGATGAAAATACGCTGATAATAGAATTAGTGAAAATGGTTGAAAAAGTAGGCTATGAATTAAGAAATGATGGCATGCTTACTGGCTGTATTGCAGTAAAAATTCGTTATCCAGATTTTGAAACTACACAAAAACAAACCAGCATAGATTTTACTTTGAGTGATGAAGTATTGATTAAAGAAGCTATTACTCTTTTTAAGAAATTATGGCGAAAACCAAATCCAATAAGGCTTTTAGGTGTTAGACTAAGTGAATTTACCAACCAAACTTTTCAAGGTAATTTGTTCGAAGATCATACCACACAAACAAAATTGTATTCTGCTATTGATGATGTGAAAAACAGATTTGGCAAATCATCTTTACAAAAAGCAAGAACTGTAAAAAAAGAAAAAAATGATTAGCAGTTGTAAATTTCTTCAATAACTGCAGCACAATTTTCTAAAACTACTTTTCGTTTTAAACTCATTTTTGGTGTCATTTCACCACCTTCAATACTCCATTCTTTTGGTAATAATGCAAACTTTTTTACTTGCTCTACATGATTAAAAAATGGATTATACTTATCTACAATTGATTGATACAATTCAATTACTTTAGGGTTTTTAATAACAGTTTCATTATTTACAAAATCTATATCATGCTCTTTACACCAGCTTTGCAATGCAGTAAAAGAAGGAACAATTAATGCACTCACAAACTTTTTATCGGCCCCAACAATTAAAAATTGTTCTATAAAATGACTCTCTTTAAATTTATTTTCTAATGGTTGAGGAGCAACATATTTTCCTCCACTTGTTTTAAATAATTCTTTCTTTCTATCGGTAATTTTCAGATATTTATTATCAACCCAAACACCAATATCTCCAGTGAGTAACCATCCATCAACAATAGTTTCTGCTGTTAAGTCAGGGCGTTTATAATACCCTTTCATCACAGTACTTCCTCTAACAATAATTTCACCATCATCTGCAATTTTAACTTCAATGCCATCTATTGGTTCACCAACTGTTCCAAATCTTCTTCCATCTTTTGCCTTTCTATTTACACTAATTACAGGACTATTTTCTGTTGGACCATATCCTTCAAAAATTGGCACTCCTGCAGCAGTGAAAATTCTTAATAAATGAATAGGACAAGCAGCTCCACCAGTTACAATAAAATCAACATTACCACCAAGAGCTTCTCTCCATTTTACAAAAATTAATTTATTAGCAATTTTTAATTGAAGATTATACCACCAACCACCATCAACAGCAATATCATATCTTTTAGCTAAACCAACTGCCCAAAAGAATAATGCTCTTTTTACACCAGTTAAGTCATTACCTTTTGCCATTATTTTTTCATAAACTTTTTCAAGCAAACGAGGCACACAACTAAAGCCAAAAGGTTTTACTTCTCGTAGATTATCTCCAATGGTTTCAAGACTTTCAGCATAATAAATACTAATGCCACTAAACAAATAAATGTAAGTAATTACTTTTTCGAAAATATGATTGAGAGGTAGAAAGCTCAAAGCCTTTCCTTCTGGTCTATCTTCAAATGGAAAAGAAGATTTACTAAATTGTACACATGTATATAAATTGCTGTGTGTAAGCATTACACCTTTTGGAGTGCCAGTTGTACCTGAAGTATAAATCAATGTGGCTACATGTTCTACAGGAACTGTTTGTTTATGTGCTGTAACTTTCTGTAATTGTTCAGTAGAGATATTATTCGTTAATTCACTCCAATGAGCACATCCATCAACAGTATCAAAACTATATATTTTTTTAAGAGATGGGATTCGTGCTTTTATTTCATTGATTTTATTATACATTTCCTCGTTGCTTACAAAAATGTATTGCGATTGAGAATCGTTTAAAATAAATTCAATTTCTAATGGATTTGTTGTAGGATAAAGTGGTACTAAAATAGCACCAGTTTGCTGTACTGCTAAATCTGTAAACACCCATTCTGGTCTGTTGTTGCTAATAATAGCAATTTTATCTGCACCTTCTTCTGTGTAATCTTTTCCATTTACTCCAAGAGCCAATAATCCTGCACATAAATTATTTACTGTACTAATAGTTTGCTCAGCACTTGTTGTTTGCCAAGTTCCATTCACCTTAGCACCAAACATATCGACTTTATTGCCAAATTTATTTAGCTGAAAATCTAAGGCATCAAATAATCTTTTTATTTCCATAATTTTTTATTAGTCATTAAAAATACAGTAAAGGAATAAAGATATTTGTTTTACAAATAAAAGAGAAGTGAATTGTAAATTTTTATTATTTAAAGAACTGAGGTTTTAAATTGATATAAACTAAAAAAGAAAAGCTGCCTATAGCATCAGCTACAATATCCCAAACATCGAAAGAACGGTTCGTTACAAAATTTTCTTGCACAAACTCCATTCCTAAACCATAGATAGAAAAAAACAATGCAATTCCCCAAAACCAATTTTGGGTTTTATTTATTACAAATGCAGCTTTACAAAATAGTAAAGTGAGGATAAAAAATAAAACTATATGAACAAGTTTATCTACTTGAAAAAGACCAATCCAAGGAATTGAGGGTAATTTTTTTCCAGGAATACAAAGTAATATAGTGACGAAAGTAAACCATATTATTGCAATGAATAATGCTTGATTATTTTTTTTAAACAAAGGAATTATTTTTTTAGTAGCTTATTTTTTCTTCTTTCATTTCGCTTTTTTTCCTTTTAGAAATTAAAACATCTAAAATTTGTTTTTGGCGATTACTATCTGTCATTTGAGAAGAAATGCTTAAATTATTTTGTGTGATATCTTCTTCTAGTTTTCGTTTCTTTTTAATTAATGAAACCGAATCCTCTTTTAAATTATCAAGTTTCTTAAATGCTTTTTTTATAACTTCTTCTTGAGCTGTAATTTGAAGTTCTAAATCGTATTCAGCAGAAAGGATTTTCAAACCATTCATATAGGTTTTAGTTTTATCTAAAAGCCTATTCTCTTCTCTTTCATTAACAAAATTTTCAAATCCCTTACTCATTAAAAAAGTAACGAACGATACATCTTTATCTTGACGACTCTTTCTTTCAACTAAAACATAAATGTCATAAGGTTCATTGCCAAACTCAGGCATTGTTACGCCACCATAAACTAAATAATCTTTTTGCTTGCGATTTTTATATCCAAGCTTTTCAAAATTTTTATCAATAGCATCTCTAACAGTTGATTCAACAAAAGGAACTTCAACAATAATTGCTGGTACATCTTTTTTATTAAACTGAACTACTGTAAATCTACTTTGTGCAATTAAAAGAGAAATACATGAAAAGCAAATTAGGAATAGTAATAATTTTTTCATAAAAATTAATTTGACTCTCACAAATTTTTTGAAAAATAAGATATAAAGTATTGATGTGTTTAAAAATCTGGTTGAATTGGTTTATTACACATTATGGCATCAATTCTTTCTTTTACCTCTTGAGTAATTTTTTCAACCACTTCAAATGCTTTAAAATTATCGAGCAATTGTTCTTTTTTAGTTGCTCCAAGAATTGCAGTAGTAACATTTTTATTACTAATACACCATGCAATACTTAATTGTGGAAGTGTAACTCCTAATTCATCTGCAAGTTTACCTAGTTCAATTACTTTGTTTACTTTTTCTTCTGTAATCCATCTTTCTTTTAACCAATCAAATCCTTTAATGCCTAATCTAGAATCTTCAGGAATGCTATTATTGTATTTGCCTGTTAAAAGTCCTGTTGCTAAAGGGCTCCAAATTGTTGTTCCCATACCAACAGTATTAAATATTCCCAAAAACTCCTTTTCAATTTTTTCTCTTTCAAACATATTATACTGAGGTTGTTCAACCTGAGGTGGAATTAATCTATAATCTTTAGCAACTTTATGAGCTTCCATAATTTCAACACCACTCCATTCGCTTGTACCCCAATATAAAATTTTCCCCTGCTGAATTAAATTGTTCATCGTTAACACCACTTCTTCAATTGGAGTTGATTTATCTGGTCGATGACAGAAATATAAATCCAAATAATCAGTTTGTAATCTTTGTAAAGCTTCATGGCATGCTTCAACTAAATGTTTACGACTAAGCCCAGTTTGATTGGGTTTGTTATTATCACCTCTCCAACCCCAAAAAGCTTTGCTGCTAATGGTGTAGCTAGATCTATCCCAATTTTTTCCTTTCAATACTCTGCCCATCATTTTCTCACTTTCGCCTAAAGCATACACTTCTGCATTATCAAAAAAGTTTACACCATTATCGTATGCAATGCCCATTAATTCATCTGCCAAGCCATCATTAATTTGTTTATGAAAAGTTACCCAACTTCCTAAACTTAATACACTTAACTGCAAACCAGTTTTACCCATTTTTCTATATTCCATAATTTAAGTATTATTTATTTAGAATGCACCAAAGATAAAAGATTGAAAATTGTATTGCTAAACCGTTTTGATTACTTTGATGATTCAAACGATTTAACTGATTTGAAATAGAAAAAAATTTATTACTCATAAGGATTATTAAATTTTAAATATCAACAGTTTAAAGTTTATAAAAATAGTTATATTTGGACTATGAAAACATTAACTTTAGACGTACCAGACTCTTTAGAAGTTGATAACAGAGATTTAGCAATGCTTGTTTCTACAAAACTTTATGAGCAGGGAAAACTTTCTCTTGGACAAGCAGCAGAAGTTGCTGGTTTTACTAAAAGAACATTTGCTGAATTATTAGGCAGCTACAATGTTTCCATCTTTAATTTTCCTGCATCTGAGTTATCAAGTGACGTAGCAAATGCATAAAACAATTATTTCAGACACGAGTTGTTTTATCATTCTCTCCAACATTGGAGAACTTGAACTTTTACATAAAGTTTATGGAGAAATAATAACAACCATAGAGATTGCAACTGAATTTGGAGAGACTTTGCCTGATTGGGTAAAAATTAAAAAAGTTACTGACACTTACAAACAACAACTATTAGAATTACAATTAGACAAAGGCGAATCGAGTGCAATTGCTTTGGCTTTAGAAATTCCCGAAAGCACTATTATTTTAGACGACATTAAAGCAAGAAAAATTGCTTCTAGACTTGGAATAAATTATACAGGAACAATTGGAGTTATAATAAAAGCAAAACTGAAAGGAATTATTCCTTCAATAAAACCAATAATTGAAAAAATAAAACAGACCGACTTTCGTATTTCTGTTGAAATTGAACTTCAAGCATTAAAAGAAGCAAATGAATAGAAACTACAACACACCTTGGCTTAAACAAAAATGCATGAAATGAGACTCTCTGGGGAAATAAATAGGAGTTGAATTAAAACTATTTAACATTGGAAAATGAAAATGTAATGGCACATTTTAAATAAAACTAAATCAAAATAACAATGACATACAAGGAATTGCTAGAACAATTATCAGGTAGAAGGCCATCTTATGGAGAGTTATTACAAACTAATGAATGGCAACAAAAAAGAAATGAGATTATTTTGAATGATGGAGTTTGTCAAGTATGTAAAAGGTCTGAAACCTTCAATAAACCAACATATAATAAAAAAGGTTATCAATTCCTCTACGAGGATACTAATAAAAGTTCAATAATTAAAATTCTTAACCCTTTTGATCCATTTAGTGACCTAGAGTTTGACTTATTAGACCTAAATCCTGAAATGAACATTAAAACATCTACTGTTCCAATTATTATGCAAGTGCACCATAAAGTGTATTTTAGAGGCCGATTACCATGGGATTATGATAAAATTTACCTTGTTACATTATGTGATCGTTGCCATTTTCATTATCACCAAAAGTATAAAGTTAAAGTTTATGATGATTTTAATCAAGAATTAGATTATCATACTTGTGAAAGATGTAATGGTGCAGGTTGGTTTCCAGAATATTCTCATGTTCAACAAGGGATTTGCTTTTTATGTTTGGGAAACAGATTTACTAGTCCTATAGTCTAAAATAATTTTCCCCTTCCTCACAGTCTCTCCTTATAAGGCATGTGAGTTAGCAAAGGCACTTTGGGGCGAAAAAATTATTGAATATTTGGCAATGCAAAAACATGCGTATAAGTTTGAGTTGGCATTATTATAATGACACAGAAAGGATACATATCTAAAGTGATTGTTTACAAGGGATATTTCAATATCACTTCATTAAATGATGAAGAAGTAGTTCTTTTTTTTGAAGAACTGCCTGGCGATAAATTTATTAAAGGCGATCTAATTGAATATGAAGTTGTTGAATCAAAAGAATTTGGTAAATGTGCATTAAATCCCCGAAAAATAGGTAATAATTATTTTGATGAATTAAAGATTTTAAGATTAAAGGAAATTGCTGACTTAGAAATAGGATTTGTTTACACAGGAAGAGTAAAGACAGTGGAAGGTTTTGGTGTTTTTATTAATTATAAATATTCCGAAGGTTTACTACATATATCTAATATTATAAATACTCAAATTCAGGGGCTAACTAAAAAAGAAAAAAATAGGATACAACAAATTTTGGGCAAAATATTTTTAAAAGGACGTGAAGTATTATTTACAATTGATAGAAAAAATGACAACCAATTTTCTATCATTTGGGATAAGAATGTTGAACCTAATAAACAAATTTGCAGAGAATTAAATAATCATGGTTTATCAACATAAAACACTACAACAACACACGTTTTCTTCCCCACAACATCTCCTTAAAAGGCTTGTGAATTAGCCAAGGGATGTTGCGTTATGTTTAGTTTAAAAGTTCAATAATAAATATTTGCCTTGCGTAAGTAAGAAGAAGTATTGCCATCAATGATGGTTTATATTTTATTACATTTACCCCAAATCTACAACGTCAAAAAGCGTAAACACAGTAAGTGTAGAAAGGAGACGATGTGGTGAAAAAAACTAAAATACTTTGCAATTCAATGATTTCTGTTCTAAATATTTTATTTTATTCTTAAATTATATTTTTGTTATGCAAAAGACTTTGTTGTAATTCGACACTCCTACTATGAAACTACAAACAGACAGACTAAATTTTCGACTATTAACAATTAATGATTTAATCAATATTCATAAATTACATTCATTACCAGAAACTGATGAGTTTAACACTTTAGGAATCCCAAAATCAATTCAAGAAACAGAAAAAATTATTAAGCTTTGGTTGGTTAGACAAAATGCAAAGCCACAGACTTCATATATTTTTTGTTTAGACTTGGTTGATACAAAACAATTTATTGGTCTCATTGCTTTAAACATTGGAAAACCCAATTATCTAACAGCAGAAGTTTGGTATAAAATTGATTTGAAATATTGGAGACAGGGTTATACAACTGAGGCATTGACAAAACTTTTAGACTATAGTTTTAATGAATTAAAATTTCATAGAATTGAGGCAGGTTGTGCAGTTGAAAACATTGCTTCAATTAAAGTGCTTGAAAAAGTTGGCATGACAAGAGAAGGAACGAAAAGAAAAAAATTGCCTATAAGAGGCGAATGGAAGGACAATTATTTTTATGCAATCTTAGAGGAGGATTTTTTTTCTAAATATTCCTTCCCCACATCGTCTCCTTAGAAGGCAAGTGTGTTAGCTAAGGGATGTTGTGGTTATGAATTTAGCTAAAACTTCAATAAATTATTTACATTGCTCAGCAAAATATTATTTAACAGGTGAAGAGGGAATATATGAAGTAAAGAATTATATTACACTTGCAGATGAGTAGAAAACACAACGCCCCCTTGGCTAAACACAAAATGCTCTGAAAAGAGACGTTGTGGCAAAGGAATACTTTAAGAGTTAGCTTGCAACATATGATAAAATCACACCATAAAAATCTCTTTTGTTTAACTATTGCTCTTTTGTTTGGGATTACAACCAACATTTTTGGACAAAAAATTACTATCAATTCAGGTGTTGACACAACTGATAAAGATATAAATGCCGTTATCACTCTTTGGACAAATTACTTAAAATCAAAGCCAAACAAGAACAACATTACAAATAGCCCTTATTGGGCAGACTCAGAAAAAAAGAAATATTCAAAAGTTGACCAATTATTAAATGCTATCAATTCCGATTACCCAACATATTCAATGGGAAATCCAACAATTTTATATGTAAAACCCAAACATGATTTTTTTGAAATAAAAACATTGTTTAGTTGGACAGATAGCTTAGAAAATGTTTTTGTTCTATGCATTACTTCTGTTTATGCTCAATTAGAAAATGAACAATTCAAACTATTTAATGCTCTTAGTTTAAATAGTAATAAATGGAAAAATAAAATTTTTGGAAGTGTAACATTTCATTTTCCACAATCTCATCATTTTGATGAAAATAAAGCCAATAAATTGCTGAATTCAATTCATAAATTAAAAAAAGAATGGAACTTAAAAACAATTCCAATTGATTATTATTTTGCCGATACTTATGAAACAATTTTAAATCTAAGAGGACTTGACTATTCTATTGTAATGGGAAACAAAGACAAAGCCAGTGGTATGGCTGATTTAGAAACCAATACAGTTTTTTCAGGTGGACTTGGCGAAAATTATTTTCATGAAGTTGTACATATTTATCTCAATCGTTTATTTCCAAAATCTCCATTAGTAGAGGGTTTGGCTGTTTTTTATGGTGGTTCAATGAATCATGACTTGAAATGGCATTTAAAAAGATTGAATGAATACTTAAACCAACACAAAGAAATAAATCTCAATAATCTTGAAGGATTTAAGTACATGAACAACTTTACAAATCCTAGTAGCACTATTCAAGGTTTGCTTTGTTATTTAGCTTTTAAAAAAGGTGGACTTGATAAACTTAAAAAACTTATGTACCACGATGACATTTATATTGCTATTGAAAAAGAATTTGGTATTAAAAAAAATGATCTGAATGAATATTTACGCAAACAAATAAATGCAAATTACTAATTATATCTTTTTACAATGTGCAATAAAAAAAATGTATGCGGTAAGAAATAATTAAAATAATAAAATGAAGAAAATATTTTTACTATTAATTATTTATAGTGTAGCAACAGTTTCAACTGCTCAAAAAAATAAACAAGTTTTTGTATCAACAGACATTGACAATTTTTGGATTGCATACGATAAAGTCATTTCAACAAAAGATAGTATTCAACAATACAAATTCTTAAATGAACTATACTTAACAAAGGAACAGAAGGTTTAAAAAGTATTATTGAAGTTCGTAATTACACAGAAAAAGATTTTATAGATGCCATTAATCAATACCCAAATTTTTGGAAATCAATTAGGTCTAATACATTAAATTCTAAAAAACTATATCCAGAAATTAGTTCTAATATTTTAAAACTAAAAAAAGCATATCCTGAATTAAAACCTTCACCAATTTATTTTACAATTGGTGCATTTAGAACAGGAGGAACTATTCTAGGAAATAAAATTTTAATAGGCAGTGAAATGTCATTGGCTGATAAAACCACAGTAATAGATGAGTTTCCAAATTGGCCAAAGTCATATTACAAAACACATAATCCAATTCAGGAGGTTGTTTTATTATGTATTCACGAATACATACACACACAGCAAAATGAATTTGTTGAAAATTTACTTTCTATGTGTTTATGGGAAGGTGTTGCAGAATTTATTTCTTGCAAAGTAACTGGCAAAAAATCTGATGCTGCAGCCATTGAATTTGGAAAAGCAAATCAAAAAATTGTTGTTGACAAATTCGTTTCAGATTTAATTTTAAAGACTAATAATTATAGTTGGCTTTGGGGAGAAAATAGAAATGAATTAAAAGTTAGAGATTTGGGTTACTACATAGGTTATGAAATTTCTGAACGTTATTACAATCTTTCTAAAAACAAATCAACAGCTATAAAAGAACTTAATTGAGCTTGATTACAACAAAGAAAGTGAAGTTGAACGCATTGTAAATTCATACTCAACTACTTCCAAAAACTCTACAAGAACTTTACAGTGATTTTGATAAACAAACGACCAACCGTACTATCCATTTCTCAGTTTGAAAATGAAAGTCAAAATGTTAAAGCAGGAGTTATTCAGATTTCCATTAATTTTTCTGAAGAAATGGATATCAGATCATAGAGGTTTTGATTATGGTCCGCTTGGAGAAAATCCTATATTTATAAATTTAAACAACTAATAGGTTGGAGTAATAACAACAAAACAATTACTGTTGAAGTAGAAGTTGATCCAAATAAAAGATACCAGGCATTGGTAACGAATAGATTTAGAAATAAAAATGGTATCCCACTTAAACCTTATTATCATTGATTTTAAAACTGTAGAATAATAAATTAATTGAAATGAAATCTTTCAAAATATTACTTATTGCTTTTAGTTTAATAGGAACATTTACATTAAACGCTCAATCAAAAAACATTAAATCAGAAACTGAGCAAATTTCAGAAACACTAACAAATTATATAGAAGGAACTGCCAACGGTGAACCTGAAAAATTAAAAAAAGCATTTCATCCAGATTTTAATTTATATACAGTAACAGAATCAGATAGTTTAAGAATACGTTCTGGAGAAAAATATATTTCTGCAATAAAAAAAGGAGAAAAAACAAATAGAATTGGAAGGATACTTTCTATAGATTATGAAAAAGATGCAGCAATTGCAAAGGTTGAAATTGTAATTCCAAATTGGAGAATCTTCACTGACTATTTTCTTTTACTTAAATATGAAGGATCGTGGAAAATAGTTCAGAAAAGCTACACTTGGAGGGAGTTTCCTAAGAACGAAGAGCAAAATTAATATTATAGTTTTGAAAACTGAACTGAAGAGAAATGAATCTCCAGTTTGGTGTCCTATAAATTAAAGTATTTTATAAAATCCTTCTTAATAACTAATAGTTGCAAAGCATGGGAATTAGCAAAAAGAACTTTGTGATAATGGTTCACTTCTCCCCTCTCGAGAGGGGTTGGGGGTGTGTTAGTAACTATTTTATTACATTTACTGCAAAACACAAATAAAAAATATCATGGCACAAATAAACCCTCACATCAACTTCAATGGTAATGCAGAAGAAGCATTTAATTTTTATAAATCAGTATTTGGTGGTGAGTTTGCAAAGATTATGCGTTTTAAAGATTTAGCCAGTGCTGAATTTCCAGTTGCCGAACATGAAGCTAACAAAATCATGCACATTGCTTTACCTATTGGAAAAAATATATTAATGGCAAATGATGTTCCTGAAATTTTAGGCAAGACAAATGAAAACGAAAACAGAAGCAAAATTGTAATTAGTGCTGAAAGCAAGGAAGAAGCAGACAAATTATTTGATGGACTTTCGGCTGATGGAACCATTGAAATGCCAATATCAGATAGTCCTTGGGGTTCATATTTTGGAATGTTCAGAGACAAATATGGTATTGAATGGATGGTAGATTATGACCCAAATTATAAAGGTGAGTTGTAAGTAAATGTTTCTTATGAACCAAGAAATTAAAACTGTTGACGATTACATTTCAAACTATCCCAAAGAAACTATAGCAAAGCTTCAGCTTATTCGTAAAACCATTAAGGATAATGCACCTGAAGCTACTGAAAGCATTTCGTATGGAATGCCAGCTTATCACATCAATAAAAAGTCGTTGGTTTATTTTGCAGCTTATGCAAAGCATATTGGATTTTATGCAACGCCTACTGGTCATCAAAAATTTAAAAAACAATTATCCATTTATAAACAAGGAAAAGGTTCTGTTCAGTTTCCTCTCGATCAATCTTTACCTCTTGATTTAATTGCAGACATTGTAAAATTTAGAGTACAAGAAAATAATAAAAAATGAATACAGAAAAAATTACTGTTCAAGCAACCATATCAGCAGATAGAAAAAAGGTTTGGGATAATTACACTCAACCTCAACACATCACCCAATGGAATTTTGCTGACCCTAGTTGGCATTGTCCAACAGCTACCAATAACATGATTGTAGGTGGACAATATTTTGCAAGAATGGAAGCCAAAGACAAAAGTTTTGGTTTCGATTTTATTGCCATTTATCTTGAAATTAATGAACAAGAAAAATTTACTTATGAATTTGGTGGACGAATAGCAACAGTTGAATTCATCAAAATAGATAATCAAACAGAAGTAATAATAACATTTGATGCTGAAACAGAAAACTCCATTGAATTACAAAAAAATGGATGGCAAGCTATTTTGAATAATTTCAAAAATTATGTGGAAAGCAACTAATGCTTCTTAGTATAATTACTGGTATCAAAAGCGAAATGAGTTCCATTTTGATAGTCGTGCCAACTACGAGTTAAGAACAAACTAATTTGAGGGGTTTTATTTAGTTGAATAGTTGAACCAGTTGATGTTTTATACACTATAACTCCACTATTATTTTTATTGAACTCAATAAATGTTGAAGTATTTGTATTTAACCAACGAGCAGTTATATTACTAACAGAATCTAATAGTATAGATTCATCTTGCCAAACCCAACTAATATTATTTTGATGTTTTAATTGAATAGTATCAATTCTTAAACGAGCAGAATCTCCTTGTATCATTTTGTAAGCATGGGTAAACATAGATACATCATTCAATCTTGTAAAATAAAAATAGCTAGTGTCCTTATCTTTTATTAAATAATAATTATCGTTATTAAATAGCTTCTCTAAACAATCTAAAGCACTTTTAACTTCTCCATTTGTCATATCAGCAATGGCTTCAGTTCTTGCATTCAAAGTATCGGAAGTTTTATCTTTATCTTGTGCTTCATCAACACAACTATGCATAACAATTATTGAAAACAAAATAGTATAAAATTGTAGGTATCTATTGTTCATGTATCAAAAATAAAAAACAATAGCCCCTTTAAAAAGTGGCTATTGAAGTTAAAAAATTAAATACTATTGTAAAGAGAACTTAGTCCAGCCTTTCCACCAAGCATCTCCAACATTACATGCTCCTCTATAAGCAACATTAGTAAAACCAGTTGTTAATTTTGGTAAAGTGAAAGCTGCACCACTAGCTGCAGGTGAACTAGCATTTGAAGGATTAAAATCAGGATTTGAATAATTAAACGGAGCTATTAATTGCACATCAGAATTATCGTTCAATAAAGTATTGGCATAAGTTGAAGTATTAACCCAAGTTGTGATGGATGTTTTTGTTGCACCTGTTGGCACAGTAGAACTTGCTGCATATGAAATAGCATTTGTATTTGGACCAGCAATAATATTATTTCTAAAACTTAACCCACCATTAGGTTCTAAACTTAAATCTGTTGGTGTGCCTTTAGAACCATCAATTAATAAAGCATTAACTGATCCTCCATTCCAACCAATAAAAATAGAGTTTACAATACTTTGCTCAGAATTTCTTCTTAATTGTGCAGCAGCTAAGTATAAACTATTTCCTACAGAAGTTGCAGTTGCTTTAGGACCAACAACTGTTATATTACTAAACACAGCACTTGTTTTTACTGGAACTACAGCTGTACCAATTGCAGTTACAAAAGTTTTTCTATCTGAACCATTAGCATCATTATCACTTTCAAAAGCTTCGCTTTTAGAAATGTCTGCAATACCACTGTCTCTTAACACAATACCAAATTGTACTTTTCCACTATAACCATTATCTGTATCAAAATCATCATCTAAAGTTCTGTAAGAAATTAAGTGAGTACAATTTACAGTACCACCAAACCACTCAAAACTATCATCATTAGCATATGAAACTTGCACATGATCTATAATGGTTTGATTACCTACTCCACCTAATGTTAAACCATTAATTTCTTTATCTGGCAAAAATGCATAACCTGCATATTCAACTCTTACATATCTTAAAATTCCAGAATTATCTGCAATGTTTGATGACATGCCTAAACCATATAAACCTAAGCCATCTGAATTATTTATTCCACCTTCAATTTCACCAATACCATCTTGTCCATTAAAAGAATTGTTGGTAGGTGCTTGTCCTAAAATTACAAGTCCAGCCCAATCTCCACGTTGTGGTATTACTGCTTCTGAAGTAAAAATTATTGGAGAAGTTGCTGTGCCATCTGCAATAATTTTTGCACCTCTGCAAATTATTAATGCACCATTTTTGTTTAATTCACCAACAATTTTTGTGCCTGGTTCAATAGTTAAAATGGCTCCATTGGTTACATAAACTAAACCACGAAGTTTATAAGTATAACCACTTTTTAAAGTTCTGTTGGTAATAATTCTTCCTTCTAGAATAGTATTCTCTGTTCCAGTTGGAGTAGTTACTGTTGTTGTGCTTCCATCGATTTCGATTTTACGACAACTAGTTGCTATTAACCCAATTGTTGTAATTAAAATGACTAAGTTTTTCATTTTTGTTGTTTTATTTTTTGCTTTTATTTTTATTTGAAATTGTAAGAGATTGATAAACTAATATTAGTACCATACTTTCTTCTGATAGCAGTAGCATCAGATGCATCATATTTTCCATTATCGTTTGTATCGTGATAGTAGATAAGCAGTTTGATTTAAGGATATCTGAAATATTTATTTTAATTTCTGCTTTATCCTTCAATATTTTTTTGGCAATTTGTAAATCAATTAATGATCTTGGATTTTCCCACACAGGAGGAAAATCATTATTACCAACATATAAAATTCTTCTACCAATTCTATTAAATAATAAGGTAGTGTTTAAGCCAATTTTTTCTAAATCGTATTGAACAGATGCATTAATTAAAAAAGGACTTTGACCTTGCATAGGCCTGTTTAATTGAGTTCCAGCACTTGTAACTCTATTGTAGATGTAAGAAACATTCGTTTGAACTGTGAAGTTTTCTAATGCTTTACTAAAATCTAATTTTTTTCTAAATTCTAATTCTGCACCATAACCTTCTGCTTTATCTGCATTTATATAATTGAATGTACTTGAGCTACCTGCACCAGTTTGATTAAAAAATAATTCAATTGGGTTTTTAAATTGTTTGTAGAAAATGCCAGCAGTAAATATTTCACCAGCTCTTGGATAAAGCTCATATCTAACATCAAAATTGGTTACTTTAGTTCTTTCTAAAGCTTTATTACCAGTAACTGTTGCACCTAAATCGAAATCGAAAAATGCAAAAGGACTCAACTCTCTAAACTCAGGACGAATAACAGTTTGAGAACCTGAAACTCTTAAATTTGAAAGATTAGAAACTTTATAAGTAAGATTTATTCCAGGTAAAAAATCATTGACAACTGTATTTACAAATCGAGGATCTTTTTCTTTTGCACTACCCACCAATTGATCATAATGTTCCATTCTAACTCCCCATGATGCTTTTAATTTATTTGAGAACTGATTGTCGAATTGAATGTAAGCAGCATTTAAAATAGTGTTTGCCATGTACCTATACTGATCTCCATAAATTTCATTGAAAGCAAATTTGTTATCGAAACCTGTTCCAAAGTTTTCAGAGCTAAAAACAGTGTTTTCCTCTAATTGACGTAACTGAGGATTATCGGTTGGAAGATAAATTGCAAAAGGACGAGAATCGAACAATCTATCCTTTACTTGAAATAAATAGCCAGCTTTTAGAGTTTGATTAAAGTTAAATTCTGAAAAATTTTTACTCAATTCTCCACCTGCTGTATAAATGTAATCGCTTAATGACCCAAAATATCTACTACCACTTTTTTGTGATGTTTTAGATGCAGAAACTAATAACAAATAAGGAGAGTTGGGAACCACCACATTTTGATTGTATTGAATTCTTCTTTGATCTGGAACATATTGATCTAAAATATTAAAACTTCCATACCATTTTAAACGCATGTTTTGCTTGGTAAGTTTATGTTCACCTAATAATTGTGCATTATAAAAAGTATTGGCTTTAAATGCAAGTTCTGTAGCTCTAATATTTTCTCCATTAATAGGGTCATTTTCAAAGTCTTTACCAGTACGCATTGTAGCATAATTGCTGGTATTAATATTTAAAATATTTTTTAAAGATATTTTACTGTTATTCCCTAATTGCAAAGTGAAATTGGCTAATGCACCCATTAATACATCTCTAGAATATTTTTGATTATAATAGTCAAAATTCAAACTTGCATCTGTTCCTGTAATAGAATAAATTCTGTTATCATTTTCTAATCTCTTTGGAGAGATATTATAATTTAAAGCTAGTACAGCACCTAGTTTATTTTGCTTACCTACATTTTTTGTAAAGCCTCCAGAAATTTGAAAACTTTTACTTAATAAATCAACACTTTGATTATTGCTAGTTGCTGTACTCCAAATATTATTAAAGGTTTTACCAAATGCTGTTTTTTGTGTTTGATCTAAATTGCTAAAAACACTTTTTGTTGGCACACCATTTGGAATAGCTCTTGTGCCATCATCAAAACCTAAAAAATCATATTTACCACCTTGGTAAGTATAAAAATCTTTTCCAACAGTTTGAGTATTAAACCCTGTAGAAAATTGAATATTAAAAAAGTTTTTACTAGGAATATCTTTAGTGTTTACTTGAACCAATCCACCAGCCCATTCACCAGGTAATTCTGGTACAAATGCTTTATTGATGATGATATTATCGATAATTGAAGAAGGAAAAATATCGAAGGAAAAAGTTTTTCTATCAGGTTCTGTACTACCTAACATTACTCCATTTAACATGGCAATATTGTATCTATCAGCCAATCCTCTCACTACTAAATATTTTCCTTCTTGAACAGAAGTTCCTGGAACTCTTTTTAAAACTTCACCAGTATTTTTATCTGGAGATCTTCGAATAGCTTCTGCAGAAACAACTTGAGCAACAGTGTTGGTATTTTTTTGAAAACTAATTAAAGCATTAATGGTTTCTTTTCTAGAAGAAGAAGATTTTACTACTACATCATCTAAAACCTTTGCTTTGTTTTGTAATAAAATATTTACCTCATTTATTTTTCCTTCAACAACTTCAACCTCAGTAATTTTTTTTGAGTTAAACCCAATTGCAGTTACTTCAATTACATATTTTTTTGATGTTTGAAGTGTGATTGAAAAATCGCCATCGATATTAGTAACTGTTCCTGTTTTACTTCCAATAATTTTTATTGATGCACCAACTACTGGTTCATTATTTTCATTAACAATCTTACCTGTTAATTTAGCTGTTTGTTGAGCTTGAGCTTGAAGAAATAAAAATGTTGAGATGAATAAGAATAAAAGTTTTTTCACTGATTGTAATTTTCAGTGCAAAAATCTTTGTATGAGATTACCTTAATGTTACGCCAACATTAATTTAACTTAACACAGGGTTCACAATAAATTAATATTGAAAGAGTGCTAGGCTTCTTTATTGGCTTTTCTTCTTTGTAATTCTTTTTTTATTAAACCCAATTCTCTGCCTGTTTGTTCACCAACACTACTGTTCTCTTCTGCTCTTCTCATTAAGTATGGAACTACATCATTAATTGGTCCAAATGGTAAATATTTACTTACACTACAACCTGCAGCTGCAAGGTTAAAAGTAATATTATCACTCATGCCATAAAGTTGAGAGAAATGAACATGAGGATGATTGAGTGGAATATTTTTTTCTTGCATTAAATTAAAAGCATTCAAATTACTTTCTTCATTATGTGTTGCTATAATACTTGCTAATGATTCTATATTATTAATACAATAAGCAGCTGCATCATTAAAATCTTTATCTGTACTTTTTTTATTAGGCTGAATTGGATCATTATATCCTTTTTCAATTGCTCTAGCCCTTTCTTTTTCCATATAAGCACCACGAACCAATTTCATTCCTAAAATAAAATTATTTTCTCTTGCAATATTGTGTGAGATTTTTAAGAAATCTAATCTATCATGTCTATACAATTGAATCGTATTATATACTACAGCTTTAGTTTTATTAAAGTTTTGCATTAATTCCATGGTTAATCGATCAACAGGATCCTGAATCCAAGTTTCTTCAGCATCAATTAATACTCCAATATTATTCTGACTAGCAATATCACAAATATGATACATTCTATCTTTTACTCTTTCCCATTCAGCATTCTCCATTTCATTATCATGAATACCACTTCTTAAACGAGGGGCTTCATTCAAAGTTTCCAACAATTTAAATCTAGCCAAACCTGTTATTTTAATACTCATAAAAGGAATATTGGCTTGAGTTGAAGCATATTCTATAACATCGATAAATTGTTGAGTAGCTTTATCAAAATTTGCTTCGCCTTCTTTTCCTTCTACACCATAATCTAAAATTACTTTTACCTGATATTTATTGAGTGTATCAACCACTTCAGCAGTTTCTTGCAAAGATTCGCCCCCAACAAATTGTTTAAAAATAGTACTTCTTACAATACCATTAATTGGCAATTTCATTTTTAAAAAAATGGGTGTAAGTTTTGTGGCTAGTGGTACAAACAAAGGATAACGCATGGTGCTAAATAAAAATTTAGCCATTTTTAAACCCTTATTAGATTTATAAGCAAAAGCAGTTTTTGTATCATTAAAAGAGAGATTCATAGAAATATCTTTATCGAGCAAATATCGTATGAGGTATTTAGATAATAAAATAAATACTAATGATTGTTAGCATATAGTTCGAATTTTAGTAAGTTGATTAACCAAATTAAGTTTTGTCTTTTAACCCATTGTTACTGTTAACCTGGTAGGATTACGTCTCACCGATTTCAACGATGCAGAGGGAGTGCCACTAATTATTGTAATGACAAAGTAGAAGGTTCGTTCTGGAAAAACCGTCCAAGACGGTGAGCAAAAAGAATCGCAAAGTGCTTCCAGAGCGCATATTAACCGGCATTGTCACGGGATCAGTTGCATTCATGACCCGCAGGCGCCAACGGCACGTTCATAGGCCGATGTTCCAATAATTTTTACTGGAAAAACAACCGATCACAATCAGCCGGAATCAGTCCAGACAAATCGACCGACGTATTAACAGCAGAAGACGCCACGCGATAATTGTGAGTCAAAGGATTAAGGCCAACCAAATTAGTTGGTATTGTGATCCGACAGCCTGCGAAATAAAGGGCCAGATTACCGGTGACGCGCTTTAGCGTCAGCAACACACGACCCAACAAAACGCCGGGAGTATCACCTGTCTTGGCGCGCGCAGTGCCGAAATACGCTGCCGCAGGTGCAGTCGTGCTGGCCTCCGCTGCTGCAACCCCAGATCCAGAGTCATACACATACAGGTAAATTCTTTCGTTGCTTGCGCTTGGCGTATGGCTAACTGTTAGGGCAGACGCCCAGGATAGATAATTACCGTTTGGAAGCATAAGCGCGCCAGGCCCGACGCTGACTGACGTACCGCTCACCCAAGTCAAAGACGCACCGACCAACGACGCCAGCCGAAATTTGCAATGTCCTGAGCATGGCGAGGATGCGAGTTGAAATTGTTGGCTTCGATGGTGGTCTGGATGAGCCGTTAACGCACCCCGCTCTGCGTTTGCAACTCGTTATGGTGCGTTGTTGTTTGCGGGTGACCGTGGAATATGTTGGCGCTTGGGCAAATCGGTTTCTCGTCGGTTGATGGGTAAATCGCCGCTGCGATGAGCGTCGCTGCCGCACCCCAAACCTTTGGTGAGAATTCCGTGAATCAGCCGTACATCGTGACGCAATCACTTTCCAAGCGATACGGTTCTTTCACCGCACTCGACGATTGCGATTTGTCGATCGAGCAAGGCGAAGTGTTTGGTTTGCTCGGCCCCAACGGCGCTGGCAAATCAACGTTGATTCGTTTGCTGTTGGGATTTCTGAACCCCAGTGCAGGGCCGGTCAAGCATCGACGGACTTGATTGCCACCTGCAGCGGGTGGCGGTCCACCGGCTCGTGTCGTACTTGCCGGGCGATGCGCAGGCTCTATCCGGATGATGAAGGCCAGCAGCGTCTTGAAGTTGTTTTGTGATTTTCGCGAGGACGCCAGTTTTTCGAAAAAGGTAAACAGCTCGCTTAACCGGTTGGAGCTGGATTTGAATCGCTGCAGTAGGATTGATGTAAGACGATGCGGCAAAAATTGGCAATTACGATTTGCTTTGCAACCACCGCACCATTGTTGATTTTAGACGAGCCGACCGCCAATCTTGACCCAACGGTCCGAAGAGGCGGGTACTCGACCTGATCTCGAGGCCAAGCTGGCTGGCCGGACGGTACTTTTTTCTTCATGTCTGTCCGAAATTGAAGATGTTTGCGATAAGGATGGTTAATCTTCGGCGTGGCAAGCTGGTTCATTTGGCTCCGATGGCAGACATCAAAATGCAGCACCGCATTCGAGCCCGCTGAAAAGGCACCTTGCCTGAGATGCCTGACGAATTGCGAAATACGATTGCAGTAAAGCGAACGGCTGATACGGTTGGAATTTCAACGCCAGGAGAGCTGTCGCGAGTGCTGAATGGCTGGCCGTGCGCCGCTGGCCGATGTCCATCTCATCCCATTGGCTTGCGTGCTGTTTACGACCGGTTTCACCGATGATTTTCGCGATGAAGATCGTCGTGAAGCGGATTTAGGCGTTCCAGCGAACAGGGGCACCAGATCAATCGGGTGTTGGGCAGAAAATATCTGGCCGAATCATGGCTGATGCTGTTGGCCATCGCTTTTGGTGTCGTCCTGTTTTGCTGGTTTCGTGTCTGGATCGTCGGTGAACTGGACACGGCACAGTTTTCGCCAAATCATTGATCTGTTACCGAAAGACTGGCATTAAGGGCCAAGTTTGCGTCCGTGGACTTTGACTGGTTGGTATCCTATACTCAGTCAGACATAGTTAACGCTGGACGAACCGATGCTTGTAATGTCTCATCACGGGGTGGGCGATGGTCCGCGGCTCCAGATGTTGTGCTGGGTGAACTAAGCCGTGGGACGATGGAAATGCTCTCTCACAACCGGTCAGTCGCCGCAGCGTGTATTGGACACATGGTTGCTGGACAATGCTGCTGTTATTGCTTTTGCTCCTGTTGGCCTGGGCGGGAATGTCGCTGGGGATTTGGACAACCAGTGTCGAAGAGTCGACCTATCCGGAGATTCGTATTCCGATCGTGGACTATCGAATTCCGTTAAGCTTCCTCAAGCCTCAAACCGAAACGATTGCGATGGCCACGGAAGTCAATCCGGTGTATTTTTTGCCGGACTGGTCAATTTATTTTGTCTGGGATTTTTCTTTGGCGGATTCCAGCGTTTTGCTCGGCGTGTGATCGTTATCGCTGGCGAACGTTGGGGATCGTGTTGGCCTTTTATTTGCGAATGCCGGGCTCAAGTTGTTGGGGATGGCTTCGGAGACTTTCTCCTGGGTGATCAATTGCAGCGTGTTTGGATTTTATTCACCGGCATCGGCCATTGAGCGAACTCAACGCAATCCCTGGTCGCCGTTTTCGATTTCGAATATGACCCGCAGGGAACCATGATTGGCACAGGCACATTGCTAAACTGCTTCGTCCTGTTTGCTTTTGGGGGCGTGTTTTTACGTGCTGGGAGGCTACGTATCAATCGTCGAGACTTACCACACCGTTTAATGATGCAGATCTGCTTCCATCGGAAGAATCTCAGTTCTGGACACGAATTGTCGCCGTCCCGATTATCTAAGCCAACGCTGCTGCTGGTGTACCAACCGGTTTTGAACGACATGGTGGCCGGTGTGCCAGCTTACGACGGCAAGACCTCAGCTCGTGAGATGTCCCGCCT
>CAVQUL010000005.1:0-102375 GCA_963716885.1 uncultured Chitinophagaceae bacterium | reverse complement strand
GGAATTCCATATCATGATAACAATTGGAGTTTGGATAACCAACAAATCGAAAAAAAAGGCAATAGAACCTAAAAGCATTGATTTGGAGGATCATCATAACGTATTGCATGAGGTGTCTTAAAAATGGTGATGTGAATGGGTATCAACAATTGCAGGTTCTATTAAAGAATGAGTGGACAAAAAATGGAGTTGATTTGGGTAATGCTAAGGTTGTCATTTTCATAAAGTATTATGTAGATGCAGGGTTAATTATAAAACTTGGCATTGGTAGGCGGAATAGGTATGTGTTAAGTTAAATCAAATAGTGTTTCATTTCTTATTTATATATAAGATAATTACATGATTGAAACTCTAAAAATTAATAATACATTTTTTTTTAATTTTAAAAATTCATTTAGCATGTTCTTTGATTTAAAAAGTTCACTTGATATGAGTGGCAAGAATTACAATTGCCCAAAATGTGGTAAAAAATCTTTTTGTTTTTTGATACGTTTATAATAGCTCGAAATAAATTGTCGGAGATGAATTGTGCAGGCCAACGTGGTATTTATTGTGGTTACAATTCAATACCAAGTTACAACTTAGCAAATGATTTATTAGATTTTAAAAAGGATATATATGTTGTTGATGGGGATATTTTAGAAGCCTATGCATCTATGAAAAATAAGCTCCATCGTTTCACTTTTACTATCCCAGGGTACTATGTAGAAGATGCTATGAATAATGGGTATGCAAATTCAAATTTTGCAGAATTTTTGAATTTGCATTTAGGTAATTGCTCATTAAAATTATTAATAAATTATTTGTGGGTCATTTATTTACAAGAACCAACAAAGAAAATATTTTTTGGAGATTTATAACAACTTCATTGTCAGGTCAGGAAATTAGATCTTTATGATAAAGATTATGGCTACAGAATAAGTACATCCTCGATGGAACCATTATTGAATGATGAATATAGAGTAATCTCTTTTTTTAATTGTTTTTTTGCAGTAGATATTATCAATTTACATCCTAAGAATATAGCAATTGTTGAAGATGAAAAGACTAAAATAATTTGTAGTCATTTTTGGCCTGAATATAACTGGTTAGCAACCGGTGATTTGATTAATCTTCAACTGGAGGGAGTATGAAGTAATAAATGTTTTAGAAAATAAGAAGGTTATTTTATTTTCAGATTATGAAATTCGAGTATTAGATAGTAAGATAAGCATTAAAACATGGCATGAAATAGCTGAATTTATTCGCAACGAATTAAATTGTGATATTGAAGTGTTATCATTATTTACTGATAAACTAGTGACTCTTGATGAAAGAAATCAAAAATTAGCATTTTCACTTTTACATTATCCTTGTAGTTTTTAGAAACGGGGCGAACGCCTCGGGCGCCCCGCCATATTTATTCAGAAACACACACAGACAAGTGGCTAACTTTTCACTAAAACAATAAAATAGATTATGTGCGTTCGCGCTTTTTAACTACTAAGTAAAATTTGCATTACTAATAGTTGAACTTATTGGATGACTACTAATTTATTTCTTTTTAGTAATCAAATTAAAAATTTGGTAGCACATCGATGAAATTTTTGCAAGTAGGGCATTTTTCTTAGATCTGTATTTTGATTCAATTTTAGCCCTACAATCGAAAAAATTGCTACCTTTTTGCTACCCTTTTCAATAAAAAACGAAAAACTTCATACCTGCATTGAGCTTCAGTATTATAGTTGCAGAGAGGAAGGGATTCGAACCCTCGAAACAGTTTCCCGTTTACACGCTTTCCAAGCGTGCTCCTTCAGCCACTCGGACACCTCTCTATAATAATTTAAGATTTGTTGATTTAAGATTTACGATTTCCCTAAAGGGCTTGATTGCAAATTATAAATAATAAAACCATTAAAAGGATTGCGAAAATAATGTTGAAAGTTTAGCTTTTGAATATTTTTTCTGCATTGTCTGTGGTAATACATGCTACTTCTTCAATACTAACTTCTTTAATAGAAGCCACTTTTGCTGCTATTATCTTAATATATGAAGGTTCATTTCTTTTTCCCCTAAATGGAACTGGAGTTAAATAAGGTGCATCTGTTTCTAAAACAATAGATGTTAAAGGCACTTCTTTCAACACTTCATTTAATCCAGAATTTTTATAAGTAACTACTCCACCAATGCCCAAATAAAAGTTCATGTCCATTATTTTCTTTGCAGTAATTAAATCATCGCCAAAACAATGAAAAATACCTTTCAACCCTTTTTTAGCAAAAGGTTGAACCACTTCAATAGCTTCTTGAATGGCATTTCTGGTATGAATTACAATTGGCAGATTTTTATCTAAAGCCCATATCATTTGAATTTCAAAAGCTTCATATTGTTGTTGGGTAAAGGTTTTATCCCAAAAAAAATCTAATCCAATCTCTCCAATTGCAACAAATTGTTTTTTATTCAACCAGTCTTTTACAACTTTTAATTCATCTATATAATTTTCTTTAACAGAACAAGGGTGCAAACCCATCATAGCAGAACAAAAATCAGGAAACTGTTTTTCTAAGAACATCATTTTTTGATGATGCAAAGAATCTATAGCTGGTAAAAAATATTTTTTTACATTTTCTTTTTGAGCTCTATCGATTACTGAGTCTACATCTGAAGCAAAATCTGAGAGGTAAATATGTGTATGAGTATCAATAAATTTCATAATGTTTTTTATGCCTAACAAAATAAAAGTAGCAACGCTCCGTTTATAATATTGTCAGAAATCAAGAACTAATATAACACCTTTAGAAAGGAATTATTAAAGTCTGTTTTCATAGGGTACGGATTAAACACGGGCTGGGGTTTCTACCTCTGGCCTTTCCGTTTTATAGAAGGTCGAATAACAAAGAAAATAAAAAATGCACACCATTATTGTTATGCATTAAAAAGATTTTATTTATAAAATTAATCTACAATTGGTTCTGTTAATTCTCCTTCCCATTTACTTACAACAGATGTAGCTAAAGCATTACCTACAACGTTTGTAGCTGAACGAAACATATCACAAAAATGATCAATGGGTAATATTAGTGCAACCCCCTCTGGTGGAATATTAAACATTGCACAAGTTGCAAGAACAACTACAAGTGAAGCTCGTGGAACGCCTGCAATTCCCTTGCTAGTCAGCATTAAAACCAACAGCATAGTTAATTGTGTTCCTAAATCTAAATGAATTCCATATGCTTGGGCAATTGCTAAGCTAGCAAAAGTCATGTACATCATACTACCATCTAGATTAAAAGAATAACCTAATGGTAATACAAATGATACAATACTATTCTTGCATCCAAATCTTTCTAATTCTTCTGTAAGTTTGGGAAAAACAGCCTCACTACTTGTTGTACTAAATGCAATTAATAATGGACCACCCAATCTTCTTACTAAGTCTTTCATTCTTTCTTTAAGAATAAGATAACCTACACTAAAAAGTAATATCCATAAAATGGCAATGCCTAATAAAAAATAAACAAAGTAGATAAAATAAAACTGAAAAATACCTAACCCTTTTGCTGCAACAACTGCTGCCAAGGCACCAAATACTCCTAATGGAGCAAAATTCATAACATAATTCACCATTTTTAAAATAACGTGAGAAACTAAATCAAATACTTTAATTAATGGCTTGGCTTTTTCTCCCATTGAAGCTGTTGCTACACCAAAAAATATCGAGAAAATTACTATTTGCAATATTTCATTGGTAGCCATTGCTTCCATTATACTTTTTGGAATGATATGTTCTACAAAATTTTGTAAAGAGAAAGAAGTAGTTTTAGTCATTAAATCTTTTACACCATCAGTATCTGCTTGACTCAAATTAATGGAAGTTCCAGGATGAAATATATTTACCAACAATAATCCTAAAAATAAAGAAACTAATGAAGCACTAACAAACCAAAGTAAGGCTTTACCACCAACTCTACCAACAGCTTTTAAATCGCCAAGTTTTGCAATTCCTACAATTAAAGTAGTTACAACAAGTGGAGCAATAATCATTTGTACTAACCTGATAAAAATATTTGAAAGGAGTTTTACATTTTTTGAAAAGTTTTTAATAAACTCATCTGATGCATTAACATGTACAAGATATCCTACTAGTAACCCCAAAACCATTGCAATTAAAATGTAAATAGTCAATAGATTTTTCTTAGCCATTTTTATATTTTTTGGTGCCGCAATATACTTTTTAAAGTTTTTAAATATTGATTAATATTATACGTTTATAAAAGTTTTGTACAAGTCTAAAAATAAACCTTTATTTTTCGACTTCATTTTGAAACCTTAATAAAACAATTATGAGTTTATTTAGAAAAAAATCTTTAGATGGATTAATGCAACAAGCCTCAGATTCTGAACAAGGATTAAAAAGAACTTTAGGAGCTGGCAGTTTAATTGCTCTAGGAATTGGAGCTATTATTGGTGCTGGACTTTTTGTAAGAACTGCTGCTGCTGCTGGTGAACACGCTGGACCTGCAGTTACTTTATCATTTGTTATAGCAGCATTGGGTTGTGCTTTTGCAGGGTTATGTTATGCAGAATTTGCTTCAATGATTCCAATTGCAGGTAGTGCATATACATATGCATATACAACAATGGGAGAATTAGTTGCTTGGATTATTGGTTGGGCTTTAATACTTGAATATGCATTAGGTGCAGCAACTGTTTCTATAGCATGGAGTGAGTTTTTAAATAAACTTCTCGCCCAATTTAATTTGGGAACCATACCCTATGAGTGGTGTCACTCCCCTTTTGAAAAAGCATTAGATACTGCTAATGTCATGCATCATGGCATAATGAATCTACCAGCATTATTCATTTTATTTTTAATTTCATTATTGTTAATTAAAGGCTCAAGTGAATCTGCATTTGTAAATGCTATTATAGTATTTATTAAAGTGGCTATTGTAATTGTATTTATTGTAGTAGGTTGGAAATTTATTAACCCTGCTAATCATACACCATATTTAATTCCTGCAGATGCACCAGATGCTTTACAATCTGATGGAAGCATGTACTCCTTTAAAGATACGTTTAGGCATGGATGGGGAGGTGTTCTTACTGGGGCAGCCATTGTATTTTTTGCATTTATTGGTTTTGATGCAGTAAGTACAGCTGCTCAAGAAGCAAAAAATCCTAAACGAGATATGCCTATTGGTATTTTAGGTTCTTTAGTAATCTGTACCATATTATATATTCTATTCTCATATGTTTTAACTGGAGTTGCACCTTATACAGATTTCGTTAAATCTGGCAAAGAAGCTTCTGTTGCATATGCCATAGAAACTTATATGCTTGGTTATGGCTGGTTGGCTAAAGCAGTAACTATTGCAATATTAGCTGGATTCTCAAGTGTAATATTAGTAATGCTAATGGGCCAAAGTCGTGTATTTTATACCATGTCTACTGATGGTTTATTACCAAAAGTATTCTCTGATATTCATCCAAAATTTAGAACTCCATACAAATCGAATATGATTTTATTTGTTTTTGTAGGATTGTTTGCAGCTTTTATTCCTGGTAGTGTTGCAGGAGATTTAACTAGTATAGGAACTCTGTTTGCATTTGTTTTAGTTTGCTTAGGGATTTGGGTTATGAGAAGAAATGATCCAGACAGACCTAGACCTTTTAAAACCCCATTGGTTCCTTTAGTTCCAATTTTAGGAATTTTGGTTTGCTCTGCTATGATATACTCATTGGATAATAAAACTTTGTTGTCTGCATTTGTATGGATGTTATTTGGGTTGATTATTTACTTTGCTTATAGCAAGAGAAATAGCAAGTTAAAAGATTAATAAATCATTTTTTTTATTAAAAAGGAGTTACTTCATGTAGCTCCTTTTTAATTTATTGTTTATTTTTAATCTATGTCTTTAAAAAAAAGAATCCCATATAAATATCTTTTGTATCCTTTCGGATTAATGAGAACCAAAGAAATTCTCAAAGTAAATCCTACAATTATTCCTACTCGAGTTGAATCTTCTGAATCCATCATTTCAGTATATGCTTACAATGATTCGAACATAGAAGAAGAAAAAAATATTAGTTTAGAACAATGTCAGGCATATGCTAACAACTCAGAATATGTAAAATGGATAAATATTGATGGTATTAATAAAAAGGTAATTGAAACTTTAGCTAGTCAATTCACTATTCATAATTTAATAGTCGAAGATATTCAAAGTGAAGGTCAACGACCAAAAGTAGATGAAATCAACAACCATCTTTTTTGTTTATTGAATATGTTATATTTTAATCATGAAAAAAATTCAATTGAAAGTGAGCAAATCAGCATTTTATTGGGCTCTCATTATGTAATGAGTTTTCAAGAAGATGAACATAGAGATGTATTTAATTTATTAAGAGAAAGATTGAAATTACCCAGCTCAAAAATTCGTCAATCAAAAGCAGATTATTTGTGTTATGCTTTAATTGATATGATTGTGGATCATTATTTTTTAGTAATGGATCAATTAGGTGATAGAATTGAAATATTAGAAGAAGAAATTATTAAAAAACCAAACACAAGAAGTTTGGCAAAAATTAATCAGCTGCGTAAAGAGTTAATAGTATTAAAAAGAAATATTGCACCAGTTAGAGAATTGGTTCATGGGCTCATTAAAAGTGAATCGAAACTTATTAATGATGATACCACTAACAAATATTTTAAAGATGTGCATGACCATGTGATTCAAGCAAACGACCTTGTAGAAAACTATAGAGATATGATGACTACCATGCAAGATTTATACATTAACCAAGTAAATCTTAAAATGAATGAAGTGATGAAAGTAATGACCATTGTTACTTGTTTATTGGCTCCTGCAACTGTTATTGGTGGAATATTTGGAATGAATTTCGAGAGAATTCCATATTTACATAATCAGTATGGTTTTTATATTGCTGTTGCCTTAATGTTATCAATTCCAATTGGAATGATATTCATTTTTAAAAGAAGAGGATGGTTTTAGTTTAGTAGAAAGTCTTTAGAAGTTAGTCATTAGCTTGTTCAAGAAAGCTGTTGATGAATTTAGGGAAAGAATACTGACTCATTTCATTCTTCTCTATCCAAAAATAATTTTCAATTTCAATTTTTTTCTTGAGTTCAATTTTAATAAAGTTGCCTTTAATCACTCTATGTGTAAGCTTTTGTACTTGAACTTCTGATATTGAAACTATTCCAAATGCATCCTCTTTTACTAAATGTTTTAATTTAGTTTTTATACTTTTAGTATTTAGTTTTTCCTCATCCTTTGATTCAATCATATAAAACTCATGTAAGTTTTGCCAAATATCTTTCTCGATTCTTTTCTTAATCAAAACTTGATTTTTATAAGAAAAAATATAATAATAAAACCAACGAGTTTGAGTAATCAGTTTTTTTTCTTTAATAGGTAAAGTAGAAATTTTATTTTCTTTAAAAGCAATACATTCTTTTTGAAAAACACAAATTGTACATTCTGGTAATTTGGGTTTACAAATGGTTGCACCAAAATCCATGATGGCTTGATTGTATAAAGCTGGTTCTTTTTTTTCTAATAGTTCGAATGCAAGCTGTTCAAAATATTTTTTTCCATCTGATGAATCTATTGGTTTAACAACTCCAAAAATTCTAGATAAAACTCTAAATACATTTCCATCAACAACAGCATAGGGTTTATTAAAAGCAAATGAACTAATTGCAGCAGCAGTGTATTTTCCTATTCCTTTTAATGCTAGAATTTCATCATAATTTTCAGGAAATATGCCTTTATATTTTTTTACAATTTCTCTTGCTGTAAACAACAAATTTTTACATCTACTATAATATCCTAACCCTTCCCAAAGTTTAAAAACTTCTTCATCTTTTGCAGCTGCAAGTTGCTTAATAGTTGGAAAACGTTTTATGAATTTGTTGTAGTAAGCTAATCCTTGTTCAACACGAGTTTGTTGCAGAATAATTTCACTCAGCCAAATTTTGTAAGGATCTTTTTCTCCTTTCCAAGGCATGACTCTTTTATTATCTTTTTTATGCCAAGAAAGTAAAATTGAAGGAAAATTGAAAGAAGATTTTTTCAAAGGTTTAGATTATTCATCAATTGCATTTGCCATAATTCTTGAACTCATTTTACGCAAAGGATTAGAACGTGCATCAGCATAGCCTTTTCTCATTCTAACAATATCCACTGCTTCAAAAATTGCTGCTAAGAAAGATTCATGATTTGCAATTCCTTTTCCAGCAATATCAAATGCTGTTCCATGATCTGGACTTGTACGAACAACAGGCAAACCTGCAGTATAATTTACTCCTTCTCCAATAGCCAATGATTTAAATGGTATTAAACCTTGATCGTGATACATAGCCAAAACAGCATCAAATTTTTCATATTGTCCACGAGCAAAAAAAGCATCAGAACTATATGGACCAAAAACCATCATATTTTTTTTAGCTTCCAAAATTGCTGGTCTAATAATCGTCTCTTCTTCTTTACCAATAAGGCTTTCATCTCCTGCATGAGGATTTAAACCTAACACAGCAATACGTGGTTTATCAATTCCAAAATCTTTTATTAATGATGCATTAATAATATTCAATTTACTAATAATGGCTTCTTTTGTAATGGCATTTGCAATATCAGATATGGGCAAATGTTCAGTAACTAATCCAACTCTTAAGTTTTCTGCAACCATAAACATTACAATATCTTTTGCAGCAAAAACTTCTTTAAAATAAGGGGTATGACCACTATGTTTAAACTCAGTACTTTGAATATTTTTTTTATGAATTGGTGCTGTAACCAGTGCATCAATTTTATTTTCTTTTAAAGCCTGAGTTGCTGTTGTTAATGATATCAAAGCATACTTTCCACCAATTTCATTTTGTATTCCAGGATTAATTTGAACTTCTTCGTCCCAACAATTATAAACATTCAATTGTTTAGGATTTAATCGATTTAAATCTTTGGTGATATTGTAGTTAATATTTACTTCAGTAACCCCTTTTCTATAAAAATTTATAGACTTGCTGTTTGCGAAAACAACTGGAGTACATAAATTAAAAATCTCATTGTTTGCAAATGATTTTATGATTAATTCAATTCCAATTCCATTTAAGTCGCCACAAGAAATACCAATTATAGGTTTTTGTAATTCGTTACTCATTCCTTTCTATTTGTGTGTGAAGATAAGTTATTTTAAAAACTCTTTGCAAAAGCAATGCAATTAGTACAACCAATAAAGCTCCAACAACATTTAACCACAAGAATCCTAATCCAATTATGTTTTTGCTATCTAGTATAAATAAGATAATAACACAAATTTCTGTAATTACAGCTGCAATTAACACAGCTTTTGCTTGAACTTTTTTACAATAAAATGCTGTAAGGAATATTCCTAGAATTACGCCATAAAATAAAGAACCCAACACATTTACTGCTTCAATTAAACTACCAATACCGGTTGCCAATTCAGCCACTACAATACAAAAAACTCCCCAGATTAAAGTGTATAGTTTTGATAGATTATATTGTTGCTTTTCTGTAGATGATTTTTTTGTAAATCTTAAATGAAAATCAATAATAGTGCAGCTTGCCAAAGAATTTAATGCAGCTGCAATACTTCCCCAAGCCGATAAAAAAATTATTGCAATTAATAAACCAATTAAACCTTTAGGCAAAAAGTCAATAACAAATCGTAAAAAAATATAATTAGTATCCTTACCATCTGCAGAAGATTTTGATGCAACAGTATAAAAGGAAGCTAAACTTCTTAATGAATCTTCTTTCCCTTTTAATTGTTGCAATTTGATTTTTGAATTTTGATCATTTAGTTTTTAAATAATCAATACTAATGGCTTGCTTTTGCTTTTGCACTTTATAATATGCATTTTGAACATTGGCAAAAGAATCTTTGTATGCTGATTGATATACTTTAGTTTCAGCAGCTTTATCAAAAAAAACCGGCATTGGCTTAAATTGATAAAACACAAATAACAATGCTCCTAATAATAAAATAAAAAATTGCATCGGCACTTTTACAAGTCCATTCATTAGTAAACCAATCTTACTTTCTTTATCATCTTTTGCAGTTAAATATCTACCTACCTGACTTTGATCTGTTCCAAAATAACTGAGAGCTAAAAAGAAACCTCCAATAACACCACTTATTAAATTGTATTTATCCTTCCATTGAAATCCATCTTTTGTGATTCCCGTTGTGATGACATTTAGTTTTCCATTTGCACCACTAATTTTAAGTGCATCTAAAAACCCAATTTCTTTTGGCAATAAATGAATAATATAATATCCAGCAGCAAACATGCCACAGAAAATAATAATGAGCTGAAGAGTTTGAGTGTAAGCAACAGCTTTTGCACCACCACTTACAGTATAAATTATTAATAAGCCGCCCATTAAAATATTTGTGTAAAAAATATCCCAACCCATTAGTGATGATAAAATGATAGAAGGTGCGTAAATACTGATTCCTGTTGATAATCCTCTCGACAATAAAAATAAAAATGAAGTAAATCCTCTAACCTTAACATCAAATCTTTGTTCTAAATATTCATACGCAGTAAATACTTTTAACTTACTAAACAAGGGCACAAATGTTACACTTAAAACTACCATTGCAATGGGTAAACCAAAATAGTATTGAACAAATCGCATTCCATCTGTAAAAGCCTGTCCAGGTGCAGAAAGAAATGTAATGGCACTAGCTTGAGTACCCATAATACTTAACAACACTAAATACCATGGCATACTTCTGTTGCTTAGGAAATATCCATCTAAATTTTTAGTAGTTCTGCTTTTATATAAACCGAAGCCAATAATAGTTAGCAAGGTTACTGTGAGAACTAACCAATCTAATTGACTCATAAAAAATATTTGGTAAAGCAATAAAACAATATGATTTCAATTACCAAAATTGATATAACAAAAGCATACCATTTTTTCCAAGTGGAGAAAACAGGAATTTTGCTTTGCTGATTCATAATCTAATTTTTATTGGTTAATAATCCACTTGCCAACAACCCTAGTAATAAGCCAAGAACCAAGCCCACTCTAACATTCTTGATTACATACCCAATTAGTAATCCAATAATAATTAATGTTACAGCTCCAATTTTTTTTCTTTGTTGCATACTAATTTTTTGGTAATGCAATAATATTTGCCATTAATCTATAAGCACCTGAAATGCCAGCAGGAAGTTGACGAAACATTGCTAAACTTAAGTAAATCATATTTCCTTTGCCATATTTTGCAATTGCTAAACTGCCTGTAGTAGGTTTTTCATTGCTATTACTCATACTTAATGGATAAACAAAATTAGTATCTGCTTTATCAATTTGATAAGTACTTCTTTCTTGATACCAATTATCAAAATCGTTTTGAGAGATGGCATTTGGTTGATGAAAAACTATATGTTCAGGCATTGCAAAAGTTACAGGAGCATCTTCTTCAGTTATTCTTAGTTGTGGACTAATTGAGAATTGATATGGCCCTGCTTGAATTTTTTTACCATTTATATTATTAGTCTTTATGTATTGAACAATTAAGTTTCCACCATTTCTCACATACTCATTCAAAATATCGTTTTTAATTAAAAGCCAATCATAAATATTGTATGCTCTTATTCCTGTTATGATTGCTTGATATTTTGCGAGATTTGTTACAGTAATATCTTTTTCTTTTAAGAAATCAATTTCATATCCTAATTGTTGTAATGCTTCAGGAACAAAGTCTCCGGCCCCAATAATGTAACCAATTTTATTGCCAATAATTTTTACATCAAGTTTTTTTGTTTCAATAGTTGCGTTAGTGAAATAACTAATATTTGGAATATGATTATATTGAATTTGATGCAAGGTTTTATTATAAACTTGCTTTGTTTTTTCATCAATTAATTCAATAGGATATTTTTTTTCTTCTTTCGTTTTGATATTAATTGCAATTTGTTGCAAATTATTTTCATTGTTAAAATCTAAAACGCTTTTGGTGGAAATAACATCTTTAATATTTTTGAATTTTGCATTTAAATTTCCCGCAAAAGATTGAACAGTAACCAATGCATCCACATCTTTGTTTTGAACTTTCATTTTAATGGTTGCATCAATTTCTACAGTTAATTTTGGAATAACGGTTAGTGGCTGATATAATTCTCCTAGAACTGGATCAACATACTTGTATAAAATTGGTTTTTTGAAAGTATAATTCTGTCCAGCGATATTAACTTGAATTGCTGCTACATAAGCTGGTGCTGAATTTGATTCACCTATCATAAATTTATTTTCAACTTCAAACATATTTCCAATCATTGGTTTTTCTAACCAATAGGGTTGTGAAAGTTTTCTTTCATCAGCAATATGCAATGCTTTGGTGAAAGAAAAATTCGAACTATTTAAAATACTTTTTTGAAAACTAGAATCAAATTGTTCTCCTTTAATTTGTTCAACAATAATGGGTAAATTTTTTCTGTTAAACACATTAAAAGTTGCTTTTAACGAATCGCCTTGTACTATTTTTTCCTGACTGCTAATAGCTTCTACAAAAATTCCACTACAAGCTTCTATAATTTCTTGAATGGCATTTAGTTTATAATTTTTCCAATTGCAATCTGGCAAATTATTAACTGTTTGATACAATTTATTCAATGCTACAACACTTAATTCTGGTTCAGCAAATTGAAAATTTTTGATGATAGAATCAATAAATTGATCAATTACATTATTCCCACTTATTTTATTCCAATTGATTTCTACATCATCCATTAAATCTTTTGTGGCTTTAACTCCTGCAGTATGAGAAAAATATTCATTTAAAACCCCTCGCCTTTTTGGTCTTCCTTCTCCTTGACTTTTATGCATTGTTCTTGCAACAGCACCAATTTCTCCATAACTCATCCCTAACAAATTATTATAAACACCAACATCAATTTTTAACTGATTGTCAGAAGTCGTATTATTTCCTCCAAAATTAAAAGTGTTCCATAATATTCTTTTTGCTTGATGAGTTGAAACTCCCATTGCAAATTGATGAGTAAATTTGGTAGCATCTGCAGCCAAACTAAAAGCTTCATTTGCAATTAATGCACTTGCTGCATGATGACCATGACCTGCTCTACCATCTGGTGGAAAACGAGTGATAATAATATCGGGCTGAAATTTTCTAATCATCCAAACCACATCTTCTAACAACTTTTCCTTATCCCACATTTTCATAGTTTCCTCTAAAGTTTTACTGTACCCAAATTCAAAAGCTCTAGTAAAATACTGTTCACATCCATCAATATTTCTTGCAGCCAAAAGTTCCTGTGTTCTTATCAACCCCAAATCTATCCCTTGTTCACTTCCAATTAAATTTTGACCACCTTCACCTCTGGTTAAACTGAGGTAAGCAGTTCTATATAATTTTTCTTTTGCCAAATAAGGAAGCAAATAATTATTTTCATCATCTGGATGAGCACCAACGTACAATACACTTCCTAAAACTTTAAGTTTTTTTAGTTGAAGAAATATTTCAGCACTATTAGGTGTTTGAGAAATAACTAGATTTGAGAAAAGCAGAGAAAATCCTATGATAATTTTATTCATGTAAGTGAAAAGCTATTTTTACGAATATAAAGAACTACAAATAAAATTAATTACCACTTATAAATTGGTTTAATTTTACCAGTCTATGGAAACGGATGCAAAGAATATTAATTTTCAATTGGCAGAGGAGTTTATTCACTATACCAATCGTTCAATTTTTTTAACTGGAAAAGCTGGTACAGGAAAAACTACTTTTTTAAAATATATTAAAGAACATTCTCAAAAACAAATTGCAGTTGTGGCACCAACAGGTGTAGCAGCAATTAATGCTGGTGGTGTTACTATTCACTCTTTTTTTCAGTTGCCATTTACTCCTTATGTTCCTACAAAATTAAATTGGAATACTACAAGTGAATTTGCAACTGATAAACATCAATTATTAGCTAAAACAAAACTGAATAAAGAAAGAATTGCTATCATTCAAAAATTAGAATTATTAATAATTGATGAAGTAAGTATGGTTCGTTGTGATGTTTTAGATGCTTTAGATACTATTCTTCGACATTATAGAAACCAACACAGTAAACCTTTTGGTGGTTTGCAGGTTTTATTGATTGGAGATTTATATCAGCTTCCTCCAGTTGTTCCTAAAGAAGAATGGAATTTGCTTTCTCAATATTATTCTAGTCCTTACTTCTTTGATAGTTTGGTGATGAAAGAAACTGAACCTGCATATATTGAATTAGAAAAAATTTATAGACAAGATGATGAAGTGTTTATCAATTTATTAAATAAAATCAGAAATAATAATTTAGATCAAGATGCATTTGAAATTTTGCAAGATCATTATCAACCTGAATTTACTGCTCCCACTGAAGATGGGTTTATTACTTTAACAACACATAACAAAAGGGCTGATACTATTAATACAGAAGCACTAGAAAATTTAAATACTTCTTCATATTTTTTTAAAGCAAGTATTGAGGATGATTTTGGAGAAAAAATATTTCCAGTTGATGAAAACTTAGAATTAAAATTGGGTGCTCAAGTCATGTTCACAAAAAACGACCTTGACAAAAGCAAAAGATATTTTAATGGAAAAATTGGAACAATTACAAAGATGAATAATGAAGAAATTTTTGTACAATGTAAAGATGATGTTGATGAAATAAAGGTTGATAAATATAGATGGGAGAATATAAAATATGCTTTAAACATAGAAAAGCAAATTGTTGAAGAAACTGTTATTGGTGCTTTTATTCAATATCCATTAAGATTGGCATGGGCTATAACCATTCATAAAAGTCAGGGTTTAACTTTTGATAAAGCTATAATCGATGCTGGCAGTGCTTTTGCACCTGGTCAGGTTTATGTTGCATTAAGTAGATGTAGGACATTAAATGGAATTGTTTTAGTAAGTAAAATCACAAATACTAGTTTGCATGTTGATGAACAGATTGCTAATTATTGCAAGAAAAATAAAATTAATCAACTTAAAGAAAGTTTAGATTTCGAAAAAAAGCAACACCAATTTTCAACGCTTCAAGAATTGTTTCAATACCAAAAAGAACATCAGTCAGTTTTTAAATTGCAGTCTTTTATTGAAGAACATGAAAGCAGTTTAACAAAGCCATCATTTGAATTCTCGAAAAATCTTACAACTAAAATCAATCAACTATTAAAAGTTGGCAATGGTTTTATTAATGAATTAAATACTTTAGAAAACAATAAATTGGTTCTTGCAGAAAATACAATTCTTCAAGAAAGATTTAAAAAAGCAGTAACATATTTTATAGTAGAATTGAGTAAAACTATTGAACTCATTGAATCTTGTGCAATTGTATCTGACAATAGAAGTCATTCTAAAGCAATAAATGAAATACTAAAATCAATATTTGAGGTCATTGCTGTCAAAAAATATTTATTAGAAAATTTGAAGGAAGGATTTGAATTTGAAAAATATTTGTTGACTAAAAAACAATTTACAATTCCTGCTTTTAATGTAAATACTTATTCTGGAAAATCTACTTCTACCTATCAACACAAAACACATCCAGTTCTTTATGATATATTAAAAGATTTGAGGAATGAAATATGTACAGATACTGGAGACGAAATTTTTATGGTAGCTAGTACAAAAAGTTTGGATGAGATGGCAACATATTTACCTCAATCAAAATCTGAATTACAACAAATAACAGGCTTTGGTAAAATAAAAGTTGAACATTATGGATTTATTTTTTTAGAAGCCATCATTAACTATTGTACTCAAAATCATCTTACATCTTTAATACATACAAAAACAAAAATTGTTGAAAAGAAAGAGCCCACCAAAAGCAATAAAATAAGTACTAAAGAAGTTTCATTTGAACTTTTTAAAAAAGGAAAAACTATTTCAGAAATTGCCAAAGAAAGAAATTTTACATTATCAACTATTGAAGGACATTTGATTCCCTTTGTTGCAGATGGTTCTATAAAAATTGAAGAATTACTACCATTTCATAAAATTGGAACAATTCAAAAAACAATCAATGAATTTGAAGAAAACACTTCATCAACCATCATCAAAGAAAAATTAGGTGAAAATTATAGTTATGCTGAAATACGTTTTGTTAAAGCCCATATTGATTTTCAAAATAGTAGAAGCACTGTTGTTGAATAGCCTAATATTGCACTAATTTTCAACTAATGATTCCTTATAAAAAATTTGTTTTATCGAATGGATTAAGAGTGTTAATTCACGAAGATAAAAGCACACCAATGGCTGTTGTAAATGTAATGTATGATGTTGGTGCAAGAGATGAGGACCCTAACAAAACAGGCTTTGCACATTTATTTGAACATTTAATGTTTGGTGGTAGTATTAATATTCCAGAATATGATACTCCCTTACAAATTGCAGGTGGAGAAAATAATGCTTACACCACAAACGATTTAACCAATTACTATTGTCAACTTCCTGCAGAAAATATTGAAACTGCTTTATGGCTTGAGAGTGATAGAATGTTAAGTTTGGCTTTTAGTGAAAAGAGTTTAGATGTTCAAAGAAAAGTAGTTTGTGAAGAGTTTAAAGAGCATTATATCAATAAACCCTATGGTGATATTTGGGCTAAAATGCGTGACTTAACTTACACAACTCATCCTTATAAATGGATGACCATTGGTAAAGAATTAAGTCATGTAGAAAATGCAACTTTAAGTGATGTTCAATCCTTCTTTAAAAAACATTACAGTCCAATTAATGCAATTGTCGTTGTTGCAGGAAACATAGACACAGCTTATGCTGTAGAGCTTGTAGAAAAATGGTTTGGCAGCATTCCATCTGGTGAAAAATACAACAGAAATTTACCAATTGAGCCTAAACAATTAGCTGCAAAAGTTTTAGAAGTTAAGGCAGATGTTCCTTTTGATGCTTTCATTAAAGCTTGGCATATTGATTCTAGATTAGAAAAAGGATATTATGTTGCAGATTTAATTACTGATATTTTAGGTGGTGGTGGATCATCTCGTTTGTTTCAAAAATTAGTAAAAGAAAAGCAGATCTTTTCAAACCTCGATTGCTTTCATTTTGGAAGTGTTGAAAAAGGTTTAATTGCAATCGAAGGCAGATTAGTGAAAGGTAAAACTTTTCAAGAAGCTGAAGCTGGAATTGAAGAAGAATTGAGTTTGATGAGAGAAAACTTAGTTAGTGAAAATGAATTGCAAAAAGTTATCAATAAAACAGAAAGTGTGATTGCTTTTGAAGATATGGCCTTAATGAGTAGAGCCAACAGTTTAGCTTTCTACGAACTTTTGGGTGATGCTGATTTAATGAAAACAGAATTATTAAAGTATCAGGAAGTTACCACTGAAGATATTTTACTCTATAGCAATAAGATTTTTAATCAAAATAATAGTAATACATTAAGATATTATAGTAACAATTAGCAATATGCTCAACAGAAAGGAACATCCAATTACAAAAAGTCCTCTTGATTATTCATTAGATTTAAAACCATACTCTTTTTATACACTAGACAATGGCACACCAGTTTATGCTATTGAAGCTGGTGAACAAGAAGTGATGCATTTAGAATTGGTTTTTGATGCTGGAAATTGGTACGAGAATAAAAATATTATTGCAGCTTCTGCTAATTTTTTAGTTAAAAATGGCACTTCAAAAAAGACAGCATTCGAAATAAATGAACACTTCGATTATTATGGTGCATTTTTAAATAGAAGTTGTTATAACGAGACTGCAACAATTAGTTTACACACTTTAAGTAAACATTTACATTGCTTAACACCAGTAATTACTGAGCTTCTAGAGGATTCTATTTTCCCTGAATCTGAACTTGATATTTATAAACAAAATCAAAAACAACGATTAGAAGTTAATCTAAAGAAATGTGATTTTGTAGCCAACAGATTAATTGATGAATCTTTATATGGCTTTCACCATCCTTATGGTCGTTATACATCAACTTTAGATTATGATGCAGTAGATAGAGATAGTTTAATAAAATTCTATCAGCAATATTATCAAAATGGAAATTGTAAAATTTTTATTGCAGGTAAATTACCAAAAGATTATGTAGCAATTCTTAACAAAGCATTTGGACATTTGCCTTTTAATAAAGTTCCAAATGTATTTAATGCAATTTCTCCATTACCAAGTCCAGAGAAAAAATCAACAATTATTAATGATGAAAATGGTGTACAAGCAGCAGTTCGAATTGCTCGTCCATTTCCTAATAAACATCATCCAGACTTTCAAAAAACATTGGTACTGAATACCATTTATGGTGGTTTTTTTGGTTCAAGATTGATGAGTAATATTAGAGAAGATAAAGGCTATACTTATGGCATACACTCTTATCTTCAAAATTATATTCACCAAAGTGCATGGATGATTAGTACTGAATGTGGACGAGATGTTTATCAGCCAACAATGGATGAAGTGTATAAAGAAATGAATGTTTTACATGAAAAATTAATTGATGAAGATGAATTAAATTTAGTACGTAATTATATGATAGGTTCAATTCTTGGCGATTTAGATGGCCCTTTTCAAATCATCAGTCGTTGGAAATCATACATACTAAACAATCTAACAGAAGATTATTTTAAGAATGCTATTAACACTATTAAAACAGTTTCAGCTGAAGAATTGCATGAACTTTCAAAAAAATATTTAAACCCAGATGAGTTTTATGAACTCGTTGTAATTTAAATTGCAGTATGATAAAATTTTTTACAAAAGCTATTCTAACTGCTGTAGCAGTTTTATTGGCATCATATATTTTAAAAGGAGTTTCTGTTGACAGTACTTTAACAGCAATGATAGTCGCTGTTGTATTGGGTTTATTAAACAGTTTTGTAAAACCTTTATTAATAATTCTCACCATTCCAATAACCATTTTTACACTTGGATTATTTTTACTTTTTATTAATATTCTTATAGTTTATTGGGCTTCAGAAATAGTTGAAGGATTTAAAGTAGCAGGTTGGGGAAGTGCATTATTATTCAGTCTTATTGTTTCTTTTACTTCTAGTTTTTTAGAAAGAATGATTAATAAATATGGTGCTTCTGAAACTAATGAACAATAATATCTTCAGCAAAATTTTCAATGATACTATTTAGTTTTTCTGTTGCTTCTAACATTCCCATGTGAGCAACATTCTCTAAAATATGAACATAAGATTTTTTAGGTAAATGGCATTGTTGTAACACATCTCTTAAAGGAGCAGCAATATCTTCTTCGCCCATTACAAATAAAACTGGAACTTCAGAATTAATTAAAACATCAGTAGAATCTATCCTATTCATCATTGCACTATAATATTGAATAAGACCTTCTTTCGTAAATGTTTTTCCTTGCTTTATTAAATCATCAATTACTGATGAATTTGTTTTTTTAAACTGTTTTGAGAATAAATTTGGAATGGTATTTTTTAAAAAAGAAAAGGTTCCAAATTTTTGTATTGAAAGAATGGCTCTTGATCGAATTTCTTTTTTTTCATCACTATCTGCAAAAGCAGTTGAATGAATTAATCCAAACGCAGCAAGAGTTTCAGGATATTTTTTAGCATAAGCTAAAGAAATATATCCACCCATACTATGACCTAACAAAATTATTTTTTGATGAGGAGAGATAATTTTAAAAATAAAATCATGCAACCAATTTGCATAATCATTAATTGAAATATTTTCTTTATCAAGTAAATCTGAATTTCCTGTTCCTGGCAAATCAGGAATAATAACTTGATAATTTGACTTTAAAAATTCGAGTTGATAATTCCAAATATTTTTGTCCTCACCGAATCCATGTAATAGAACAATCACTTTTCCTTGCCCTTCATTATAATAAGAAATTTTATTTTGCTGAAGGCTTAAAAATTGTTCCATTAATAAATTGAAAAATATTTATACAGGATCAGCAGTAAGATGAACTTTAGTCATATCTAAATGATGATTTTGCAATTGATGTACAAAATGAACATCTGGATTATGTCTTTTATCTTCTCTATACCACATATCAAAATGAGAGAAATCGCCTTTAACTGGAGTTACTAATCTAAAAACTCCTTTAGAATATTTTATTGAGCCATCCTCCATCATTTGCTTAGAAAAATTCATATTTAACAAAGCAGCTTCTGTTAAAGGAATGCCTTGCAATTTATCGGTTTCAAACCAAAATTCTTGAACTTCAGTTTTAACACAAACTTGTTTTTCATCACCATTTAAAAGCACCACTTCACCGTCCCAAAATTTGCTTTCATACTCTGCTCTTAAAAAATCGCCAATTTTAATGTCATTAAATTTTACCATGTTCAATTAGTTTAGGGTTTAAATTTAAAAATAAATATTACACAAAACGTTTTTATCTTAAAATTTACTGATTTATAAAAATTCTTTCATTAATGAAGCCATTTCGAATTGGTATTGTTTTGCAATTTCAGAAGATTCCTTTGCAAATTTTTCATCTTCACCTGCATATATAATTGCCCTACTAGCATTCACTAATAATCCAACATTGTTAATCATCCCATGTTTTGCAACTTCTTTCAAATTCCCTCCTTGAAAACCAATTCCAGGCACTAATAAAAAATGTTCTGGAATTATTTTTCGAATTGATAGTAATTGTTCTGCTTGAGTGGCACCCACAACAAACATTAAATTATCTCTTGTTCCCCAATTTGCAATTGTTGAAATTACTTTTTCAAATAGGAATTCATTACCCACTTTTTGCATTTCAAAATCATTTGCACCTTTATTGCTTGTTAATCCCAAAACAATTGTTGTTTTATTTTCATATTCCAAAAATGGTCTAATGCTATCTTCGCCCATATAAGGTGCAACAGTAATGGCATCAAAAGGAAAAATTTCGAAAAATGCTTTGGCATATTGAGCAGATGTATTACCAATATCTCCTCTTTTAGCATCAGCAATTTTAAAATGTGTTGATGGAATATAATGCAAGGTTTCTTCCATGATTTCCCAACCCTTTACACCCATAGCTTCATAAAATGCAGTGTTAATTTTATAACTGACACAAGCATCTTTTGTAGCATCAATAATTGCTTTGTTAAATTCTAGAATTGCATTTTTATTAATTTGAAGATGTTTTGGAATTTTATCTAGCTCAGTATCTAAACCAACACATAAAAAACTATTTTTAGTAAAAATTTGTTGAATAAGTTCTTGTTGGTTCATATGAGTAAAATTGACAAACAAAAATAGTTTTACCAAAACTTATTTTTCAGCTCAAAGATTTGCAAAAATTTATCTTTTTTCAAAAATTCAGCAACTGTCATAACTTATCTTCGCTTATGTTCTCTATTCAACTAGAAAATTTAGAATTTAAATCATTTCATGGATTATATCCCGAAGAGAAAATTATTGGTGGAAGTTTTATAGTAAATCTTTCAGTACACTTCGCCATGTCAAATAAAAAAAACATTTTAATTGACCAAACTGTAAATTACGAAAAGCTATTTGAAATCGTATCAAAACACATGAATCGACCCACAGAATTATTAGAAAATCTTGTTGTAATTATTGCTGATGATGTATTCAATCAGATCAATCAAGTTCAACAAATAAACATTAGCATTACAAAAAAGAATCCTCCAATTCAACAATTCATTGGAGATGTTTCTGTGAGTTATCAATCAAAAAGAGATTAAAAAATGAAGTATTTTGTTATAAGTTTTTTCCTGTTTTTTTCTATAGCTTCTTATAGTCAAGAAATTAGTTTACTATTAAAAGAAGCAAGAAATTTTGAATTAGAATTCAAAGAAACCGAAGCTTTAAATGTTTATAAACAAATATTAACAGCTGACCCAAATCATTATTTATCATTACAAAAATCTACTGAATTAAACTGTAGTATTGGTGCAAGATTAAAAAAGAATAATGATAAAAGAATTTATTATGAATCAGCTTTAGCCTTTGCAAATAGAGCTATGCAAGTGGATAGCAATAATGCTAATTCATATTACTTATTGGCTTTAGTAAGTGGGAAATTAACAGAAGTTGAAGATCAAAATAAAAAAGTTGTAGGTTTGGTTAACGACATTAAAACCAATGCTGATAAAGCTCTTGCACTAAATCCAAATCATGGATTAGCCAATTTTATAGTAGGTAAATGGCATTATGAAATGGTAACATTAAACTGGTTTAAAAAACTTGCTGTTAAAGCATTATATGGTGGTTTGCCTGAACCCTCAATAGAGGAATGCATAAAGTATCTAGAAAAATGCAAAAAACTTGAACCGTATTTTGTATTGAATTATTTAACACTTGCAGATGCATATGAAGAAAACAATAATGCAGTTAAAAAAATTGAAGTTTTGAAACAATTAGTAAGATTACCAAAAAGATGCTTTGATGATATTGCCCATATTGAGAAAGGCAAAAAGATGTTAGAAAGCGAACAATAATTACATTTACAAACCAGAATAAATAATATGAATTTACAAGATCAATTAGAAGCTGCTGTTGCCAACAGCAAAACCTTAACTGAGAAACCAAGTAACGAAATTTTACTTAAACTTTATTCTTTATACAAACAAGCTACAAATGGTGATAATGATGGTGAAGCTCCATCAAATCCTTTTGATTTTGTTGCAAGAGCAAAACATGAAGCTTGGGAACAGCTTAAAGGAATTAGTAAAGAAAATGCATCTCAACAATATATTGATTTAGTGAATCAATTAAAAGGTTAACATCTACTAAAATTATTTTCATGCAATACCTACCACAACTATTTTTTTTATTGCTTTTTGCAGTGGGCTCTTATTTGTTTACTAAAAACATTTTGGTAATTAGAAGAAATATTTTATTAGGGAAAGATGAAAAAATTAATGATAATAAAGCAGCACGTTGGAAGAACTTAGTTCTATTGGCCTTTGGACAAAAAAAAATGTTTAAAAACCCATTAGTAGCAGTAATGCATTTGGTGGTTTATTTGGGTTTTGTAATTATTAATATTGAAGTAATAGAAATTGTAATTGATGGTATTACTGGTTCTCACAGAATATTATCTCAGATTGTATCAAACAATATTTATAGTTTTCTAATTAACTCTTTCGAAATTCTTGCTTTATTAGTTCTTGTTGCTTGTGCCATTTTTTTAGTGAGAAGAAACATTTTAAAAATAAAAAGATTCATTAGTAAAGATTTGAATGGTTGGCCTCGTTCAGATGCCAATTACATTTTAATAACTGAAATCGTTTTAATGAGCTTGTTCTTAACTATGAATGCTTGTGATACATTATTGCAGCAAAATAATTATGGCCATTATGCTTCAGCTCAAACTGGTTCTTTTCTTATCTCATCTTATTTGCATCCATTATTAAATGGAATTAGTTTTCATAGCATAGAATTGATAGAAAGATTTTGTTGGTGGCTACACATTATTGGAATTTTTGCTTTCTTAAATTACTTGCCTTATAGCAAGCACTTACATATTTTATTTGCTTTTCCAAATGCATATTTTGCTCGTTTGAAACCACAAGGACAAATGAATAATATGCTAGCAATTCAAAAAGAAGTTTTGTATGCCATGCAACCAGAATTAGCTCCAACAAATGCTGAAACTCCTGCAAGTTTTGGTGCTAAAGATATTTTTGATTTAAGTTGGAGAAATTTATTAGAAGCCTATAGTTGTACTGAATGTGGAAGATGTTCTGCTGCTTGTCCTGCAAACATTACAGGAAAACTATTGAGTCCAAGAATGATTATGATGAAGACAAGAGAAAGATTAGAGGATGTAAGCACAAATATCAAACTCAATAAAAGTTTTGTTGCAGATAACAAATCTCTTTTACACGACTATATTTCTGTTGAAGAACTAAGAGCTTGTACAACTTGTAATGCTTGTGTAGAAGCTTGTCCAGTAAGCATTTCACCTATGGAAATTATTGTTGAATTAAGAAGGAGCTTGGTGATGGAAGAAAGTAATGCACCACAAGAATGGAATGGAATGTTTAGTAATATTGAAAATAATTTTGCACCATGGAAATTTAGTCCTGATGATAGAGATGCATGGACTAAAGCATAATTAATTATTTTAATTGCACAGTAAATCTGTTTATTGAATTAGGTAAAGCAGAATAAATTAAATGACCATTATGGAAGGTTAATACTTTTTCAACAATGGACAACCCAAGTCCAATTCCTTTCACCAAACCAATATCTTCACTTCTCTCAAATGGTTTTTTTAATACTTCAATTTCTTGTTGTGTTAAATGAGCCCCACTATTATCAAAATGTATAAGTAGTGAATTGTCAAACGCACTGATTATAATATTTAATTTTTTATCTTCTGAATACAAAAAAGCATTCTTTAGTAGATTAATAAAAGCAGCTTTTAATAAACTTTCATTTCCCTCAATACTTAAATTTTGTTCCTCAGGTATATTTTCAAATGAAAAATCAATAGTAATTCCTGGAAATATTTTTTTACAATAACTAATTGCATCGTACAGCAATTCATCAACTCTAAGAACATGCCAATGAGGATAACTTTTATGCTTGTCGAGTTGATATAATACCAATAAAGAATTAGTAAGTTCAATTAAATTAATTTGTTCTTCTTTTAAGGAAAATAATATTTGCTTATACTCTTGCTCTGTATGGAGTTTATTTAAAGCAGACTCAGTTGTAGCAAACATTACAGTTAAAGGAGTTCTTAACTCATGCGAGGCGTGCTGCACAAATATTTGCTGCGTTTCAAATGCTCGTTTCAGCCTTCCTAAAACCTTATTATAATTGATGGCTATTTTAGCAATTTCATCTTTTCCATTTCCTTCATTTACCTTTTTCCATAAACTAACTTCTGTGGTCTGTTGAATTTCTTGTATGAGTATTTTTAATGGTTTTAAAGCAGAAGTTACAAAAAGATAACTACAAAATGCAGTTAAAATAACACTCGAAAAAAATACTCCAGTTAAAATTAATATGAGTTTAGATAATTTTTCTAGTCCTTCAACATCAATAGCAGAAGTTACAATGTATTGCTTTTTTTCATTGAGATACATACCCAAATGTTCTCTATCATTTTCTACTAAAATAATATTCATTAACTTTTCTAATTTTAGCAAAATCTGATTCATGAATATCGATTTTAGCATTTTGAGGTAATTGAGCAAGCTGTTTTTGATTTTCGGAATAAATAATAACTTCTCGTTCATACATCAACTTATTATTAAACCCTGCTGGCAATACATTAGCAGTATTATTCTTAAAAAAACTTTCATTTAAATAAGCATCGTAAGCCAACAATGCTTCACTTTTTAATTTGGTTTTATAATCAGTTTTTCTGTGTTCAGCATAAAAATAATAAATGGAAAAACAAGTAATAGCTTGAATAAATGCAACTACTAACGTAAACAATAAAGCAAAACGAAATTTTAAATTCACAATTATTATTTAATTAAATAACCATATCCAGATTTTGTATAAATTAATTTTCTATCAAAAGGCTTATCGATTTTATTTCTCAAGAAATTGATATAAACCTCAATAGTATTGGTTCCTGTATCAAAACTTAAGTCCCAAACTTTTTCTAGAATTTCTTGTTTAGATGTTGGTTTGCCTTGATTTTCGATCAGCAATTTTAACAAAGTAAACTCTTTAACGGTAAGAGGAATTTCTTTGCCTCCACGAAAAGCGGTTTTTTTGTCACAATGAACTTCTAAATCATGATATCCTATAATTTTTTCGTTTTGCTCAACATCAGTACGTTTTAAAAAAACTTTGATCCGTGCTATGAGTTCTCGAAAATGAAAAGGTTTTACAATAAAATCGTCAGCACCTAAATTGAATGCTTGAATTTTATCTTGTATTTCACCAAGAGCAGTAAGCATAATAATAGGAATCTTTTTATTAGTTTCTCTTATAGTTTTACAAAGTTCATATCCATTTTTTTTAGGAATACTAATATCTAATATTATTAATGTATATGAATTGTTCAAAAATTTTTCTTCTGCAATTAATCCATCCAATGCAATATCTACTTCAAAGCCTTCAGTTATTAATTCGTTTTGAATAACTTTCGTCAATTTCACTTCATCTTCAACTAAAAGAATTTTATAATTGGTATCCATAATTAATATTTAATTTCTCCTATTTTTATTTCCATTTTATTGCAGTGATTATCATCATCATCCAACCACCAATAAATGACAATCCTCCTAATGGAGTAATTGCACCTATAAACTTAAACCCTTCTATGTTAATTAAATTTAAAAAAATTAGTGTGTAGAGAGAGCCTGAAAAAAGTATAATTCCAATACCAAATAAAAGAGCAGCATATTGTAAACTTTTGTTTGGTTGATGTAAATATAATAATGCAGTTAAAACCATTGCCAATGCATGATACATTTGATACCTTGCAGCAGTTTCGAATGTTTTATGTTGTGCAATAGTTAATTTATCTGCCAAAGCATGGGCAGCAAAAGCTCCTAGAATTACAGATAGAGCTGCAAATATTGCACTTGCAATCAGAATTTTTTTATGCATAAATATTAATGATGTTTTGCAAATTATATTCATTGATTTCGATTCTTGATAACGAATATTTCGACATATTATAATTATCTAATCTTTCATGATATAATTTAGCTATAGTAGATTTAAGATGTGAGATGTTTTCATTTGCAATTAATGGTCTTGTTGATTTATTTTTATCTAATCTTTCACAAATACTTTCAATAGAATCGTTGAGCCAAATGGTGATTCCATTTAGATTCATTAGATTCATATTATCAAAATAGCAAGGCGTTCCTCCACCAGTTGCAATGATCGTTTTTTCTTGAATTGAAAAGAGTTCTATTAAAGTTTCATGTTCTTTTTTTCTAAAAGCATCTTCACCAAATTCATTAAATAATTGCAAAATAGAATTGTTGTTCTTTGATTCTACCAATTCATCAAGGTCAATAAATTTATACTTGTTTTGTTGAGCAAGAATCTTGCCCCAATGCGACTTTCCAGAGCCCATTAATCCAACTAAAAAAAAGAGACAATTTTTTTTTGAAGATGACATTGCAAAATATTGAATGACTTCTGCAATATTACTTTATTTTACTTTTTGACCTTTCATATTTCGACCATCGTATTTTTCTTTATTAATCAACTTTTTACTGATGACCAATTTTGGCCAATTCTTATCTACAAATAATTTATATAGATTACCATCATATTGAATAATATGATCATCATTTCTTGATGAAGGATCTGCAAGTAGTTGATAGGTTTTATCTTCTCGTAATGAATTAGGAGTAGCAAATACTAAATATTTATTTTCGCCTTTTTCAAAAGCAATATGTAATCTATCTGGAAATGCAGCAGTACAGATTCCTCTTGTATTTGCTTTCAATTTGATGTTTTGATAATATTTTCCATCTTGATAAATGAAAATTCCTGAATTTATTTTACCTGTATCCTTACTCACTTCTCTCGATAAAATAATATCATTATCAATATAATATTGAAGTTTAGTTAAATTCAAATTTAAATCTTCTACATTTTTTCTTACATCAGTAGTGAATATGGTTCTTCTATTACATGATGTCAAGAAAAGAATAAAAACTAATAGACAATAAATCTTAACGCTACTTTTCATTTACTACAAAGGTTTATAATACTAGGCAGTAAAAGTACTGTGTAATTATTCAGGATATTATCCCTTAAAATAAGGGATAAATTATTTAAATGCATTTAAGCCCGTAACATCCATACCAGTAATTAATAAATGAATATCATGAGTTCCTTCGTATGTAATTACACTTTCTAAATTCATCATATGTCTCATAATACTGTACTCACCTGTAATGCCCATTCCTCCTAGCATTTGACGAGCATCACGTGCAATATTAGTTGCAATTTCACAACTATTTCTTTTTGCCATACTTACTTGCTGTGGAGTAGCTCTGCCTTCATTCATTAACACTCCTACACGCCAAACTAAAAGTTGAGCTTTAGTAATTTCAGTAATCATTTCAGCTAACTTTTTTTGTTGTAACTGAAATCCTCCAATAGGTTTACCAAATTGTTCACGTTCTTTACTATAACGTAAAGCCGTATCATAACAATCCATAGCTGCACCTAATGTTCCCCAAGCAATACCATAACGAGCTTTAGTTAAACAACCTAAAGGCCCCTTTAATCCTTTTACATTAGGTAAAATATTTTCTTTAGGAACTTTTACATTATCAAAAACCAATTCTCCAGTTGCACTAGCACGTAAACTCCATTTTCCATGTGTTGTTGGAGTTGAAAACCCTTCCATTCCTCTTTCAACAATTAAGCCCTGAATTTCGCCTTGTTCATTTTTTGCCCATACAACTGCAACCTGACTAAAAGGTGCATTGCTGATCCACATTTTTGCTCCATTTAGAATCACATGATCACCAGCATCTTTAATATTCGTAAGCATTGAACTTGGGTCACTACCATGATTAGGTTCAGTTAAACCAAAACAACCCAACCATTCTCCACTAGCTAATTTTGGTAAATATTTATTTCGTTGTGTCTTCGTTACCATAAGCATAAATTGGAAACATTACTAAACTGCCTTGAACACTAGCAGTGCTACGAACCCCACTATCACCACGTTCTAATTCTTGCATCATTAATCCATAGCTAATATAATCTAAACCACCACAACCATATTCTACAGGCAAGGTTGGACCAAAACAACCTAAATCGCCCATTTGTTTTACAATTTGTTGTGGAAATTCTGCACGTTCTGCATAATCTTCTATTATTGGAGAGATTTCTTTTTTTACATAATTACGAACGGTATCTCTGATGAGTTTTTGTTCATCAGTTAATAATTCATCTACTAAATAATAATCTGGAGATTGAAACAAATCTGCTCTTACTGCCATGGTAATTGTATTTGTGGCAAATGTAAAGCAAGGCAGTGAATTATTGATGATTGGTTGAATTGGTTTGATTTCTTCATTTGCCAAAATTTAGTTACTTTTGACGTTAGCAACTTTAAACGTTACTATGATAATTTCTTTTGGGAATTCTGATACTGAAAAAATTTGGAATGGTTTAAGAGTAAAGAAACCTTCCAATGAAATTCAACAAATTGGTAGAAGAAAACTGAGAATGATCAATAATTCCATTGATTTGGTTGACTTAAGAATACCACCATCAAATAGATTAGAGAAATTATCTGGTAAATTAAAAGAGTTTTACAGTATTAGAATTAACAATCAATGGAGAATAATTTTCAAATGGAATAATGGAAATGCATCTGAAGTTGAAATTATTGATTATCATTAAACAAAATATTATGGCTAAATTAAATAACATACATCCTGGCGAAATTCTTCAAGAAGAGTTTTTAGTCCCTTTAAATATTACTGCCTATAAACTTTCAAAAGATTGTGAAATACCTCAAACACGAATCTCAGAAATCATAAAAGGCAACAGAAGAATAACTGCTGATACTGCACTTAGGCTGAGCAAATATTTTGGTAACTCTGCAAAGTTTTGGTTAGGATTACAAGATGATTTCGATATAGAAGAAGAATTAGAATTAAAAGGTTCTATAATGAACTCTATTAAATCTTTTAATGAAAGTGCTGCTTAATTAATTTATTGAATAATGAAAACCCTGCTTTACATTTTTACATTTTTGCTTTTGCATTGTACTATTTCAGCACAATCCAAACATCAAGTCTTAATCACATATTACTCAGAAACCAATAACACTAAAGTTTTAGCTAAAGCTGTTGCAAAAGGAGTAGAATCAGTAAAAGGAATAAATTTGATTATTAAAACCATTGATTCAACTACTGAAGAAGATTTAATTAGTGCTGATGCTATTATTGTTGGAAGTCCAGTTTACAATGCCAATCCAGCACCAGAAGTTTTAGCATTTATTAAAAAATGGCCATTTAAAAATCAACCCTTAAAAAATAAAATAGGAGCTGTTTTTGTAACAGGAGGCGGCATTTCATCTGGTGAAGAATTAGTGCAAACAAGTTTGTTACATTCAATGATGATTTTTGGAATGATAGTCATTGGAGGAAATGATTGGCAATCTCCTTTTGGAGCTTCTGCCATCACTAATGAAGCAAATTTTAAAGCACCAATCCAAGAACATTTTTTATTAAAAGGAGAGGCTTTAGGTGAAAGAGTTGCAGAAGCTGTTTTGCGATGGAACAAATAAAACCAATCAACCAATAAACTTTTAAACCTATCAACTAAATCAGTCCATCTTCTCAAACCCTTCACCAACAATAATTCCATACTGTGCAGCAACTTTTGAGTTATAAACCTTAGTTCTCTTTTTAACCATTTGCCATTGCAAATCTTTAGTAGATTTTGTTTTTAAATATTCTGCTGCTTGTTCACCTGCCTGATACCCCCAAGCATACATATCTGCACCATAAGCTGCAACAGCACCACGAGCAACTAAACCTGCTTCACTAGTAAACACAGGCACTTTGGCATTATTACAAGCTTGTATAATGGTTTCGAATGATGCAAACACTACATTATCTGGATTTGCAAAAAATGCATCAATACCTTTTGACAAAAGAGATTGTGTAACCAATTGTGTTTCTGCACTTGAATTTACAGGCAAACTCACCAACTCAATATTCATTTGTTGAGCCAAAGTTTTAATTCTATTTAAAGCATCAACACTTTGTGGTTCGCTTTGGTTGAAAATCATTCCAACTTTTATGTTGCTTTTTTTGTTTAAGAGTTTTGGAATTAACCCAAATGAAGTATCGATATAACTTAAATCTTCTCCAACACCAAAAAGATTTGTGGGAGCTTTTCCATCTTTAGTATTTATTTTCATAAATTCTGGTTTTGGTGAAACCATCATAAATACTGGAATATCTTTTATATTTTGAATGGCTGTGATAGTTGATATTGAAGGACAAGTTGCTATTAAACTTACCTTTTCTGATTTTGCATATTGAACAATTTGTGTTAGTGTAGGAATATTACCTTGTGCATTTCGATAAATAACATTAATTGTTTTTTGTTCTTCACTAAAACCATCTTTTTTTAATGCATCAAAAAAACCTTGCTTAGCTTTAGTAATAGTATTGTCTTCAAATGCATCAACAAAAGCAATTGTTGGTACATTTTCATTCTTACTCTTACAAGAAATAAAAATTACAATAAACAATAAAATTTTTATGATTTTCATATAGATTAATTAAAAAAAATTGATGAAACAAAATCTTTTACATTTGTTAAAACAAATATAGCATTATGCAATTTGGAATAATAGGTGGTGGAAGTTGGGCTACAGCATTAGCAAAATTATTGACAGATAATGGCAATACTATTAATTGGTGGATTAGGAATGCAGACACAATTAAAACCATTGAAACTAGACGACATAATCCTCATTATTTACACTCTGCATATTTTAAAACAGAGCAACTTAAACTTTCTAATAATATTGCTGAAGTAGTTGCTAATAGTGATATTTTAGTGGTTGCAACTCCATCGGCTTATGCAGAAAGTGCTTTATTGCAATTAGATAAAAATGCTTTTCAAAACAAAAAAATAGTTTCAGCAATCAAAGGAATTCTTCCATCAAAAAATCAATTACTCAATGAATTTCTAGCTGAACGATTTGATTTTAAACTTGAAAATTATTTTACAGTTTTAGGACCCTGTCATGCTGAAGAAGTTGCCTCAGAAAAATTAAGTTATTTAACTTTTAGTGGATTAAATGAACATGAAGCTTTAACTATTGGAAATAATTTTAAAACCGATTATTTAAATATTGTAACAAATCATGATGTAATTGGAGTTCAATATGCTGCCATCTTAAAAAACATTTATGCTTTAGGTGCTGGTATTGCACATGGATTAGAATATGGTGATAATTTCTTAAGTGTTTATATTACTAATGCTGCAGATGAAATGGTTCGCTTTTTAAAACAATTAGTTTGGAATAAAGAAACAGAAGAAGAGCAAAAGAAAATAAATTATGCAGCATCTGTTTATTTAGGAGATTTACTAGTTACCTGTTATTCTTTGTACAGTAGAAACAGAACTTTTGGCAACATGATTGGTAAAGGCTATAGTGTTAAAGCTGCACAACTAGAATTGAATATGGTTGCTGAAGGTTATAATGCAAGTAAGTGTATTAAAATTCAGAACGAAATTGTGAAAAGCCATATTCCAATTGCATTAACTATCTATGAAATTCTTTGGGAGGAATTGAACGCTGCACAAGGGTTTAAGAGAATTGAAGGGATGATGGTGTAGGTTTAAGTTTCTGGTTTGGAGTTTCTTGTTATTTGTTTAAAGTAAAATATTCTCTTTCTAATTCTATTCATTTATACTTTACAATTCACAATTTATAATTTCCCCTTAACATTTTTTTCCAACTGTTGCAACAAAGCTCTCAAGTCTTTTGGTGGTTCAGCAATCAAATCAATTTTTTTGTTATTCCATTCAAAAATAAGTTGATAAGCATGTAATCCAACTCGATTCAAAATGGGAGTTTCTTCTAAACTATTTTTTGAAAGTTTATACTTTGATTTGATTTGAGAAAGCAAAATAGGTTTTCCATCGCCATATAAATCATCACAAACCAAAGGATGACCAATATGTTTGGCATGTAAACGAATCTGATGAGTACGACCAGTATGTATTTGAAATTTCACCCAAGAAAAATGTTTGTAATCATTCAACACTTCATAAGTAGTTAATGAAAGTTTTCCATTAGGATTTACAATCATTTCTCCTTTTTTAAAGCTGTGTTCTTGCATTTTAACTTCAACTCTTCCCTCTTTATTATATAAAGAACCAATTACCAAGCCTACATAATATTTTTCAATTTTTCTTAACTCAAACATTTCGTTTAAAGCTTTATGAGTAGCAGCATCTTTAGCAAATAAGATAACACCACTGGTATCTTTATCTAAACGATGAACAATAAAAATCTTTCCAAACTTTTCTTCTAAAATTTGTTTTAAGGAAATTTCTACTCCAAATCTATCAGGTACAGAAAATAACCCTGCTGGTTTATTGATGGCAATAATTTCTTTATTTTCAAAAATAATATCGAGCTCTTTGAATTTCATGTTGAGTTAGTCGTTTGGAGTTTCTTGTTTTATTATTTTGAACAATTTGGAATGGATTAAAATTTGAAAAAGACTGCCTCGTACCTTGCAGTGACTTACAAGTATAATATACAGTTTATAATAATTTATAATTATCTTTCTTTATTTTATTTTCGACTATCGACTATCGACTATCGACTATCGACTATCGACTATCGACTTACTACTAACTACTAACTACTAGCCACAGGTTTAATCTTCTTCACAAACGATTTATTCATATACTTTAATAATCGAACTTCTTTTTCATTCAACATTCTCCATCTCCACGATTTACATTTTTCTTGGTAAGATTCGCAAACAATACTCTATCTAATTTCTCAACAGTATATCCAAGCGATTCAAAAATTCTTCTAACAATTCTATTTCTACCACTATGAATTTCTATGCCTAATGATTTTTTATCTTTTGCTTCAAGAAATGATAAAGCATCTGCCTTAATAAATCCATCATCCAGTGTTATTCCATTCAATATTTTTTCAAAATCTTTTTTAGAAATTTCTTTATCAAGACCTACTTCATAAATCTTTTTTATTTCATATGAAGGATGTGTAAGCTTTTGTGCTAAATCACCATCATTAGTTAATAGTAAAACTCCAGTCGTATTTCTATCTAATCTACCTACAGGATACACTCTTTCTGGAGTAGCTCCTTTAATTAAATCTAACACCGTTTTTCTTCCTTTAGGATCATCAGAAGTGGTAATATAATCTTTGGGTTTGTTGAGTAGAATATAAACTGCTGTAGTTTTTGCAGAAATTTTCTTTCCTTTATATTTTACTAAATCTTTATCAGATACTTTAAATCCTGGCTCTATTATAATAGTTCCATTTACAGTAATCATTGATTCCTTAATCAACTCAACAGCTTCTCTTCTACCACAAATTCCTGCATGTGCAATGAATTTATTTAAAGGCATTAATTCAGCTACATCTTTTTCAAGAATAATTTTTTCAACTTTATTGGTATTGTTGCTGCTTTTTTTAATGGGAGGTTGATAAGTTCCATTCAACTTCTCCATTTTCTTTTTATGGGCTAATCTTCCTGCTTCTCTTTTTTCAGCTTTATATTTTCTTTTTTCCTGACGAATAGCTTCTTTTTTCTTAGCTCCTTTGAGCTCTTTATTAATAAATTTATCGAAACCTTTTAAATTAGCTTTTGCCATAATTGTACATTGAACTCTACTGCACTACAGTAGAAGTTGCAAACTTAACACATATAAAGCTACTAGTAGAAATCTGGGTTAATAAGAAAGCTTAAAATCGAGTTCCACCGCCTCTTTGACCACCACCACCAGGACCCATAAACATTCTCATTTGTTGATTTTGCTGAGGTTTAAAACTTCTTAGATTATATGTAAAACTCATTGTAAAATAATTAGTCAGCACTCTTGTTTGAACATCTTGGATATAATTTGATGCAACAGAACGTGACACACTTTGGTTTTGACTGAATAAATCAAACACATAAAACTTAAACTCACCTGCTTTGTCTTTAAATACTTGTTTAGATATACTTGCATTTAATAATGGGATAGATGTATTAAAACCATCAGTTCTTCCTCCATTATAAGTGTAATCAAAATCTAAAGAAAATATCCAACCAGTTTTTGTGTAACGAGTAATTTCTGCTGAAATCATTTGAGAAAAATAATTGGCATTTTGTTCTGGCTGTAAAGTGTAAGAAGCAATATTATAAGTTGTGCTTGATGTTAAATTGAAGTCCCATTTTTCTTTAAGATTAGATGACCATGAAATGGTTTGTCCTAAAGTGGTGTTTCTGCTAAAATTACTTAAACCATTTACTAAACTCTGAGATTGATTTCTATTAAAATTCAATCCAAAATTTAAATTGCTTTTTGGCTTACGCAATGGAAAACCATAATTTACAAATCCCAAAATATTATAAGTTCCACTTAAGTTTACAGGTTGAGTAATTTGAACGCCATTACTTAAAACAGTAACTGAATTTTGAATATCATTAGAAACAAAACTTGCATTAATTGTTGCAAAAAATATTTTTTGAGTTAAGATGTTAAACGAATTATAGAACAATCTAAAGTTGTTAGTAAACCTTTGGTTCAAATTTGGATTACCAGTAGTAATATTTAATGGATCACTATTATTAATTACTGGTTGAAGTTGAGTTACACTTGGCTGATTGGTTCTACCAGAATAATTAAAACGTAAATTTTGTGTTTTACTAAAACTATAATTAAAATTCGCTGTAGGAAAAAGATTCACATAATCTTGTACAATTACATTACCAGTTGTTCTATTTATGCTATTTAAATTACCCCATTGAAAACCATTACCAATTGTGAAGTTGAATTTTTCTTTTGTTAAACGATAACTCAATGTTCCTCTATCTGCTTTATAGGTATTTCTAAAACTGTTCGTTAAATTTGACACTACTGTTGAAAAGTCTTTAGCAATAACATCATAAGCCAAAGTTTTTCTGTCCGACTCTGTTTGAGAATAAGTTCTATTATATGCAAGCTCTAGTTGAGCAAATTTGCTAATGGGTTCTGCATATGAAATTGTTGTACCATAGTTTTTGGTTGAACTTGTTGAAGTATAAAATTGATTGATCGTATCAATTCTATCAGAAACATTATTTTTATAAAATTCATTAATAGAATAATTATTTCCATCACCATCATTTTCATTTCTTCCTAAATTAACATTGGTTGTAAAAGTTCTGCCTTTCTTTTTAAAACGATGACGAAAAGTAAAATCTACACTTCCTGTATAACCAGAATTTTCACTTCTAGTATTGGCAGCAGAGTTTGAAAGATTGATAGTTTTTGATTTTGTAGAACTTGTATTAGTTTCAGAAGTATTCAAAGTATTTTGGAAATTGATATTTGGTCGAAAAATGATAGAATTATTTCCAGCACTATCTAATTGTTTTTCTAAATTAAGATTGAATCTGCCATTTTTATTATTGGTAAAAGAACTTTGTGTTTGATTGCTAAAAATTGAAGAATCAGATTTTCCAGAAGTTAAATTTTCAGTAAAGCTATTTTGTTCTCTAGTTGTTCTTTGATTATTATAAAAACCACTGCTATTAAGCTTGTCATTGAATTTGCCTACTTCATTTCCATAATTTAAACCTCCACTCCATGTATTTACAATACCATTAGAAGCTCCACCACCTATTAAAGATTGTACAATATTAGATACACCTCCTCTTCCTCCTCCACGTCCACCACTAGAACTTAAAGAACCTAAAATATCTTGAACTCCAAAATTTTGTTTGTTAACATTATTACCTTGACCAGTAATCGTAATTTGACGTCCATTATTAAAATTGCTTAAATTCAAATTATGGTCGTTCATGAGTTGATCTCCATCAGAACCTAAACCAACAGTTGCTTTACCAAAATTTCCTTTACGTTTATCTTTTTTAGTAACAATATTTATGGTTTTTGTTCTGTTACCATCATCAAAACCAGAAAAAGCACTTTGATCGCTTAATGCATCAAACACTTGAATTTTATCTATCACATCACTAGGTAAATTTTTTGTTGCCATTTTAGGATCATCTCCAAAAAAACGTTTTCCATCTACCAAAACCCTTTGAACTGTCTCGCCTTGGGCTTTTATTGAACCATCTTTATCAACTTGTAATCCTGGCATTTTCTTCAACAAATCTTCAACATCTGCATTAGGTTTTGTTTTAAAACTTCCTGCATTATACTCAACAGTATCTTTTTTAATAATAATGGGGGTTTGAACTACAGTTACATTGCCAAGATCTTTTGCTTCTTTTTCTAAATAAATATTTCCAAGATTTCTTTCGGGTTGTTCTTTTGTAAAATTAATTCTCATAAATAATGGATCAAAACCCTTTAAAGAAATTTGAATGAGATAAAAACCTAGACTAATATTTTTAAGTTCAAAACTGCCTGTTTCTTTAGATAAAGTAAATTGTTCAAGTGTACTATCTTTAGGATCTAATAAACTTATTGTTGCATCTGCTAAATTCTTATGAGTAATACTATCTATTAATTTTCCTTTTAAAGTTGCTGTCTGTGCTTGAGAATTAATGGCAATAAATAATAGGATACTTGAAAAAAAAACCTTCATTTTATAATATTTGTACGAAAATATTCTTATTTGGCATTCAACGTTCATTAATATGTTAAAAAACTGTTTTATTTTTATAAAATACATTTCTTACTAATTGATTTTAAGCAATGAGGAACCTCATCCAAACATTTATTGATAGTTTCAACCAAATCATTTTCCCTCATACTTGTTTAGGTTGTTCTAGTGATATTTTACTGAAAGATGAGTTGCTCTGTGTTAAATGTAATAATGAACTTCCTTATACTGGTTTTATTGAAAACTCTCCCAATCCAATTGAAAAAATATTTTATGGAAGATTAGCTATTGAAAAGGCTTTTTCAAGTTTTTTCTTTACAAAAGATTCTTTAGTACAACATTTAATTGTGCAACTTAAATATAAAGGCAATAAAGAAGCAGGTTATTATTTGGGGAAATTATTAGGACTTGAATTAAAAAAATCTGTACTCTATCAAGATATTGATGCAATTATCCCATTGCCCTTGAATGAAAAAAAGGAATTTAAACGTGGATATAATCAAGCTGCAATGATTTGTGAAGGAATTTATGAAGTTTGGCAAAAGCCAATATTAAATAAAGCAATTAAAAGAATTGTTTTTACTGAAACACAAACACATGAAAACAGAATTCAACGTTGGCAAAATATGGAAGGTGTTTTTAATGTAATTGATGAGGATGCACTAAAAAATAAACATATACTTTTAGTAGATGATGTAATCACTACAGGTGCAACTTTAGAGTCTTGTGGAAATGAAATTTTAAAAATTTCTGGAACAAAATTGAGTATTGCAACTGTTGCTTATACATTATAAGTCATAATTCACCTTATTTTTGAGGTGATGAAAATATTTAATTTGAATAGGTTTGTTTTTCTAAGCTTTCTGAGCTGTATAATTCTAGTTACTTCTTGCAAAAAAGATACTTTTATAACCAGCTCTGATGCTATTTTAAGAATATCTGAAGACACGATTCATTTCGATACTGTTTTTACTAGTCTAGGATCTACAACACATTATTTAAAAATTTTCAACCTCAATGACCAAAAACTAAAGCTTACCTCATTAACATTGAAAGGTGGAGCAAGTTCTTTTTTTAAATTAAATGTTGATGGAATTTCTGGAACAAATTTTTCAAATTTAGAATTAGAAGCTAATGATAGTATGTACATGTTTGCAACAGTTCGTATAGACCCTAATTTGGCAAACCTTCCATTTATTGTAAGAGATAGTATTGAAATTTTATACAATGGCAATACCAAATGGATTCAATTACAAGCTTATGGAAAGAATGCTCGGTTTTTAAATAATGTAAAAGTTACCACTGATAGCAGTTTCACCAATTCAATGCCCATTGTAATTTTAGGAAGTTTAACAATCAATCAGAATAAAACATTAACCATTCAACAAGGCACTCAGATTTATGTACATGCAAATGCTCCAATTGTTGTGAATGGAACTTTGAAAGCTATTGGTGATACAAGTTTGAGCAGCAAAATTGTTTTTCAAGGAATAAGAATTGATGATCCCTATAAAGATTATCCAGGAAGTTGGCCATACATTTATTTTAGTCCTACAAGTAAAGACAATCAATTGCAACATTGCATTATTAAAAATGCTTATCAAGGAGTAGTTGCAGAAAATCCTGCATCGAATAGTAATCCAAAAGTTACTATTGATCAATGCATTTTCAATAATATTTATGATAAAGCTTTGCTTTGCTATAATAGTTCGTTGCTTGTTCGAAATAGTTTAATTAGTAATTGTGGATTTGGTTTTTATGCTGTGTCTGGTGGCACATACAATTTTAATCATTGCACATTTGCAAGTTTTAGTAATTACTATTTAAGTCATAAAGAATCTTTAATTACACTCAGCAATACCACCAACGATTTAAGCAATTCGAATGCTTTAAATGTTACCATAAACAATTCTATTATTTATGGTGATGGAGGTTTTGTAGATAATGAAATTAGTATTCCAAAAACGAATACTGCTGTTGGTTTTAGTGTAAGTTGTAATAGTATTTTGTACAAACAAAAAACTAATCCTGCAAATGTTACTATAACTAATTCTTTAAAAGACGCCAATCCAAATTTTGAAGAAATAGATTATACTAAAAATATTTATAATTTTAATATTAAGACTAATTCACCTTGCATTGATGCAGCACAAGCTCCATCTTTAAGTGTTGATATAAATGGAAAACCAAGACCACAAGGCATTAGATCAGATATTGGGTGTTACGAAAAACAATAAAATAAATCAAATGAAAATATTCTTAATCTCATTATTCAGCATTGCATTTTTTACAACAGCAATTGCACAAAAAAATTCTATTCATCAATTTAAAGTAGCAAGTATTGATGGTAAAACAATTGACTTCTCAAAATACAAAGGAAAAAAAATACTGGTTGTAAACACTGCATCAGAATGTGGTTATACACCTCAGTATGAAGGCTTACAAAAATTGTATGAAGCAAATAAAGACAATCTTGTTATTGTTGGTTTTCCTTGTAATCAGTTTGGTGGACAAGAGCCAGGAACTGATGAAACAATTAAAGAATTTTGCAAAGCAAAATTTGGTGTTACATTTCCTTTAACGAGTAAGGTTGATGTAAAGGGTGATAATATTGCTCCTATTTATAAATGGCTTTGCAATAAAACAGAAAATGGAGTTTTAGATGCTACTATTAAATGGAATTTCAATAAATTTTTGTTAGATGAAAATGGTAAAATGTTGGCATATTTTCCTAGTAAAACAAAACCAGATAGTGAAGAAATTATAAACTTGCTGAAATAGATAATGGATATTGAAAGCATACATGAATTTGCAATGAGTTTAGGTGAAGTTGAGGATTGTCAACCCTTTGGACCAGATAATTTGGTGTACAAAATCAATAATAAAATCTTTTTAATTATTTCTGCTGATGAAACACCAGTTCGTTTTAATGTAAAATGCAATCCAGAATTAGCATTAGAATTAAGAGAAGAATACAGCAGTGTTTTACCTGGTTATCACATGAACAAAAAACACTGGAATACTATTGTTGTGGATGGCAATATTCCTTCAGTAAAACTTAAAGAGTTTATTCAACATTCATTTGATTTGGTGAGAGGGAAGAAGAAGTAGTTTATTAAACTCGCCATTTCGAAGGTTCTTGCCTGAGAAATCTGTTGAGGTTTGCTTTTCGTCACTGCGAGGAACGAAGCAGTCTCCCTCAAAAAAAATGAAATAATACCAAAGAGATTGCTTCAGGCAAAAACCTTCGCAATGACAAAAAAAAGTGTTCGTCACTGCGAATAATGAAGCAGTCTCAAAAAAATATTATCAATGAGATTGCTTCGTGCCTCGCAATGACTGTAAAGCCTTTTACTCCACCACCAATTTCTGAGTTTGTTTTTCTTTATCTGTAATAATATTTACAAAATAAATTCCTTTACTAAGATTTTTAATTTCAATGGTATTATTTCCAATAACTAAAACTTGTTGTTGAATTTGTTTGCCTGAAATATCTGTGATAATAATTTCTCCTTTACCAGAAAAAGCATTTACAAAAACATTCACTTTTTCTTTTGTAGGATTAGGATACATTACAAAACTTAACTTACCATCTCCATCAAATTTTACAGATTTTGTTTCGCTAAAACTGAATTTACCATCAATATCAACTTGCTTTAATCTATAATAATTAATACCAACAAATGGTTTTTCATCCTTATATAAATATTCACTTGCAAATCCTTTGGCTTCAGTAATACCAATAGCAGAAAATTGTTTACCATCAATACTTCTCTGAACTTCAAAATATTTATTATTGATTTCTGATACAGTTGACCAATATAAAATTGCAGATGTAACATTTCTTGCTACATTAAATTTGTTTAAAACAATTGGTAAAGAAGCAACCCCTAAACGCCATAAATCATTTAAATAACCAGCAGTAGTATTTCCAAAACCATATCCTCCATAAAACCAAAAATTTCCAGAATTGTCAGACCAGCTTTTGGCATTATACTTTGCTCCTATTTTATTAGAAGAAGATTCTGAAGCTTTTGTTCCATATATTCCATTTACATTTATAATACTATCACCTTTTACCCAAGTCCACTCATTAGTTAAAGTGTTAAATTTCCATAAATCATTTAAATATCCCTTAGTGGTTATTGAATTACTTGCATAACCATAGCCACCAAATAACCACAATATTCCATTTGAATCCATCCATCCTGAACTTTGATTTCGAGCACCTGGGTTATTACTTAAATTAGTGACACCTTGATTACCATAATTTCCAGTATTATTTGGTATCGAATCCCCACTAATCCATATCCACTCATTAGAATTAGAATTAAATTTCCATAAGTCATTGTAATAATAATTGCTTGAAGTATTAGAATAACTATTTCCTCCAAATAGCCATAAGTTACCAGATAAATCAGTCCAAGTTGTGCTATAAAATCTAGAACCAAGTTTATTATTAATTGAACTTATTCCTTTTTGTCCATAAACACTTGCAACACTCGAAGAAGTATCTCCTTTCATCCAAGTCCATTCATTTGTAGTGATATTATATTTCCATAAGTCATTAAGATCTCCTGATAAAAATTCTCTAATCCATCCTTGTCCTCCAAAAAGCCAGAGATTACCACTTAAATCAGACCATGTCATACTACTAAATCGAGATCCTGGATTATTATTGATTGAAGAAACTCCCTTGCTCCCATAAATACCAGGTTTTTGAACAGCACTATCTCCTTTAAACCATGTCCATTCATTCGAACTAGGATTGTATCTCCATAAATCATTTAGTGATTCAATTGAGTAACAACTTGAACAAGCTTTACCATAACCACCAAAAATCCAAATACTTCCATTTATGTCTTTAAAGATAGAGCTCGAATATCTTGCTCCAGGTTTATTTAGAATTGATGGCACACCTCTAATTCCATATTTTGCTGATTGATTTTGTACACTATCTCCACTTAACCAAGTCCATTCATTTGTTGAAGTTTTGTATTTCCAGAAATCATTTAAGAATGGGAATCCACTTCCATTTTTATAACCACTAAAAAGAAAATAATAACCAGAATCACCAGCTATTCCAACACTTGACAACCTTGGAGGAGGATTATTTGTCAAGTTTGAAACTCCTTTTGTACCATAAACACCATTTTGATTTATGCTACTATCACCTTTCATCCAAGTCCACTGAGAATTTGTAGTGATTTGTGCATTAGTAGTTAAGCAAACACAGATAGATAGATAGATAGATAGATAGATAGATGATAGATTTTCTCATAAAAGAGTTTTGTTGTTTAGAATAACAATTTCATTCTCAAATTTATAAAGGTAAATAATATCAACAAAAAATAATTATTGTCACTGCAAAGTATGAAGCAGTCTCTAAAAAATATTATTAAAAAGATTGCTTCGTGCCTCGAAATGACGTAGAAAGTTTAACTCGATTCAATCCATGCATCATTTTCTTTTAATAAGTTGATGAGTTCATCAACAGCAACTTCACTTTCAATATTTTTCTTTACTACTTCTTTGCCCTTATATAAAGTAATTTTTCCAACACCACTTCCCACATAACCAAAATCTGCATCAGCCATTTCTCCTGGTCCGTTTACAATGCAACCCATAATGGCAATTTTTAATCCTTTTAAATGGTTGGTTCTATTTCTAATCTTTGCTGTAGTTTCTTGTAAGTCGAACAAAGTTCTTCCACAACTTGGACAACTAATATATTCTGTTTTTGAAATTCTTTTTCTGGTAGCTTGTAAAATTCCAAATGACGTATTATTTAAAAACTGGTGATTATTATTAACAGTCAAATAAGTTCTACCATGAGTTTTTTGATTAATAATTTTTGATGGATCGTTCATTAACCAAATGCCATTTCCAATTCCATCTAAAAACAAAGCACCAGCTTGTTGAGCAAAATGTATGAGTTGTTCATCGATACTTGAATGATGACTTTCTACTGCAATAATAATTGGATGATTAATTTTCATAGATGCCAATTCTCTTGCAAAAGCCCTACATTGCTGCATTCCATTAGTTGCATTAGAATAGATGATATAAACAATAGTTTCATTATTTTTTGTAGCTTCTACTAATTTCACTAACATCTTTACTAACATCAAGTGCAATGAAATTCATTGTTGGATGTTGGATGTTGGATGTTAAAAACTCCTTGCCTTGAAATAATGGATAATATTTTTGATAAAATTCTGCATCACTGAGAAGTCCATTCTTTGGAGGAATTAGAGAGGCCACATCTACCAAAACTTTTAAAGTTCCTGGTAAAGCAATGTCTAGAATTTTATTACTCGTGTAAATAAAATCAGCAGCTGCATCTGCAATATTCCATTTATCTGTTGCTTCATTATAAGTATAACCAATAGCTTGTAAGTCTTGATGAGCAATTGTTTCAGTCATCATGAAATCAGCTACTACTATAGGGATTTGGAATTGGGAATTAGGGATTGGTTGATTGGTTGATTGGTTGATTGGTTGAAAACTGTTGACAGTTGACTGTTGACTGTCGACTATTGAATTCAGCTTCACCAAATCGTTACAAACAGGAATTTCAAATTCAGGATCTTCGGTCAAAGAAACTCGAATGGTATCGCCAATGCCATCTTGCAATAAAGTTCCAATACCAATGGCACTTTTTATTCTTCCATCTTCGCCATCACCGGCTTCTGTTACTCCTAAATGTAAAGGATAAATTTCTCCAAACTCTTTATCCATAGTATCTACAAGCAATCGATAAGCTTCAACCATAACAATAGGATTGCTACTTTTCATGCTGAGAATAATATTGTGATACTCTTCGTTACGAGCAATTCTTAAAAATTCCATTGCACTTTCCACCATGCCAATTGCAGTATCTCCATAACGACTCATGATTCTGTCACTCAAACTTCCATGGTTTGTTCCAATACGCATGGCTGTTCCATATTCTTTACAAATTTTTACAAGTGGTGTAAATCGTTCTCTAATTCTATCAATCTCTTCATTGTATTCAGCATCGGTATATTCTATTTGTTCAAACTTTTTCTTATCTACATAATTGCCAGGATTTACTCTAACTTTTTCAACAATTTTTGCAGCAATTTCTGCAGCGTTTGGAGTAAAATGAATATCAGCAACCAAAGGAGTATGTGTAACCTCTTGCTCTTAATTCATTTTTTATATTCAATAAATTTTCAGCTTCTTTTTTTGATGGAGCAGTAATACGAACCAATTCAGCACCAGCTTCTATGCAACGAATACTTTGTTTAACAGTTGCTTTAGTATCCATTGTGTCTGTAGTAGTCATAGTTTGAACACGAATTGGATGATTGTTGCCAATCAATAATCCACCCACATTTACTTCACGAGTTTTCAAACGAGTTGGTTTACTATTTTCATTTAAATATTTCATTACAATCTTGTTTTTAATTGTTCAACCATTTGAGTTTTCCAACTAGAAAAATTACCTGCTTCAATTTGTTTCCTTGCTTCAGTAACCAACCATAAATAGAAACTTAAATTATGAATACTGGCAATTTGCAATCCCAAAATTTCTTTAGCAACAAATAAATGTCTTAAATATGCTTTGCTATAATAATTACTCGTTGCACAATTTAAATCTGCATCAATGGGTGAAAAATCTTTTTCCCATTTTTTATTTTTAATATTAATGATTCCTTTGCTAGTAAACAACATTCCATTTCTTCCATTTCGAGTTGGCATAACACAATCGAACATATCAATACCCAAAGCTATGCTTTCTAAAATATTCCAAGGAGTACCAACACCCATTAAATAACGAGGTTTATCAGTTGGTAAATGTTCACAACAAAGTGCTGTAAACTCATACATCATTTCTTCTGGTTCACCAACACTTAATCCACCAATTGCATTACCTACAGCATTTTTAGAAGCAATATATTGAGAAGATGCAATCCTTAAATCTTTATAAGTACTTCCTTGAACTATTGGAAACAAATTTTGTGTGTAACCATATTTATCAGGTGTTTCAGACAATCTGTTTACACATCTATCTAACCAACGATGTGTAAGTTCCATACTTTTTTTTGCATAAATATATTCACTTGGATAAGGTGGACATTCATCAAAAGCCATAATAATATCTGCACCAATACTTCTTTCAATATCCATTACATTTTCTGGAGAAAACATGTGCTTGCTGCCATCAATATGACTTTGAAAAATTACTCCTTCTTCTTTAATTTTTCTATTAGCTGCTAATGAAAAAACTTGATAACCACCACTATCTGTAAGAATTGGTTTATGCCAACCATTAAATTGATGTAAACCACCAGCAGCTTCTAAAACTTCAATACCAGGTCGTAAATACAAATGATAAGTATTACCTAAAATAATTTGTGCTTTTACTTCTTCTTTAAGTTGCTGCTGATTTACAGCTTTTACACTGCCCACAGTACCAACAGGCATAAAAATTGGAGTTAAAATTTCTCCATGATCAGTTGTAATTTTTCCTGTTCTTGCTTTTGTTAAGGAATCTGTTTGCTCTAATTGAAACTGCAATGCTGCCATTGAATAATGCTAAATGTTAAATGATAAATGTTGAATGATGCCTTTTCAACTTTTGCAAATATCATTAGTTTTAGATTAACCAATTTAGCTTTTGAATTTTTACTTTTGACTTATTATTGATTCATCTACAATCTGTTTCAACTCTTTATATCGTTCTCCTCTTCCTTTGCTCTTAATATTTAGAGTAAATAAAATGGCACAATATTTTTTTTCATTTTCTACCCAAGGAAAAGTACCAAATAAACCAGGACTTGTGACTAGCATTTGATCGATTGCTCCTCTCCTTTAGAGGTGGGTGAGGCTATCATCCATTACCCAAGCACCAAAACCATAACCCCAATTACCAGCTTCAGCAGGTGTATAAACCACTTTTGTTTCTTGAGTTACATAATTTTTCTGCATATCAGAAACAGATATGTTTTGAGATGATTTGCTTGCCATTAAACTTTCCATCATTCAAAATCATTTGCAAAAAATTCAAATAATCGTTTGGTGTACTAAAAGCACCACCTGCTGCTAAAGGCACTTTTACATCTCCAAAATCTGTGTCTTTCATTTTTAAAGGTTTTGCAATTCTTTCTTGAAACAAAGTTTCAAAATCCTTTATTACCAACAATTTCACAAATAGCTGCAATGATTTGTAGTCCTGCATTTCCATAATGAAATGTCTTTCCAGGTTCACCTTCCATTGCAGTTTTTGCAATAGAATCTATTGCTTCTTGCATTGAATTCCATGGAGCTAATTTATTTTGCAAATTTCCATTTTGTTTTTGTTGCATTCGTTCTCTAAAACTTCCACCACCATTTTCATTTCCATTATTCATCGCATCCATTACACCAATTTGCTTAATACCTGTTAAATGACTTAAACAATGCCACACTTTAATATTTCCTTTTCCATGAGTAGACATAACAGGTAAAAATTTGCCAATAGAATCTTCAAGATTTATTTTCTTTTCATCAATAAACGTCATAGCTAATGCTGCTGTTAGCCATTTACTACAACTAGCAATTCTTTGTTTCGTATTAGCATCAAAATTGTTCAAATCAATATCTCTACCAGTTTTTTTTGCAATTCTTTTTCCAATGAATTTTTGTTTTTTTGTTAGCTCGTTTACTGCATTTTCATAAACTATTTTTCCATCTTTCCAAACCAATAAAACTGCTCTTCCTCCAAGGTTAGCAACATTGTTATCTAACCAATCATCTAACTTATTAAAATTAGTTTGTGCTTGAGTAAACTGAAAGAATAACAGACTTACAAAAAATAATCGGAAATGAAGACAGAAGAATTTAAATTTATGTGACATAGTTGCTGAATATAAGTTGTGGATAATGATTTGATGCTATGTAATAACAAAATTATAGATAAAATGAATTTAAATAATTATACCATAAAATCTCAAGAGATTAATTCAAGCTGCACAACAACTAGCTTTTAATAACAATAATACGAATATAGAATCTAATCATTTGTTAAAAGCATTATTGAATGATAAGGATAGTCCGATTGAATATTTATTGAAAAAAAATAATGTAAACTTCAATTTGATTCAAACAAAAAATGAAGAAGCATTAAAAAGTTTACCTAAAAACGATGCTGGAGAAGCTGCACAAAGTGTAAGTAGAGATTTAAATAATGCTTTACTAAAAGCAAATGCATAGTTTAAAACAATTTAAAGATGAATTTGTAAATGTTGAACATTTATTAATTGGATTACTACAAATGGAATGATGATATAGCAAAGACTTTAAAAGATGCAGGATTAACAGAAAAAGGTTTAATTGCAGCTATTGAAGAATTAAGAAAAGGTTCAACTATTAATTCAGCAACACAAAATCAATCAATATAATTCATTACAGAAATATGCTAAAAATTTAAATGAATTAGCACAGAAATGGTAAGCTAGATCCTGTAATTGGAAGAGATGAAGAAATAAGAAGAACGTTACATATTCTTTCTCGAAGAACTAAAAACAATCCCATACTTAGTAGGTGAACCAGGTGTTGGTAAAACAGCCATTGCAGAAGGTTTGGCCATAGAATTGTTAATGGTGATGTTCCTGAAAATTTAAAATCAAAAATTATTTATTCACTTGATATGGGGCATTTAATTGCAGGTGCAAAATATAAAGGTGAATTTGAAGAAAGATTAAAAGCAGTGATTAAAGAAGTAACAGAAAGTGATGGAGAAATTATTATTATTTATTGATGAAATTCATACTCTTGTTGGTGCTGGTGGCAGGTGAAGGTGCAATGGATGCAGCAAATATTTTAAAACCTGCATTAGCAAGAGGAGAATTGAGAGCAATTGGTGCAACAACTTTAAATGAATATCAAAAATATTTTGAAAAAGATAAAGCATTAGAAAGAAGATTTCAAAAAGTAATGGTTGATGAACCTAGTGTTGAAGATGCTATTTCCATTTTAAGAGGATTAAAAGAAAGATATGAAACTCATCATCATGTTCGAATAAAAGATGAAGCAATTATTGCTGCAGTTGAACTTATCTCATCGATATATTACAGATCGTTTTTTACCAGATAAAGCCATTGATTTAATTGATGAAGCTGCTGCTAAACTGAGATTAGAAATGAATTGCATGCCGGAAGAACTAGATGAATTAGAAAGAAAAATTCGTCAACTAGAAATTGAAAGAGAAGCTATTAAAAGAGAAAATGATGAAGTAAAATTGAAAGAATTGGGTAAAGAAATTGCTATACTTTACTGTTGAACGAGATACTTTTAAAGCGAAATGGGAAGAAGAAAAAGAATTGGTTGAAAAAGTTCAAAATGCAAAAGAAAAAATTGAAAATTTAAAACTTGAAGCTGAACAAGCTGAACGAAATGGAGATTATGGTAAAGTTGCAGAAATTCGATATGGAAAAATAAAAGATCAAGAATCATATCATCACAACTATATCTACAGAGTTAGAAAATAGAGATGAGAAAAGAATGATGAAAGAAGAAGTTGATGCAGAAGATATTGCAGAAATTGTTGCAAGAGCTACCGGATATTCCAGTGACTAAAATGATGCAAAGTGAAAGAGAAAAATTGTTGAATTTAGAAGATGAATTGCATAAAAGAGTAGTTGGTCAGGATGAAGCAATTATTGCAGTTTCAGATGCCATCAGAAGAAGCAGAGCTGGATTACAAGATCCAAAAAAACCAATTGGTTCATTTATATTTTTAGGTACAACTGGTGTTGGTAAAACTGAATTAGCAAAAGCATTAGCTGAATTATTTGTTTGATGATGAAACGATGATGACTCGAATTGATATGAGTGAATATCAGGAAAAACATTCTGTATCTCGATTAGTTGGTGCTCCTCCAGGATATGTAGGTTATGATGAAGGTGGTCAACTTACTGAAGCAGTTAGAAGAAAACCTTATAGTGTTGTTTTGTTAGATGAAATTGAAAAAGCACATCCCGATGTTTTTAATATTTTGTTACAAGTTTTGGATGATGGAAGATTGACAGATAATAAAGGAAGAGTGGTGAATTTTAAAAACACTATTATCATCATGACAAGTAATATTGGTAGTCATATTATTCAAGAAAATTTTGAAAATGTAAATGAAAAAAATATTGAAGATATAACAGAAAAAACAAAAGTTGAAGTCATGTCATTATTAAGAGAAACTGTTAGACCTGAATTTTTAAATAGAATTGATGAGATTATTATGTTTCATCCTTTACTTAAAAAAGAAATTAAAGGCATTATAAAAATTCAGTTAGATGAATTGATGAAAAGAGTTGCAGAGAATGGAATTAATTTAGAATTTAGTGATTATTTGGTTGACTATTTATTACAAAATGGTTACGACCCTACCTTTGGTGCAAGACCATTAAAAAGACTCATCCAAAAATCAATTGTTAATGAATTAAGCAAAAAAATATTGATGGGTGATGTTGACAAAACAAAAACAATTTTAGTGGATGTTTTTGATGGGGTGGTGGTTTTTAGAGAACATTAATTTTAGATATGAAAAAAATATTGACATTAAGTATTACAATTATATTTTGCAATTCTGTTTTTGCACAAAATGAATTTATCAATCACTTTAAAATTTGGATTGGAAATTGGGAAATGAAATCAGCTAAAGGTGTAACTCTTGAAACACTGGTCATTACAAACTGATAGCTTATTGCTTGGTAAAAGTATTTTGATTAAACCTGAAGGTGATACTACACTTCAAGAAACTATTCAACTTCAATTGATGAAGAACACATTTTTTATATACCCAAAGTGGTTAATCAAAATAATAATCAACCCATTTCATTTTCACTAGTTGAGTTTAACGACAAATATTTTGTATTTGAAAATAAGAAACATGATTTTCCACAAAGAATCACTTACGACTTTACAAAACAAGATTATTTATTAGCAACTATAGAAGGAGTAAGAAGTAAAATTCGAAAAAAAATAGAGTTTAATTATATAAGAATGTTATAAAACAAAGAACCTCTTGAAAATTCAAGAGGCTCTTTTAGTTCGTGTTTAGTCTATAAATTAATCTGGTCTTTGTCCGTCGAGAAATGAGTTTTTTGTAGAGATAAAAGTTTCGTTTTTATCATTTTTATCAACAGTTACTTTGCTATAAAAATCTTCTACTGTTGCTAAAGTATTTCCAAATAATTCCATATTTCTTCTTACATAAGCAGGTACATGTTCAAATTCTGAATTATCATCTGTACTATTCATATTGAAAGAAAGATTACGTAGTTTTTGAATTCTGTCTAAAGCTCTTTTTCTATGATCTTCTTCTTCTGAATTATCTAAAACAATATTTGTAACTACAGTAGCAGTAGGAACAACTTCTTTATTTGTAATTTCAAAAACCATTTCAATTGGTTCAACTTCAACATCTACTACATCAAGACATTTTTCTTCAACTACATCCTCAACTACTTCTTGTATTGTATTTACCACTACATCTTCAACATTTTCTACTACAGGTGTTTCTTTGATGGTAAGTTCAAAAACATTTTCAGGAGTTTGATTTTCTACAACTTCATTTACAGTTGGAGTTACTTCAACAAAATTGTTAGAATAAATATTTGAAGGTTTGCTTAAAAAATTGTGATATGGCAAAACTGATTCTTCTTCATTTGATTCATCTATTGTATCATGACTAAACATAGTTTCAGTATGACCAAATTCATCTGTATTTTCTTCATTATCTTGCCCAAAATATGGCATTATTTCTGGTTCAGAAGATCCCAATTCCAATTCAAAAATTTCAGTTTCTCTAGCATCAAGCATTTCTTCTCTTTGAGCATCGAAATCATTAGTGGTGTAGCTAATTTCATTTGCTTCCATTTCGAATTGATAGTTAGGAACAAATTCTACTAATTTATTCTCAATTTCAATTTGATCATCGAAATTCAAAGTTTGTTGTTGAGTACTAACTTTTGACTCAACTACTTTTTCTTGAGGTAAAGTTTCATCAAGTGTGTACACTATTTTTTCACCAACAGGTTCTTCTTTTTTTACTTGAACAACATTTTCTTTTGCAAAAGGATCTTTATGTTCAAATCCTGTAGCAATAATTGTAATTCCTATTTTTTTATCTAAAGAATTATCTGTTCCCATACCAACAATTACATCAGTATGTTCACCTGCTTGAGTTCTTAAATATTCATTAATAGTATCCATTTCATCCATAGTGCATTCAAATTCACCTTCAGCACTATTAATATTTATTAAAATCCATTTTGCACCTTTTATATCACTATCATTCAATAAAGGAGATTTTAATGCTTCTACAATGGCTTGTTGAGCTCTGTTTTCACCTTCTTCAGCAGCACTTCCTAAAATAGCAACACCCCCATTTTTCATTACGGTACATACATCTGCAAAATCAACTATAATATGACCTTTGCTATTAATAATATCTGTAATACATTTTGCTGCTGTTGCTAAAACATTATCAGCTTTACTAAAAGCTTCTTTCATTTTTAAATTACCATATTGCATGCGTAACTTATCGTTACTAATTACCAATAAAGTATCTACATGAGGTTTTAATGCTTTAATGCCTTCTTCAGCTTGTAACATTCTTCTTGGTCCTTCAAAAGCAAAAGGAGTGGTAACTATTCCAACTGTTAAAATGCCTAAATCTTTACAAATTTGTGCAACAATTGGAGCCCCACCTGTTCCAGTTCCTCCACCCATTCCAGCTGTTATGAAAGCCATTTGAGTGTTTACTTCTAAAATATTTTTAATTTCTTGAAGCGATTCTTCGGTAGCAATTTTACCAACTTCTGGATTAGCCCCTGCTCCTAAACCTTGTGTTGAAGCTGGTCCTAATTGAATTTTATTAAGAACATCACTTAATTCAATTGCTTTTGCGTCGGTATTACAAACTACAAAATCTACTCCTTCAATGCTCTGAGCATTCATGTAGTTTACTGCATTACTGCCTCCGCCGCCTATCCCAATAACTTTTATTATTGAAGATTTTTGTTTGGGTAAATCAAAATGAATCATTGATTTTAATTTAATGGTTATTGTTCATAGAATAAGTACAGCTTAAATCATCTTATCTTCTTCTTCTTTAAAAATATCAATGATGCTTCGCTGAACTTTATCCCAAAAGTTTAATTTATTTTTTCTGTCCTCACCATTGGGTTTATTCAATGGTTCAGTGTTTATTTTTACTTGATCAAGTGGAATATCTTTTTTTAATTTAGATGGTACTTGAACAGGTTTATATTGTTCTGGAAAATCTTTGTATTGTTTTTCGTAATCGTTGTAGCCTTTTAGAATTAGACCTAAACAAGTACTGTACATAGGCTTTTTTAATTCTTCTATATGATTTGGTGCCAAATGTTCTGTTGGCAAACCAATTCTTGCATGTAATCCTGTTTTGTATTCAGTTAATTGAATTAAATGTTTCAACTGAGCTCCACCACCAGTTAAGATTACACCACCATTTAAAGCTTTATTGTCTAATCCAACTTGTTTTAAATGATAATCAACAAAATCTAAAATTTCACCATTCTAGCATGAATAATTTGACTCAAACTTTTTACACTAATTTCTTTTGGAGGTAAGCCTCTTATTCCTGGAATAGTAATGAAAGCATTTTGCATTTGCTTCACTTGCCCAAGCACTTCCAAATTGAACTTTTAATTGCTTCTGCATGAAATTTTAAAACGCCTAATCCAACTTGTATATCTTCGAAATATTTTCTCCTCCAAAAGGAATCACTGCAGTATGTTTTAAAATGCCTTCATAGAAAACAGCAATATCACTTGTTCCTCCACCAATATCTAAAATAGCAACTCCAGCTTCCATATCAAATCACTCATAACAGCTGACCAGAACTTGCCAAAGGTTGCAAAACCAAATCTTTTGTTTTCAATTCGCAACGAGTAACAGCTCTATTAATATTTCTAATGGCATTTCTATCGCCAGTGATAATATGAAAATTTGCTCCAACTTTAACACCATTATAACCAACAGGATCTTTAATAATGTTGAAAATTATCAACATAAAATTCTTGTGGAATTACATCAATTATTTGATCCCCTGCAGGAATAAAAGTTTTTCTTTGGTTAGCTATTAATTGATCAACTTCTGATTGCTTAATTTCTATTTCAGGATCATGACGAACAATATCTCCACGAGTTTGCAAACTTTTAATATGATGACCTGCAACACCAACATAAACTTCTCTAATTTCTAAATCTGGATTGCTTGTCATACAATTTTCTAAAGCTTGATGTAACAGCTCGTACTAGTTTGATCAATATTTAAAACCTGACCATGACGTACACCATTGCTTGGAGCATGACCAAAACCTAATATTTCTAATTTACCATGTTCATTTTTTCTTCCAGCAATTGCAGCAATTTTGGTGGTTCCAATATCAAGTCCAACAATTATTGGTGCTTCGGGTTTTTTGTTCTCATAGAAATTGTTTTGTTGTTGTCCTTATAGACAGTTTTAAAATGTGAAAACTTTTACCCCTATCGCTTGTGGTTACGTTTTTTTTATTGTTTTATTTTTGAATTCATCATCTATTTATCATTTAAAAAAATAAACATGTTTTATTTTAGAATTTGTTTGATTTATTAAAATGATTTTACCTTATACTGTCTCTAAATTTAATGGTAATCTCAATTTGTCTTTCACAAGGAGTAGTTCCATTTCTTTTTGCAACAATTTGATTTCTTACATCTAAGTTTCAAAACAGCATATTCCCATGAAGTTTTTAGCCCAACATTTTTGTAAAAACTCAAGAGTTTATCAAATTTTTCTTTTGCATAGGAAATATCGCCAGATAACGATTGTTTGATTGCCAATAAAGGAATCAATTCAAATTTTCCATTTTAAGTCAATATTCACTTGAGCATTTTGAGCATTCCAAAAATGAATCTACTCCTGATTAAATTAGCTAAACTTCATGACTTCTTTAATAATAAACTATCTGGTGTAGCAAGCTTTTCATTATCTGATGGAAATTCGTTATGACTATAACTCTTGTTGTAGCATTTGGCTTTATGGGTAACTTTTCCAACTCGTCTAAATAAAATGAACTTCCTGTAATAGTAAATAATCTTGCAATAGGTTCATTTTCGTCAATATCTACATGCAACATTTCATTGATTTTCAAAATAGAGTTCTGATTTTACCCAAGGATTCTTTTCAATGACCTCTTCAAACAATGCGAAATTAATTTGCTTAATTTTTTTTTGCTTTAACATTGCCGTCTGTATTAATTAAATCATCAATTTCAAATTGAGTAATAAAACTGCCTTGCTGATCATTTTTAATTTTAATTCTATAATTACTACAATTTTCATTTTTTCTAGATTGAAGTGCAGCAATAAAAAGTACAATAGTTCCAACACCAATTAACAGCCAAAGCCCTTTGTAAATAATATTTTTAAAATTCCCTTTCAATTTTATTTTTTCAAAATTTGTTTTACATGGTTAACTAAAACATCAATATCACCTGCACCTGCCATAACTATTAATGATAGGTTTTGATGAGGATATGTATCCTAACATTTCTTCCTTCTCCATTAATTTTTTATTACTTGATTGCATTTTATCAAAAATCATTTGCTGAACTAACACCTTCCATTGGTAATTCTCTTGCAGGATAAATGGGTAAAAGAATTACTTCATCAGCTTTATCTAAACTTTCTGCAAATTCATCAGCCAAATCATTTGTTCTACTAAATAAATGTGGTTGAAATACTAATGTACAGATGATGTGTAGGATATAAACTTCTTACACCTGCAATCAATGCTCTTAATTCTTCTGGATGATGAGCATAGTCGTCAATTAAAACTGCTCCCCATGCCCTTCCAAAACAGGAAAAGAAGGTTTGAGTATATACTCAAATCTTCTTTTAACTCCTTTAAAATTCTGCTAACGGCTTTTTTTATTTTATCATCATCAATTTTTAAATATTTTGCTACAGCAATGGCAGCCAAAGCATTTTCTATATTATGCAATCCACCCATATTCAAAATAACATTTGTCCAATTTCCAATTTGGATGAATCACGTTAAAATGATACTCTCCATTATCAACTTCAAGACTTTCAATATGTATATCAGCATCAGAACTTGAAACACTATAAGTAACAGTATCCTCTACTTTAAACTGATTTGCATTTTTTAAACCATGTTTAATAATTAAGCATCCACCTTCTTTTATTTTTGTAGAAAATTCGACAAATGTATTTGCTACATTTTCTGCAGTTCCATAAATGTCTAAATGATCTGCATCCATTGATGTAATCACTGCAATATTGGGTGAGAGCTTTAAAAAACATCTATCATATTCATCTGCTTCAACAACAACATTATTTTCATCACTGAACTCCAAAAATTAGTATTATAATTTGCAGCAATTCCGCCTAAAAAAGCATTACAACCAAATCCAGTATCTCTTAATAAATGAGCAATCATTGTACTAGTTGTTGTTTTTCCATGAGTGCCAGCAACGCAAATATTAAAAGTGTTTTCAGTAATCAATTGCAACACATCACTTCTCTTTAAAACAGTATAATTATTGTTTTTATAAAATTTAATCTGTATGATCAGTTGGAATTGCAGGAGTATAAATAACAAAATCGACTTGCTTTGGAATTAAATTAACATCATCACTAAAATGAATTGTTATTCCTTCTTGCTCTAATTGATTAGTTAATGTAGTTGGTGTTTTATCGTAACCAGAAACTTCTATTCCTAAATGATTAAAATATCTAGCAATTGCACTCATTCCAATACCTCCAATACCAATAAAATAAACAGCTTTGGTTTTTTCTATGGAGCTTGGAAATTTGAAATTTGATACTATATTCATACTTATATATTTTCTAAAATTGTTAATAGCAATTTGTTTGTCGGCATTTGTAATAGAAAATTTTGAAATATTATTTTTAAGTTCGTTTTGCAGATTTTCATTCTTTATTAATTCAATTGCCTTTTGAACTAATTGCTGTTGTACCAATTTCATCTTAACCATTAATGCTGCATTTTGTTTAACGAGTTGTTTGGCATTTACAGTTTGATGATCTTCTGCTGCAAAAGGAAAAGGAACAAAAATTACAGGCTTCTTAACTACACATAATTCAGCAACTGACATGGCTCCTGATCGACTAATAACAACATCTGCTGCTGCATAAGCCATTTCCATAGCTCCAATAAATTCATTTACCCAAATTCCTTTTTCTAAATTATGCAATGCTTTAAATGAGCTTACATTCGATTTTCCTGTTTGCCATATTAATTCAATTTCATTTTTTATAAAAAGTTGTAAACCATTAAATATGGCTTGATTAATACTTCTAGATCCTAGACTACCTCCAACAATTAAAACTAGTTTGTCTTTTCTGCAGATAAACCAAAATATTGTAATGCTTCTTCTTGAAGAATATTTGATTCTGTAATTACTTTTCTTACAGGATTTCCAGTGACAATAATTTTTTCTTTTGGAAAAAATTTTTCCATTCCATCACTTGCAACAAAAATCTTAGTTGCATTTTTTCCTAATAAAATATTTGACTTTCCAGCAAATGAATTGCTTTCATGAATAAAAGTTGTGATGCCTTTTGCTTGGCAATATTTTAAAACCGGAAAACTTGAATAACCACCAACACCAATAACAGCAACAGGTTTAAAATTTTGAACAATTGTTTTTACTTGAAAAAAACTTTTGATAAGTTTAAATGGCAATGAAATGTTTTTTAGAAGAATGCTTCTGTTAAATCCTGCTATATCTAAGCCAATAATTTTGAATCCAGCCTGAGGAATTTTTTCCATCTCCATTTTTCCTTTAGCACCTACAAATAAAATTTCAGTTGATGGATTTAATTCTCTAATTGCATTTGCAATTGCAATTGCAGGAAAAATATGTCCACCAGTTCCTCCACCAGCAATAATTATTTTTAAAGATTTTGAAATATTATGAGTTATCATTCTTTACTAAATTAATTGGTGGAATTTGTTGATTGCTTTCCTTCTAACGATTCTACATTTCTACCAACACTTAAAATAATTCCAATGGCAATACTTGTAAATAAAAAAGAACTTCCACCCATACTTACTAAAGGAAGAGTTACACCTGTAACAGGCACCAATCCTACACTTACAGCCATATTTGCAAAAGCTTGTATTACAATTGTAAAGCCTAAGCCTAAAGCTAAAAAAGCACCAAAAGCATAAGGACATTTTTTATAAATTCGAATACACCTATATAGAAACAACAGATAAAGCATTAAAATAAAAGCTCCACCCATTAACCCATATTCTTCTATAATTATTGCAAAAATAAAATCGTTATATGCTTGAGGCAAATAGTTGCTAGCTGTGCTATTACCTGGACCTACACCAAAAAAAACACTTCCATTAGCAATAGCAATATTGGCTTGTTGTCTTTGATAAGGCAATGTTGAATCTGAAGTATAAATAAAATCTTGAACCCTTTTTACCCAAGTTCCAAATCGTACCATATGATTTTACTTTATCATAAGTTCCAGGCTTTTCTATCTCTGCCTGATTCCCTTTGTAAGAAACAACTGCAACAGCAACAATAAAAGCAAGGGGTATTAAAACAGTAACAATAGTTAATAAAATATGCGTGAATTTTATTCTTCCAATATACATAATTAAAAGTGCTGTAGCACCTGTTAATAAAGCATTTGAAAGATTGGCAGGCATAATTAATCCACAAATAATAATTACAGGAATAATAGCTTTTAAAAACCCATCTTTAAAACTCTTAATAACATCCTGACTTTTACTTAACACTCTTGCTAAATACATGAACAACGCCAATCGAGCAAAATCACTTGTCTGAAAAGTTTGATTGATGATTGGAATTTTTATCCATCTACTCCCTTCATTTATAGTTGCACCAAAAACCAATGTATAAATCAACAATGGAATGGCAATGATTATAAAATATTTTGCTAATGCAGAAAAGAAGTAATAATTAATTTGATGAATTAAATAAATTAGCACTAACCCAATTACAGTGAAACCAACCTGTTTAAATAAAAAATATTCAGTGTTACCATGATATTTTTTATATGCTAAAGATCCAGTTGCACTATAAACTACAAGAATAGACATTAAGGAAAGCAAAATAATGATGCCCCAAATAAATCGGTCGCCTTTTACTTTTTCGATAATGGCTTGTTTAGCATTATCTAAAGAAAAAGTTTCAGCTAACTTGCCTTCTGTAACGGCGTTAGCTTTACTTAAATAAGAATTATTAAAGAGATTCAAAATAGCTTAGTTTACTTCAAAAAAATCGACAACATTATAATTGCATAACAGCCTCTTTAAATTGATTGCCACGATCTTCATAGTTTTTAAACAAATCAAAACTTGCACAAGCAGGGCTTAACAATACTGCATCTCCTTTTGTAGCTAATGCAAAACTTGCTTCAACACATTTTTTTGAATCTTGCGTTTCAACAATTTTTGTTACCATGCCTTTAAATGCTTCATTGATTTTTTTGTTGTCAACACCTAAGCAAACTATTGCTTTTACTTTGTCTTTAACTAGTTCAGCAATCAAAGAATAATCGTTGCCTTTATCTGTTCCTCCAAGAATTAACACAACTGGTTTTGTCATACTTTCTAAAGCATACCAAGTACTATTAATGTTGGTGGCTTTGCTGTCATTGATAAACTCAACCCCTCGAACAGAAGCTACAGATTCCATACGATGTTCTAGACCACTGTAATCAATTACAGCTTCACGAATTTTTTCTTTTCTGATGCCAACTGTAGTGGCTGCAATGCAGGCTGCCATAGTGTTGTATTGATTGTGTTTACCTTTTAGTGCAAAGTCGTAAATACTCATTGCAACTCTTTCTTCTTGAATTCTAATCATCATTTGATCGCCTTTAATTTGGGCTCCTTTTTTTAGTTCATGTTTCATAGAGAATGGTAGTGGGTTAGTATTTGTGGTTAGTAATGGGAAATATTTAGTAATCACTTCATCATCGTCACAATAAATAAAAAAGTCATTTGCTGTTTGAAATTTGGTGATTTGAAATTTTGATTTAATATAATTTTCGAATTGATAATCGTATCTGTCTAAATGATCTTCAGTAATATTTAATAAAATAGCAACATCAGGACGAAAAGTTTTAATGTCATCTAACTGAAAAGAACTGATTTCGGCTATATACCAATCTTTAGGATCTTCAGCTATTTGCCTTGCAATACTGTAGCCAATATTGCCTACTAAAGCACAATCCAATCCTCCATGTTTACAGATATGATAACATAAACTTGTAGTAGTGCTTTTTCCATTTGCTGCCTGTAATACCAATGATTTTGCTATGTTCCTTTATGTCGATAAGCCAATTCAATTTCGCTAATGATAGGAATATTTTTTGCTCTAATTTTTTTTACCATTTCATTTTTTTCTGAAATGCCTGGACTCTTCATTACTTCATCTGCAGTAAGAATTTTTTCTTCAGAATGTTGTCCTTCTTCAAAATCAATGTCATGTTTTTCAAGTTCAGCTTTATAAGTTGGTTTAATACTTCCTCCATCGCTTACAAAAACATCGATACCCTTTTTGTTGAGCTAATAAAGCAGTTCCAACACCACTTTCACCTGAACCTAATATACAAAGCCTCCCCTTCCCCTCCAATGGAGGGAATTTATAGGCTTCAATATTTTTAATCTGTTCAATCATATCTTTTATTCAATTTTTCTTCACTTTCCCCTTTGGGGAATTAAAGGGGCTTATCTTATTTTTAATGTCATGATACTTGCAACAACCAATAGAATAGAAATAATCCAAAATCTTATTGCAATTTTATTTTCATGATATCCTTTCTTTTGATAATGATGATGCAATGGGCTCATTAAAAAAACTCTTCTTCCTTCACCATATTTTTTCTTGGTGTATTTGAAGTAGCCCACTTGAATAATCACACTTAAATTTTCTACTAAGAATATGCCACAGAAAATGGGTATTAACAATTCTTTACGAACAATAATTGCCAATGATGCAATAATTCCACCAAGAGCAAGACTTCCTGTATCGCCCATGAAAACCTGTGCTGGATATGCATTATACCATAAGAAGCCAATACATGCTCCTACGAAAGCTCCAATAAAAATGGTAAGCTCTCCAAGATTAGGTATGTACATAATATTTAAATAATCGGCAAAAACATAGTTGCCACTTACATATACAAATACAAGAATTCCTGCACCAATAATGGCACTAACTCCTGCTGCTAACCCATCTAAGCCATCAGTAAATTAGCTCCATTAGTTACAGCTGTAACAATTAAAGTAACTATTAATATATAAACAATCCATGTGTATTTTTCTGCTCCCTCACCTATCCAACTAATCAGTTTGCTATAATTAAACTCATGGTTTTTTACAAATGGAATTGTTGTAATAGGTGTTTTTACTTTTACAAATATCTTTCTTTTCCATCAATATTTCTAGCAATTACTTTTGAATCGTTTGCTAGTTTTTCGCCTTTTTGTAAAACAACATTTGCTGAAGATGTTTGCAATTTCTCTTTCAACAGTAACTGCATTATTAAAATAAAGTGTTGCTCCAATAATAATTCCTAAACCAATTTGTCCAATAATTTTTGTAATTCCTGCCAAGCCATCACTATCTTTTTTCTTATAAGCTTCGCCTTTTGCTAGATGCTAATTTTCTTGAACGTATTTTAAAATAATCATCCAAAAATCCAATCACACCAAGCCATACAGTACATAAAACATTAATCGTACATACACTTTATCTAGATTTGCAAATAATAATGTTGGGATAATAATGCCTAGCAAAATAATTATTCCACCCATTGTTGGAGTTCCTTTCTTCTGAACTTGGCCTTCTAATCCTAAATCTCTTACACTTTCTCCAATTTGCTTTTTTTGCAAAAACATAATGATTTTTTTTCCATAGACTGTTGTAATAACTAGTGACAACATAATTGCCATTGCAATACGAAAAGTTTGATACTGAAATAATCCAGCACCAGGAATTTTATAATGTTCGTTTCAGCCAATCGAATAAATGATATAACATTTTTTAATTATCTAATAGTTGTAATAATTCTGCCAATATTTTTTTATCGTCAAATGGATGTTTTACTCCATTTATATCTTGATATTTTTCATGTCCTTTTCCAGCAACTAAAATAATATCTTCTTTGTTAGCCATCATCACAGCAGTTTTAATAGCTTCTTTTCTATCGAGTATTGAAAGAGATTTTCTTTTTGCTGCACTATTCAATCCAGCTTCCATATCTTTTAAAATTTGTTCAGCATCTTCAGTTCTTGGATTATCACTTGTAAGAATTATTTTATCACTCCACTCTCCTGCAACTTTTGCCATAATGGGTCTTTTAGTTTTGTCTCTATCACCACCACAACCAACTACAGTTATAACTTGTTCATTTCCTTTTCGTAATTTTTTTATTGTTGATAAAACATTTTCTAAAGCATCTGGAGTATGAGCATAATCAACTATTCCAACAATATTTTCTTTACTTAATAACATAATCAAACCTTCCTTCAGCACCAGTCATAATGACTTAATGCTGTTAAAACATTTTCTTTATCTTCACCTAAACAAATTGCAGTTGCATAAACTGCCATAAATTATATGCATTAAACTCTCCTATCATTCTAAAATGAACTTCATTATCATTAATTAACATGTGCAAACCTGTAAAACCATTATCTAAAATTTTCCCTTTAAAATCTGCAATATTTTTAAACTATAAGAATATTTTTTTGCTGATAGTATTTTGCAACATCACAGCACCTCTTTTATCATCAATATTTGAAATGGCAAATGATGTACTTGGAAGATGATCAAAAAATGATTTTTTTACTCTTATATATTCATCAAAAGTTTTATGATAATCTAAATGATCATGAGTGATATTGATAAAAATTCCAGCTGCAAATTCTAGAGCCCCAATTCTGTGTTGATGAATGGCGTGACTACTGCATTCCATAAAAACATGAGTACAATTTTCATCAACCATTCTTGCTAGTAAAGCATTTAGATTAATTGCATCTGGAGTTGTATGTGTTGCAGGAATAATTTCATTTGCAATTTGATTTTGAACTGTACTCATTAAACCACATTTAAAGCCTAGCTCAGTAAACAATTTAAACAAAACTGTTGCAATGGTTGTTTTACCATTTGTTCCTGTAACGCCTACAAGTTTAATTTTTGTTGATGGTTGATTATAAAACTGATGAGCCATAATTGCTGCACTAACTGCAGAATTTTGCACTTGTATATAAGTAATTGAATCAATTTTATTTTCTGGCAACTCTTCACAAACAATTACAGTAGCCCCTAATTCTATGGCTTTTGAAATAAATAAATGCCCATCAGATTTTTCTCCCTTAATTGCTATAAAAACAAAATCTTTTTGCACCAATCTTGAATCAATTGCTAAGCCTTCAACTTCAATAGAAGTTGAGCCAACAACAGATTGTATTTGTACAGTATATAATATGTTTTGCAATGACTTCATTAAAACAATTCTAGATTTATTAATTTACCATATGTTAAGCTTGTACCTTCTATAATAGATTGGTTCACTACTTTTCCTTTGCCAACAATATTTACTTTTAATCCTAACTCTTCCCCCATAAAAATTGCATCTCTTGCATTTAATCCTTTGAAAGATGGTACTTGCTTTTGATCAATATTTTTAGGTTGTATTGTAACATTTTTAATAGTACCATTGACTTCAACCCAATCATTTGCATTGCTACTATTTTCTTTAAACCTTAAACCAACATTTCTAAATAAATATTTTAAATCATCATGATATCCAATAAACTTATAATCATCAGTGTCTGCTCTATTAGATACATAATTTTCTGAAGTATTTGTTTTTACATATAGTGTAAACAATCTATTAGCTATTTCCTTAAACACTGGACCAGCAACTTCTGCACCATAATGCATCAATGCATTTTGTTTGTTTACTATAACAACAACACAAGTATATTGTGGATTATCAGCAGGGAAAAAACCAGCAAAAGAAGATTGGTAAATTTTGTCTGAATATTTTTTTACATCATCAACAACAAAAGACGTTCCTGTTTTTCCTGCTACTAAAAAAGTATTGTCTTTAAATAATTTTCTTGCTGTGCCTTCATTACTATGACATACTCCAATTAAACATTTTGTTAATGCAGCAAGTGTTGATTCTGAGCAAATTTTTTCATTAATTATTGTTGGAGTAAACTCTTTTTCTGTTAGCCCTTGATTTCTTATAGAACTTACCAAATAAGGTTTCATCATTTTACCTTTATTAGCAACAGCATTGTAAAGCATTAAAGTTTGCAAAGGAGTTACACTTACATTATATCCATGAGCCATCCATGGAAGTGTAGTTCTTTCCCAGCCTCTTGTTCCAGGTTTATGAAATATTGGACTTCTTTCACCAACTAAATCAATTCCTGTTAAGGTATCTAATTTTAATAAATGTAATTTGTTGATGTATTGATAGGGATTTGTTGCATAACTATTCCAAATTAATTTAGCCATCCCTACATTGCTACTTAACTCAAAAGCTTCTTGTGCAGTTACAAAATTTCTGCCATGAATTTCAGCATCAAAAACAGTTGCATTTTTTGCAAAAGCCCATGAGCCTTTTTGTAAATCAACTGTTGAATTTAAATTAATTTTTCCGTCATCTAATAGAGCAAGCATTGTAGCTAACTTAAATGTACTGCCAGGCTCAGTTGCATATAATGCGTAATTTTTATTTTCGTAATAATTACCAGTTCGTTCATCAAAACCCAAATTAGCTATAGCTTTAATTTTTCCTGTTTTCGTTTCCATAACAATGGCACAACCATGCTGAGCTTGGTTTTTAACCATCATATTCATTAAAGCATTTTCAGTAATTTCTTGAGTTAACACATCTAGGGTAGTAACAATATCTTTACCATTTTGGGTTTCAGTTCTTACTGCTTCATCTAAAGGAACTGGAACACCTCCTGCAATATATCTAACAGTTCTTGTTCCACTTACTCCTCTTAATAAGCTATCATAACTTAATTCTAGGCCTACTTTAAAACTATCTCTTGCTAATCCAATTGTTCTAAAGGCAAGAATGCCATAAGGATTTAATCTTTTGTTTTTTACTTCAATTACAAACCCACTTTTATTTTTTCCTAATCTAATTAATGGAAACTTTTTAAGTTGGATATACTGCTCATAACTAACTTTTTTTTGCAATGGATAATATCTATCCATACTCGCATAACCTTTCTTTAGAATTTTCTTATACTCACCATAACTATAATCTCCAAAAAGATTACTTAATTGTAAACTCAAAGAATCTAAATTATCAAAAAATAAAATCCCTTTTTTTGCTCTTAATCCTTCTGCAGCAAAATCTACATAAATATCAAACTGTGGAATGCTTGTACATAACATTTTTTCATCTTCACTATAAATAGTTCCTCTTTCAGCTAATACTTCTTCTGTTTTTACATGCAATGTTTCATTTAAATTTCTCCAATAAGCTCCTTGTTTTTGTTGAATTTTAAAAGCTTTTCCCATAATAAAAACTGCTGCTATTATTATTAGAATAAAGCTTATAAGTGCTCTAGATAATATGTCGTTTTTAATATCAATCATTAACTGACCTGCTATTTTTATTTTGTATTTGTAAACGCTTTGGAACTGTGTTGCTAATTTTTAAGCCTAATGGTGCTGCAGCTTTTACAACTTGTGCTTCGCCACTAATATTCATGACTTGACTTTTTACAGTTTTGTATTCGTATTGTAAATCTTTTAATTCGTTTTGAGTATTGCTTATGTTTCTCAAAGTCTTGTCTGTCCAATGTCCATAAGCGATATAGCCAATTAACAATATTGCCCAATAAAGAAAAAAGTACAGATTAGCATTAATCCATTTTGCTGAAAACAGATTTGAAACATTTGTTGAAGATGTTCTCTTAGATTGATTTTCTTCAGTAACAGGTACAGTTGTTTCGGTCACGGATTATTATTTTTATCAGCCTTTATATTGATTAACAATTATTGTTAATTTTTTATTTATCCTACAAACTCACTCACTCTCAGCTTAGCACTTCTGCTTCTTGTATTCAGTTTTAATTCTTCCTTACTCGCTTCAAGAGGTTTCTTAAAAACTGAAACAAATTTTCTTTTTTTTACAACTGTCGAAAATGGATTTTCATCCACTTCAACTTCAAAACCTTCATTCTTAAAATAATTTTTTACCAACCTATCTTCTAAAGAATGAAAAGTAATTACAGCAACTCTTGCACCTTGATTTAATACATTTGGCAATTGCAACAACATTTCTTTTAATGCACCAACCTCATCATTTACTTCAATTCTTAAGGCTTGAAATAGTTGAGCCAAATATTTGTTTGGGTTTCCTTTTACAAAAGCACTAATGAAAGTTTTAAACTGTGCAATAGTTTCAAGCTGTGCATTGGTTCTATTTTGAACAATATGAGCAGCTAAACTTTTTGAATTTGTAACCTGACCATACTCTTGAAAAATCCATTGCAATTTTTGAGCAGAGTAAGTGCTTACAATTTGTTTGGCTGTTAGTTCTTGTTGAACATTCATCCTCATATCAAAAGGACCATCAAACCTGGTGGAAAAACCTCTAGTACCTTCATCAAACTGATGACTACTAACCCCTAAATCGGCAAGTAATCCATCAATTTTATCAACCTTATATAAACGCAAGAATCTTTGTAAATGCCTAAAGTTGTGAGGAACAAAAATGAATCTATCATCATCTAATAAATTATTTCTAGCATCTTCATCTTGGTCAAAAGCAATGAGTTTCCCTTTCTCATTCAACTGATCCAAAATGTGTTTGCTATGTCCACCACCACCAAAAGTGCAATCCACATAAATTCCTGAGGGATTGATATTGAGTGCTGCTATAGTTTCCTGTAAAAGAACTGGTATATGATAGTTATTGTTTGTCATTACAAAAACTAATCATTAAAATTTATCTTGTATTCATCCAAAATAGATTTAGAGTTTTCACTTAAGCTATCTTGAGACATATCTTCAAACATGGCATTGTATTTAGTTTTATCCCAAATTTCGAAACGAGATAAAACGCCGAAAATCACAATGTCTTTTTCTATTGAAGCATACTCTTTTAATGTTGGTTGCATATTTAATCTTCCAGCACTATCTAAACTCACTTCAGTAGCACCACGTAATAAGTTTCTTTTAAAAATTACTACCCTTGGGTCAAGGTCATTCAAACCACTAATTTTGTTCAGGATATTATCCCAAGCAGATTTTGGGTAGAGAATTAAGCAATTACCAGAGCCTCGGCTTATGGTAAAAGTTGTTTCATCTTCAGGCAATTGTTTCTTCACTGCTGCTGGCAGTAAGAAACGACCTTTAGAGTCGACTGTTGCTTGATATTCTCCTTGAAATTTGCCCATTGTTAAGAAATAAGAATAAAATTAACACTTATTCACACAAAATAACCTAGAAAAACACAATTTCCCAAAAAGTTTTTTATGGACTATGAGGATAAGTTGTGGATTAACTGTGAATTGAGTGAGTATTTAATGTGGAAATTGTATAGGAATGCTTGCTACTATTCACTTTGTACTTATTCTATAATTAACATTGTTGTGAATAAGTAGAATAGAAAGTGGTGGGAAATAGTGGGATATTTTTTTAGAAAAGATAAAAATAGTAGAAAATGAAGCCTCAAAACTTGTCGATTAATGATTTTACTTATGATTTAGCAGATAAAAATATTGCAAAGTATCCTTTACCGAATAGAGATGCTAGTAAATTATTAATTTATGAAGATTGGAAGATTACAGAATCAATTTATAGAGATATTACAAATCAAATTCCAGCAAATAGTTTGATGGTTTTTAACAATACAAAAGTTGTTGAAGCAAGATTATTATTTACCAAAGAAACTGGTAGTGTAATTGAGATTTTCTGCTTAGAGCCAGCAGAAATTTATTCAGATATTACAACAGCGATGTTGCAAAAAAATAAAGTGCTATGGAAATGCTTAGTTGGAGGAGCCAAAAAATGGAAGCAAGAAGTATTAAGTAAAGAACATGAAACGTTAATATCATTTCAAGCAAAAAAAATAGAACAAAAAAGCGATTATTTTTTAATAGAGTTTAGTTGGGAGAATTCAGATTTAAGCTTTGCTGAAGTGTTACATTGTTTGGGAGAAATTCCTTTGCCCCCATATTTAAATAGAGCAGTTGAGGATGAAGATAAAAATACTTATCAAACAGTTTATGCAAAACATGATGGATCAGTTGCAGCACCAACAGCTGGGCTTCATTTTACTGAAAATATATTCGAATCTTTTAAAGAAAAAAACATTCAAACTAGCTATGTGACTTTACATGTAGGAGCAGGAACATTTAAACCAGTGAAGTCAGAAACAATGCAAGATCATGAAATGCATCAAGAGTTTTTTGAGGTAAGTATTTCGTTCATTGACGCGTTAATAAATAATGCATCGAATAATATTATTGCTGTTGGAACAACATCTTTAAGAACTATTGAAACCCTTTACTGGATGGGTGTTAAAGCAATCCATCATGATAAAAATAGTTCTGTAGTTGATTTGCAAATTCATCAATGGGATATTTATGAATTACCTCAGCATCATTCTACAAATGAAGCATTAACAGCTTTAATAGAACTTATGTTAAAAAATAAAATTGAAAAGCTCATGGCAAAAACGCAAATAATAATTGCCCCACCTTATCAGTTAAAAATTGCAAATGCACTGGTTACAAATTTTCATCAACCCAAATCAACTTTACTTTTATTAGTAGCTGCAGTTTTAAAAAATGATTGGAGAAAAGTGTACAATTATGCTCTTGAAAATAACTTTAGATTTTTAAGTTATGGCGATGGAAGTTTATTGTGGTTTTCTAAAAAGTAATTTGTCTATTTCCATTTTCGAGTAACTCTATTTGAATATTGCAATATTCATCTGGCAATAAAAAATTTGCTTTTTCTGGCCATTCAATAAAACAGTAATTATTACTGTTAATAATATCTTCAACACCAACATCTAAAACTTCATTTTCATCTTTTAAACGATATAAATCCAAATGAAAAACAGTTCCAACAGATTTGCTTTTATATTCATTGATTATAGAGAAAGTTGGACTGCTACTCAAATCTTCAATTAATAAAAATTTACACAAAGCATTAATAAATGTAGTTTTTCCAGCTCCCATAGAAGCGTTGAAAGCCCATATTTTATTATGTTTTCTTTGTTCCCAAACTTGTTGAACTACAATTTCTAAATCATTTAAACCAAAATCTATTTGCATATTCTGACAACTATCATGTAAAGATTATTCTTTTATCTATAAACTTATTTAAAACTCTAAACTAACTTTGTTACAAATGGAAAATACATTATTAAAAGTTGATGGAATGGATTGCAGTAGTTGTGCAATATCAATTACTAAAACTTTAGAAAAAAAAGGGTTACAAAATGTGAAGGTAAATTATGTAAATGGAGATGTAAGTTTCGAGAATAAGGACGATCTCCCTCTAACAGAAATTGAAAAAAATATTGAAGGATTAGGGTACAATATTGTTAAACAAAATTCACAAACTGATGAAGTAATTAAATCAACCTCAATTTTTAAAAATCATTGGCAAAGATTTTTTGTTTGTTTAATTTTTTCAATACCACTTTTTGTTGGTCATATTTTTAACATTCATTGGCTCATGCAACCTTTGTTGCAATTAGGTTTAGCGTCTGTTGTTTATTTTATTGGCATGAGTTATTTTGGCAAAAGTGCAATTAAAAGTTTGCTGAATAGATACCCCAACATGAATGTTTTAATTGCATTAGGAACAACTGCTGCTTATGGCTATAGTTTATATGGTCTTTTAATTGGGAAGCCACACCAGTTTATGTTTTTTGAAACAACTGCAACTACAATTACACTAGTTTTTTTAGGAAATTATTTAGAAGAAAAAACATCTGCTCAAACACAAACAGAATTACAAAAATTATTAAAATCGCAAATTACAAAAGCTACTATGATAGCTTTTGATGATCAATACCAAGAACAAACTTTTGAAGTTGATAGTAAAGATTTAAAAGTCGGCGATTTGGTTTTAATTAAAACAGGAGAAAAAGTACCTGCAGATTGTAAAATTCTTTGGGGTAATGGAACCCTTGATGAAAGCATTATTACAGGAGAAAGTTTACCAATAGAGAAAAAAGAAAAGGAAAGTTTAATTGGTGGAAGTATTGTAAATGATGGTGTTTTTAAAGCTCAAGTTTCTGCAGCAGGAAACGATACTGTGTTATCTCAAATCATAAAAATGATTCAAGATGCACAAACAGAAAAACCACCAATGCAATTGCTGGCAGATAAAATTAGTGCAGTATTTGTTCCTGCTGTAATTATTATAGCCATTCTAACTTTAGTTGTTAATCAATTTATTTTTAATGTATCATTCACAGAAAGTTTAATAAGGTCAGTTGCAGTGTTGGTAATTTCTTGTCCCTGTGCAATGGGGCTTGCAACACCTGCAGCCATTGCAGTTGGTTTAGGTAGAGCCAGCAGGAATGGAGTTTTATTTAAAGATTCAACAAGTCTTGAAAAATTTAAAGACATCAAACAAATAGTTTTTGATAAAACTGGCACATTAACTACTGGTGAGTTTACAATTCAAAATTTTTCTACTACAATTAATGAACTAGAGTTTAAGCAACTTGTTTATTCACTTGAGAAATATTCCAATCACCCAATTGCTATAGCAATTACAAAAGAATGGAAGAGCAAAGAAGAAATAAAATGGAAGAATATTGAAGAAATAAAAGGTTTAGGACTTGAAGCTTTAGACAAAGAAGGCAACAAATTTTCTGCAACTTCATTTAAAGCAGTGAAAGCAAAAACTGAAGATTATTCTCACAATATTTACATTTCAAAAAATGGTGAATTGATTGGCTGGATTGATGTGATTGATGAAATTAGACCAGAAGCTAAAAAAGTAATTGAATGGTTACATACAAAAAAAATTAAAACCATTTTATTGAGTGGAGATAAAAAAGAAAAGTGTGAAAGAGTTGCAACAATTCTAGGGATTGATGAAGTGTATGCTGAACAAACACCTGCTGATAAAATTACATTCATTGCAAAGCTTAATGCTTTAACTCCTACTGCAATGGTTGGTGATGGAATTAATGATGCCCCAGCTTTGGCAAAAGCTAGTTTAGGCATTTCATTAGCACAAGCAAGTCAGCTTGCAATTCAATCTGCACAAGTAGTTTTAATGAGAAATGGTTTAGACAAATTACCTTTTGCAATGGGTATTGGAAAGCATACATATATCACCATTCAAGAAAATTTATTCTGGGCTTTAATTTATAATGTAGTTGCAATTCCAGTTGCAGCAGTTGGTTTATTAGGTCATTATGGACCAACTTATGGTGCTTTAATTATGGGATTGAGTGACGTAGTTTTAGCTATTAATAGTATAAAACTTAGATTTAAAAAAGTTTATTAATTATTACTGATAATTCCTTTTTCTAATAAATGTTCAGCTATTTGAACTGCATTTGTAGCTGCACCTTTACGTAAATTATCACTAACAATCCACATGTTTAATGTGTTTGGTTGCGTTTCATCTCTACGCAGCCTTCCAACAAAAACACCATCTTTTTCATGAGCATTCATTGGCATTGGATAAATAGCATTTGCCAAATCATCTTCTACAATAATTCCTGGGGCGTTTGATAAAATATTTTTTAATTCAGTTAAATCAAATTCATTTTCAAACTCAACATTCACACTTTCACTATGACCACCCATTACTGGAATACGAACAGTAGTAGCTGTAACTTTAATGTTATCATCACCCATTATTTTACAGGTTTCCAATACCATTTTCATTTCTTCTTTAGTATAGCCATTTTCTAAAAAAACGTCAATTTGAGGAATAACATTCAAGTCAATTTTATACTTATAAGCCATTTCTCCATCAATTCCTGCTCTTTCATTCATTAATTGATCCACAGCTTTTTTTCCAGTACCAGTTACACTTTGATAAGTACTTACTACAACTCTTTTAATTTTATATTTTTTATGCAATGGCTGTAAAGCAACAACCATCTGTATTGTAGAGCAATTTGGATTTGCAATAATGTAATCATCTTTAGTTAACACTTCAGCATTCACTTCAGGAACAACAAGTTTATTAAGAGGGTTCATTCTCCAAGCAGAAGAATTATCAATCACTCTTATCCCAGCTTCAGCATATTTAGGAGCCCATTCTAAAGATGATGTGCCACCTGCTGAAAATATAGCTATTGCAGGTTTTGCTGCAATACCATCTTGCATATTTACAACCTTATAGGCTTTTCCTTTAAAGAAAATTTCTTTACCAACACTTTTTTCACTAGCAACAGGTATAATTTCTGTTACTGGAAAATTTCTTTCTCCTAATACTTGCAACATTTTGCTTCCTACTAAACCAGTGGCTCCTACAATTGCTACTTTCATTTGCTATAAAATATTTGCACAAATATAAATCCTCCACAGATTGGCTGGTCATTAAATTAGTTTAACATGTGTAGAAAACTTATAAAACTAACAACCATTATCTTTGAAAGATTAAACTATAAAAAATGCTTCGTACAAAAATTGCAGGTATTGGAAAATATGTTCCTGAAAATATTGTCACCAATAATGACTTATTAAAGTACATGGATACTTCAGATGAATGGATTCAAGAAAGAACTGGAATTAAAGAAAGAAGATATGCCCATAGAACTAAAGAAACCACAGCAACCATGGGTGTTGAAGCTGCAAAAATTGCAATTGAAAGAGCTGGTATAACACCACAAGATATTGACTTTATCATATTTGCAACATTAAGTCCAGATTATTATTTTCCAGGTTGTGGTGTACTGTTACAACGAGAATTAAAAATGGGAGAAATTGGTGCATTAGATATCAGAAATCAATGTAGTGGTTTTATTTATGGATTAAGTGTTGCAGATCAGTTTATAAAAACTGGTATGTATAAAAATATTCTACTTGTTGGTAGTGAAAAACATTCATTTGGTTTAGATTTTTCTACTCGTGGAAGAAATGTAACTGTAATTTTTGGAGACGGTGCAGGTGCAGTTGTTTTACAACCTGCAACCAACGAAAATCAAGGAATATTAAGTACACATTTACATAGTGATGGTAATGATGCAGAAGTATTAGCAATGTATATTCCTGGAACTCATGCTAATCATTGGAAAGAAAATTTAAGCAGTTTCGATGAAAGTGAAATTGGAGAAATGTTTATGAGTCATGATATGATTAACAACGCAGAAGTTTATCCTAACATGGACGGACAAACAGTTTTCAAAAAAGCTGTGGTAAAATTTCCTGAAGTAATAATGGAAGCTTTATCGAAAAATAATTTAGCTACAACCGATATTAATTTATTAGTTCCACATCAAGCCAATTTAAGAATTGCACAATTTGTGCAACAAAGGTTAAAGCTTAGAGATGATCAAGTGTTTAATAATATTCAGAAATATGGTAACACTACAGCAGCAAGTATTCCAATTGCATTATGTGAAGCTTTTGAACAAGGAAAAGTAAAAGATGGTGACTTGGTTTGTTTAGCAGCTTTTGGATCTGGTTTTACTTGGGGGAGTGCTTTATTGAAATGGTAAAAAAATAGTTTTTTAATTGATGATTCACAGAATGGAAAGAAAAATAATTTATTTAATAAATCCGAAATCAGGTACTAATAATAAAGAGCTCATTCAAAAACAGATTGAAAAAATTACACAAGAAAATGGTGTGAGCTTTGAATTTTTACAAACTAATCCTGAAGGAAATTATATTTTTATAAAAGATAAAATTGAAGCCGAAAGAATTACTGATGTAGTAATTATTGGAGGTGATGGAACTGTAAATCTTGTAATCAGTGCTTTAAGATATTGTAATGTAAATTTTGGAATAATACCTGTTGGTTCAGGAAATGGATTAGCTCGGGCAGCAAATATTCCTATGAAAATTAAATCTTCTATTGAACTTATTTTTAAGGGAACTGCAAATCTGACTGATGGATTTTTAGTAAACGATCAATTTGCATGTATGCTTAGTGGCGTTGGATTTGATGCTAAAGTGGCTCATGATTTTTCTACAAAAGCTTCACGTGGTTTATTTACATATACTCAACAAAGTATAATAAATTTTTTTAAAGCTCAACCATACCAGTTTGAAGTGATCATTAATGAATTTCAATTTTTTACTGATGCTTTTTTTATTAGTGTAGCTAATAGCAACCAATTTGGAAACAATTTCACCATAGCTCCAAAAGCAAGTTTAAATGATGGAATGCTTGATGTTGTAATTGTGCAAAAAATGAATAAAGCAAAACTCCCTTTTGCAATTCTGCAACAAATGAGAGGAAATAATAAACTTCAAAATTTAGTCGATGATATCAGTAAGAAAAACATATTATATTTTCAAACTCCAACTATAACGATTAAAAATTCAAAACTTGCACCAATGCATATTGATGGCGAACCTATTGACTCTGCAGAAACCATTAATTACGTGATAATTAAAGATTGTTTTAAATTGATTTATTAAAATAAAAAGTACATATTTGTTACACTAACCCTGTAATGAGATTTATACTGATATTAACCTTCTTTTTTGCAACCATTTTTTCGAGTTCATACGCTCAAAATAAAAATGTTTTCTTTGGAAAAGTAATTAATGAGTTTACAAAAGAATTAGTTCCATATGCAAGCTTACATTGGAAGTTGGCTGGATTTGGAACTATTACAGATACTGTTGGACAATTCCAACTTGATAAATCCAGTTTTAAATTTGATACTTTAATCCTTTCATACATCGGTTTCGAAGATCAATTTTTTCCAATAAACATTTCTAAATCTAAAGACACATTAAATTTTTCATTAAAAACGGTAAAATATTCAGGCGAAGTTGTTGTTAGATCAAAATCAAATAGAGGTTATAGATTTTGGAAAAACATTGTTGCACATAAAATTGAAAATAATCCATATAAGTATTCTAATTATGCTTATGAATTATATAATAAATTAGAGATTGATTTAAACAATGTAAATAAAAATAGCTTTCAAAATATTAAGCTTTTAAAACCATTTGCTTTTATTCTTGATAACATAGATAGTGTAACAGACAAGAGCCCTTTTTTACCAGTTTTTATTACAGAAACCTTATCTGATGTTTACAGAACATCAAATCCTGAAAAAGTTAGAGAGGTTATTAAAGCTGTGCAAACTCATGGAATAAAAAACGAAAGTATTCTTCAGTTTGTTGGTGGAGTAAATCAAAAAATAAATATCTATCAAGATTATATAAATCTATTAGGCAAAGAATTTATCAGTCCAATTAGTTCATTTGGAGATAAATTTTATAATTATAAAGCAGCAGACACTCAAACTGTAAAAGGACAGAAATATTTTCACCTATTTTTTAATCCTCTAAACGATGGCGAAAATACATTTAATGGAGAATGTTGGATTCATGGAACCTCATGGGCTATACAAAAAATCACTATCAATCTTTCAAAATCTGCAGATGTAAATTTTGTAAATAGAATGAGCATTATTCAAGAGTTTACACAACTTGAAAACAAGCAATGGATTTTTTCGAAGGATAAAATTGTGTTAGATGTATCGCCCTTTAAAAAAGATAAATTCACTTTTATTGCTCGTAAAACTGCTCAGTATAAAAATGTAAGAATGGATGCTGAAGAAGTTGAAAATGAAATTGCAAAAAATAGAATTCAGAAAGAAGTAATTGTTGATGAAGATGCCATTGAAAAAGATAATCAATTTTGGGAAAACAATAGACATGAAGTTTTAAGCAAAAATGAAAAACAAATTTTTTGGATGATTGATACTTTAAAGCAAGTACCAGTTTTTAAAAGATTAACGAACACTATAAATTTTCTTGTAGATGGTCATAAAAAATTTGGAGCCATTGAAATTGGTCCTTGGTTTAAATGGCTTAGTTATAATCAATTTGAAGGTTTAAGAACGAGATTCGATTTAGGAACAACAGATAAATTTAGTGCTAATTTAAGATTGAGTGGTTACTTAGCATATGGCTTTAAAGATGGAAATTTTAAAGGGAAAATTGGGTTTAATTATCGTATTCCTGGAAAATCTGGTTGGACCATCAATGCAAATTATATTAACGATTTAGATAATGGTAGAATAAAATATTCAGAAGATGAAGCTACACAAGACAATGTATTTAATCAAATATTAAGAAGAAAAGGTATCCCACAAAAATTCTTAGGTTACGAGGAAACTAAAGTATATGTAACTAAAGAATGGCCAAATAGATTTAGTATTCTTACCAGTTTAGCCCAAAATAATTATACTGGTTTTAAACCTATTCATGGTGGTAATGAATTCAGTGAAATTCCAGATCAAGTAACAAATACAGAAGCATTGATTAGATTTAGATATGCAGCTGGAGAAAGAAAAATAACAACACACAGAAAAAGTGTAAAAATTAAAAGTGATCAGCCTGTATTCGAACTTCGCTTTGCTAAAGGATTAACGGGTGTTTTAAATGGTGAAAATAATTATTTTAAATATTATGCATCAATATCACAAAAATTCAGAATAAACCGTTTTGGGCAATTATCATATAACTTTTATACAGGTCAAATATTTGGTGATCGGTTACCTTTTATGTTATTAGAACTTCACCCAGGAAATGAGTTCTATACTTATAACACAAATGGATTTAATTTAATGAATAGGTTTGAATATTATAGTGATAAATATGTAGGTCTGCAAGTTGAACATAATATTGAAAAAAAATTAATTAACCTCGTTCCATTTTTAAGAAAAGCTAAGGTTCGCCAATTCTGGAATTTTAAAGCAGTAGCTGGGGAAATGTCAAATATTAATAGACAGTATAATAGAATTGGGTTTGGAGAGTATCAACTTAGAACATTAAGAGGCAAAACTTACATGGAAATTGGAACTGGGTTTGATAATATTTTCAAGTTTTTTAGAATTGATTTTGTGTGGAGAATTGACCCAACTTTTAATACCCCAATCAGATCAACTCCACTTCAACCCATACAATACTTTGGAATATTTGGAAGTATGAAAATTCAGTTTTAGGAATTTCATTTATAAGAAATTAATTCATTAAAAAATAGTTTTTAATCAGTTTAGCTTATAAATTTGGCAAAGAGCCCGTATCCATGAAAGAGTAGAAATCCAATATAAGATTCATTTTATTTTCTTATTTAATAAAACTACTAATATGAAAAGAATTCTAAACTCATTGTTTTTTTGCACTATTGTTTTTATTTCTAATGCACAACCAGTAAATGATGAGCCTGCAGGAGCTGTCTCTTTGCCAATTTCATCAACTTACTTTGCAAATGCTGTAAGTGGTACAACTTTAGCAGCAACAACTACTATAATTTCTGGTTCATCATCAGTTGCAGATGATGATGTTTGGTATAAATTTGAAGTTACTGGGGCGGCAAATTCAAACGTTTCAATTGCTTTTAAAAACATAGTTTTTATTCCAACAAGCCCTTCAAATTATCTCCATGTAAAACTTTGGAACCCAAGCTTAACTACTGGTTATGTTGGCTCATTTAATGGTTTGTATAACCAATTTAGTTTGGGTATTGGAACTTGGTATTTACAAGTTTACACAGATGATGTTGGCAGCCAAAGAGCAAATTTTGATATTGGAATTAGGAATATTTCAGCAACTGCTCCAAGTAATGATGATTGCATAGGTGCAACCACACTTACAAGTTTTGCTAATACTTGTGGTGGTGCAACATTGGGTTCAAATATAAATGCTACAACCAGTACTCCTGCTTTAGCCATACCTGCAGCGACAAATGATGTTTGGTATAAATTTACAGCACTTGCTACAAAACATTATATTAATTTAACAGATATAAATTGGGCTCCAGGTGTTGGTTATCCTGTTATTGGAGGAGTAGCTACAGCAAATGTAAATATTGAAATTGGACAAGGAGTTTGTGGTAGTTTTACAACTTTGGGCAATGGTGGGTCTGCCACCACATACGAAACACCAAATTTATCGATAGGTACTGAATATTTTATTCGAATTTCAAGTGTTTTAAGTAGTGGTACAAGAGTTTTTGATTATAATATTTGCTTAACACATTATCCATTACCAGTAAATAATAATGTGGCAGGTGCTATAACTATTACACCTGCTTCAGGAAATTGTTTTGATGCAGCAAGTAACGTAAGTGGCACCACAAATGGAGCAAATCAAAGTCCACAAACTTTTTGTGCTTCTGGAACTGATATTAGAGATGTGTGGTATAATTTTACAGCTACAAGTAATTATTTTAGAGCTAGCTTAGAAATTCCAATAAGTTCTCAAACTCCCAATATTGAACTCTGGAATACAGATGCCACCACGAAAATTAAATGTGAGAATTCCGAAAACTTAGAATCTGCTGTTACAAACGGAACTAATTATAAACTAAGAATTGCTGGTTATAATGGTACTTACCTAAACAATTATATTTTAAAAACTTTATGTACAGTTCCACCTCAAACCAACGACAATTGCTCAACTCCAACAACGCTACCTCTAAATAGTAATATTGCATTACCTGCATTAACTGCCCAATCAACTGCTGGAGCAAGTCAATTAAGTTTTATAAAATTCGATTCGTCATGTGTTGGAGCAAATACAGGAGGAGACCTTTGGTATAATTTTGTAGCAACAAAAAATTCTGTAACAATTTCTTTACGAAATGTTATTACTACTGGAAGTACAAATATGAGTATTCAGTTATTTGATGCTGGATGTACTAATCCAACCCCACTAGCCTTTTTTTGTGGAAATTTTTTAAATGCAAATACTACTCCAGGTCATTCTTATGCTGTTAGAATCATGAAAGCTGATGGTTGTGAAACAGTAACATTTGATATACATACTGAAGTTCCGCCAGCACCAATAAACGATGAATGTTCAAATGCAATTAATCTACCAATAAATACAGTTTCAAATTGTACATCTGGTGTTTTAAAAGTAAACGGTTCAACTTTAAATGCAACAGAAAGTTTAGATGTTGTAGGACCAGGTTGTGGGTTTGGGAATAATGATGATGTTTGGTTTTCATTCACAACTACATCAGGTAATAATAATACATTATTAAATATTACAGATAAAACACAGAACACTTTTTCTAGTGGTGCAGCTTTACTTTATGCACTTTATTCTGGTACAAGTTGTGGTGCAAAATCTTTCGTAGAATGTGGTTATATCAGCAGTTTTGCAGATATGACACAAGTAACAACTTTACCAAATACAAAATATTATTTAAGAATTTATTCGAGTGATTTGGCCACTCAATTTAGTTTTAAAATAGGCATTGTTTCACTTGCAAATTCAACAAATATATCTTGTGCAACTGCAACTACATTAACTGCAACAAGCGATATGACTGCAACTTCAATTTTTAGCAATACATTAAATGTTCCTACAGATGAAGGAGATTGTTATGGTGGAACTACAGGCAGCAGAGGTGTTTGGTACAGTTTTGTAGCAACAGCTACAAATCATTTCTTAAATATTGGATGTGTTTATGCCTTAGGAAATGGAAATGCATCTGCACAAGCAAAAGTATATTCAGGTAACTGTGCAGCATTAACACAACTATATTGTTTTGCTAATATTTCTTATGAAGGAGGAACAATGTCTGGATTGACAATTGGTCAAACTTATTATATTTTAGTAATTGATTTTACACCAAATAGTGAACCCATTGCATTTTCAATTAGTGTAGTAGGTGGAAATGCAATCAATGATGAAAGTGTAACAGCTATACCATTAATTCAAGATGTAATTTGTAATTCAACTTCTGCATCTACAAATTTTTCAACTGTTTCAATTTCACCAACAATAGCTCCACATCCATCTGCTTATACATATAATGGAGATGTTTGGTTTAAATTTATTGCAAGTACAACAACTGTAAACTTGAAGGTTACTAATAACCAGAATAATTTATACTTTAGAGTTTATAATGATGCATTAACAGCAACAATAAGTTTTAATGGTGTTGCAACTGGTGAAGTTTCAAGTACTGAAGAAACTTTGGCTTTATCTGGATTAACAGTAGGACAAAATTATTATATCAGAGCTATTTTATGCACTCCACCACTTTCATCAACGCCAGTAAATGGAATTGGAAGAAATTTTTCAATATGTGTGTTTGGTGTTCCTTCTTTAGATATTGCTGATGCTTCTGGTTTAGGATGTACAACAGCAAATGGACCTGTTACAAGTACTAATTCGAATAAGTGGTTACATATTACAGATGGAGGAAAAATTCTTTCTTCAATTTTTGATAGTCCTGGTGGTGCTGGAATGGGATTGGTTAATGGATATTATTATTTGAATACGAGTTCTGTTAGAACAATAACTGCAAGTTCTGGGGCTTCATTAAAATATATGGACAGAAACTTTGAAGTTACTCCAACAACTCAACCAACAAATCCTGTTAGAGTTAAATTATATTTTTCAAAAGCTGAGCTTGATGCATTAATAGCAAGTAGTTTAACGACTCCTAATCCTATTTATAGTATTGCAGATTTAAAAATTGGCAAATTAAGTCTTGCTCCATGCAATACAGTTTTAACTGCAACAGATATTTCAAATTATTATACTGTACTCAGTTTCGGAGAGGTAAGTGCAACAGTAAATTTTATAGAAATTGAAGTTCCAAGCTTTAGTTCATTCTTTTTAGGGCCGCAAACCTTTTCAATACTTCCTTCACGAATAGAATATTTTACGGGTTCATTAAATGGAAACAATGTAACACTTGACTGGAATATTTCTGATACAAAAGGTGTAAATGCTTTTGAAATTGAAAGAAATTTTAATGGAGAAGAATTTGAAAAAATTGAAACAGCTCAACCAATTCCTAATATTCAGAAATATCAGTTTCAAGATTTGTTTCAACAAAAAATTACATATTATAGAATTAAAACAATTTTAGATAATGGAAAATATAATTTTTCAAAAACAGTTGTTTTAAAACCATTCAGTTCGAATAATGATTTTTCAATTTACCCAAATCCTGTTAATGAAAATAGAGTTCAGGTTAGTTTAACAACAAAAAAATTTCAAGAAATTTCTATTAAAATTGTTAATACAAATGGTCAGATTATTTATTCAAAACAAAATAATGTATTACAAGGAAATCAAATTTTAGCTTTAGATATTAATAATTTACAAAGAGGTAGTTATTATTTAAGTATCTACTTTGATGAGAAATGGACTAACAAAATCTTTACAAAAATTAATTAACACAAAAAACCCTCAAAAAAATCTTGAGGGTTTTGAATATTTATATAAAAAGATTATTTGTATTGAGAGGTTAAGCCTTTAGCCATATCAACCATTTTCTTAATACTATCATCATTTAAAATACCTTTTTTAAACTCAGCTAATATATCGGGAAACTTGTTTTGCATTTCAACTAAGAAATGTTCTTCAAAAGCTTTTACATTTTTAACTGCAACTTCTCTTAATAAACCTTGAGTTCCTAAGTAAATAATTGCTACTTGTTTTTCAACAGTCATTGGAGAATATTGAGCTTGCTTTAATATTTCTACGTTTCTAGCACCTTTATCAATTACATTTTTTGTAGCAGCATCTAAATCTCCACCAAACTTAGAGAAAGCTTCTAACTCTCTATAATAGAGCTTGGTCTAAGTTTTAAAGTACCAGCCACTTTTTTCATTGATTTAATTTGTGCATTACCACCAACACGACTTACAGAAATACCTACGTTAATTGCTGGACGAATACCTGCATTAAATAAGTTACCTTCTAAGAAAATCTGACCATCAGTAATAGAAATTACATTGGTTGGAATATATGCAGAAACGTCACCAGCTTGTGTTTCAATAATTGGTAAAGCAGTTAAACTACCACCACCTTTTACTAAATGCTTAATACTATCAGGTAAATCGTTCATGTTTTTAGCAACATCATCATTAGCAATAACTTTTGCAGCTCTTTCTAATAAACGACTATGCAAATAGAATACATCACCAGGATATGCTTCACGACCTGGAGGACGACGTAATAACAATGAAACCTCACGATAAGCAACAGCTTGTTTACTTAAATCATCAAAAATAATTAAAGCTGGTCTTCCTGTATCTCTAAAAAACTCACCAATTGCAGCACCAGCAAATGGTGCATAGAATTGTTGAGGAGCAGGATCAGATGCAGAAGCTGCAACAATTGTTGTATAAGCCATAGCACCATTATCTTCTAATGTTTTCATAACACCAGCAATAGTAGATGCTTTTTGTCCTATAGCAACATATATACAATACACTGGTTCACCTGCATCGAAAAATTCTTTTTGATTGATAATAGTATCAATAGCAATAGCTGTTTTACCAGTTTGTCGATCACCAATAATTAATTCTCTTTGTCCTCTACCAATAGGAATCATAGCATCAATAGCTTTAATACCAGTTTGTAATGGTTCTTTAACAGGCTCTCTATAAATTACACCAGGAGCTTTTCGCTCTAAAGGCATTTCATATAATTCACCTTGAATTGGACCTTTACCATCAATAGGTTCTCCTAAAGTATTAATTACACGACCAGATAAACCTTCTCCTACTTTAATAGAAGCAATTTGTCCTGTACGTTTAACTTTAGAACCTTCTTTAATTTCCAGCTTTCACCTAATAATACCACACCCACATTATCTTCTTCAAGGTTTAATGCAATAGCTTTTACACCATTTTCAAATTCTACAAGTTCTCCAGCTACCAACATTGTTTAAACCATATACACGTGCAATACCATCACCTACTTGTAATACTGTACCTACTTCTTCTAAATCAGCACTAGCATTAAAGTTGCTTAATTGTTGTTTTAGAATTGCTGATATTTCATCAGGTTTAATGTCTACCATATGTATTCAATTATTAATTATTAAAATTTATTTGTATTCTACAATTGCATCAATATTATATAAACAAGTTTTTTTCAAACTGTTTTTTAATATCTTTTAAATCTCTCAATACACTTGCATCAACTAAGCATATTATTATATTCCATTACAAATCCACCAATCAACTTTTCGTTTACTTTGGTTTCTAATTCAACTTTATTAAATCCATTTTCTTTTGTAACTTTTTGTTCAATTGCTTTCTTTAATTCATCACTAATTTCTACAGCAGTCGTTATTTGTACCTTATGAATATCCTTGATAACATTATATTGATCAATAAAAGCATTTACAATTTCTGGCATATCAAACTCTCTGCCTTTTGTGATAAGTAATTTGTTAAACAACTTAGTTATTTCACTAACTTTTCCTTCTGTAATTGCAGTAAGAACATTATTTTTTTTGTCGGAAGCAATAATTGGACTTTTTATTACAGCAACAAACTCTTTGCTGGCTTTACATAATGCTTGTAAAAACAACATATCTGCATATACAGTTTCAAGTTGATTTCTTTCTTGAGCTAAATCAACTAAACTTTTTGCATATCTATTTGCTAAACGTGGATTAGGCATTTTTGTTAATTATGAATGCTGAATTATGAATTAAGAATTAATATCAATCAATTCATAATTCTTAATTCTCAATTTTTAATTCAGTTTTATTGAACCAGCTAAATCAGTGATATATTTTTCATGCTCACCTTTATTGCTTAATTCTCTTCTAATAATTTTTTCACTAACTTCTAATACTAAAGCTCCAACTTGATTTTTAACATCAATTAAAGCTGCATTCTTTTGTTGTGTTATGGCATGTTGTGCATCTGAAACAATTTTATCGTATTCAGCTTTAGCTTTATCTTTTGCTTCAGCTATCATTTTATCAGAAGCTGTTTTAGCATCTTTAATCATTGTTGCACGTTCTTCACGAGCACTTTGTAAAAGAGCTTCATTTTCACTTTTCATTTGAGCCATTTCAGCCTTTACTTTTTCAGCAGTTGCTAATGAATCAGCAATGCCAGACTCTCTTTCGTTTAAACTATTTAAAATGGGTTTCCAAGCAAATTTTTTAAGTATTAAGAATACAATTAAAAATGCTAATAAATTCCAAAAGAACAATCCAAACTGTGGGGTTATCAAATCCATAAAATCAATTATATAATGTTGAAAATTTTAATTAAACTGCATCCTCTGCCCTTTGCGTTGGATGCAGTTTTAATTTGATGACGAACTAATCTTACTATTTAAATACAGCAAGTAATCCAGCAACAGCACCTAAAAGGGCAACACCCTCTACTAACGCTGCAGCAAGAATCATATTAGCACGAATATCATTAGAAGCTTCTGGTTGGCGTGCAATACCTTCTACTGCACCTTTACCAATTTGACCAATACCAATACCTGCTCCAATTGCAGCCAAGCCAGCACCAATGGCACCATAACCTGGTTGAATTTCTAATAGAACTGTTAATAAACTCATGTTTGTTCTTGTTTAAAAAATGAAAGAAAAAATTAATGATGTGCTGCTTCTTCGTGATGTTCACCTTCAAATGCTTGTCCAATAAACACAGCAGTTAAATTAGCGAAAATGAACGCCTGAATAAAAGCAACTAACACCTCAATAAGATATATAAAAACTGACAATAGAATGAAGAATGGTGAAGTTCCCCAACCTAATGCAGTATTCATTGCACCGAAAACGAAAATTAAACAAATGAAACTTAGAATGATAATATGACCAGAAATCATATTAGCAAATAACCTGATGATTAAAGCAAAAGGCTTTGTAAAAATTCCAAGAATTTCAACTGGAACCATAATAAATTTAACGCCCATAGGAACTGGTGGGTTAAAAATATGTGCCCAGAAATGTTTATTAGTATTAAATAAAATAACAACAAAAGAAACAATTCCTAGCATAGCAGTAAATGCAATATTTCCACTAACATTTGCAGTTCCAGGAACTAATCCAATAATATTGTTTATTAAAATAACAAAGAAAATAGTCAACAATAAAGGCATAAATTTTTGATACTTATGTCCCAAATTTGGTTTTGCAACTTCATCTCTTACAAAAGTGATAACAGGCTCTATTGCATTTTGAAATCCTTTTGGTGCAGTTTTTACACCTTGCCCATTTTTATAATGTTTAGCAACACCCATCATCAACCAAACCAATAAAATCATTGATAAAATGTTTTGAACCACATTTTTAGTTAATGATATATCGTAAATTTTAGCATTTAAGTCTGGCAAACCATCTGCACCTACTGTATAAATTTGACCTTCTTTATATAAAGCTTGTCCTTTTGCATCTTTTACATCTTCTAAATGATGTTCTTTAGCAAAATGCTCAGTATATAACATATAACCATCATGTGCTTCATGACCATGATGAAAAGCAGTGGACATAAAGCAACTGAATCCTTTTTCAGCATTATATAATATAACTGGTAAAGGAATCGTTACTGGTTTTTCGTTGATATTAAAAAAGTGGAAATCATGAGCATCAGAAACGTGTTCAATTATGATTTTGGCAGGATTTATTTTCTCATCCTTCATGGCTTAGTTTCATTAGCAAAAGATGTATTAGAAAATGAACAATACAGAAAGTCCAAATGTCAATAAACTAAAGGTTTTCACTAATCTTGAAGACATCACGCTTTTCAAATTTTTTGCAAATATAGGGGGATGTCATTTAAAACTATTAAACGTTAGGGTTATTTAAGTGGAGTTTTTAACAAAATCATTTAAAATTAATTCTTAGCCATAACCTATTCTCTACTATTTTTGATATTGTCTATGCTAGCATTTTTAAGAGGAAATTTTGTTAATAAGTCACCAGCCAAGGTTATAGTTGATGTAAATGGAGTAGGTTATGATGTACAAATAAGTTTAAATACTTATGAAGCCATTCAGAATAAAGAAAATGGTTTATTATTCACCTATCTACATATCACTGAAAACTCTCAAGTGCTTTTTGGTTTTTCCGAAACTAAAGAGAAGGATGTTTTTATTCATTTAATAAGCATTTCTGGTGTTGGTGCTTCTACAGCAAGAATGATGCTTTCTGGCATGAAACCTGATGAACTTGCAAAATGTATTGTTTCGGGAAATGTTAATGAATTGGTGAAGATTAAAGGCATTGGCAAAAAAACTGCTGAACTTTTAGTTGTAGGCTTAAGAGACAAATTGAGTGGTTTTGTAACTGAAATGGATACAATAACTTATAGTTTAAATCCGTTAGAGTTAGATGCAGTCAATGCTTTAATGGCACTTGGCATAGGAAAACCAATGGCTGAGAAGGCTGTAAAAAAAGTAATTCAATCTAACGCTGATTTATCTATACAAGAAATTATTAAACAAGCTTTAAAAAATATATAATTATTGGTGTAATTCTACTTAACTAAGTTTTCATTTTTTTGAAACAGATTATTTTTAAAGCTATAGGCTGTGTTGTCTTTGGTACAATTTCCATGTTCCAGCTAAGTTACTCTTTTGCCCAAACTTCAACAGATTCATTACGATATCCTTTACAAGATAGAAGGGGCGATAAATTTACTTGGAGAAATTTAAACAGTTTCAATATTGGCGATACATCACTTTTAAAACAAGATATAGAATACGATTTTAAAACGAAACGCTATTACATTACAGAAAAAATTGGCAGTAGAACTTATCGAAAACCAACTTATTTAACTTTTCAAGAGTTTTATTCAATAAAATCAAAGCAACAAGAAGCAAATAATTTCAAACTAAGAACAGATGCTTTATTTAATCTGAACAAAAAAATAGAAAGACCTAATCACATAGTTTATCCAAAATTTTTTGATAGAACTTTTGGCTTAGGAAATATTGCTCCCAATGCTGCTAGTGCAATTAGTAATGCAAAATCAACAATTGACGAAACAAAGAAATCAATTGCAGCTGCAAGTAAAACTGCAAAAAGTCCTTTAGGTTCTTTAATTGATATAAAACCAACTGGCAATATTGATATATTAATGGGTTATCAAGGTCAATATACCAATAATCCAACTATTCCTGAACGTGCAAGAAGAACTGGTGGCTTTGACTTTGATATGAATGCAAATGTTGGTGTTAATGCCAATATTGGAGATAAATTAAAACTACCTATCAACTATAATACACTTGCCAATTTCGATTATCTTAATCAAATAAAATTAGACTATAAAGGTGGTGAGGATGAAATTTTAAAAAGTATTGAAGCAGGTAATATAGGTTTTGAATCTAAAGGAACTTTAATACCCAGTGCAACCAATTTATTTGGTATAAAAACACAGTTGCAATTCGGTAAATTATTTTTTACAGCGGCTTTAGCAAATCAAAGAAATCAACGACAAAACCAAACTTTACAAGGTGGAGCAGCTGTAACTCAGATTCAAAAAAAGTTGAGTGATTATGATGAGAATCGTCACTTTTTAGTAGCCCAACATTTTCGTAAAAGTTTTAATACGGCAATGAGCAAATTGCCTGTAGTGGTAAGTCAAATTCAAATTCAAAGAATTGAAGTTTGGGTAACTAATAGAAATGGTGCAACAACAGATGCCAGAGATGTGATTGGTTTTGCAGACTTAGGTGAAAGCGAAGTTTCTAACACCAATATTGCCCCAAGAAATAATAATTCTCAACCTGATAATGGTAATAATTCACTCTATAATAGTTTAATTGCCAATGCAAATAACAGGGTTCCATCTCAAGTAAATAGTAATATGATTGCTTTGGGATTACAACCAGTAAATGATTACGAAAAAACTTTTGCAAGAAAACTAACAGCTAACGAATATATTTTCAATCAACAGTTAGGGATGTTATCTTTAAATTCTCAGCTTTTACCTGATGAGGTTTTAGGTGTTGCTTATGAATACTCTTTAAATGGAAGAGTGTATAAGGTTGGTGAATTTAGTCAAGAAGTTGCTTTAGACACATCATCTCAACAAGCAGGTGTTCAAAAAATGTTGTTTTTAAAATTATTAAAAGCAACATCTGCAAGAGTTAAACTTCCTATTTGGAGATTGATGATGAAGAATGTGTATTCATTAGACATGGTGGGAATTAGTAGAGAAGATTTTAGATTAAATATTTTATATGAACAACCAAGTGGTGGAATGAATAGGTATTTACCAGAAAGTTCCCCAGCTGTTGAAGGAAGACCATTAATTTCTATTATTGGTTTAGATAATTTAAACAATAGAAACGATCCACAACCAGATGGTCAGTTCGACTTTGTTGAAAACTTCACCATCTTACCACAATATGGTAGAATCATTTTACCAAAACTAGAACCATTTGGTGCAGATTTAGACACTTTAGCATTTGCTGGAATGCCAGATTCTACAAGAAATAAATATGTATATCGATATTTATATGATACTATAAAAGCAATTGCTCAAACCTATGCTAACCTTGATAGATTTTATATGCAAGGGCAAGGCAAAGGCACTAGTGGCAGTGAAATTTATTTAGGTGCATTTAATATCCCACAAGGTTCTGTGAGAATTAATGCAGGTGGTCAATTACTTGTTGAAGGCTCAGATTATACTATTGATTATAATTTAGGCTCAGTTAAAATTTTGAATCAAGCTATATTAAATTCTGGTGTTCCTGTAAACGTTTCTTATGAAAACAATGCCAATTTTGGTATTCAACAAAAAGGATTTTTAGGATTAAGGTTAGATTATAAAGCCAGCAAAAAACTTTCTTTAGGTGCAACTATGGAACGTTTAAATGAGCGTCCTTTTTTTACCAAAATGAATATTGGTGACGACCCAGTAAGGAACACAATTTATGGTGTTGACTTTAATTACAAATCAAACTGGCCTGGGCTTACAAAGTTTTTAAATAAACTACCATTTTATAAAACTAAAGCCATGAGTTCTATAACAGCTTATGGTGAAGCAGCATATTTTAAACCTGGTCATCCACCTCAAATTGGCACGGGTGATAATGGATTAATTTATGTTGATGACTTTGAAGGAACCAGAAGTAGTTTAGATTTAAGATTCCCTTTAATTTCTTGGACTTTAGCTTCTACTCCTCAAGGAAAAGCACAGTTTCCTGAAGCAATTTTAACAGATAGTATTGATTATAATTTTAATCGTTCTCGTTTAGCTTGGTATAATATTGAACCCAATCTTCAAGATAAAAATTCAAGTTCAAATCCTTTAAGAAGTGATTTAAATGAGTTGAGTAATCCAAGAGTTCGTCAGGTATTCACCAACGAATTATTTCCTCAACAAACTACTAATATCACCAATACTCAAACACAAACTTTTGATTTAAGTTATTATCCTCAAGAACCTGGACCATATAATTTTATATCAGATCCATCAAAAATTAATTCTGTTGGAAAGTTTACAAATCCAGCAGAAAAAAGTAAAAAATGGGGTGGTATTATGAGGGCTATTGATCAAACCGATTTTGAAACTAACAATTTTGAATTTTTAGAATTTTGGGTGCAAAATCCTTTCATTAATGACTCATTAAGAACAGGTGGTAAATTGGTCATTAATTTAGGAAATATTAGTGAAGATATTTTGAAAGATGGCAAACGTTTTTATGAGAATGGAATGAACACTCCTACTTCACCAGCCTTGGTTGATAGTTCAAATACTTGGGGTAAAACTCCTGTAAATCCAATACAAATCACAACTGCTTTTAGTAATAATCCAGATGATAGACCTTATCAAGATGTTGGATTTGATGGCTTAACAGATGAAGAAGAAAAAAGAAAAAGATCAGATTATTTAACTACACTTTTAAATCAGTTTGGACCCAATTCTATTATCTATCAAAATGCAAGTAGAGACCCAAGTAATGATAATTATTTGTGGTATAGAGATGCCACTTTTAACAATACAACTTCTGGTATTTTACAACGCTATAAAAAGTATAATAATCCACATGGTAACTCTCCAGTTTTGACTGATGGTAGTGAGTTCTCAGCTGCAACAACATTATATCCAGATAATGAAGATTTAAACAGAGATAATACCTTAAATGAAACAGAACAATATTTCGAGTATCAATTAGATATTGCACCAGGTATGGATGTTGGCAACACAAAATATATTACAGATAAAAGACAAGTAAACGTTAAGTATGCCAATGGTCAACAAGGAAAAGAGAATTGGTACCTTTTTAGAATTCCATTAAAAGAAGGCACAAAAATTAATGATATTCCTGATTTTAAATCTATACGTTTTATGAGAATGTATATGACAGGTTGGGAAGATTCAATTACCATGCGTTTTGCTCGTTTAGATTTAGTTAGAAACATTTGGCGTCAGTTTACTTTTGATATTGATACCACTGGTAAATATGGGCCAGTAACTAGTACAAGTACATTTAATACCTTAGCTGTTAATCTTGAAGAAAATAGTTCTCGATCACCTGTAAATTATGTTATTCCTCCTGGTATTGAAAGAGTACAACAATTGAGTAATAATGGAGTTAATCTTTTACAAAATGAACAAGCTTTAGCAATTAGAGTTGCTGGTTTAGAGCCAAATAAATCTCGTGGAGTTTTCAAAACTCTTAATATGGATATTCGTCAGTATGGTAAAATAAATATGTTTGCCCACATTGATTATCCACCAAAAGCTTTAACTAAATTAGATAATGGAGATGTGAATTTGGTGGTAAGAATTGGTCAGGATTTCTTGAATAATTATTATGAAATAAAACTACCATTAAATATAACTCCAGAAGGTCGTTATACTGCTGCACAAGCAGATGTGGTTTGGCCAGATTCAAACAATTTAGATATCGATTTACAAGAATTAATCAATATTAAACTTGAAAGAAATAACACTCCAGGTTTTAACGTATTGAATATTTATAGAAAGATAAAAGGTTTAAAAACCATTAGTGTTTTTGGTAATCCAAATCTTGGAGAAGTAAGAGGAATTTTAGTTGCAATGGAACATGCAGGTAAAAAGTCTTCGACTATCGATGCTGAAATGTGGGTAAACGAACTAAGATTAAGTAATATAAATGAAACTGGTGCTTATGCAGCTTTAGGAAGAGTAGATATTACTTTAGCAGACTTAGGCAAACTAAGTGTTTCAGCAAATATTCAAACACAAGGTTTTGGTAGTATAGAATCTAAAATTCAGGAAAGATCAAGAGAAAATTTAATGCAATTCGATGCTGCTTTAAATATTGATGCAGGTAAATTATTACCTAAAGCAGCTAAAATTACTTTACCAGTATTTGCAAGCATTTCTAAAACGATACGAACACCACAATTTGATCCTTACGATAAAGATGTATTGTATAAAGATAAAATTAATGCTGCAACAACTGCTGCCAAAAGAGATTCCATAAAAAATCTATCCCTCGATCAAACTACAATAAAAACTATTAATGTTACTAATATGAAAGTGGCACCAGGGTTAACTAATAACCTTTGGAGTTTAAGCAATTTTGATTTAAGTTTTTCTTATACACAAACCCTAAATTCAAGTCCAACTATTGCAGAAAATAAAGTAGATAAATATCGAGGGGCTATAGGTTATAGTTATCAAAAACAAGCCAAGTACATTGAGCCATTTAAGAAGCTCATCAAATCAAAAAGCAAATGGTTGAGTTTAATTAAAGATTTCAATTTCAATCCAACACCTTCTACTCTTGGCTTTAGAGCAGATGTGAATAGACAATTTGGAAGATTTATTCCAAGAATTGTAAACACCGATTTAACCAGCACAAAAATTCAACGTGTAGATACTACTTATGATAAGTATTTCACTTTTGATAGATTTTATAATGTTCGTTGGGATATCAGCAAATCATTAAATCTTGATTTTAATGCCACAAATAATGCTCGTGTTGATGAACCTTATGGAGTATTAGATACAAAAGAAAAAAGAGATAGCGTTAGAGATAACTTTTTTAGTGGAGGAAGAAATACTTTATACAATCAAAAATCAACTGCAAGTTATACTTTGCCTTTAAATAAGTTTCCATTAACAGAATGGATTACTGCCAGATATGGTTATACTACAACTTATAATTGGATTGGTGCAAGTAGAGTTGCAATTGAACTGGGAAATATTATTGAAAATAGTCAGGATAATACCATGACTGCACAATTTGATTTAACTAGATTATATAGTAAAAGTAGATTCTTAAGAAACTTAGATAATCCTTTACCTAAAGGAACAGAACCACCACCAATTACAGATTTACTGAAAAATTTACCGACTAAAGAAATTGCATTGCAAGGACTAGAAGGTAAAAAAAGAGATGCTGCTTTAGCAAAATGGAAAAAGCAAAGAAAAGATGCAAGAAGTGGTATGAGAATTCAACGTCAGAATCAACAAATGGCCATGAGTCCTATAGTTAGAGCTGCTGGTAAAATTCTTACTATGCTAAAAACTGTTCAATTAAATTATACAGAAAATTATAAAAGTCGTATTCCTGGATACATGGATAGCACACAAGCATTTGGTCAGAATTTTAATAGCATGCAACCAGGTATAGATTATGTATTTGGCAAACAACCTGATTCTCGTTGGCTTGAAAGAAAAGCTGCTGCTGGTTTGTTTAGTGTTGATAGTAATTTTAATTTATTATTCCGTCAAAATTTCGAACAAAAACTTAGCATCAATGCACAGTTAGAACCTATTAGAGAACTAACACTTGATATTACACTAGAAAAATCATTCAGTAAAGAATATACAGAATTATTCAAGGATACTTTATTTAATAATAATTCAAATAGCAAACAACATTTAAACCCTTATGCTTCTGGTGGATTCAGTGTTTCATTCATTTCTTTCAGCACTTTATTTGGAGCTGTAAACCCCAATGAAGTATCAGAAATATTTAAAACATTTCAGAGTTACAGACCCATTATATCAAAAAGATTAGCTGCAGAAAATCCATATTGGGCTGCACAAGGTGGAACAATTGATGGCAATGGTTATGCTAGTGGTTATGGAAAATATAGTCAAGATGTATTAATCCCATCTTTCATTGCTGCTTATACAAAAAAAGATCCTAATTCAGTTTCATTAATTAAGCAAAATAATAGCAGTGTAAAAAATAATCCTTTTGCTGGAATTCTTCCAAAACCTAATTGGAGATTGAGTTATACAGGATTAAGCAAAATTCCTGCATTAGCAAAAAAGTTCTCATCAATTAATATTTCTCATCAATATAGTGGTACATTAAGCATGAATAGTTATACAAGTGCTTTACAGTTTGCTGATCCTTTTAGATATGGAGCTCCACAATTTAGAATTGGTGATACAGGTAATTATGTCCCATTCTTTTTAGTTCCAAATATTACAATTCAAGAACAATTTCAACCTTTGATAGGAATTGATATTACAACAACCAATCAATTAAATCTAAAATTCGAGTATAAGAAAAGTAGAATTTTAAGTTTAAGTTTAGTAGATTATCAGTTAAGTGAAACCAATGCAACTGAATGGACAATTGGTGGAAGTTTTAGAAAGAAAGGTGTTAAGTTACCAAAGTTTTTGATGAAATTAATTAGCAAAAAAGATAAGCTAGAAAATGATTTAAGCTTTAAATTAGATTTAAGCATGAGGGATGAAGCCACCAGTAATAGTAGGCTTGATCAACCAAATGCTTATGGTACAGGAGGACAAAAAGTAATTACCATTCAGCCAGCTTTAGATTATGTTATCAATAATAGAATTAATTTAAAAATATTTTTTGATCAACGAAAAATTATTCCATATATATCTACAGCTGCACCAACTACAAATACAAGAGCTGGTGTTCAAGTCAGGGTATCATTACAATAACTTTTAAAAAAGTTTTTAAGTATCTTGCATGACTTAACATCAAATGAGAAAAGTTAAATATTATTATAATACACATACTTTAAAATTCGAGAAACACGAAGTGCCTCTTCGTGTACGTTTGGTTCAAACATTTGGTTTTATTGCTGCTTCAATAGTTACAGGTGTAATCATCATGTTGATAGTTTTTAGATATGTTGAAGACCCTCAAACAAAATTACTCAGAAAACAAAACGAAGATTTAAGAGATAATTATGCACTAGTTAATGAAAAAATTAAGCAACTGAACTTAAGAATGCAGGAGCTTGAAACTAGAGATAATAAAGTATATCGCTCAGTTTTTGAAGCATTGCCAATACATGATAGTGCAAGATTAAAAGATCAAGAAATTCAAAAAGAAGTTCAATTAATTCAAAGCTTAACCGAATCTCAATTATTAAAATCAGTTACAACTAAACTAGATAATCTTACCCTAAGAGTTGCTTTTCAAAGTAAGAGTTATAACCAGATTGATAATATGGTTAAGAATAAAGAAAAACTTTTACTAGCCATACCTGCAATACAACCTATTAACAATAAAGATTTAAATAGAATTGCCAGTGGTTTTGGTTATCGTTTACATCCTATTTTAAAAATAGGAAGAATGCATGCAGGCTTAGATTTTACAGCTCCAATAGGTACACCAATTTATGCAACTGCTGATGGTAGAGTAAGTAAATCAGAATTTAATGGTGGTTTTGGCAACTATGTTGTAATTAGTCATGGTTATGGCATAGAAACTTTATATGGCCACATGAGTAGAATAAAAGTTAGAAATGGAGAATCTGTAAAACGTGGTGAAGTGATTGGTTATGTTGGAAATACAGGTTTAAGTAGTGGACCTCATTGTCATTATGAAGTGCATAGAAAAGGGAACCCTGTTGATCCTATTTATTATTTTTATAGAGATTTGTCTCCTGCACAATTTGATAGAATTCGCAAACTTGCTACTGCTGCTAATCAGAGTTTGGATTAGTCCATAGACCATAGTCAATAGTCCATTGTTTATAGTAGTTAGTTTTTAAATTTTTAGTTTTAGTTTTTTAAAAAAGTGTGTTTCAACATAGAACATATCATTCAACATTCAGATGCTTTAGCAATAAGGTATAATAATGTATTGCCAACTTTAAGTTCAGAAAAAATACAAGTTAAAATTGAGTTTCCAACCTACTATTTTGTGAGTGGTTTTTCACATCCAACACTACCAATCATTACAAAAAATGGAATTGAATTAGCCGATTGGGGCTTAATTCCTTTTTGGATAAAAGATGAAAATGCTGCTACTGATATTCGTACAAAAACATTAAATGCAATTAGTGATACCGTTTTCGAAAAACCATCTTTTAAAAAAGCCATACAATCGCAAAGATGTCTTTTGCCTATAAATGGATTTTATGAATGGAGAGATTTTAATAAAACAAAATACCCTTATCTCATACAATTAAAAGACAAGTCTATTTTTTCGCTTGGCTGTATTTATGATATTTGGGTAGATCAAGCAACTGGAGAAATTAGAAAAACGTTTAGTATTTTAACTACGACAGCAAATCCTTTAATGGAGAAAATTCACAATTTAAAAAAAAGAATGCCTCTTATTATTCATGAAGATGATGAAAGAATGTGGATTGATGATAGTTTAAAAACTGAAGAAATAAAAAAAATGATTCAACCTTTTGATGAAAGTGCAATGACTGCTTACACCATTAGTAGAGATGTCAATAATTCTAGATTTGATAGAAATGTTGAACATATCATTCATCCAGTTCAGTATATTGAATTGCCTAATTAGACTTTAATTTGCAATTCCCAAATCAAACCATTTATGAAATTTCAAAAATCAATTTTCTTTTTAAGTTTTATTAGTTTGTTTTTTATTGCATGTTCATCAAAACAGCAAATTGATACTTTAGTTTTTAATGCTACAATTTATACTGTTGATTCAAGTTTTACAACAACCGAAGCAATGGTAATTAAAGATGGCATCATCATTGAAACTGGTACTAGTAAAGCATTGCAAGAAAAATACAATGCTAAAGAAACTATAGATGCTCAGGGAAAATTTATTTACCCTGGATTTATAGATGCTCATGCACATTTTATTGGTTATGCAGAATCTTTACTTAAAGCAAACTTATTTGGCACAAAAAGTTGGGATGAGGTTCTTGAAATTTTAAAACCATTTAGTATAGAAAATAAAGAAGGTTGGTTATTGGGTAGAGGTTGGGATCAAAATGATTGGGATATAAAAGAATTTCCTACAAATGAAAAATTAAATGAACTTTTTCCTGATAGACCAGTTATACTTACAAGAGTTGATGGTCATGCTGCAATTGTAAATAACAAGGCATTAGAAATAGCAAAAATTTCTGTTGGTATTAAAATGGTTGGTGGCGATGTGGTAGTAAAAAATGGCAAACTCACTGGTTTATTAATTGATAATGCAGTTGATTTAGTATCAACAATTATTCCTGAAACATCTAAAGAAAAATTTGAAGCAACATTATTAAAAGCACAAGAAAATTGTTTTGCAGTGGGTTTAACAACTATTGATGATTGTGGAATGAATTATAAAAATGTAGAAAAGATAAAAGCATTACAAGCAGAAGAAAAAATAAAAATGCGTTTCTACATTATGCTCAGTGATGAGAAAGAAAATTATGATTATGCTGATAAAAAAGGAATTCAGAAAACTGATAAAATAAATGTTAGAAGTTTTAAAGTTTATGGCGATGGAGCTTTAGGTTCTAGAGGGGCTAGTTTAATTCATGATTATAGTGATAAGCCTGGTCATAAAGGATTTTTATTAAGTAATCCTGAACATTTCGACTCAGTAGCTCAACACCTTTATAGCAAAGGGTTTCAAATGTGTACACATGCTATTGGTGATAATGGCAACAAAACAATTCTTGATATTTATGCAAAATATTTAAAAGGCAAAAATGATTTAAGATGGAGAATTGAACATGCACAAGTGGTAAATGAAAATGATGTTAAAAAATTTGGAGAAAATTCAATTATTCCTTCAATACAACCAACACATGCAACTAGTGATATGTATTGGGCAAAAGATCGTTTAGGTGCTGAAAGAGTTAAAGGTGCTTATGCTTATAATAAACTATTACAACAAAATGGATGGTTGCCTTTAGGCACCGACTTTCCTGTTGAAGATATTTCTACTTTTAAAACTTTTTATGCTGCAACTATTAGAAAAGATTCAAAAGGTTGGCCAGAAAATGGTTATCAAATGGAGAATGCATTAAGCAGAAAAGAAGCTTTACAAGGCATGACCATTTGGGCAGCTAAAGCAAATTTTGAAGAAAATGAAAAAGGAAGTTTAGAAAAAGGAAAGTTTGCAGATTTTATAATTCTAGATAAAGATTTATTACAAACACCAGAAAAAGAGTTGTTACAAGCAAAAGTAATGGCTACATTTATTAGTGGTAATAAAGTATATCAGAAAAAATAAATTCTCGGTATACTTTTTGACTATAAATACTAAAATAAAAAATATGAAAAAAATATTGTTTAGCATTCTAACAATTACTATGCTTTCCTCTCTAACATTTAAAGCATCTGATGTATTACAAATTGGAAGTTCTATGCCTAAAGCTGACACTAAAATGTTGGATGTGTCAGGTGCTGAAGTTTCTATTAATGATATGATGAAGAAAAATGGTGTACTAGTTATGTTTAGCTGTAATACATGCCCTTATGTAGTTAAAAATGAAAATAGAATTAAAGCTATTAGCAACTATGCATTAGAAAACAATGTAGGTGTAATTATTCTTAACAGTAATGAAGCTTATAGAAAGACTGATGATAGCTTTGAAGCCATGCAAACTTATGCAAAAGAACAAGTCTTTGAATGGAATTATGTTGTAGATAAAAATCATGAAGTGGCAGATGCATTTGGTGCAAATAGAACTCCAGAATGTTTTTTATTCAACAACAAATCAACTTTAGTTTATCATGGTGCAATTGATGATAGTCCAGCAGATGTAAGTGCAGTAAAACGTATCCATTTAAAAGAAGCTATCAACGAATTAGTTGCTGGAAAAGATATTGCAGTTAAAGAAAGTAGAAGTGTGGGTTGTACAATAAAAAGAAATAAACAATAAAAACTCAATTATAATTTTTCAAAAGCTTGTTGCAATTGCAGCAAGCTTTTTTATTTTAAAGCTTCTACTAAAGCTTGTTCAAATTCCATAGCAGTTAACTCAGCCTCAAAAAAACGTTTATAATTTTTACTGTTTTTTACTATGATTGTTGATGGTATTGCTCCACTCCATTTTTCATCAATTTTAGGACAAAAATAATCTGCATTTGTTTCGTTCAGCCAAGCATGATTGGTTTTGTAATTATTGGCTTTAATAAATGCTGGCAACTTTTTAGAAACATAAGATGGCAAGTCTAAACTTACTAAAAGCAACTTAACTTTTTTAGATTTATACTTTTCTACAAGTCGCAAAAAATCAGGAATTTCTTCAATACAAGGTTTACAAAATGTAGCCCAAAAATTAACTACATAAACAGTATCATTCTTTGCAGCATAGAATTTAACAACATCATCAATTTTCCATTTCCATATTTTTTGAGAGAATGCAGAATTGAATGAAAGAGATAAAATGAAAAGGAATATTATTTTCTTAAACATGATTAAATTTAGTTCAATATTTATTATTACAAATATCTACAACAAGCAAAGTCAAATTTTAACTAAATTTACAACATTGTTTTTCTATTTCAACATATGAAAAAAACTCAAAAATATTTCTCACTTTTTATTTCTATTTTTCTATTTATTAGCTGTTCAAAAAGTAGTGATACTACAAACAATCCAAGCCCTGTAATTCCAGTAACTAAAGTTTTAGAAATTAAAGGAACAGATGCATCGTATTTACCAGAAATAAGACAAAGTGGAATTCAGTTTTACAATGCTACTGGTCAGCAAGAAGACATGTTAACCACTTTAAAGAATGCTGGTGTAAATGTTATTAGGCTTAGGTTGTGGTATAATCCTTCAACACCAACATCGAATTTTAATACTGTAAAAACACTTAGCACTGAAATTAAAAGTTTAGGTTTAAAAACTTTAATAACTGTTCACTATTCAGATTCTTGGGCAGATCCTGGAAAACAAACCAAACCAGCACTTTGGCAAAGTTTAAATTTTACACAATTACAAGACAGTGTTTTTAATTACACAAAAAAAATTGTACAAGAAATGAATCCCGACTATATTCAAATTGGTAATGAAATAAATGGAGGATTATTATGGCCTGAAGGTAGTAGTAGCAATCTTTCTCAAATGAAAACTTTGCTTCAAAAAGGAATTACTGCTGTTAGACAAAATAATTCTACTACAAAAATAATTATTCATTTTGCAGGCATTGCAAATGCAAGTAGTTTTTATAATGCAATTTCAGATTTAGATTTCGATATTATTGGTTTAAGTTACTACCCTATTTGGCATGGTAAAGATTTAAACACTTTAAAACAAACTCTTAAAAGCATCTCTGAAAGTTTAAATAAAAAAATATTTATTGCAGAAACTTCATATCCATTTACTCATGGTTGGAACGATTGGACAAATAATATCATTGGTTCTGATGCACAAATTTTACCAGAATTTTTAGCTACTCCTTTTGGACAAAGAAGTTATTTAAATAAGATTAAAGAAATTGATTGAAGAGGTACCAAAAGGAATTGGCTTTTGTTATTGGGGAGGCGAATGGGTGAGTTTTAAAGGCAATCAAGCAACAAATGGATCAACATGGGAGAATCAAGCTTTTTGGGATTTTAGTAATTATGCTTTACCTATTTTAGATGCTTACAAATAAATCTTTAATCATGAAAATAAAATCAATTTATATTAATTTACCTATTGAAAATATACAAGCAACCCGATTATTTTGGAGCAAGTTAGGTTTTAAATTTAATGAAGATTTTTGTGATGATAAAGCACTTTGTTTAGAATTAAACAATGGAACAATTTATTCTATGTTACTTAAAAAAGATTTTTTTGAAACATTTACAAATCGAAAAATTGCTGACCTTAATACAACTCAAGTATTGATTGCCATTGAGGTTGATAGCAAAGAGAAAGTAAATGAAATTGTACAATTAGCAATAGAAAATGGAGGGTCAAAATACAGAGAATCTGCTGATCATGGTTGGATGTATTATGATTCTTTTGCTGATATTGATGGGCATCAATGGGAAGTTATGTTTACTGACATTTCACTTTTACCTAAATAAATAATATTATGAATAAAAACATTTATCCATGCCATTGGTTTGATGGAAAAGCCAATGAAGCTGCAGAATTTTATTGTAGTATTTTTCCAAAATCTGCTATCACTACAAATACTCCAATGGTTGTTTTATACCAATTAAATGGATATAATTTTATGGGATTGAATGGTGGTCTAATGTTTAAACCCAACTATGCTACTTCAAATTTTGTTCATTGCAAAACCCTTGATGAAACTAATAGAATTTGGAATGCACTATTAGAAAATTCAAATGTGCTAATGGAGTTAAATACTTATCCATGGAGTGAACAATATGGTTGGTTAGAAGACAAGTTTGGCAACTCCTGGCAAATTATGAAAAGCGATGCAGATAAAATATTACCATCATTTTTGTTTACAGGAACGCTATTTGGAAAAGCTGAAGCTGCAATGAAATTTTACATGCAAACATTTAAAAATTCTGCAGAGGTAAACATTAATTATTTTGATGAGGCTACACCTTATGCAGGAAAAATTACATATGCAGAATTTTTAATTGATGATTATGCATTGGTTGTTCAAGAAGGTCCTGGTGAACATAAAGTGAATTTTACTGAAGCAACTTCAATGGTGGTGAATTGTAAAAATCAAGAAGAAATTGATTATTACTGGCATTGCTTTACAACAAATGGTGGTCAAGAAAGTATGTGTGGCTGGTGTAAAGATCAGTTTGGCATTTCTTGGCAAATTATTCCAGAACAAATTGCAAGTTTAATGAGCGACCCAATAAAAGGTGAAAAAGTTATGCAAGCCATTTTACAAATGAAAAAAATTGATTTGGCTACTTTATTAAATGCATAATACAATTTATTGAATTAGAAACTACTTTTGATTAATTATCGAAATATTAAAAACAAACAAAATCTAAGGTTGATTTCATTATGACAAAAAAAGTTTTAACATCTATTTTATTTATTACAATTGCTCAATTCAGTATTGCTCAATTCAATGAAATAATTAGAACAGGAAGGCCTGGACAATCTATTGGTCCTTTTACAGTTGGCAAAAATGTTTTACAATTTCAACAAGGCTTAGAAATTGGCGGTGTTAGTAATATTAATAATGCTCCAACTAGTTTTATTAATAATAATGTAATTCGTTTTGGAGTTTCAGAAACTGTTGAACTCAGTGCTCTAATCGATTATCAGCAAGATTATAAAAACGAAAATAATATTTATATTAATAACTCTGGTGTAAGCAATTTACATCTAGGGTTCAGGGTTCATTTAACCAATCAAAAAGGACTTTTACCAACCACAGGATTTCAAATGAGACTAAGAGTACCTAACACTTCAAAAGATTTCCCAACTCAAAATATTGCTTCAGTTATGGTTTTTGTTGCTAATTGGAGTTTACCAAAAGAATGTAGTTTAGGTACTAACTGGATTCTATCTTATAGTGGCAACAACACACCTGCAACTGGTAAATACATTATAAATTTTGGTTTTCCCATAGCAAAAAAATGGAGTGGTTTTGTTGAGAATTATGGCCAAGTTAATCAGTCTGTTTTTCAAACAAGATTTGATGGGGGTTTAGCTTATTTAATTAATAATAATTTTCAGTTAGATGCTTCTGCAGGTTTTGGAAGTAATCAAGGAATTAAAGATTATTTTGTTAGCACAGGAGTTTCTTGGAGATTAATACCTAAAAGAAAAAAGTAATTTATGAAAAATAAAATTAGCTTATTATTTTTTCTTCTTTTCAGCTTTAGTTTTTTAAATGCACAAGTAGATTCTACAAAAAATAAAGATTCTATCAATAATGCTTTACTAAAAAACTATAGTGATAAACTTGTAGAAATTGAACAACAACGTGTACAAGATTCATTAAGAAAGATAGAAATAGATAATGAACTGAGTTCTTTAAAAACTACAGATAATTTAAAAAAGCTTGAGCTACAGAAACAATTACAAGAACTAAAAAGCAAAGATGCAAAGCGTTTAGCTGAGAAAAAAACAAGAATTGACTCATTAAGATTAACAGCAAAATCTTTTCCTGTTATTGGTTTTTTTAATGATACTCTTTTCTTAATTTATAATAAATTAGGTAGTTTTTCAGCAAATGATAGAGCAAAAGCGATTAGTGAAAGAGTTAAAAACTTATCTGATCAACTTCTTCTTTCAAATGATACTTTAAATATCCAACGTTCTGAAAACGTTGTTGATATTGTATTTGGTGAAACTATAATAATGAGTGTTTCAGAAAGTGATGCAATTTGGAATGATACTACAGCAGAAGAATTAGCTATTCAATATAAAAGTATTATCACCAATGCAATTGCATACTATAAAGATCAAACCAGCTTTAAAACTTTAGCAAAAGAAATTGGCTTGGCAATTTTAGTGCTCATTGTTGTAATTCTATTATTGAAATATACAATACGCTTTTTTAAATGGACAGCTTTAAAAATTGAAGAACAAGAAAATAAATTATTAAAGGGATTAAAACTAAAAGACTATACTTTATTCGATGCTAAAAGTCAAGTTAATTTATTTACCTCCATCAATACTTTAATAAAATGGTTAGCAATTTTATTAATTGCATATATAGCACTTCCAATAATATTTGGCATTTTCCCATGGACCAAAAATTTTGCTGAAACATTATTTGGATATGTTCTTAATCCATTAAAAAAAATGGCAACAGGAGTGTGGAAATATTTGCCAAATCTATTTACCATTATCATAATTTTTATTGTTTTTAAATACATACTAAAAGCTGTTAAATTTTTAAAAACAGAAATTGAAAATGAGCAATTAAAACTACCTGGGTTCTACCCTGATTGGGCAAACCCTACCTATCAAATATTAAGAGTATTACTTTATGCTTTTATGTTTATCTTAATTTTTCCTTATTTGCCCGGTAGCGACTCACCCATTTTTCAAGGAG
>CAVQUL010000004.1:0-56462 GCA_963716885.1 uncultured Chitinophagaceae bacterium | reverse complement strand
ATTGGACTGGGTTTATTCTTGTTGGTCAAAGGCTTTTTGAAAAAATAGGATGATCTCAATAAATCGGGGGCAAGCGGGTGTTTTTGGCGTGCAGCTGCACGCCAAAAACACCCTAGCCACTAATTATTGAATGGATACAAAAAAGTATCAATTGAACGCAAACGGGATTGATCTGGATTATTCTTTAGCTTCCATCCAATTTATAGCTGTTTGAATATCTGGATCAATCCCTTTAATATAATCCTCTATCGTCCAATTGACGGAAATTTCAGGCGAATAACCCTGTCCTTCTACCAGCCTGCCATCTGGGCGGTAGAATGCCGCAGTGGAATATCTCACTTTTCCACCTGGTAAGAAAAATTGGATAGCCATTCCCCGTAGATCCACCTGTAACCCGCCCGATTGAAATAGCCCTTCCACTATCGATAAGCGCTCCAACCAACCATTCAGCGCTACTCATCACAGGATAATCAGTTAAAACAACCAGTTTACCTTGATAAATATCCCCTCTCGGTTTGACAGAATAATTTACTGATTTTCGCCAGGCGAATTTATAAAGTCGCTTTTGAAATTCATCATGTCCATACGTGAAAGTTTGATCCAGAAATCGACCAGCAATTTTTTCAGCAATTCTGGAATCTCCACCACCGTTTTGTCTTAAGTCAAGAATGATTCCCTGTGTTTCCATGAGCTTGTTTAAAGCCATGTCAAATTCATTCACAACATCATCATTATTATTCCATAATCGATCAATTCGAATGTATCCAACATCCTCATTTATCTTTTTCCAGGAGACAGATTGTGTTTTTTGAATATTAAACGTTGAAACCCATCCAGACGGTGCACTCAGTTGTTGAATATCAACTTCCATTTCTTTTCCATTTTTATCCATGACAGTGACGATTAGCTTTTCATTCTCATCCTCTGGGACAGCTAATAACTGGTTATAAGCTCTGATTTTCTTGGCCCAGGGTGTGGAAGCTTCATTTAATGAAATGTCTATTTCAGAAACAAGTTCTTCAATGGGCTTTCCAGCGACTTTTCGCACCACCATTCCCGGTCGTAACCCCGCCATTTCAGCAGAATAACCAATTTGATCAATGATTGCTAAATCTCCAAGATTTATAACTGATGCATACAACCTTTTATCCATATATGGTGATACGACATCCGAATGAGCATCTTCTAGATCACCCAACATATGTGCAATCACCTGGTAAAATTCTTGATCATTCGCAACTTCCAGGACCATAGGATGATAAGTTTCGTACGTTTGTTTCCAATTGACTCCTTTAAGTTCAAAATAAGGATAAGCATCCTCCATCGCCTGCCAGAGTTTTGTAAAGGATTTTTCATAATTGTTTCCAATCATTGGGATATTTTGAAAAATCAATCGTTGAGAAAAATAAATACCGGTTATGAATAAAAAGATTACAAGTTGAATTCCAAAGACAATTGTCTTTAATTTTTGCTGAGGTACCTCGGCCTTTATGATACTGATCCAGATGTACCCGTGTAAAAATGCACTCATAATTCCTATAAGTGCAATCAAAAATTGATTATCAAGATCTAAGAAACTAAATCCTATCAGCCAACCCAACGCAAAACCCAAAAATATATTGATGATTAACCATATAAAAATTAACCCATTTTTGATTTTCATTTTCCACCTTTCTCCATTTCACTAGATCAATTTTAATTTGGAATCTTTTCTGATCATTAGTACCTGAGACCAAACTTTTCCTGGTCATTTTACTAATTTTTCCAACGAATCAGATTTACGTAAACAGGAAATTGATACAATGCTATTGACAAAAGAGGATATCATGAATAAACTTCTTGTTATGCGAAACAAAAGAATTTCTCTTCATCATCATCATAGATTTTTTACCCAACCTGACTGAGAAGGTTTATTTTGATGTTGATGGATAAATAAACAAAAACACTAAAACCCCCAGTCACGGGGGTTTTTTATTTATCAAAGATTGGATTTTAATATGAGTATAGAGCCCGAAAAAAGAAACATTCGCATTTCATTACCTTCAAAAGGAAGGCTGGCTGAAGACTGTCTGGACTTTCTGGAAGAGTCCGGACTAAAAATCTATAAGCCAAACCCAAGGCAATATGAAGCAACTATTCCTGCACTACCAGGCGTAACTGTAATTTTTCAGCGCGCTACCGATATTGTCGCCAGTGTCCAGGATGGCAGCATTGATTTCGGCATCACAGGATATGATGTTGTGGCTGAATCGATGGGGGAAGACCAGGATTTTGTCATCATTCATGATGCTCTGGGCTTCGGACACTGCTCCCTCAATCTGGCAGTCCCCGAAGGGTGGAAAGATGTCACCTCGATGGCAAGTCTGGTTGAATTTACCTCCCAAATAAATCGACCTTTACGGATTGCCACAAAATACAAAAACCTGGTAACAAAATTCTTTCAGCCTACCAATCTAAATCTCCAATTAGTCTCCTCCGAGGGCACAGTCGAAATTGCTCCAGCCATCGGCTATGCGGATATGATTTGTGATGTGGTTTCCTCCGGATTAACATTGAGTGATAATCGCCTGCGTATGATCCAGAATGGCAAAATCCTGGAATCACAAGCTGTATTAATTGGGAATAAGCAAACGTTATTATCGGATCCTGAGGTATTACGAACTGTCGCACACTGATCGCATTTTTTGACGCACACCTGATCGGAAAGGATAAAATGGCGGTCTTTGCCAATATGCGTGACGAAAATTCACAGGCTATCACAAAACGAATATTGACAGTAAAACCATTCAGGGGCAACAGGGGACAACAATCTCACAGGTGACGCAAACAATGCCAATCATGCATATGGTTTGCCGTCAATATCATTGTCTCAAAGACGGAAATGCAAAAGCAATCATGAACTGAAAACTATTGGTGGCAGTGGGGTAATGGGTAATCCCGGTCAGTTATGTGTTTGATGAAGAGCCGCTACGATATTGTAAAGCCTAAACATCTACAAATATCAGATTAAGTGAGGAACATGTCTACGAATTTATCAACCCGAAGAAGCTAAAAAGACGATCTTGCGCCGAAAACCCATTGATGATTATAAACATTCCGGAATCCATGCAACAAAATCCTTAAATTTTTGGCGAAAATCTAACACCACGATCAGGCAGATACGCCAAGAATCATCAAAGAGGTCCGTACCCAAGAAGTACCAGGCAGCTTAATAAATGGACAATCACACCTCGATGGACTCGGTCTCGACGGAGATTTCCGAATCAGCGCAGAAGAAATTCAAACATCTATCCAATCCATTTCTCCACAAATAAAAGCAGCATTGCAATTAAGTATCGATCGAGTGTGCACATTTCACAATCGCCAACCGGTCTCATCCTGGATTAGCAATGACCTGGGTGGAACGTTGGGACAATTGATACGTCCCATCCACAGGGTTGGATTATATATTCCAGCTGGTACTGCTCCCCTACCTTCCAGTGTGATCTCCACTAATTGTTTGGAATAAAACTACAGTAACTGAAACAAGTACAGTTGTAAGCTTAACTGATTTTAATGGTTGTGTTGCAACTGGAACTTTAGCAACAGCAACAACTACAGTAAATCCAGTACCAGCTGCTCCTACAAGTGGTGGTAATCAAACGGTATGTGCTCAAAATCCAGTACAAACATTAACTGCAACTGCTACAGGTAGGAACTGTAACATGGTATAATGCAGCAACTGCTGGTACCATGGTTACAAATCCAATTTTAAATTATGTTGGAAATGTAACATACTATGCTCAGGCAAGTAATGGTTCATGTAATAGTTTAACAAGAACTGCAGTTACATTAACTATTAATGCAACACCTGCAGCTAGTTACAGTAACACCAGATTTTGCTAACTCAATGTACCAATAGTCCAGCACAAGTATTAAAAGCAAGTGGTGGAGTTGGAGCAGGAACTTATGTTTGGACACCAACCACAGGATTATTTACAGATGCAGCAGCAACTATAGCTTATACTGGTGCAGCAGTTGATAGTGTTTATGCACAACCAGCTGTTACACTTTATATACTTCAACGTCAACCAATGCTAATAGTTGTTCAAGTTCAGATACAGTAAGTATAATTGTAAGTTGTACTTTACCAGTAAGCTATTTAAATTTTGCTGGAGTAAAAGAAGCAGGTAATAATGTATTAAGATGGACAACAAGCACAGAACAAAACAACAAAGGGTTTGATGTTGAAAGAAGTGTAGATGGTAGAACCTTCAGTAGTTTAGGATTTGTTGCTTCTAAAGGAGCTAATGGTAATAGCAATCAACGAATTGACTTACAGCTTTGTTGATGATAAATTATCTTCAATTGTTTATTACTATAGATTACGTCAAGTAGATTTAAATGGCAGAAGTAAATTATAGTAACACAGTGGTAATAAAAGGAGATAGAGTGAATACCATTAGAATGAGTGGCTTGTATCCTAATCCAGCAATTGAAGAAGTAACGATAACAATCGATGCACCAAATGCAGAGAAAGTTGTATTAGTTGTTACAGATATTTATGGCAAACAATTAATGTTACAACAATGTAAATGTTGAAGTTGGATCTAACAACACTAGATTAGATGTTGGAAAATTATCAGCAGGAACTTATATTGTAAGACTTGTTTCTACTAAAACAAACGAAAGCTCAACAATTAAGTTTATTAAACTATAAATTAAATTGTAGAACATAACCAAAACCGCCTCATTTTTGAGGCGGTTTTTTATTTTATAAAATTTTTGCAATGAATTATGTACAAATAACAATTGAATCAGGTTCAGAAGAAATACAAGATTTGATAATTTCTCAACTAGCCGAAGTTGGATTTGATGGATTTCAACAAGAACCCAATTTCTTATTAGCATTAATTAAAGAATCAGATTTTGATGAAGCTAATTTTAATACGATTGTTGAATTTCATCAGCTTAAATATTCAAAACAAATCATACCTCAACAAAATTGGAATGCTTTATGGGAATCGAATTTTGAACCCATTTCTGTTGATGATTTTGTTGGTGTAAGGGCAGAGTTTCATCCTACAATAAAAAATGTAAAACACGAAATTATCATCACTCCTAAAATGAGTTTTGGAACTGGTCATCATGCAACAACTTATCTTGTAATGCAATTGATGCAACACATTGATTTTAAAAATAAATCTGTATTTGATTTTGGAACTGGCACAGGTATTCTTGCAATACTTGCAGAAAAGTTGGGAGCAAATAGGGTTTTAGCAATTGATTATGATGATTGGTGTATTGAAAATTCTAATGAGAATATTACTAATAACCATTGTAAAAAAATAGAAGTATGTAAAGGCGATACTGCCAATGTTTCTGAAACTTTTGATATTGTAATAGCTAATATTAATAGAAATATTATTGAAGATAATTTTGAAAATCTTCATTTATCAGCAAAAAATAATGCTACTATTTTGTTAAGTGGATTATTAATTAGTGATGAAGAAATTATTCTACAATTAGCTCATCAAAAGAATTGGAAACATATACAAACAGTAACAAAAGGAGATTGGATTGCTATGCAATTCAACAAATTACAAGATTTTAAGTGAATGTTAAAAACTCTAATTTAACACTACTAATTTGATGTCAATAGTTATATTTGCATTCCGTTCAACAGACAGTTTAAACTATGAATGAATTAATTCTTATCTTCTTAGCATACTTAATTGGTTCTATACCAACGGCTGTATGGATAAGTAAACATTTTTTTAATATTGATATACGTGAGTATGGTAGTGGCAATGCTGGAGCAACAAACACTTTTAGAGTATTAGGTAAAAAGTGGGGAACAATTGTAATGACTGCTGATATTTTAAAAGGCGTTATTGCAACTTCACTTTATATTTTAATGGCTCACTACGAAACCAATGAATTGCATAGAACAAACTTTATGATTGGTCTAGGTTTGGCTTCTGTTATTGGTCATGTGTTTCCAATTTGGGCAAACTTTAAAGGAGGTAAAGGTGTAGCAACTTTATTTGGAATGGCTTTAGCTATTCAACCTGCAGTTGCTCTTTTATGTATTGCAGTTTTTCTTTTAGTTTTATTTCTAACACGATTTGTTTCTTTAAGTTCAATTTTAGCAGGTGTAGCTTTTATGGTTTTTATTTTATTTATCTATAATGCTCAAGAACCTTTATACAGAGGATTTGCAATTATTGTTGCTTTAATGGTGATACTTACTCATCAAAAAAATATCAGTCGTATTTTAAATGGTACAGAAAGTAAAGTGCCAATCTTAAAGCATAGAGATAAAAAACGACAAAGTAGAAATTAGTAATACATTATTTCATTCAAATTTATTATAAAGCTCTATGAAAAATATACACTCTAGTATAAGAGCTTTTGTTTTATCAGTCATTGATATTTTCTATCCTTTATTCAAAAGGATAATGCCAATACAAACGTTTAGATATGCAGCATGTGGTAGTGCCAATACTGCTTTAGATATTGTTTTGTTTATTGTTTTTAATGAATGGGTTTTACATAAACAGCCCATACAAATTAGTTCTGAGATTTTTATAAGTTCTTATATAGCATCTTTTTTATTTAGCTTTTGTTTCTCTTTTCCAATTGGGTTTTATTTAAATAGATATGTTGTTTTTCCTATTGCTAATTCTGAAGCTAAAGAACAATTAGTAAAATATTTTGCTGTAGTAATGTTCTGTTTAGTATTGAATTATGGGTTTATGAAATTCTTTGTAGAGTTTTTTAAATGGAATGCAAACTTTTCTAAATTAATTACAACTTTATTTGTTGTATTATTTAGTTATTTAGCTCAAAAGCATTTTACATTTAAACTAAAAGATGGTACTGAATTGATTGATGAAATGAATTTTTGATTATTATGTTGTTGTACCCACAAAATACTTTAGCTCAACTAGAATTCGATAAAATAAAAAATCTTTTACTGAATTATTGTCAAACTGAATTTGCCAAAAATAGAGTTGAGCAATTAAGAATTCATACTCATATCAAGTATATAGAAACTCAAATAAATCAAACAAATGAGTTTAAGCTATTGCTACAGCATCAGCATTATTTTCCAGTTCAGTTTATTGTAAATATTACAAAAACTATTAAGCTGCTCAGCATTCAAGGGGCTACTTTATCAGAGTTAGAGTTTGTTCAAGTAAAAGATTTAGTTGCTAACATTGAGTCAATTTTTCGATGGTTTTCAGAAGAAAAAAAATTAGCATTCCCTTATTTACATCAAGTTATCGAATCATCTTATTATGAAAAAAATATCCAAACATGGATTGATGAAATTATAGATGAATCTGGTGTTGTAAGAGACAATGCAAGCGATGATTTACAGAAAATTCGACTATCTATTTTCAAAAAAAGAAATGAACTAAGAAGAGTTTTTGAAAAAGTAATTGCAAAACTTGCCAAAGCAGGTTATACTGCAGAGATTGATGAAAGCTTTAGTAATGGTAGAAGAGTAGTGGCTGTTTTTAGTGAGTATAAACGACAAGTAAAAGGAATTTTGCATGGTGAAAGTGATAGTAGAAAAACTGCTTTTATTGAGCCAGAAGAAACCATTCAACTCAACAACGATTTATATTCTTTAGAAGGAGATGAGAAGAAAGAAGTGTTGAGAATTCTTAAAGAACTCACACAAAAGCTTAGTGTCTATGCAAGTCTCATTCAAAATTATTTAGAGATTATTGGTGAGTATGATTTCATTCAATCAAAAGCAAAATTGGCTATAGATTACAATGGAAATCTGCCAAACATTGTTGACAAAGCTTTTGTAGAATTGAAAGATGCTTTTCATCCTTTATTGTTTTTGTACAATAAGCAACTCAATAAAAAAACAATCCCTTTAAATATTTCTCTCAATAATAGTGATAGAATTATTTTAATTAGTGGTCCTAATGCTGGTGGAAAAACAGTAGCTATGAAAACCATTGGCTTAAACCAACTTATGTTGCAAAGTGGTTTATTAGTGCCAGTTTCAGCTACTTCTACAATGGGAATTTTTAAGCAAATATTCATTCAAATAGGGGATGAGCAAAGTATAGAATTTGAATTAAGTACTTACTCATCTCATTTAATGAGCATGAAATTCTTTTTAGAAAATGCAAATGGTAAAACTTTATTTTTTATAGATGAACTAGGCAGTGGCAGTGACCCTAATTTAGGTGGTGCATTTGCACAAGTTATTTTAGAAGAGCTGTGTAAAAAGCATGCCATGGGTATTGTTACTACTCATTATTTGAACTTAAAAATAATGGCTAATAATACTAAAGGCATTGTAAATGCAGCAATGGCTTTTGATGAAAAAACTTTATTGCCATTATACAAATTAAGTATAGGAAAGCCTGGTAGTAGTTATACTTTTTCTATTGCTGAACGAATTGGTTTGAATCCTAATTTAATTAATAGAGCTAAAAATTTAGTGAATGCAGATCATTTTAAATTAGATAAACTTCTCAATAACACTGAACAAAATTTGCAAGAAGTTAATACAGAAAAAAAGCAATTACAATTACTTCTAAAACAAAATGAAAAGTTGAAAGAAGAAATGCAAGTCTTGATGCAAAAAGAAAAACATAAGCAACAAGTTGAATTATTACAACAGCAAAATAAAATTGCATCTGAAAGATTAGTTTACTTAAAAGACATGGAAAGAAAACTAAAACAAATTGTTTTCGATTACAGAAAAGCAGAAGATAAAAAAGAAGTGATTAAAAACCTTCACAACTTACTATTTAAAAAAGATGAAAAAATTGCAGTCAATAAAATTGCCAAAAAAGTTAATGCAAAATATAAAGAGCTCAACAGCACTATAGAAGTTGGAAGTTTGGTAAAACTAAAAAAGAATTATCAGGTAGGTGAAGTAAAAGAAATAAGAGGCAAAAGAGCTATTGTTCAAATAGGATTACTCCCTATGAATCTTGAATTAGCAGACTTGGTTGTGGTTGAAAAAATTCTTACTTAAAAATAGAATCTTGACTAATCCAAAATTTTTGCAAGTGCAGAAACTTCTTCCATTTTGTCCTCAAGTTTCGAGTTAGTAAAACATTTTCCTACTTCTTCTAATAATACTTTTATAATTTTCTTTTGAGAAAGCGGTTTAAAATGTTCAACATTTGGCTTTTCACCAATACGTTTAAAATATTTTTCAATTTCTGCATAGCTATAAGCCTGTCCATTTACAGCATCAATATAAAAATGTATTTTTTCTCTTGGGTCAATATTGCTTTTGGCAGCATAATAATCTGAATGATAAAAGCCAATAATCATTTGTTTTGGAATATTAATAATACTGGCATTAATGTCTAATAAATCACACATAACCTGATAAAGAATACCCATGCTTATTGCATTACCACGCTTACATTCTAATACTTTATTAATGAAAAAATCATTAGGATTTTCGTAAGTAACATCATTTGTAGTAAGTTGGTAATAATTATATAAAATGCTGCTTAACACATTGGCTTGTTCAAGTGGTGTTAAATTGCAATTCAGTTCTAACCAAATATTTCTCTTAATTCTATCTAAATCTTGTAAAATTGGTGTAGTGTGTAAATCTGGATACTGATATTTTGCAACCAGTAAAGCTCCAAATAATAAATCATTATAGGTATTGCTTCCCCATTCAGTTAAATCGTTTTGCAACTCTCTGTACTGAAGTTTATGAATCAACTCTTCAATTCTGTTTTGAATACTATTACATTCTGTATTCTCCCAAAGGTGTTCAAGATTAGGAACAATCACTTTGCCATATCTCATAATTCTTTCAGAAATAATCTGAAATACTTCTGTATCTGGATCGTCTATTAAACTTAATAATGCATTTACTTCTTTATTCTTTTGCATAAGATATTGCTTAAGTTTTGGTTTTATAAATAACGCTGAATTCATAGTTTAATTTTATAAACTATTACTTAGTTATCCCCAAAATTCAAGATCAACCTATACTTTAAAAAGATTTATTCTATTGCACAATAATTAGTAATGATGTGTTTACAAGCTTTATCTAATAAATAATATACATGTAAAAAATCATCATCTGTTCCATTCCATGGGTCAGGAACTTCGTTATGTAGTATTGGATTTATTTCACACAAAATCAATTTTACTTTCACTTTATTCCACTTTTCTTCACAAATCGTCTTCACATCATTATAATTTGATTTATCCATCACATAGATCATATCATATTGATCAATATCTTCTTTCACAAACTTTCTACACTGTTGCAGAGAAATGTCGAATCCAAATTTTAAAGCCACTTTTTGTGATTGATGATGAGGAGCACATCCAACATGATATCCAGCTGTTCCAGCACTATCTATCGTCCAATTTAAATTCTTTAATTTACATTGATGTTTCAAAATGCCCTCAGCTAAAGGACTTCTACAAATGTTACCTAAACAAACCATTAAAATTTTCATATGCCAAAATTATAGTCATAATCTTATTAATATTTATTCAATAATTATGGAAATTTCCTTCAATTTTATCTCTGTTAAACTGAAAGCTTGGTTATAAAAATATTTTTTCTTTAAATTGCACAGCTTAATATGGAAAATTCAGATAGAAAAGATTGGTGGCAAATATTTCAAAATCTTCGACATATTGTTATGGCTTTGTTATTTTTGGGAATGGGAATATTAATGTTTGTTGCAGATAAATTTAATATTGAAGCTCTTTTAAATTTCGATAAAATGTTTAGATGGCTTTTTGGAGGAATTTGTATTTTGTATGGTGGCTTTCGTTTATTAAGAGGAGTAATGAAAAGTTAATTGATGAAAAAATATTTATTCCTTTTTTTATATGTGTTGATAGGGTGTACAAGCAATAAATCTGAAAAAGATTTTATTGAAAATGATACGCCTAAACAAGGAACGATTTATTTAAGTGTTGACGAAAGTTTTAAACCAGTAATAGAAGAACAAATTAAAGTGTATAACTCAACCTTTCCTAATGCTGTTTTAAAAGTGAGTTATAAGCCAGAAGTTGAATGTTTTAAAGATTTGTATAAGGATAGTACAAGATTGATTATTGTTTCAAGAGGTTTAACAAAACAAGAAAATAATTATTTTAAAAGTTATTTATCTTTTGAGCCTAAATATTTACAAGTTGCTTTTGATGCTGTAGCTGCTATTGTAAATATTAATAACAAGGATTCTATCTTTACGATTGATGATTTAAGGAAGATGATGATTGGAGAAAAAAACTATACTGTGATAGTAGATGGAAACAATGCAACAAGCACTGTTAAATATTTACAAGATAGTATTTTGCATGGAAAAGATTTTTCAAGTAATGTTGTAGCAGTAAATGGAAGTGAAGCTGTAATTGAAGCCATAAAAACAACTACTAATGCTATTGGTTTTGTTGGCAATAGTTGGGTAAGTAATTTTTATGATGCAAAACAAATTGAAAATTTGAAAAAAATAAAACTTGCTTTAATTGAATGTACTCGATGTTCTGAGCCTGGTTATTTTGTTAAAGCATCACAAGCTTCTTTAACATATGGTCAGTATCCTTTGGCACGAGACTTGTATTTTATAGTAAAAGAAAATTGGCTTGGACTTGGATCTGGATTTGCAAATTTTTTAAGTTTAGAAAGAGGGCAATTGATTTTTAAAAGATCATGCTTAGTACCTTCAAAAATGAATTTTAATAAACGGCAAGGATTAATAAAATAAATGAACAATAATTTTTATCAAACGATTATGAAAAAAACAGTCACTTCAATAATTGCATTTTTATTTAGCTTTTTTCTGCTGCAGGCTCAATCAATAGCTGAAGCAATGAAAATGTTAAACTACAGTAAAAACAAATCTGCTAAAGAGCTATTGCAAAAAATGTACGAATCTAACAATAAAGATCAAACTACTATTTATTGGTATGGTCAATCAATGATTGTTGTTGATGAAGTTGAAGCTGCAAAAAAACTTTATCAAGAAGCATTGAATAATGGAGTTAATGAACCTTTAATTTGGGTTGGAATGGCTCACATAACATTATTAGAAAATAATGATTGGAATGCAGCACTACAAAAATTTGAAGTTGCAATTACTTCCACAACTGAAACAAGAGGTAGAAATAAAGGGAAACCAAGTGTAGCAGTATTAAATGCTATTGGTAGAGCTAATGCAATTGGTCATAGTGTTAAAGATGGTAGCAGCAAGTTTGGCAATGTTGAATATGCAATTGAAAAATTAAAATTGGCTACAAGTATTGATATTACTAACTCAGAAGGATTTATTTATATGGGTTTGTGTTACAGAAAAATGGGAGGTGAGTTTGGTGGCGATGCTCAAAAATCGTATATAGAAGCTATCACTAGAGATGCAACAAATCCTTTACCACATTATTTAATTGGCAAAATTTATCAATCTCAAGATAATAAACAATTCATGGATCAATATTTCAATGCTGCTTTAGCTGTTGATCTTTCTTATCCACCTGTGTATTTAGATTACTATTATTATAATGCAGATAGAGATGTTCCTTTAGCCAAAATTTATATTGAAAAATATATTCAGTATGCAGATAAGGATTGTCATAACGATTATTTCTATGCAGATTATTTATTTAGAGCAGGAAATTATAACCAAAGTTTAGAAAAAGCAAAATTGTTAGAGAACACAGAATGTAAAGCTCGTGTACCAGTCTTGTTTGCATATAACTATGATAGACTAAACGATTCAATAAAAGCTAAAAATTATATTGAAACTTATTTAGCAACAGCACATTTAGATAAAATATTAATCTCAGATTACGATTTAGCAATTAGTATTGAATCAAAATTTCCTGGTCAAGAGCAAAAAGCAATGGAGTATATCAATAAAGCCATTGAAATGGATAGTAGTAAAAATGGTAAGTTGCGTTATTTATCTCAAGCATCTAAAATTTTAGCTCATGCAGAATTATATAATGAGCAGTTAAAAGTTCTACAACAAATTGTAGATGCTAAAGGTTCTAAATCTGAATATGATCATTATATTTTAACTGCCACTGCTTTAAAAGCAAAAAATTATCCATTAACCGTTGAGCTTTCAAAAGACTATATGGCAAGTTTTCCTAATAAGCCACAAGGCTTTGATTTTTATGTGAGAGCTGCCAAACAAGTAGATACTTCAAACAATACTGGTTTATATTTCGAAGCTGTAACTAAACAATTAGAATTTTATAAAACAGATTCTGCTGCCTACAAACAACAAATGGTAAATAATTATTATGTAAGAATGGCCTATTTTAATGATGTTAAAAAAGATTATTTAAAAGCTATAGAGGTTTGTGATAGAATTTTGGATATCATTCCTAATGAACCACAAACCATGAAAATTAGAATCGCATTAGTTAAAAATGCTGAAATAAATGGATTAAAGCCAGAAGCAGATTCTACAGTCAAGCCTCAATAAAAAAACTTACTAAAATCATAATAAAAACTCTCTGAAATTTCAGAGAGTTTTTAGTTTTTTAAATACACACAACTATCTTTGCACCACAATTTTTAATATGTATAAGTTGTTAGATATTGCAACCAACAATTCAGCTACTAATTACCTAGTTATTGGTATTCAATTAGTATTTGCAATTGGGTTTATTGGTGTAATGTTATTTCTTTCTGCTTTAGTTGGACCTAAAAGAAAAACTAAAGATAAGTTAGCATCATTTGCTAGTGGAATTGAATCTCATGGAGATGCAAGACAGCCAATGAGTGTGAAATATTTTTTAGTTGCAATACTTTTTGTTTTGTTTGATGTAGAAGTGATATTCTTTTATCCTTATGCAGTAAACTTTAAGACTTTTGCTGCAGATCCAACAATGGGTTGGAAAACATTTCTTGCAGTATTAATGTTTGTAGGATTCTTTTTAGTAGGCTTTTATTACATTATTAAAAAAGGTGCTTTGAATTGGGAAGACTAAATAATTAGAAATTTTTAATTATTAATTTAATTGTCAATTGTCAAATTGATATCAATATGACAATATTTAGAAATATGCGTCCAGTACGATTTAACATACATCCTAAAGAAGCTCAATTAAGCGACAGCTTAATGATAGCTGAATTGCCTGATGGACACAGTGGGGAAGGTTTTTTTGCAACCAGCTTAGATAAAGTTGTTGGTTTAGCAAGAAAAAATTCAATTTGGCCTTTACCTTTTGCAACAAGTTGTTGTGGAATTGAATTTATGGCAACAATGGGCAGTCACTACGATTTAGCACGTTTTGGAAGTGAAAGAGTTGGTTTCTCTCCACGTCAATGTGATTTATTAATGGTAATGGGAACTATTGCCAAAAAAATGGGACCAGTACTACGACAAGTATATTTACAAATGGCAGAACCTCGTTGGGTAATTGCTGTTGGAGCTTGTGCAAGTAGTGGTGGAATTTTTGATTCTTATAGTGTGTTGCAAGGTATTGATCAAATTATTCCTGTTGATGTTTATGTTCCTGGTTGTCCACCAAGACCAGAAGCAATTATTGATGGTGTAATGCGAGTTCAAGATTTGGTGCAGAATGAAAGTTTTAGAAGAAGAGATACAGATGAATACAAAGCTTTATTAAATAGTTACGGAATAGAATAAAATTGTCGAATTAGTAAATTGGCGAATTATCAAATTATGGGTTTAACAAACGAAATTATTAAATTAAAATTGACTGAAAAGTTTGGTGAAGAAATTACCAATTGGGATGAACAATTTGGTTTGTTATCTTTTGAAGCTCCAAAAGAGATGAATTTAAAAGTAATGCAGTTTTTGTTTGATGATGAAACATTACAATTTAAATTTCTAACTGATTTAACTGCTGTTCATTATCCAAATCAAGTCGGTAGAGAATTAGCTGTTGTATATCATTTGCATAATATCAATCAAAATATTAGAATAAGATTTAAAGTATTTGCTGATGTAAAGCAGCCTGATGTTTTTACAGCATCAAATATTTTTTCTGCTGCAAATTGGATGGAGAGAGAAACATACGATTTTTATGGAGTGAACTTTGTTGGACATCCCAACTTGAAAAGAATTTTGAATGTTGACGAGATGAATTATTTTCCTATGAGAAAAGAATTTCCATTAGAAGATCAAACAAGAATTGATAAGGATGATGAAATGTTTGGAAGAGGTTAAAGCAATTGAACAATTCTACAATTTGGCAATATGTCAATGAATTGTTGAATTATCAAATTAATAAATTGTCGAATTATAAATATAAATGTCAGACGTATTACACCACCATATTAAGTTGCCTGAAGGGTCAATAGGAAAACAGACTACTACTTTAAATTTAGGTCCTACTCACCCTGCAACACATGGTGTTTTTCAGAATATTATTGAGTTAGATGGAGAAAGAATAGTTAGTGCAGATCAAACTGTTGGATATATTCATCGTGCATTTGAAAAAATTGCTGAACGACAGACCACTTTATCAAATTACACCTTTAACTGATCGTTTAAATTATTGTTCAGCTCCATTAACAATATGGGGTGGCATTTAACTTGCGAAAAATTATTAAAAGTAGAAACTCCAAAGCGTGTAGATTATTTACGTGTAATTATTATGGAGTTGGCAAGAATTTCAGATCATTTGATTTGTAATTCTATTGTTGGTGTTGATGCAGGTGCATATACAGGTTTTTTGTATGTAATGCAATATAGAGAATTAATTTACGAAATATATGAAGAAGTATGTGGGTACCCGCCTTACTACTAATATTGGGCGTATTGGCGGCTTTGAAAGGAATTTCACAAATACAGCGTTTGAGAAACTCGAAAAATTCTTAAAAGAATTTCCTGGTGTTTGGAAAGAGTTCGAAAATCTTTTCAAAAGAAATAGAATTTTTATGGATCGTACTAAAAATACTGGTGCCATAAGTGCTGAACGTGCTTTAAATTATGGATTTACTGGTCCTAATTTAAGAGCAACTGGAGTTGACTATGATGTAAGAATTCATGCACCATACTCAAGCTATGAAGATTTTGATTTCATTATTCCAGTGGGTACAACAGGAGATAACTATGATAGATGGTTAGTTCGTGGAGAAGAAGTTTGGCAATCTCTTTCAATCATCGAACAAGCTTATAGAAAAGTTCAAGCTTTTAAAGGAAAAGAATCTGAAGTATATCATGCCGACTGTCCTGCTTATTATTTGCCAGAGAAAAAAGATGTTTATACTAAAATGGAAGCATTGATTTGGCACTTTAAAATCATTATGGGAGAAACTGAAATTCCTGCAGGAGAATTGTACCATTCAATTGAAGCAGCAAATGGTGAATTAGGTTTCTATTTAATTAGTGATGGAGGAAGAGCACCTTATCGTTTACACTTTAGAAGACCTTGTTTTATTTACTATCAAGCCTATAGTGAATTAACTGAAGGTGGCATGTTAAGTGATGCAATAATGACTATGAGTAGTTTGAATTTAATTGCAGGAGAAATGGATGCATAGTAATTATTAATTATAAATGTTGAATTATAAATTAAAAGTGGTGAAATTTAACGAAGAACAACAAAAAGAATTTGAACGATTGGTTTCGCATTATCCAGCAGATAAAGCAAAAAGTGCTTTGTTACCTGTATTGCATTTAGCTCAAGATAGTTTTGATGGATGGTTGAGTTCGTGAAACTATGGATTATGTGGCTAGCTTATTAAAAATTGAGCCCATTGAAGTTTATGAAGTTGCTACATTTTACAGTATGTACAATACTAAGCCAGTTGGAAAATATATGTTTGAAGTTTGTCAAACTGGTCCATGTATGTTAAAAGGAAGTGATGATATGATTAGTTATATCAAAGAAAAATTAAATATTGGTAGTAAATGAAACAACAGCTGATGGCATGTTTACTTTAAAAACTGTTGAATGTTTAGGGGCTTGTGGATATGCACCAATGATGCAATTAGGTAAACATTATAGAGAGCATCTTACAAAAGACAGAGTTGATGCTATTATTGAAGAGTGTAGAGCAAAATCAAACTAGTTGAAAAAGTTCTTTATCATATTTTTTTCTTTCTTATCAATAAGTGCAATTGCACAAACTGATGAAGAAAAATTGTTAGCTACAGTAAAAGCTTTTCATCAAACATTGATTAATAAAAATACCATTGCTATTAATCAACAAACTGATAAAGCTTTAACCTATGGCCATAGCAATGGTTGGGTAGAAACAAAAAATGAAATGCTTCAGAATCTTGAAACAGGTTATTTAAAATATAATAGTTTCAAAGAAGATAGTATTCAAGTGAGCATGAATAAGGGGTTAGCAAGTGTAAGATTCAATGCAACTATTGATGTTGATTTGAATGGAAAAAATGGAACTTATTTTTTAAAAGTATTAGAAGTGTGGCAGAGAAAAGGTAAAAGATGGATTTTATTTGCTCGACAAGCAGTAAAGAAGAATTAAAAAATAAAAAGTAAAAATCTCTAGGTTTTTGACTTTTAAATTTTGACTTATAAAGTATGGGAGTAAAATTATTATTAGAAAAAGCTCATGTTGAAGGAATTCGTTTTTATGATACTTATCGTAAAGAGGGAGGCTATAGAAGTGTAGAAAAAGCATTGAAAACTTTAACCCCTGAAGCTATAGTTGAAGAAGTTAAAACAAGTGGATTAAGAGGAAGAGGAGGTGCTGGTTTCCCAACAGGTTTAAAATGGAGCTTTATTGCAAAACCAGAAGCTGTTCCAAGACATTTAGTGGTGAATGCAGATGAAAGTGAACCTGGAACTTTTAAGGATAGATATTTAATGGAATTTCTTCCTCATTTATTAATTGAAGGAATGATTGTAAGTTCATTTGCTCTAGGTAGCAACGATTCTTACATTTATATACGTGGCGAGTATGCTTGGATTGTTGATATTTTAGAACAAGCTATTGAAGAAGCCAAAGCAAATGGTTGGTTAGGAAAAAATATTTTAGGTACAGGATTCGAGTGTAACATTTATGTTCATCGTGGTGCAGGTGCTTATATCTGTGGTGAAGAAACTGCATTAATTGAAAGCCTTGAAGGGAAAAGAGGGAATCCAAGAATTAAACCTCCATTTCCAGCTGTACAAGGTTTATGGCAAAGACCAACAGTTGTAAATAATGTTGAAACTATTGCAGCAGTTGTTCCAATTATAAATGATGGTGGAGAAGCTTATTCAAAAATTGGTGTTGGAAGAAGCTACAGGAACAAAATTAATTTCAGCATGTGGCAATATTAATAAACCAGGTGTTTATGAAATTGATATGACTATTAGTGTTGAAGAATTTATTTATAGTGATGAATATTGTGGTGGAATTGCGAATGGCAAAAAATTAAAAGCTTGTATTCCTGGTGGATCATCAGTTCCAATTCTTCCTGCTAATCTTTTATTAAAAACTGCAAAAGGTGAAACTCGTTTGATGAATTATGAAAGTTTATCAGATGGAGGTTTTATAACTGGTAGTATGATGGGTAGTGGAGGATTTATTGTGTTAGATGAAGACCAATGTATCGTTAAGCATACTTTGACATTAGCTAGATTTTATCGTCATGAAAGTTGTGGACAATGTTCACCATGTAGAGAAGGAACAGGATGGATGGAAAAGATTTTGATGAATATGGAATATGGCAAAGCAAAAATGAGTGATATTGATTTGTTGTGGGATGTTCAAAGAAAAATTGATGGTAATACAATTTGTCCTTTAGGTGAAGCAGCAGCATGGCCTGTTGCAGCAGCTATCAGACATTTTAGAGATGAATTTGAATGGCATATTACAAATCCAGAAGAAGCTCAAATTAGAAACTTTGGATTAGCACATTATGCAGATGAAATACATGTACCAGTGTTAAGTTAAAAGTAAAAAGCCAAAAGCAAAAAGTTGAATGGAACATGAAATAAAAAATAGATGTTTTCAATTTTCACTTTCAGTTATAAGGTTTTTGAAAAAGAAGAAATGGGATAGTTTGAGTATGATAATTGTGAAACAATTGATGAGGTCATCAACTTCAATTGGTGCAAATGTCATTGAAGCAAAAAATAGTTCTTCTAGAATTGAGTTTAAAAGATATTATGAGATTGCTTTAAAATCTTGTAATGAATCGAAATATTGGATATGTTTAATTAGAGATGGATTTGACGAAAAAGATTTGGAGTTGAAACAAATATTGAAAGAATCTGATGAAATCTCAAAAATTTTGGCGGCATCTGTTATAAAATTAAAAGGTCTAAAACAAGAAGGTAAATAACTTTTAGGTTTTGACTTTTAACTTTTGAATTTATGAATGAGATATTACATAAAGTAACAATCGACAACATTTCCATTGAAGTTCCTGCTGGAACAACAATTTTAAATGCTGCTCGTCAAATTGGTGGAGATGTTACTCCTCCAGCAATGTGTTACTATAGCAAATTGAAAGATAGTGGTGGTAAGTGTAGAACTTGCTTAGTAGAAGTAGCAAAAGGTTCTGAAAAAGATCCTCGACCTATGCCTAAACTTATGGCAAGTTGCAGAACTACTGTAATGGATGGAATGGAAGTAAAAAATATCACTATCGCCAAGAGTTTTAGAAGCTCGTGAAGGTGTAGTTGAATTTTTATTAATCAATCATCCTTTAGATTGTCCTGTTTGTGATCAAGCTGGAGAGTGTGATTTACAAGATTTAAGTTATAATCATGGAAAAGCTTCTACACGTTATGAATTTAAAAGAAGAACTTTTGAAAAAGTTGATTTAGGAGAATACATTCAATTTCACATGACTCGTTGTATACTTTGTTATCGTTGTGTTTATGTTGCAGATCAACTTAACAGAAAAAAGAGAACATGGTGTTTTAGATAGAGGCGATCATGCACAGATTGCTACTATGATTCAAAAGAATTTAGAAAATGATTTTATAGGAAATGTGATAGATGTTTGTCCTGTAGGTGCATTAACAGATAAAACATTTAGATTTAAAAATAGAGTGTGGTTTACAAAACCAATTGATGCTCATAGAGATTGTGATAAATGTTGTGGTGAAGCTCAACTTTGGATGAGAGGAGATGAAGTATATAGAGTGACTGCAAGAAAAGATGAATGGGGTGAAGTGAAAGAAGCATCAAATGGTAAAACAGGATGGATTTGTAATACTTGCAGATTCGAGAAAAAGAAAACTTCTGATTGGACTATTGAAGGACCAAGTGTGGTGAGTCGACAATCAGTAATTTCTCAAGGGCATTATGTTAATGTGGTTAATCCAACAGAAACATTTAATGCTGTAATGAGTGGTCGTGATCCAAAATTATTGATGGATATACATGATGAAAGTGAAGTAAATAATCCAACTGTTGAATTGAGTAGTTTTAATCGACCATCCCATTCAACTGATTTTAAAAATAAAAATTAAACATGTTTTTGTTATCGTTAGATTGGTTATTATTAATTGAGAAGTTTGTATTGATAGCTATTATCATTTTTGCAACTTTAGGTATAGCACTCTATACAACTATTTGCAGAACGAAAAGTAGCAGCTATTTTACAAGATAGGCCAGGACCCAATCGTGCTGGACCTTTTGGACTTTTACAACCTTTGGCTGATGGTGTAAAAATGTTCACTAAAGAAGAAATTATTCCTACTCATGCTAATAAATGGTTGTTTATTTTAGGACCAGGATTAGCTATGGTTGCTGCTTTAATGACTGTCTGCAGTTATTCCTTGGGCTGGAAGTATAGAATTGAATGGTCAGAAATTCCCAATTCAAATTGCAGATGTAAATATTGGCATTTTATACATTTTTGCTGTAGTTAGTTTGGGTGTTTATGGAATAATGATAGGTGGTTGGGCAAGTAATAATAAGTTTTCATTAATGTCTGCATTACGTGCAGCTAGTCAGGCTATCAGTTACGAATTGGCAATGGGAATAAGTTTATTGGCATTGCTATTCATGACAGGCGATTTAAGTTTAGGAGGAATTGTAAAACAACAACAAGGAAATTGGTGGAATGTAGTTTATCAGCCCTTAGGATTTTTATTGTTTTTTATATGTGCTTTAGCAGAATGTAATAGAACACCATTCGATTTACCTGAAGCAGAAAATGAATTAAACTTTGGATACCATCAAGAATATTCGAGCATGAAATTGGGTTTCTATTTATTTGCTGAGTATATTAATATGATTATGAGTAGTGCAGTTATGGCTTCTCTTTATTTTGGTGGATATGATATTCCTTTTGTAAATGATGCTGATGTTTATGCAAGTATTGGCAATTGGGCAGCTTTAATACAGGTTGGAATATTGCTTACAAAAATTGTAATATTTATTTTTGTATTCATGTGGATTAGATGGACGATTCCAAGATTTAGATATGATCAGTTAATGAATTTAGGTTGGAAGACTTTAATTCCTTTAGCACTATTTAATTTAATTGTAACTGGTGCATTGATTTTATTAAAAACAAATGGTTGGCATTTTTAAAATGTTTGAAAATGGCTTTTTGGATTAATAATAATGAAAAGGCTTCTGAAGTTTGGAAATGGATTAGTGATACATTAAAAGTTATTGGGTTTATTATTTGGATTTTACATTTTTTAGTAAAAACTAGAGATAAACCAAATAATGTGGTAAGTGATTTTCAATTGGTAACAATATGGATTGTTTTTTCACTTATTGGTGCACATATAGTATTAAATTTTATTCATTGGTTAAAGCCAATTTGGTTTAAAAAAAAAGAAGATAATGAGGAATAAATTAAGTTTAGATGAAAACGTTGAACCAAAATGGAAGCAATTGAACAATTGGCTTTATTGGGGTTTTATAGTGGTAATGGTAGTAAGAGTTTTTGTAAGATTAAGAGATAGATACAACTTCGATAAAAGTGAACTGGGCAATATTTTATTAATACTAGCTTTAGTAATTCTTTTAAGTTGGGGTTTAATAAATGTTGCTTACAGATTTAAACCAACATGGTTTTATAAAAAAGAAGTTGAATAAAGAATTATAGTTGAAGAGTGCGACGCCTTTGAAGTTGAGTACAGCACTAAAGTTGGTAACAAAATATAACTATTTCATGATTTATCATGGAATAGTGTTTAACAAAAAATATATTTGCAAATAGTAAAAAATGCAGGCATTAACAAATAGAGTAAAACAGGTTGATAGAAGCCCAATGACTTTCCTAGAGAGAATTTATCTCTGGAATATCATTAAAGGCATGTTCATTACATTCATGCACATGTTTACTAAAAACCCTACAATTAGATATCCTGAAAAAAAGAGAACTTTTAGTCCTGTTTTTAGAGGCTTACATGTGTTGAATAGAGATGAAGAAGGTAGAGAAAGATGTACAGCATGTGGATTATGTGCAGTGGCTTGTCCTGCAGAAGCCATCACTATGGAAGCTGCAGAAAGATTGCCTAGTGAAGAACATTTATACAGAGAAGAAAAATATGCAGCAAAATATGAAATCAATATGTTGCGTTGCATTTTTTGTGGTTTGTGTGAAGAGGCTTGTCCTAAAGATGCTATTTATTTAAGTGAAACTTTTGCTCCATCAAATTATACTAGAAAAGGATTTATTTATGGTAAACCAGATTTACTAATACCAGATCCTACAACTGAAAAAGAAGCATTTGAAAAAGCAAGAGGAGTTTAAAATGTAGAATTAAGAATTATAAATTTAGAATGTAAAATTCATAACTTATAATTCAAAACTCATAATTAATAAAATGAATTTATTACAAATAATGTTTTGGTTTTTAAGTGCCTTAGCCGTTGTTGGTAGCTATAATGGTTATTGGTCAGTAAAAATCCTATTTATAGTGTGTTGTGGTTGATCGTTGTATTCTTTGCAATTAGTGGTCATTACTTTATGATGAATGCACAATTTTTAGCAATCGTAAATTTAATTGTTTATGCTGGGGCTATTATGGTGTTATTTTTATTTGTTGTGATGATGATGAATGTAAATAAAGGAACAGATCCTCAAAAAAATAGCATGATAAAACTAGTTGGTGTTATTTCTGGAGGATGTTTATTAATGATAATTATTTCATTAATAAATCAGGCAGGTGAAATAAATAGCAAAGAAGTATTAATGAGTGGTGGAGATATTGGCTTAATACAAAATCTTGGAAAAATGTTATTCAAAGATTATGTAGTGCCTTTTGAAATTAGTAGTGTATTATTCTTAAGTGCAATGGTTGGTGCTGTTGTAATAGGTAAGAAAGATTCAAAAATTAAAAATCAGTAATTAAATTATGCCAATAAGTTATTATTTAATTCTAGCATTTACATTATTCACAATTGGAGTAATTGGTGTTCTTGTACGTAGAAATGCAATTATTGTTTTTATGTGTATTGAGCTCATGCTAAATGCTGTGAATTTGCTTTTAGTTGCATTTAGCAAAATGCATCATGCAGGGGTTTATGCAGCAAATAAAACTTCTACAGTTGGTACAGATGCACAACTTTTTGTTTTCTTTATTATGGTAGTTGCAGCTGCAGAAGTAAGTGTTGGTTTGGCAATTATTGTAATGTTATTTAGAAACACAAATAGTGTTGATATTAACTTTTTAAATAGACTTAAAAACTAACTTGAATTAAGAATTAATAGTTAAGAATGATGAATGAAATAGTAATAAATCAAGAACTCATAATTCATAACTCATAATTCAGAATTGATATATTATGAATACTTTAGTTTACTTAATTCCTTTGTTTCCTTTAATTGGCTTTTTATTGAATGGACTTGGAAGAAAATCACTCTCTAAAACTGCTACAACTTTTGTAGGCTGTGGTGCTATTCTAGTTTCATTCATTATTAGTGTGATTTTGTTTTTTAATGTGAAGAATAATGGAGCAATTGAAGTTCAATCATTATTTACATTTATTCAATCTGGTTCATTAAAAATTGATTTTGCATTTCAAGTAGATCAATTATCATCTTTATTTTTATTAATTATTACAGGTGTAGGTTTTTTAATTCATGTGTATTCATCTGCATATATGCATGAAGAAACAAGTGATCATTTTGCTCGATATTTTGCTTACCTCAATTTGTTTGTTTTCTCTATGTTGCTTTTAGTATTAGGAGCAAACTATGTAATTATGTTTATTGGTTGGGAAGGTGTTGGACTTTGTTCTTATCTCTTAATTGGATATTGGTTTAAAAACAATAATTATAATTATGCTGCTAAGAAAGCATTCATCATGAATCGAATTGGTGATTTAGGATTTTTACTAGCAGTATTTTGGATGATTAATAAATTAGGAACAGTTAGTTATACTGAAGTTTTTGCAAATGCAAGTCACCTTTCAACTTTCGATGTTACTGCAATCACTATGTTATTGTTTGTAGGAGCAATGGGGAAATCTGCTCAAATTCCTTTGTACACTTGGTTGCCAGATGCAATGGCTGGTCCAACTCCAGTTTCAGCATTAATACATGCTGCAACAATGGTTACAGCTGGCATTTACATGATTGCACGTAGTAATGTATTGTATAACATGAGTGAATTTACTATGCATGTTGTTGCAATTATTGGTTTAGCTACAGCTTTATTTAGTGCAACAATTGCTATTAAACAAAACGATATTAAAAAAGTTTTGGCATACTCTACTGTTAGTCAGTTAGGGTTTATGTTTTTGGCACTTGGTGTTGGAGCTTATACTGGTGCAGTCTTTCATGTAATGACTCATGCATTTTTTAAAGCATTATTATTTTTAGGAGCTGGTTCAATAATTCATGCTTTGCACCATGAACAAGATATTAGAAATATGGGAGGCTTGAAAAAGAAACTTCCAATTACACATATTACATTTTTATTAGGATGTATTGCAATTGCAGGTATACCACCTTTTAGTGGTTTCTTTTCTAAAGATGAAATTCTTGCTGCAGCTTATGCTCATCATCCAATTTATTGGGTATTGGGTGTTGTAGGTGCTGCTATGACTGCATTCTATATGTTTAGATTATATGCTACAACTTTTTTAGGAACTTATAGAGGCACTGCTGAACAAGCAAGTCATATTCATGAATCTCCAAAATCAATGACGATTCCTTTAATAGTTTTAGCTATTTTAAGTGTAGTTGGAGGATTGTTTGGAGTGCCAGAAATTTTAGGAGGCACACACCAATTGCATCATTATCTTTCTTTTGTTTTAGTAAGTGAAAAAACGCATCATATTCCTCATAATATTGAATGGATGTTAATGGGAATTTCTGTTGCAATTGCAACAATTGCTATATTATTTGCTTTAAATAAATTTAGTAAAAAACCAGAATTAAAAGATGCTGAAGGCTTAGGAAAAATACTTTCGAATAAATGGTATGTTGATGAGTTGTATGATAAATTAATTGTGAATCCATTAAATACTATTGCTACTTTCTTTAAAAATGTAATTGAAAAAAGTGGTATTGATGGTGCTGTAAATGGTGTTGGAAAATTTGTGTTGTATGGATCTCGACAAATTAGATTATTGCAAAATGGTCAGGTTGGAACATATATTTTGTTTATGGTGCTTGCATTTGTAGTTATGGTTCTAATTTGGATTAACGATGGAATTATTTATAAGTTCATTACAAATTTGTTTTAAAAAAATATTGAAGAAATAATGTTGTCATTTTTATTATTATTAATTCCCTTTTTTGGTGCAATCACTACTTTTCTAATTAAAGATGAAAAGTTAGCTAAAACTAATGCCTTAGTAATTTCATTAGCAACTTTGGTTATTTCTATTTTATGTTTGTTTACTAATGTAGAGTTGAATTTTACTGCACCTTGGATTAATTCTTTAGGAAGTAGTTTTTCTTTAAAGCTTGATGGATTAAGTAAAATGCTTTGTTTGCTTAATGCTATTTCTCTTCCATTAATCATTATTTCAGTAAAAGAAAATGCTTATCAAAAAGCTTCGAATTTTTGGGGATTGATGTTATTAATGCAAGTAGGTATCATGGGTGTGTTTTTAGCAAGCGATGCATTATTGTTTTATTTCTTTTGGGAATTTGCATTGATACCAGCTTATTTTTTATCATCAATTTGGGGAGGAGAAAAAAGAATTCAAGCTACTTTAAAATTCTTTATTTACACATTTGTGGGTTCTTTAATTATGTTGGTTGGTATTATTTATTTATACCTTCAAACTCCAGGCAATCATTCTTTTGCTATTGCAGATTTTTATCAGTTACAATTATCTGGAAAGCAACAAATTTGGGTTTTTGCTTCAATGTTTATTGCATTCGCTATCAAAATGCCCATCTTTCCTTTGCATACATGGCAACCTGATGCTTATGAACAAGCACCAACACCTGTAACAATGGTATTAAGTGGTGTTATGGTTAAAATGGGACTTTATGCTGTGCTTCGTTGGTTAATTCCAATTGTACCAGCAGCTGCAAAAGGGCATGCAAATTTTGTGATTTTACTTTCTGTTATTGGAATTTTATATGCATCATTAATTGCAATTAAGCAAGATGATATTAAACGTTTGGTGGCTTATTCTTCTATTGCTCATATTGGGTTAATGTGTGCAGCAATTTTCACTAACACTACAATGGGAATGAATGGTGTTTTTGTTCAAATGTTTAATCATGGAATTAATGTAATAGGATTGTGGATTGCTGCAGATGTTATTGAAAAACAATTTGGCACAAGAAAGTTTAGTGAACTAGGAGGACTAGCTCAAAAAGCTCCAACATTTGCAATTTTATTTGTTATCATAGCTTTAGCAAATATTGCCTTACCATTAACAAATGCTTTTGTTGGTGAATTTTTGATGTTTAGTGGATTATTTGAATTTAATGTTTGGATGGCTGCAATTGCAGGTATCAGTATTATATTGGCTGCTGTTTATACTTTAAATATGGTTCAAAAAATATTTTATGGCAGCACCGTTAATGCCACAGAAAATGCAATCGATATAAGTTGGAATATAAAATTTGTGTTAAGTGTTATTGTGATTTTAATTTTGGTTTTGGGAATTTATCCAATGCCTTTATTAAATTTAATGAGTCAATAAGGTGATATAGTTGAAGAGTGCGACGCCATTGAAGTTGATAGTAGTAAAAGAGTTCGGACAAAAATAAATAGTCATTTTTCTTTAGGTTCAAATATTGAATTTAAAGTAAACGTTAAGGAATATGAATACAATTATTGTTGCAGGTTTATTGGGAGTAGTAATGATGTTTAGTGGAATTTTTACCTCTAATAAACAAACAATCAAAAACATTGCAATTGTTGGATTGGTTGTTTTATTAATAACAAATATTCTGGCAACCTATGGGCATTGTAATTTGAATATTGATACTAAAGGCATGCTTGAGTTTGGCAAGTTTGGTATGTTCTTCAATTCAATAATCATCTTCTCTAGTTTAATGTATGTAATACTTTCAGGAAATGATATTGTTGATGTAGGAAATTATGCAGCTGAATATTTTACACTTATATTTTTTATCTTATGTGGTGTTTCTATTTTGTCGGCATACAATAATTTGTTGATGTTGTTTTTAGGAGTAGAAATAATGACTATTCCATTGTACATTCTTGCAGGTACTGATAAAAAGAATTTAAAAAGTAACGAAGCATCTCTAAAGTATTTTTTAATGGGTGCTTTTTCAACTGGAATAATGTTAATGGGTATTGCTTTAATGTATGGAGTTGCAGGAAATTTTAATGTATTTTATGAAATTCCTCAAACAGTTGCAACACCTGTAAATCATGGAATTTTGTTGCCATTAGGATTGCTTTTCATTTTTTCTTCAATGTTATTTAAAGTAAGTGCAGCACCATTCCATTTCTGGACTCCTGATGTTTACGATGGTTCTCCTTCTGTATTTACATCATTTATGTCAACAATTGTAAAAGCTGCAGGTTTTATTGCATTTATAAAATTATTCGAAGGAAGATATGTTCAATTACAATTTTCTTGGAAACTGTTACTACCACTTGTAATTATTGCAACATTATTCATCGGAAATATTACAGCTGTTTTTCAGCAAAGTGTAAAAAGAATGTTGGCATATAGTAGTATAGCTCAGGCTGGCTTTATGTTGTTTGCTTTATATAGCAATAATGAATCTTCTCGTGAAGGTATTTTATTTTATAGCATGGCATATTGCTTAGCAACTATTGGAGTTTTTAGTATTCTTGTTAAAATGAAAGATTACACTTTCGAGGGTTATAATGGTTTAGCAAAAACTCAACCAACTTTAGCAGCAGCAAACGCCATCTTTTTATTATCCTTAGCAGGCATTCCATTAACTGCTGGATTTTTTGCAAAATATTTCATGTTGGTTTCTGCAATAAAAGTACATAATGCAATTTTCTTAGTAATTATTGCTGTACTCTTTGCAGCAGTAAGTGTATATTATTATTTCAGGGTAATTCAAGCCATGTATTTTAAAGAAGGAAATGCTGAAGTAAATCCTATTTCGTTTGGATTTAAAGTAGGATTAATTGTCATGGCTGCTCTAATCATACTATTTGGAATTATGCCAAATATGTTATTGCAATGGTTGTATTTTTAACTAAGACTCAAAATTCCATTAATATAAATCTCAAAAACAATTAAGTAATACACTTTACTTTTGTGCCTATTCTATTAACATGTCCAAAGCATCATTACCACAAGGAACAAGAGATTTCAATGCAGAAGTTATTCGAAAAAGAAATTACGTTTTCAATACAATTAAAACTGTTTTTGAATTGTATGGTTACGAACCTTTAGAAACTCCAACAATGGAGAATCTTGAAACACTGATGGGAAAATATGGTGATGAAGGAGATAAATTAATTTTTAAAATTTTGAATAATGGTTTAGACCATGTTTCAAAAAAAGAAAAAGCTAAACAAGATTTTGATAAAATACTTGAAGGAAAAAATGTTTCTACAATAACTGAACGAGCACTTCGATACGATTTAACAATTCCTTTTGCAAGATATGTCGCCATGAATCATGGCAAACTTACTTTCCCCTTCAAGCGTTACCAAATTCAACCTGTTTGGCGTGCTGATAGACCACAAAGAGGAAGATATAGAGAGTTTTATCAATGTGATGCTGATGTTGTTGGAAGCACAAGTTTAATAAATGAAGTAGAGTTAATTAATATTTATGCAACAGTTTTCAGAAAATTAAATATTGATGTTGAGATAAAAATTAATAGTCGTAAAATTTTACAAGCACTTGCTGAGGTTTCTGGTGGTGTTGAGAAAATGGTTGATATTACCACTGCAATTGATAAACTTGATAAAATAGGATTAGATAAAGTAAAAGTAGAATTAGAAGATAGAGGATTATCAGAAACTCAAATTCAAATTATTGAAACTTATCTTTCGATTGAAGGTTCAAATGCAGAAAAAATAAAACAACTTTCTACTTTATTTGGAGATAATAAAATAGGAAATAATGGTATTGCAGATATTGAATATATTTTAGATTATCAATCACAATCTAATTTAAAAATAGATTTTACATTAGCTCGTGGTCTAAATTATTATACAGGAATAATCTTTGAAATAAAGGCTTCTTATGTGCAAATTGGAAGCATTGGTGGGGGAGGACGATACGATAATTTAACAGGTTTATTTGGAGTGCCAAATATTCCTGGAGTGGGTATCAGTTTTGGGGTTGATAGAATTTATGACGTTATGGAAGAACTGAACTTATTCCCAGATGATATTCAATCTCCAACCAAAATTCTATTTTTTAATTTAGGAGAAAACGAAAGTAAAAAAGCATTTCAAATCTTGCAACAATTAAGAGATATGGGCATTGGCGGTGAATTATTTTTAGAAAATGCAAAGTTCGATAAGCAATTTAAATATGCTGAAAAAAAGAGCATTCCTTATGTTGCTATTTTAGGTAGTAAGGAATTAGAAGAAGGAAAATTTTTATTGAAAAATTTAAAGACTTCTGTGCAAGTTGAGATTCCATTTGAAAATTTGCAAACACTTATTGATACAATTTAATTAGAATTATGTTTATTTATAATGTAACTATAAAAATTCAGTGGAGTATTCATGATACTTGGGTAAAATGGATGCAAGAAAAACATTTGTGTGATGTAATGGCAACAGAATGTTTTACAAAATATCAATTTGTTCGACTACTTGATATTGATGAGGAAGAAGGTCCAACTTATGCAATTCAATATTATTGTGAAGCGAAAGGATTATATAATCAATATATTGAAAAATTTGCTCCCAAACTTCGACAAGATGGATTAGACTTATTTGGCGATAAAATGATAGGTTTTAGATCATTAATGCAGATTGTGCATTAACTGTGGAAAGATTTTTAGAAACAAATACATCTAAATAATTCTACAAAATCATCAAACCCTTTGATAGCTTAAGTTTCAAGCTACATATTTCTGTAACCCTTTATAGCAAAGAGTTGTACTGTTTTTTGCACATTAAAAAGAACAATAGCAAAAACTATATGCATTGCACAAACCTTGTTGAATAAGGCTTTCGCAAAATATTTTTATCCATAATGCTTTAATTTTAATTTGGAAATATGTTAAAGCATATATATTTGTTGTTGTTAATTAACTAATAAAAAAAATAAGTATGAACAAAGCTGAATTAATTGCAAAAATTGCTGATGATGCAGGCCTTACAAAAACTCAAGCTAATGCTGCTATCGATTCTTTTACAACTGCTGTACAAAAAACTTTGAAAGCAGGTGGTAAATTAACTTTAGTAGGTTTTGGTACTTTTTCAGTTTCTAAAAGAGCTGCTCGTACTGGTCGTAATCCTCAAACAGGGGCTACAATCAAAATCAAGGCTAAAAAAGTTGCTAAGTTTAAAGCTGGAAAAGATTTAAGTTCTAAAATCTAAGCAATTTAAAAACTTTAAAAAAATCCTTCTTGAAATCGGAAGGATTTTTTTATTTTTGCAAACATCAATAACAAATAAAAAAATATAAAATGGGAAGAGGAGATAAAAAAACTGCAAAAGGAAAAAGATTTAAAGGTTCTTTTGGTAATAGCAGATCAAGAAAAGTTGCAAGTAAACATGTTGCACCAACTGCAGTTAAAGTAGAAGAAATTGTTGAAGAAAAAGCTCCAAAAAAAGCAGCAAAAAAAACTACAAAAAAAGCAACTAAATCAGAAGATTCAGAAGCATAATTTTCGATAAAAAATAATTTAAAAAATCCTACTATTTTGTAGGATTTTTTTGTGCATAAATAAGCCAATTTCCCACATTGATACTGCCTTCATTCCCTTATCTTCGCGAGTATCTTAAAAACAATCAAATTCAAGTATAATAGGTATTATGAGCGAAGAACAAAATAAAATTAACGAAGCACAGAATAAAAATTATGGAGCCGATAGTATTCAGGTTTTAGAAGGCTTAGAAGCTGTTAGAAAAAGACCAGCCATGTACATAGGTGATATTGGTTCAAAAGGACTACATCATCTTGTATATGAAGTTGTAGATAATTCAATAGATGAAGCCCTTGCTGGTTATTGTAAAAATATTGTTGTTACCATTCATGAGGATAATTCAATAAGTGTTGTTGATGATGGTAGAGGTATTCCAACAGCGATGCATACTAAAGAAAAAAGAAGTGCATTAGAAGTTGTAATGACTGTATTGCATGCTGGAGGAAAATTTGATAAAGACACTTACAAAGTTTCTGGTGGATTACATGGTGTTGGTGTAAGTTGTGTAAATGCTTTAAGTACTAAACTTCATGTTAAAGTTGAAAGAGAAGGAAAAATATTTGAACAAGAATATGAAAGAGGTGCTCCAAAATATGCAGTAAGAGAAATTGGTACAAGTGATAGAAAGGGTACTACTGTTCACTTTTGGCCAGATGCTACAATATTCCAAACCTTAGTTTATAATAGAGAAATTCTTGAAGGTCGTTTACGTGAACTGGCATATCTAAATAGAAAAATAACGATTATCATTAATGATTTGCGAGAATTAAATGATGATGGTTTACCTTATACCAAAAACTTTTATAGCGAAGGTGGAATTGTGGAGTTTGTAGAAATGCTAGATAAAGCTAGCAACAGAACATCTATTATTTCAAATACATTGTATTTTGAAGGACATGATGCTGAAAGTAATGTAGCTGTTGAAGTTGCAATGACTTATAACAACGATTACAAAGAGCATATTTTTTCTTATGTAAATAATATTAACACAATTGAAGGTGGTACACACGTTACAGGGTTTAGAACTGCATTAACTCGTGTATTTAAATCTTATGGTGATAAAGAAGGTTTGTTTGAAAGAGCAAAAGTTGAAATTGAGGGAGATGATTTTAGAGAAGGCTTAAGTGCAATTATTTCAGTAAAAGTTCCTGAACCTCAGTTTGAAGGTCAAACTAAAACTAAACTCGGAAATAGTGATGTAGCAGGAACTGTTCAAACTGTTGTTGGTCGTGCTTTACAAGCTTATCTAGAAGAAAATCCAAAAGAAAGTAAAAATGTAATTTCAAAAATAATTTTAGCTGCTCAGGCTCGTGTTGCTGCAAAAAAAGCAAGAGAACTTGTTCAACGTAAAACTGTTTTAAGTGGCGGTGGATTGCCTGGAAAATTGGCTGATTGTAGTGAAAGAGATGCTGAAAAATGTGAATTGTATTTAGTTGAGGGAGATTCAGCAGGTGGTACAGCTAAACAAGGTAGAGATAGAAATTATCAAGCTATTCTTCCATTGCGTGGTAAAATTTTGAATGTTGAAAAAGCAATGGAACATAAAATTTATGAGAATGAAGAGATTAGAAATATGTATACTGCTCTTGGTGTAACTGTTGGTACAGAAGAAGATCCTAAAGCTTTAAACTTAACTAAACTTCGCTATCATAAGTTAATCATTATGACTGATGCCGATGTTGATGGATCTCACATTGCAACATTGATTCTTACTTTCATTTTTAGATATATGAAAGAGATGGTTGAACAAGGATATGTTTATTTAGCTCAGCCACCTTTGTATTTGGTGAGAAAAGGTAAAGAAGCCGAATATGCTTATAACGAAGAACAAAGAGTTGCTTTAGTTGATAAATTGGGTAATGGAAAAGAAGATAGTGTTCAATTACAACGTTATAAAGGATTAGGTGAAATGAATGCAGATCAACTTTGGGAAACTACTATGGATCCTGCTCGTAGAACTTTAAAACAAATTACTATTGAAAGTGCTGCTGAAGCAGATAGAGTATTTAGTATGTTAATGGGAGATGATGTTCCTCCTCGTAGAGAGTTTATTGAAACACATGCAAAATATGCTAAGATTGATGTGTAACATCAGCTAACATATTCTTGTGATAAATCATTTTATGGATTTTTTTATCACTGCTATTATTCTTGGATTATGCTTATCTGTAATGGGTTTGGGAATTTTTATGAGTATGAAAATATTCAACATTCCAGATATTACTACTGATGGAAGTTATACCTTAGGAGCAGTTGTAACAGCCATTTTATTACTTAACAATATTTCTATCTTCTTTATAATTCCTATTGTTTTTATTGTTGGAGCAATTTCGGGTTGCATTACAGCATTCATTCATACAAAATTTAAAATAGATGCATTGTTGGCTGGAATACTTACCATGACAGCTTTGTATTCCATTAACTTAATTATCTTAGGTAGGTCTAATCAACCCTTAATTAATACTAGTAATATTTTCTCAATTTCATTTTTTGAAAATCAAGTTTATAATAGCTTGGTTTTAGTAATAGGTGTTATTCTTATTTTAGTGATACTACTAGCCTATATATTAAAAACAGATTTTGGAATTGCCATGAGGGCCACAGGCAACAACTCAAAAATGGTAAGAGCATTAGGCGTTGATGATGATAAAATGAAAATATTTGGTTTAGCAATAGCCAATTCATTAACTGCTTTAGCTGGATTTTTAGTAGCCCAATACCAAGCTTTTGCTGATATTAATATGGGTATTGGAATTGTAATTACAGGCTTAGGATCAGTATTAATTGCAGATGCATTACAGAAATTATTTAAGCTCAGTTCAATAGTTTGGCAAATTGGTTTAGTTATATTTAGTAGTGTTTTATTTCAATTGGTTTTAGCATTTACTTTATCCATAGGAGTTAATCCAAATCTTTTAAAGCTAATTACAGCAAGCTTTGTATTAATTATTGTAGGCATTACAAGATTTAGAAAAATTGCATAATTCATGATTCAGCTTAATAATATTAATAAAACTTTTAATAGAGGACAAGCCACTGAAAATAATGCTATTCAACAGCTTTCATTATCAATTAATCCCAAAGAATTTGTAGTTATTGTAGGTTCTAATGGAAGTGGAAAATCAACTTTATTAAATTGTATTGCAGGTAATATTCTTGTTGATTCAGGTACAATAATTTTCAATAATGATATTGATGTTACTGCTTTAAAAGATTATCAAAGAACAAAATGGGTATCACGAATCTTCCAAAATCCTTTAATAGGAACAGCTCCAGACTTATCCATCCTAGATAATTTTAGATTAGCAGCTTTACGAACTCAATCAAAAAAAATTAAAGTTGGTATTAATAATGAATTCATATCAAAAGTTAAAGAAGATTTAGCTTCTTTAAAAATGGGATTGGAAAATAAAATTCATCAACCTGTAGGAAGTCTTTCAGGTGGTCAAAGACAAGCCATCACATTATTGATGAGTGTTTTTGATGTATCATCCATTTTATTGTTAGATGAACCAACAGCAGCATTAGACCCTAAAAGTGCAAACATTGTAATGGAGACTGCCAATCGTTTAATAACGTCATTACATCTCACTGCAATCCTTGTCACACATAATTTAAAAGAAGCAACTACATTTGGAAATAGAATCATACAAATGCATCAAGGGAAAATTATAAAAGATTTATCTCAAAATGAAAAAGAAAAATTATCTTCCACAGATATATTTCAATGGTTTCAATAAACAAAAATTATTTATATGTTACAAAATAAAACAGTTTTTATTACAGGAGGGAGTAGAGGAATTGGTAGAGCTATTGCTTTAAGATTAGCAGCACAAGGTGCTAGTATTGTTATAGCAGCAAAAAGCATTGAGGAAAATCCAAAACTTGGAGGAACAATTTTTTCTGTTGCTAAAGAAATTGAAGCTCTTGGTAGTAAAGCTTTAGCAGTTCAAGTAGATATTAGAAATGAAGATCAAATAAAAGCTGCAGTTGATAAAACTGTTGAAACCTTTGGTGGTATTGATATTTTAATCAATAATGCCTCTGCTATTCAGTTGACTGATACTTTAAAAACAGAATCTAAAAGATTCGATTTGATGCATGATATTAATGTTAGAGGAACATTTTTAGTGGCACAAGCTTGCTTACCTTATCTAAAAAAAAGTAATAATGCACACATCATTACTTTATCTCCTCCAATTAATATGGTGCCAAGATGGTTAGGTCCACATGTTGCTTATACAATGAGTAAATTTTGTATGAGTATGATGGCAATAGGTTGGGCTGAAGAGTTTAAAAACGATGGCATTTCTAGTAATGCTTTATGGCCTAAAACTACTATTGATACTGCTGCTGTGAGAAATTTATTAGGAGGTGAAATGTTAGCTAATATGAGTAGAACTCCAGATATTTTGGCTGATGCAGTTTTCTATATTGTTACAAAAGAAAAGATGACTTATTCTGGAAATACTTTTATTGATGAAGATGTTTTAGCAAAAGAGGGCATTACAGATTTAGAAAAATATAGTGTGGTTCCTGGTGCTAAACTGTATCAAGATTTATTTGTTTAAACATCATTCATAATTCTTAATTTATTTTTATATATGAAACCTTGTTACGTTATAGATGCTGTAAGAACTCCAATTGGAAAATATGGAGGGAAATTAGCAAAGACAAGACCAGATGATTTATTAGCTCATGTCATAAAATCATTGATAAATAGAAATCCAACTATTGACGTTAACTTGATAGAAGATGTGATTGCTGGTGCAGCAAATCAAGCAGGCGAAGATAATAGAAATGTTGCAAGAATGGCAGCATTATTAGCAGGTTTGCCCATCACTGTTGGAGGAAACACTGTAAACAGATTATGTGCAAGTGGCTTGCAAAGTATTATGGATGCTGCAAGAGCAATCATGTGTAATGAAGGCATGTTTTATATTGCAGGAGGAGTTGAAAGTATGAGTCGTGCTCCTTTTGTAACATCGAAATCTGATGAAGCTTTTGGTAGAAAAGTTGAAACATTTGATACTACTATGGGTTGGCGTTTCATCAATAAAAAATTAAGTGAATTACATCATCCATTTGGCATGGGTGAAACTGCTGAGAATGTTGCTAAGCAATGGAATATTTCTCGTGAAGCTCAAGATGAATTTGCTGCTTTAAGTCAAGAAAAATATTTTAAAGCATTAGAAGAAAATAAGTGGTTAGATGAAATTGTACCTATTGAAATCAGTTGAAAATAAAACTTCAATTTTATTTAATGAAGATGAGCATCCTAGAAAAACATCAATTGAAAAATTAGCAACTTTAAAACCAGCATTCATAAAAGATGGAACAGTAACTGCAGGTAATAGTAGTGGAATTAATGATGGAGCTTCTGCTTTGTTATTAGCAAGTGAAGAAGCAGTAAAATTATTCAATCTAAAACCAATGGCTAGAATTGCAAGTATGTCAATTGCTGGAGTTGATCCTTCAATAATGGGTATTGGTCCTGTACCTGCAACACAAAAAGCTTTACAAAGAGCTGGATTAAAAACTAATGAACTTGATTTAATAGAATTGAATGAAGCATTTGCATCACAATCATTAGCTTGTATTCAAGATTTAGAACTTGATACTACTAAAATTAATGTGAATGGAGGAAGTATTGCTCTAGGTCATCCTTTAGGTGCAAGTGGTGCAAGAATTTCAACGACTTTAATACATGAAATGAAAAAGAGAAAATCAAAATATGGTATAGCAACAATGTGTGTAGGAGTGGGGCAAGGTGCTGCAATTATTTATGAAGGTTTATAACTCTAAACATCTTAAAATAAAAAATGCCTTTACAATTGTAAAGGCATTTTTAGTAGAATACTTTTATTATTCAGCAGAAGTTTCTTCTTTAGTTGCTTCAGCAGTTGTTGCTGGAGTTTCTGCAGTTGTAGCTTCTGTTTTTTCAGCTTTTTTTCTACTTCCAGCTCTACGAGTTTTCTTAGCTGGCTCAGCAGATTCTGCAGTGCAGCAACTGATATGCTTACCATAAATTTCATTGAAATCTACTAATTCAATCATTGCTAATTCAGCATTATCTCCTAAACGTCTATCCTAATTTAAAATTCTTGTATAACCACCTGGGCGGCTTACAATTTTAGGCCCAACAACAGTAAATAATTCTTTAACTGCATTTTCGTCTTGCAAATAACTAAATACAATTCTATGTTGATGCATAATTTCTTCTTTAGTATCAGCTTTTTTAGTTTTTGTAATTAAGGGCTCAACATAAACTCTTAATGCTTTTGCTTTTGCTAGAGTTGTAGTAATTCTTTTATGAGTTATTAACTGACTAGCTAGGTTTTTTAATAAAGCATCTCTATGTGCTTTTTTTCTACCTAAATTGTTTTGTTTATCTCCGTGACGCATGGCTATTTTTATTTTATTTCCGTTACACCGTGCCAGGAATTGTAACGTACTGATGTGCAAAAATTATTAGTTATCTAAATTATCTAATCCTAATTTCCCTAAATCCATTCCAAAACCTAATCCTCTTTCGTTCAATACTTGTTCAATTTCGCTTAAACTTTTTTGACCGAAGTTTCTGAATTTCATTAAATCTTCTTGCTCGTATTGCACTAATTCACTTAAGCTATTAATTTTAGCAGCTTTTAAGCAATTGAAAGCTCTAACAGAAAGATCTAAATCTTCTAATGGAGTTTTTAATACTTTACGTAATTGTAAAACTTGTTCATCTACAACATCTTCTTTTCTATCTTCTTTATTATCGAATGTTATATTTTCATCCGTAATAATCATTAAATGTTGAATTAAAATACGACTAGCTTGTTTTACAGCTTCTTCAGGATGAATTGTACCATCTGTAACTAACATCCATGATTAATTTTTCGAAATCGGTTCTTTGCTCAACACGAGTATTTTCAATTACATATTTTACATTTTTAATAGGAGTATGAATTGAATCGATTGGAATGTATCCTAAAGGAGCATCTTTTAATTTATTATCTTCTGATAGGAATATAACCACGACCTTTTGCTACTGTTAATTTCAATATCTAATTTAGCAGAACTATCCATAGTACAGATTAATAATTCAGGGTTCATTATTTCAAAACCTTGAATTTGCTTCACCAATCTACCAGCTGTAAATTCAGTAATTCCTTATTTTAACAGATAAAGTAACTTTTTCGTTATGTAATATCTTGCTCAATTGTTTTTTTGAAACGAACTTGCTTTAAGTTTAAAATAATTTCTGTTACATCTTCAGTAATACCTTTTAATGTTGCAAATTCATGATCTACACCTTCGATTTTAATACCAATAATTGCATAACCTTCTAATGACTACTTAATAATACTCTTCTTAAAGCATTACCTAATAGTTAAACCAAAGCCTGGTTCTAATGGACGAAACTCAAATTAGCCTCCAAAGTCGTTTGCTTTTTGTAAGAACAATTTTGTCGGGCTTTTGAAAGTTTAAAATTGCCATTTTGTATATCCTTTTGATACTTCAATTTTATATGAAGTGATGATGAATAATTGATTATTATGAAATGTTATTGTAAGAATTAGATTATTTAGAATACAACTCTACAATTAACTGTTCTTTAATGTTTTCTGGAACATTTTCTCTTTCTGGATAAGTGATAAAAGTTCCTTTCTTTTCATTTTCATTCCAATCTACCCAATTAAATTTAGGATTCTTTACCTCTTACTTTAGCTAGTAATGTAGAGTTTCAACACTTTTAGCTGTATAACCAAGATACATCACCTGGCTTACAAAGTAGAAGGAATATTGCAAATGTCACCATTAACAGTAATGTGTTTATGGCTAACTAATTGTCGTGCTTCAGGTCGGCTAGCAGTTAATCCCAATCGAAAAACTGGTATTATCTAATCGAGCTTCTAATAGTTTAATAAGGTTTTCACCTTTACACCATTATCTTCGAGCAGCTTCTCCAAAAGTTTTACGAAATTGTCTTTCTAAAAGGCCATAAGTGTATTTTGCCTTTTGTTTTTCACGTAACTGTAATGCGTATTCGCCTAATTGTTTACGTTTTCTTGTTGCTCCATGTTGTCCAGGAGGGTTGCTGTTTTTAGTCAACCATTTTCCATTGCCTAAAATAGGCTCTCCGAAAATACGAGAGATTTTGGTCTTAGGACCAGTGTACCTTGCCATAGTGTTTTTTTCATTTCGATTTTTTTAGAGTTCGTTGCGTCGATCGGTTAAAAATCGTAAAAAATAAATCGGGCAACCTTTTTTAAATGAAAACCAATAAATATTTGAATTCAGAATTACGGGATTTACAATTCTGAATTATTTCTATACTCTTCTTTGTTTAGGAGGACGACAACCATTATGTGGCATTGGAGTAACATCTTTAATATGAAACTACATCAATTCCTGATTGAGAAATGACTTCTGAATAGCACCTTCACGTCCAGAACCTGGACCTTTTACAAATACATCAACTCTTTTTACACCTGCATCAAATGCTACTTTTGCAGCATCTGCAGCAGCCATTTGAGCTGCATATGGTGTGTTTTTCTTAGATACCTCTAAAACCCATTTTACCTGCACTACTCCAAGAAATTACTTGTCCTTGTTTGTTGGTGAAAGCAATAATGATGTTGTTGAAAGTTGCACTGATTCTGACATCGCCTGCAGCATCTACTTTAACAATTCTTTTTTTTGCTGCTGCTTTTGCACTGTTCTGTGCTTTTGATGGTTTTGCCATTTTTTGTTTTTTAGGTAATCTTCTTAATAATTCGCCTCCTGAGTTTTCACTCTATCCAGCGGTTTTTATATAATTAATAAAACACAAATTCCAAACCATGATTATGATTTGGAACTAATGAGTTAATTCTTATTTCTTAGCTACTTTCTTCTTACCAGCAACTGTTTTACGTTTTCCTTTACGAGTACGACTGTTTGTTTTAGTTCTTTGACCACGAACTGGTAATCCTTTTCGATGACGTAAGCCTCTGTAACAAGCAATATCTAATAAACGTTTAATGTTCATTTGAATTTCACTTCGTAAAGCACCTTCTACTCTAATTTCTTCAGTAATATAATTACGAATAGCTGTTAATTCAGCATCATCCCATTCGTTAACTTTTTTATCGTAATTAATTCCTGCTTTATCAAGATATACGTTGAGCAGTTGAACGACCAATTCCATAGATATAAGTCAATCCAATTTCGCCTCTTTTGTTTTTTGGTAAATCTATACCGGCAATACGAGCCATATTTATAATTTAAATTTTTAATTTTTAATTTTGAATTATTGAAAGTTAGATTTAACATTTAAAATTTAACATTCATAATTACTCTTATCCTTGACGTTGTTTAAAACTAGGATTCTTTTTGTTGACTACAAAAACCTTCTCCTTTTCTTCTAACAATCTTGCAATCAACACTGCGTTTTTTAATTGATGCTCTTACTTTCATAAAAATTGTTTTATAATTAAGCTATTGCTTAATTATTTATATCTAAAATTTATTCTTCCTCTGGTTAAATCGTATGGGCTCATTTCAACACCCACTTTATCTCCTGGCAAAATTCTAATGTAGTGCATTCTCATTTTACCACTGATTGTTGCCAATATTTCATGTCCATTTTCCAACCTTACTTTAAACATAGCGTTACTTAATGCTTCTAGTATTACTCCATCTTGTTTAATTAGGTTCTGTTTTGACATATTTTTTTTCGGGTTGCAAAAATAGAGGTATTAGGCGGAAAAAATCAAATTTCCTCCTAAAATTTCTTTGATTTTTATTCACAAATTGAAAAAATAGAGTGGATTAGCTATGAATAACTTACAATTTAGCAGAAATTCCAACTTTTCCATTGTAATAGTATTACCAAGTCCAAATTCTAGATTTACTGAAATCGAGCTTGAAAGTCTGATATCGACCTCCTAATTGTCCTCCAAAGTAAAACTAGTTTTACTAGAAGTAGTTGTTGTAGATTTTAGCATAAATGCTGTTAAGTTAATACCTGCATACACGTTTAACTTAGAATCTAAATTCAAAAGTTCATTAAAGTGATAGTTAATATTTGCAAGAATGCCAGTTCCGCTTTTATGAAAAATAAATTCTCCGCCAAGAGTTAAATCTGTTTTTAAACCATAGTCAACTCCAGCATAAATAGGAGTACTACCAGATGAAAAACCCATTCCTGTATTTAATTGTACTTTACCTTCTGATAAAGGAAATTGTGCAAAAACATTTGAGAAAATAAAAATTGTGATAATAAATAAAATTGATTTTATCATAGTTGAATTATATAAGATTAGCCCATATTATGGAACACTTTATTTACATCTTCATCTTGTTCTAATCGTTCAATTAATTTACTTACATCATCAGCTTGTTCATCATTTACAGGTACAGTTGTTGTAGGAATCCATTCTAATTCTGCACTTATATGTATGTAATATTTTTTTCTTCTAATCCTTTTTGTAAATTACCAAAATCTGTAAAAGCACATCGTAAAACTAAAATTGTTATTTCCTTCATCATCTGTACTTTCTCCAAGTTCATCTAAGCCGAAATCAATTAATTCTAATTCTAATATCATCAATATTAATTCCTTCTGGATTTAATTTAAAAACACCCATTTTTTTAAACTGAAAACTTACGCTACCACTATTTCCTAAAGCACCACCTCCTTTATTGAAACATGCTTTAACATTTGCAACAGTTCTTACATGGTTATCTGTTGCAGTTTCTACTAAAAGTGCAACACCATGGGGAGCATAACCTTCATACAAAATTTCTTCATAATCAGTAGTGTCTTTGCCCATTGCCCTTTTAATAGCAGCCTCAACTCTATCTTTTGGCATTCCAACACTTCTAGCATTTTGAAAACACCTTCTTAGTGCAGGATTTGTTGCAACATCTGGACCACCAGCTTTTACAGCTATTATGATTTCTTTGCCAACACGTGTAAACTGTTTTGCCATTCTATCCCAACGAGCAAACATTGTGGCTTTTCTAACTTCAAAAATCCTTCCCATAAATATTTATTATTCTTTGCAAAAATAAGTGTTGAAAAGCTAAACCTAAAAAAGGAATAATAAATTATTGTATAAAATAAATTCAAAATCTTATCTAACCCTATCAATTGCTAACCATTATTTTTGTATTCATGCAAAAGTTTTTAGTGATACAAACTGCTTTTATTGGTGATGCAGTTTTGGCTACAGGAATTATTGAAAAAATTCATGCCACTTATCCTTTTGCATCTATCGATTATTTGGTTAGAAATGGTAATCAAAGTTTATTTAACAATCATCCTTTTTTAAATAATATTTTAGTTTGGGATAAAAAAGCAAATAAATATCTTAATCTTATAAAGTTGATTTTTCAAATTAGAAAAACAAGGTATGATGTATTAATCAATGTTCAAAGATTTGCTGCAACTGGATTTATTTCAGCCTTATCAAGAGCAAAAATGAAAATTGGGTTTGATAAAAATCCCTTTAGTTTTTTGTTTGATGTTAAGGTTAAACATAATGTAAGTATGGGTTTGCATGAAATTGAAAGAAATCAATTATTAATAGAAAGTATTTGTTCTGGCGTAGCAGCAAAACCAAAACTTTATCCATCTCAAGAAAATTTTGAGTCAATTTCTGAGTATATAAATAAGCCATTTATAACTATTGCTCCAGCATCTGTTTGGTTTACAAAACAATTTCCTTCACAACAATGGTTGAAATTTTGCAACCAATTAGCAGATGATATTGTTATTTATTTGCTTAGGCGGCAAATCTGATTCTGAATTATGTAATTCCATTAAACAACATAGTAAACATAAAAATATTGTCAATTTAGCAGGGCAATTAAATTTTCTGCAATCAGCAGCATTAATGCAATATGCTAAAATGAATTATGTAAACGATTCTGCACCAATGCACTTTGCATCTTCAGTAAATGCACCTATTTGTGCTGTGTATTGTTCAACTATTCCTGGTTTTGGTTTTGGGCCATTAAGTGAAATAAGTCATATTATTGAAGTTGAAAAAAAACTTTCTTGCAGACCTTGTGGTTTGCATGGAAAAAAAGATTGTCCTGAAGGACATTTTAATTGTGCTCATGAAATAAAAACTGCACAGTTAGTTCAAGTATTAAATAATTAAAAGTTGATTATATAAAATGGAAGTGAGTTTGTCATCATTCGAGGGGTTTGTTCTCAATAAAATTGCTGCAGTAGCAAAAGAAAATAATATTGAAACTTATGTTGTTGGTGGATTTGTAAGAGATAAAATTTTACAACGAAATACAAAAGATTTAGATATTGTTTGTATTGGAGATGGAATACAATTGGCTGAAAAAGTAGCACAAAAATTTAATCCTATTCCTCAAGTTTCATTTTTCAAAAATTTTGGAACTGCACAAATTAAAATTCCAATACATCCAAATGAAAATTCAGAAACTGATTTTTTTGAAATTGAATTTGTGGGTGCTAGAAAAGAAAGTTATACTGAGGATAGTCGTAAACCTGAAGTTAGTGTTGGCACTTTAGAAGATGATCAAAATAGAAGAGATTTTACTATTAATGCGATGGCTATTAGTTTGAATGAAAAAGATTATGGGGTAATTATTGACCCATTCAATGGTAAAGAAGATATTACTTCAGGCATTTTAAAAACTCCATTAGATCCGAAAATTACTTTTAGTGATGATCCATTAAGAATGTTGAGAGCAGTGCGTTTTGCATCTCAACTAAATTTTCAAATTGATCCTATTACATTTGAATCTATCATTGATAATGCAGAAAGAATAAGAATAGTATCTCAGGAAAGAATAACTGATGAACTCAATAAAATAATGATGTGTAATACACCATCCTTAGGCTGGGAATTGTTGAGTAAAAGTGGAATACTTCAAATCATTTTTCCAAGAATGATGGCTTTACATGGTGCTGAATTTGTTGATGGGAGAGGACATAAAGATAATTTTTATCATACACTTCAAGTGCTAGATAATATTTGTGAACACACTAATAATTTATGGTTAAGATGGGCTGCTTTATTGCATGATATTGGCAAACCAACAACAAAAAAGTATGAAGAAGGTCATGGCTTTACTTTTCATGGTCATGAAGCAGTTGGTGCTAAAATGGTTCCTAAAATTTTTGGAAAACTCAAATTGCCTTTGAACGAAAAAATGAAGTATGTTCAAAAATTAGTTGAATTGCATTTAAGGCCAATTAGTTTAACAAAAGAAAATATAACTGACAGTGCAGTTAGAAGATTATTGTTTGATGCAGGAGAAGATATTGATGATTTAATGACTTTATGCAAGGCAGACATTACCAGTAAAAATAAATTTAAAGTAAGACGTTATTTGCAAAATTTTGATTTGGTACAGGAACGAATGAAAATTGTTGAAGCACAAGATCAACTAAGAAACTGGCAACCTCCAATTACTGGAGAACTTATCATGGAAACTTTTGGACTAAAACCTGAAAAAAATGTTGGTGTTATAAAAGATGCAATTCGAGAAGCAATTTTAGATGGTGTAATAAAAAATGAATTTGAAGATGCATTTCAATTTATGATAAAACAAGCAGCTTCTTTAAACATAAAACCTATAAAATAAAAAAACCGTTCCAATAAATTGAAACGGTTAATATTTCTAATAGGAATAATAATATTATTTTAATCCTTTCTCGTCAGAAACTGTAAGTTTATGACGTCCTTTTGCACGGCGACTAGCTAAAACTTTTCGTCCATTCGCAGATTCCATTCTTTTACGGAAACCGTGAACTGATTTACGACGACGTTTGTGTGGTTGAAATGTACGTTTCATTGTTTAAACAATTTTTTTAATACTCAAAAAGGGTTTCATTTACAGCAGTCACCATACCACCGTTTGTGAAAGGTTGGCAAAAGTAAGGGTATGAATTCAAAAAGTGAAATAAAATTGCTCTTTTATCTAATTTGTTCTGTTTGAATAATTGCATCTAGATTAATCACTCCAAAAACATGGGGAAATTCCTGATTTATGGATGGTGAAAGTTCAAAAATTAATTTTGAGCTTAATTTTTTTGGATCTATTGTTAACTTGATTAAATCATTTTTTCCAGAAAAATATCTTTCTAAAACTCCTTCAACTTGTTGAGTTGTACTGCAATGAATAAAACCTTCTGTTTTTAAGGAATCTGCTTCGTAATATCCAAGTTCTTGTGCTTTTTCCCAAGCAGACAAAGTAGTTACATGATAAATATTTTCCATAAATGTTAAAATACTCTTTTAATGTGTTGTTCTAATAACATAAAATCTGCTAAAACAATTGCTGTTGCTGCTTCAATAACAACTGGAGCTCTTAATGCAATACATAAATCATGTCGACCTTTTATTGAAAATTCTTCTACTTCTAATGTGGTAGTATTTAAAGATTCTTGAGTTTTAGGAGTAGATGATGTGGGTTTGATAGCAACTCTAAACACTAATTCATTACCATTAGTTAAGCCACCAACACTACCACCAGCATTATTCGTTTTTGTAGTTCCTTTAGCATCTATTAAAGAATCATTATGTTCTGAACCAAACATCTTTGCTGAAGAAAATCCACTACCAAATTCAATTCCTTTTACTGCAGGGATTGAAAATATGGCATGACTTATAACGCTTTCAACACTATCAAAAAAAGGTTCTCCTAAACCAATAGGTAAACCAATTACTTTACATTCAATAATTCCACCAACAGAATCTTTTGCTGCAATGGCTTTTTCTAATCCTTTCTCAATATCAGTTTCTCCACCAATTTCAACAATTCTTGAAACAATTGAAATGTTTTGTAAAAGTTTTTTTGCAATAACTCCTGCAGCAACTAAGCAAACTGTTAATCTACCAGAAAAATGACCTCCACCTCTATAATCCTCAAATCCACCAAACTTTTGGGTTGCTACAAAATCTGCATGTCCTGGTCTTGGAATTTTTCTTTGCTCTTCGTAATCTTTACTTCTTGTATTATTATTTTCAAATAAAATAGTTAAAGGTGCACCAGTAGTTTTATTATTGAAAATTCCTGAGTTAAAAATTGGGATGATCATCTTCTTTTCTTGGTGTTGTACCTTTTTGTAATCCACCTTTTCTTCTTTCTATGTCAATTAAAAAATCATCTTGATATAATGAAAGTCCTGCAGGAACTCCATCTAATACAATACCCACAGAAGCTCCATGAGATTCTCCAAAAATGGTTATTTTAAATATTCTTCCAAAATTGTTCATGATAAAAAGTCAAAAGTTAAAATTCAAAAACTAAAAAATTAATTTATAATTTATAATTTATAATTCAAAATTTATTATTTCCTTATCATCCATTTATTCCACAATTGTTTAGCATCTGGAGTTAAATCTAAAGCAAAAATACCCAAAATAAAACTTAGTGAAAACACTGTAGCTCTTATAACTAAACCAGAAAATCCTTCAATATTTTGGCACAAATAAAATGCTAAAAAATAACAGCCAATACCTAATAGTACTGCCAAAATGTTTTTATAATTAAATGGTTGCATGTTGAATTTTCTTCTTAAAAATTCAAATCGAATTAAATTATAAATGCTAATAGAAAGTATATCTGCAAATGCAGAGCCTAACAAACCAAATTTAACTATTAAAAACCATGTTGCAGGAATTCTAATTGCTAATAATATCATTCCACTAATAAAATCAAATCTCCAAAATGTGGATGTTGCAATAATCATGTTATTAATTCCAGTTGATGCATCAATTGTTCTTGCAACACAAATGAAAAACATTGTACTTAATCCAATTTTCCAAGTCTCAGGAATTTGCAAAACATCAATTAAAGGAACAACATTTAGCCAAATATTTCCAAATAAAAAAATAGCCATGATTGAAAGGTTGATACAAGAACGACTGTAAATTCTATTAATTTCTGGAAAATTTTTATCTTTCCAAGCTTTAGTTAAAATTCCTATAGAGCCACCAACTATTGCTTTTTGTGGCACACTAACTAAGTTGGCTCCATATTGTGCTAATACAAAATCTCCAACATAGCTTTGTCCCATAAGTTTTGCAATGACAAATGAATCAATGACACTTGTGATAGCAATAATCATTGAGCCACTAAAAATTAAAGTTTGCATGGAAAGCATTTTTTTCCAAAACTTTTTTGTGACTATACTTTTATTAAATGAAAAATGTATCTCATTCTTTTTTTTATAAAATGCAAAAAGAATAATGAACAGAATAAAAAATTGTAAACTAAAAAGTGTGATGAAAGTGTTATATTCAAATGCTTTGAAGAAGAATAATATGATAAGTATTAAAGTAATAAATCTTAATAAAGATTCTTTTAAAAAATTAGAAACAATAGATTGATGTTTTACCCAACTATACGACTCTAAAATTGAAAATAATAACATGCCAAATCCAAACACAAATAAGAAGGGATAATATTGAACAACTAAAGGTGAACGAACAACAAATTTTGAAATAAAATAGGGTTTAATTAAATATCCTATCAAGCAAAAAAGTGTAAAACCAATTAAGCTAATTATAAATGTTATTGTAAGTAATTCATTTTTATTTTTTGGAAGATTATCGTTGTAATAAGGAAAAAACTTATAAAGAACAGCAAAGAAACCCAAGCTAGAAAAAGCAATAGTAAGCTGAGCAAAGTCGAAGAATATTTTTGTTAAACCCACTTCACCTTTTGTAAATATTCCTGTTTTGGTGTAAAAATAAATATTGATAGCACCAAAAACAAATCCACTGATTATAAAAATTGATGAAAGAAATGTTTGTTTACGAAGTGTTTGCATGCAACATTAAAATAGCTTGACGAAGATAGTTAAGGCTTTGGAACATTTACAAGATTAAGTAAATACAATCGTTCTACATTTTGAGAAGTAAACCAAGCTTTGTTTTTTTTGTTTAATCTTTTTCTTTTAAAAGAAGTTGTCGGCGTAATAGTTTTTGATTTTGGAAGAATAGTTATTGGCATAGTAAAATCAACAATACAATTAGTAAAACGACTAAATAATCTTCTTCCTTTAAAATAATATTCTAGTGTTGGAATTTGAGTTGTTCTTAAATATTGATCAAACGTTTTTTGTAAAGCCAAACCACTTTCATCAATTAAAAATTGTTCTATTTGTTGTGTGGTAACTGTTTGATGATAAAATACTCGATTCATTTTTCTAAGAATTTGTCTAAACTTTTCATCATTGTTCAAAGCATTTCTAATGCCATGTATCATGTTTGCAGCTTTGTAATACATATCACCACTGCCTTCATTATTTACTCCAAACACTCCAATGATGGGTTTATCGTTTGCAATATTTTTTCTAATACCATAACAATAATCATTACCAGCTTCTTTGCCATAATAATATTCTGTAAACAATACTTCACTATAGTTTGTGAAACCTTCATGAACCCACATATCAGCAATATCTTTTGTGGTTATACTATTAGCAAACCATTCATGACCACTTTCATGTACAATAATAAAATCCCATTTTAAACCCCAACCACTACCACTTAAATCTCTACCTAAATATCCATTTTTAAAACGATTGCCATAAGCAATTGCTGATTGATGTTCCATACCTAAATATGGTGCTTCAACTAACTTATATCCATCTTCATAAAAAGGGTAAGGACCAAACCAATATTCAAAAGCTTTAAGCATGGGTTTCACTTGTTGAAATTGTTCATGTGCTTTTTCTTTATTATAGTCCAACACCCAATAATTTAAATCTAATATTCCTTTTTCACCTTGAAATGTATCAGAAATATTTACATAATTTCCAATGGATGGAATGATATTGTAGTTGTTAATTGGATTTTTGACTTCCCAAGTAAAAGTAGTTTCTTGTTTTTCGTTACTGGTTGTTGGGTTTTGACTTTTAACTTTTGACATTAAAACACCATTTCCTACAGCAACTAAACTATCTGGAACAATGATGGTTAAACTGGCTCCATTATCAGGTTCATCACTTTGTATGTCTTTACAAGGATACCAAGAACTTGCACCTAAACCTTGACAAGCAACACTTACAAAGGGTCTGCCCAATTTATCTTTACTCCAAACCCAACCACCATCCCAAGGAGCTTTTTTAGCTTCTCGTGGTTTGCCATGATATTTAATAATTAGTTGTTTATTATAAATATTATAGAATGCATTTTTTGCTGGAATTTTAATTAAATAAACTCCATGTTGTTTAGTATAATTAATAGAAACATTTTCTTTTTCAACTCTAATATTTTCTTTGTTTAATGGACTTCCTCCTTTTGCAACACTATCTACTAATACCATAAAATCAATTTCTAGTGAATCTTGCAAATCAATTTGCATAAACATATCTTTCATACTTGGTGGAGAATATGAAAATTCTACGACCTCAACATTATTTATACTCTTACTCGGAAAGTTTTTAGAATATTCAATTACATCTTTGCTGATGTCAAGTCTGGAATGAAATGTTATTACGCATAATCCATCTATCTCTTTTTTCTCGAAATCTGGTTTAACAGAAATATCATATCGCAACACATCCCACCAATCTCTATTTTCATTATTGCTGCCTCTTAAAGTATCTGCTATTGTAAAAACTTGTTTGTTGGCAATGGTAAGTTGAGCTTGAGAAAAACAAGTAAAAAGTAAAAAGGTAAAAGTAAAACGGAAATATTTTTTCATAGTTTAAGTAACTACTTAATCATGTTGTAAATAATTGTTGCAGCTTTTTCAGATGGACTTCCATCTGTATATAATTTATTCCAGAGTTCTTTATAATCAAGTTTTAGTTGTTGTTTTCTTTCTTCATTAAATAAAAGTTGTTCAAGTTCTTTTTTTATATTTTCAGCATTCAAATCATCTTGTATTAATTCCTTAACAACAAGCTTATCCATAATTAAATTCACTAATGATATGAATTTAATTTTTACTACTCTTTTGCCAATTTGATAACTAATATTATTGGCTTTATAACACACCACTTCTGGTACTCCAAATAATGCAGTTTCTAAAGTTGCTGTGCCACTGGTAACAATTGCAGCACTTGATTTTGAAAGTAAATTGTAAGTATCATTTTTTACTGAACTTACATTTGGATAAAGTCTTAAAAAAGGCTCATAAAATTCATCTTCAATTCCTGGAGCTTTAGCAACTACAAATTCATAATCTGTAAAATGTGTAGCAACACTTAACATAATTGGTAGTTTCTTCTGAATTTCTTGTTTTCTACTACCTGGGAGAACTGCTATTAAGTTTCTCGTTTCTTGTTTCTGGTTGTAGTTTTCTAGTTGTGATATATTATTACTTTCCCTCTTGTTAAACGAGGAACTAGAAACGAGAAACGCATTAATAACTTCAGTCAAAGGATGCCCCACATATTCTACATTCCAATTCCAAACATTTTTATAATAATCTTTTTCAAAAGGTAAAATACAAATCATTTTATCAATGTCTTGCTTCATTTGATTTACCCTATTTGCTTTCCAAGCCCAAACTTGTGGAGAAATGTAGTAAGCAATTTTAATGTTTTGTTGTTTAGCCCATTTAGCAATTCTTAAATTAAAGCCAGGATAATCAATTAACACCAAAACATCAGGTTTGAAATTCTAAAATATCTTCTTTACAAAAAGATAAATTTTTAAATATGGTAGGAAGATTTTTCAACACCTCAACAAATCCCATAAAAGCTAAATCTCTGTAATGCTTTACTAGTGTAGTTCCTGAAGCTTGCATTAAATCTCCTCCCCAACAACGAATAGTTGCAGTTGAATCTTTTAACTTGATTTGATGAATCAAATTACTGCCATGTAAATCGCCACTGGCTTCTCCTGCAATGATGTAATACTTCATTGAAGCAAATGTAAACTAAGGACTTGAACAAAATAAAAAACCTTGAATATTACTACTCAAGGTTAACATTTGGTTTTTTAGGAATAACTAGTTTCTATATGCTTTTACCATGTAAACATGGTTCTCTATTTTTTTAATTTGTGTTACTCTGTCTTCATTGTTCAAGAGTTGTAGAAGTATTTATTTTTACATTTGCCTAGATGTTGAATCTGAATCTTTTAAATCACTCACAATTTGAAAAATATTTTTACTTTTTATAGCAAAACTTACTCCCTCAGCTTTTGATAAGTTTAGTACTTAAAACACCAATTACCTCTCCACGTTTATTAAATATTGGTCCACCACTATTACCATGGTTAGCATTCATTTGAATTTGGTATGCAACTGTATCACCATTATAACCTTTGTTAGAGCTTAAATAGCCAACATTATATACAATATCTGTTCTCGGAAAGTTTGGAAAACCAATAGTATAAATCTCATCTCCTAAATTTCCATTAGTAGATTTTATGCCATAAGGAAGATTTTTTACAGCTTCAAATTCTGGGTCATTAATTTTTAAAATGGCTAGATCTTGTTCAGCATTCACATATGCAATAGATGCACTAAATTCTTTTCCATCACCATTAAAAACACTTGCAGAAGTTGCACCTTCAACAACGTGGGCATTTGTAATTAAATAGCCTTTGCCATCAATTAAAAAAGAGGATCCACCACCTTTAAGCTCAGCTTTTGAAGGTATTTTACTTTTAATAATTTCATTCTTTAAAACAGCAATTTGATTTTCTTGATTTTTTAATTGTGCTCCAAGTTTTGTAATATTTGGTGAGATGGGATTGAAATAAGCTACCAAAGTGCTTATGAATAAAGCGATTCCTCCACCAACTGCAGCAGCAATTGCTGTAACTTTTTTATATTTTTTCCAGATTGAAACAACTTTTGCTTTAGTTGTTAATTCTCCACCTTCTGATAATTCTCCAAGTGATAATAATTTAGCATGAACATCAATTAGGTTATGATTAAAATTATTTCTGTTGCCAAAATTATTTAATTGTTGTAGAAACATTTGATGCTCTACAGCCAATTGATCTATATCTGGATTGCTTTTCTTTAACTCTTCGAAATATTCTTTTTCTGCAGGTTGCATAGAACCTGAGTAATATCTTTCAATAGCTTGTAATAATAAAATGTCGTCCATAGTTTAAATTCTATTCTCCAATGTTGTATTGTGTAAAAAACAACTTCTTCAATCTAATTAAGCACTTGTATTTCTGATTCTTTGCATTATCTGCATTAGTATAACCAAATTCCTGAGCTAAGGTTTGCATGTCTAATTTCTTTACATAAAAACCTTCTAGTAAACTTTTACAAGGTTCTCCCATGCTATTTAATGCTCTCTCCATGATTTCAAAATCTTGATTTCTTTTTTGATGCACTTCAAGATCATCGCCCAATGAAACAGTTTCTTCTAAATTATCCATTGAATTGACGAATTTGCCCAATTGTTGCAATCTTTTTAACCAAAGTCTTCTAGCAACTGAATACAAATAAGTCGATATTTTACAAGATAAAACAAAACTTTCTTGGCTAGCTTTTTCATAAAGAGCAATTAAAGCTTCTTGAAAAACATCTCTTGCATCATCATAAGAACCATTATTATTAAGAACTAAAGATTGAATTACATTAAAATTTTGTTTATAAATGGTTTCAATCGCTTTGGAATCGTTATTGGCTAAACCTATTATTAAATTTTGTTCAAGTAACTCCGATTTCACACTATATTGTTTATACGTTAAGGGCAGTAAAAGTAACCCAAAGTAGTTGAAAATATATTTTTTAAAATTCTTTTTGAATGAAGGGTTACCTTTTAAGTAGCTCTGGTATTAACTAGTATTATTAATAATAAAAAAATTTAAAATGAAAAAAGTTCTTGCGTTAATCGCTATCGTTGGTTTTGTTGCTTGTAATTCTGCTGAAACTGCTGCTCCTGCAGTAGATACAACTGTTGCTCCTGCTGTTGAAGCTGTTGTTGATACAGCTGCTGCTATTGTTGATACAGCTGCTGCTGCTATGCCAGCTGCTCCTGCAACTGAAGCAAAATAATTAGCTCTGATGGCAATTAATTAAATTATTTAGTTAATTTAATATATACAGCCTTCCAATTTTTGGAAGGCTGTTTTATTTTTAGCTTTATTTTGTAAAAAAAATTAAATGGCAGAAGATTTAGTTATCAATATCGGATCAAAAGAAGAACAATATGAATCTTTAATTCCTCAAATTACCGGACTTTTAACAGGGGAAGATGATGTAATTGCAAATCTTGCAAATGTTACAGCTGCATTAAAAGAACAGTTTAATTGGCTTTGGGTTGGTTTTTATTTAGTGAAGGACGATGAATTAGTTTTAGGACCATTTCAAGGACCAATTGCTTGTACCAGAATTAAAAAAGGAAGAGGTGTTTGTGGACAATCTTGGTTACAAGCAAAAACTTTAATTGTTGATGATGTAGAAAAATTCCCTGGTCATATTGCTTGTAGCAGTAGTTCAAAAAGCGAAATAGTAGTGCCAATTATTAAGAATAATGAAGTATTAGCAGTTTTAGATGTTGATAGTATTGAATTGTCAACCTTTAATGAGACAGATCAAAAATATCTTGAACAAATTGTTGAACTCTTGCAATTTTAGCTTTGATTTTTTAACAATTTCCTCTAATATGCATATCCTGAGTAAGTATTCAATGTATTAATATTGCAATCAATATTTAAACAAAATGAAGAAAATTATTTTTGCAATTGTTTTTTTGCATTCAATAAACTTTGCTATTGCTCAACCTGAAAGATGGCAACAGAAAATTAGTTATAAAATTGATGTTATAGTAAATGATAAGAACAATACTTTTTCAGGAACAGAAAATATTGATTACTACAACAACTCACCAGACACATTGCATAAACTTTATTTTCATTTATATTGGAATGCTTTTCAGCCCAATAGTTCTATGGATATTAGAAGTTTAGAATTAGGTAAACTTTCTCCAAGAAGTGATAGAGCTGGAAATCCTTTGCCAGATTGGGATGCTAGAGTAAAAGACAGAATTTCTAAACTTAAAAAAGATGAAATCGGAATACAAAATGTAAGTTCAATTTCAATTCTTGGAAAAGAACAAAAATTAATAGAACATGAAACTATTCTAGAAGTTATTTTAACTCATCCAATACTTCCAAAATCTAAAACAAATTTAATTGTAAAGTTTAATGCTCAAGTGCCTATCCAAATAAGAAGAAGTGGAAGAGATAATGCTGAAGCTGTTCAATATAGTATGAGTCAGTGGTATCCAAAAATGGTGGAATACGATTATCAAGGTTGGAATGCCAATCAGTACATTGCTAGGGAATTTTATGGTGTTTGGGGAGATTATGAAGTTAAAATAAATATCGATAAAAAATATTTAGTTGCTGCTACAGGAGTTTTGCAAAATGCTCAAAATATAGGTTATGGATATGAAGATGTATCAAAGAAAAAAACAGACAATCCTAACAAAAGAAATACTTGGGTATTTAAAGGAGAAAATATTCATGATTTTGTTTGGGCTGCTGATACTGCTTATAAACATCTTTCCAAAAAGATAAGAAATGGATTAACTATTCATGTTTTTTATAAAGAAAAAGATGCAAATACTGATAGTGCTTGGCAAAATGTATTATGGGCTGCAGAAAAGGCATTGCCATTCATTGAGAAAAATTTTGGTGCATACCCTTATCCTCAATATTCTTTTATTCAAGGAGGAGATGGGGGAATGGAATATGCAATGGCAACATTATTAAAAGGTCCAGGTTTAGGAACAGTTTTTCATGAATGGATGCACAGTTGGTATCAACAAATATTAGGTACAAATGAAAGTTTATTTGGTTGGATGGATGAAGGGTTCACTTCTTATGCAGAGAATTTAGTGATGAATTATTATAATGAAAATTGGGCTCAACAATCTCCTTTTACATCCTCCAATTCTAAGGTTAAAACTCAAAGAGAGTTGAATGCTGCACAATCAAATTTGCCACTTCATCAATCTAATGAATATAATGCTTATATAAAATTAGCTAATAGTGGTTATGAAGAGCCTTTAACAACTCACGCAGATCATTTTAATACAAACTATGGGTATTCAAATGCTGCATATACTAAGGGAGCAGTTTTTATGAATCAGCTAGGATATTTAGTGGGAGATGAAATTAGAGATAAAATACTTTTGGCCTATTATAATACTTGGAAATTTAAACATCCTAATGCCAATGATTTTATAAGAGTTGCTGAAAAAACTTCTGGATTAACCTTACAATGGTATAAAGAGTATTGGGTTTATACTACTAAAACAATCGATTATAAAATTGCTAATATTTCGATGAATGATGAAATCAATCAACCTCAAATTACTATTGAAAGAGTTGGCAAAATGCCTATGCCATTAGATGTTTTAATTACTTATAAAGATGGCTCTAAAGAGATGCATTACATACCATTAGATTTAATGTTGGGTAACAAAATTTCAGAAGATACAACAACAAGAATAATTCATAATGAATGGAGATGGACTCATCCAAAATATCATTTTAATATCGATAAAAAATTAATTGATATTAAAAGTATTGAAATTGACCCATCTTATAGAATGGCAGATATGAACAGAATCAATAATAAAATAGTAGTGCCAGACTAATAATATTTTTAAAAATTATTTAGCATAGCCTTTCATATAATCGAAAGGCTTTGTTATTTCACCATCTTTTAAAATCGTTGCATTATTTAAGGTTTTGCTATTGCCATTTATTAAGTCTGGTAAAATATATTTAATAATTTGTTCACCAAAAAATCTACTTGCATCTCTTGGTAATTCGTTTGGCAAATTGCCTACAGCAATGATGTCTATTGAGTTTGATAAATAAGGTTCAGTTTTTTTGTAACTATTTTTATCAACACCATAAACAGGATTTTCAATACTTTGATCTCCTAAATTGCAAGGCACACTTCCATTTTTATCATCTGTGATATCAGCAATTGTTTTTATTTTAAAACTTTCATTTGATATGTCTTGCAGCTCAAATAATCTAGGAACATTTATATCCCAATAAACTCCATTGAGTAATACATCTGTATATGGCAAGTAAGATTTAAAAAGACTTTCATAATCTTGAGGATTTTCATGAAAATCTAATCTTTTATAATCGCCCCTAGTTTTGTGTCGATATAAATCTTTTCCTTTAAGATGTACGTAAACAGGGTAAGTAAAATTTTGTTCTATATATTCTTCTGGTTCTACTTCTTGAATGTCCATCAAATTCATAATTTCAATAATACCATGTGTTACTCTACCACTACCTGTTACAGCAATTTTTATTGATGGAATTTTTACTCCAAAATATGTATTAATGAGTTGCCTGAAGTCTCTCGTTTTATAGACTCTCTCTAGGTTAAAAGTATTTGTTCTATTAC
>CAVQUL010000003.1:0-42026 GCA_963716885.1 uncultured Chitinophagaceae bacterium | reverse complement strand
AAGCGATGTGAATGGTTGTATTACAACGGTAAATGCAATTAGTCACAGTCAATGTGGGTCCATTAGTGAGTCCAATAATGGGTACTGGCAATATATGTGTAGCACAGACAACGGTATTGAGTAATAGTACGAAGTGGAGGTATTTGGACGAGCAGTAATACAGCAGTAGCGACGATAAACAGCAGTGGTGTGGTAACAGGTTTAATTGCAGGTAGTGCGATCATTAGTTATACGGTAACGGGTAGTAATGGTTGCAGCACATCATCTACGAAGACGGTGAATGTGTATGCTTATCCTGTGGTAGATCCGATAACGGGTTATAGCAGTGTATGTTCAGGGGGCAGTATTGTATTAAGTAGTAGTCCGAGTGGAGGAGTATGGAGTAGTAATAATGCTGGCATTGCCACAGTAAATAGTGCTACAGGGGTAGTAACTGGTGTATCAGCAGGCAGTGCGATTATCAGTTATACGGTGACTAATGCAAATGGTTGCAGTACGATAGTGAGCAGAGTAGTAACAGTAAATGGCAAACCAGTAGTAGATCCAATAGCAGGCAATGCAAGTATATGTGTGGGTAATACAACAACCTTAAGTAATACAACGCCAGCAGGAACTTGGAGTAGCAGTAATACGGGAGTAGCTACGATCAACAGTTCAACAGGGTTGGTTACAGCGATATCGGCAGGCACTACTACGATTACTTATACAATAGTAGATGGCAATGGTTGTGTAGGTACAGCAACACAAGTTGTAACGGTGTATGCCAATCCAGTATTAGGGTCTATCTCAGGCACATCGGGTGTATGTGTAGGCAAAACAACGCTATTAATCAATGGTTCTTCAGGAGGTGTGTGGAGCAGTAGTAATACAGCGGTAGCTACGATTCATGCAACAACAGGTCAAGTAACAGGTATTGCTGCTGGTACATCAACAATTAGTTATACGGTAACAAGTAGCCATGGTTGCAGTACAACAGTAAACTATACGGTAACAGTATATAGCAATCCTTTGGTAGATCCTATAGCAGGCAAAAGTAGTACTTGTGTAGGAGGTAGTGTTACGTTTAGTAGCAATACTGTAGGAGGCGTATGGAGTAGTAGTGATACGAGTGTGGCAATGATTAATAGCAATACAGGAGTATTAACAGGCGTATCAGCGGGAACTGTGGTGATCAGCTATACAGTAACCAATGGTAATGGATGTAGTACAACGGTAACGTACAATTTTACAGTAAAAGCCAATCCGGTAGTCAATCCAATAACAGGACAGTTCAATGTATGTATAGGTAGTATTAGTACTTTAAGCAATAGTACATCAGGAGGTGTATGGAATAGCAGTAATACAGCAGTAGCAACAATTACCAGTAATGGTATTGTAACAGCTGTAAGTGTAGGCAGCACGACTATCAGTTATATGGTAACAGGTAGTAATGGTTGTAGTACGACGGTAACACAAGTGTTAACGGTTTATGCATATCCTATAGTTAGTCCTATTACAGGTAATAACAATGCTTGTGTAGGCTCAACTACCACATTAAGTAGTGCTACAGCAGGAGGAGTTTGGAGCAGTAGCAATACATTGGTAGCAACGATCAACGCTACAACAGGACAAGTAACGGGCGTGTCAGCAGGAACTGCAACGATGAGTTATACGCTAAGCAATGCAGCAGGTTGCAGTACGTCAGTTACTAAAGATGTAACGATATCAGCCAATCCAATAGTAGCAGTAATAACAGGCAATAGCAATGTATGCGTAGGCAATACAATAACATTAAGCAATACAACAGTAGGAGGAGTTTGGAGCAGTAGCAATACATCGGTAGCAACGATTAACTCAACAACAGGAGAAGTAACAGCTGTATCAGCAGGAACAGTAACGATGAGTTATGCAGTAACGAATAGCAATGGTTGTACTACAGCAGTAAGTAAAGATATTACGGTGAATGCCAATCCAACAGTAGCAGCCATTACAGGTAATAACAATGTTTGTGTAGGCAATACTACAACCTTAAGCAGTGCTACAGCAGGAGGAGTTTGGAGCAGTAGCAATACATCGATAGCCACTATCCATGCAACAACAGGGCAGGTAACAGCGATAATAGCAGGAACGGTAACGATGAGTTATAGTGTAAGCAATGCCAATAACTGTACAACAGTAGTTACTAAAGACATTACGATACATGCCAATCCTATAGTAGCGATAATTACAGGAAGCAGTAATGTATGTGTAGGCTCAACAATCAGTTTAAGCAGTGCAACAACAGGAGGCGTTTGGAGCAGTAGCAATACAGCCATAGCCACTATTAATGCAACAACAGGCCAAGTAACAGGAGTTGCATCAGGAACAGTAACGATCAGCTATACAGTAACCAATGCCAACAACTGTAGTACAACGGTAACTAAAGACGTAACGGTAAATGCCAATCCAACAGTAGCAGCTATTACAGGTAATGCAAGTGCTTGTGTAGGAAGTAATATTAGTTTAAGCAATGCAACAGCAGGAGGTGTTTGGAGCAGTAGTAATACAGCAGTAGCAACGATTAATAATAGTGGATTAGTGACAGCAGTATCATCAGGTACAGCAACGATTAGTTATATGGTCACCAATGCCAATGGCTGTACTACAACAGCAACTAAAGATATTACGATACATGCCAATCCAGTAGTAGCAGCCATTACAGGCAATAGTGCTTTATGTGTAGGCAGCACAACAATATTAAGCAGTGCTACAACAGGAGGAGTTTGGAGCAGTAGCAATACATCGATAGCCACGATTAATGCAACAACAGGAGTGGTAACAGGCGTATCTGCAGGAGTAGCAACGATGAGCTATACTGTAACAAACAGTAATAACTGCACAACTGTAGTAACCAAAGATATTACGGTGAATGCCAACCCAACAGTAGCAGCCATTACAGGCAATGCAGGTGTATGTGTAGGCAATACAACAACATTAAGCAACGTAACAGTGGGAGGCACTTGGAGCAGCAGTAATACAGCAGTAGCAACTATAGATGCAACGACAGGCGAGCTAACAGCGATAACAGCAGGCACAACAACGATAAGTTATACAGTAACGAATAGTAATAATTGTACGACTACGGTAACCAAGCATATCACAGTTTATGGTAATCCTATGTTAAGTCCAATAGCAGGAGGAGCAGTAGTATGTGTAGGAGCCAATCTAGCTTTAAGCAATCCTACTATAGGAGGTGTTTGGAGTAGTAGTAATACAGCAGTAGCAACGATTAGCAGTACAGGTCAAGTAACAGGGGTGTCATCAGGCACAGCAACGATTACCTATACTTATACCAATAGCAATGGTTGCAGTAGTTCAGTAAGCAAAGTGATTAGTGTATATGATAGTCCAACAGTATCCCCAATAACCATGACATGTTCATGTTCAGGCAATATCTGTGTAGGACAAAGCATTATTTTAAGCAGTGCTACAGTAGGAGGAGTATGGGGTTGTGGCAATACCAATGTAGCTACGATTAGCAGTACAGGCGTAGTGACAGCAGTAGCACCAGGCACAGCGATAGTAAGTTATACCGTAACCAATGCCAATGGTTGCAGTACCACAGTAACACAAATCATTACAGTACATGCATATCCACCAGTACCAACGATTACAGCTTCAGGCCCAACAGATATCTGTGTAGGCAGTACAGTAATATTAAGTTCATCATCAACAATAGGTAACCAATGGTATAAAGATGGCGTAGCGATAACAGGAGCAACAGCTCAAGCTTATACAGTCAACAGTTCAGGAAGTTATAGTGTAACAGTAACCAATGCTAATAACTGTAGTTCAGCTGCAGCATCAGCAACAGTGGTAACGGTAAGTGCCTATCCAAGTGTAAGTCCAATAACAGGATCAAGCAGTTTATGTGTAGGACAACAAACCACTTTAGCTAATGCAACCAGTGGAGGAGTATGGACAAGCAGCAATACAGCAGTAGCAACCATCAACAATACAACAGGACAAGTAACAGCAATAGCATCAGGCACAACAACAATCAGTTATACAGTCACCAATGCAGCAGGTTGTAGTAAGGCAGTAACTTATAGTATTACGATTAATGCTTTACCAAGCTTAAGTGCAATAGCAGGCAATCCAATATTATGTGTAGGGGCAGCAGCCACGTTTAGCAATGCCACCAGTGGTGGTACTTGGTCTAGTAACAATACAGCAGTAGCTACGATCAATGCAACAACAGGCCAAGTAACAGCGATAGCATCGGGAACAACAACGATTAGCTACAGTGTAACCAATACAAACAATTGTAGTGCAACAGTAACACAAGTAGTGAGTGTAGAAGCCAAACCAATGGTATCACCAATAGCATGTGCAACCAACCTTTGTACAGGCAGCACAGCAATGGCAACAAGTGCCACAAGTGGAGGCACATGGAGTAGCAGCAACACGAGTGTAGCAACGATAGACGCAGTAACAGGACAAATTACAGGCATCTCATCAGGCAGTACGATGATCAGTTACACAGTAACGAATGCAAGTGGTTGCAGTGCAACAGTAACACAAGTAGTCTCAGTAATAGCCACACCAGCAGTACCAACAATTGCTACCAGTGGCCCAACATATATGTGTACAGGCAGCAGCATTACTTTATACTCATCATCAGCATCAGGCAATCAATGGTATAGAGATGGGGTGATGATAGTAGGAGCCATAGCTCAACAATATGTAACAGGCAATGCAGGAAGCTATACAGTAACAGTAAGCAATGGAAGTTGCAGCGGTAGTTCAGCAGCCAAAGTGGTGAGTTTAAAACCAACAAGCAGCAGTACTGTATATGCCAACTTCTGTCACAGTTGCAATCATTTATTTAATGGACAAGTATATACAACAGCAGGAACCTATACCCAAAAATTAACCAATGTATATGGTTGTGATAGTACGATTACTTTAGTATTGATAGATACTTGTGGTAATGTAAGTGGAGGTGGTGGAGGTGGAGTAGAGAGTAAAACTTTAGGTGATGTGATCAGCAAACGTTTATATGGCAATGCAGTGAACAGTGTAGCTGAAGTAAATGGTTATAACAACAGCATTAAGTTCACACAAAGTGGAGCGATAGTAAACGGACCAAACGATTTAACGTTAAGCAATTTAGTACCAGCCACAGTCAACAATACCAATGCAGCCTATATCAGCACACCAGTAGATTTAATCAACTTTACCAATGCAGTAGAAGTGTTAGCAGTAGATTATACCCAAGGAGGTATTACCAAAGCAGTAGCTTTTGGAACCAAGACACTAGGAGATGTATATAACCACACCAAACCAATCTGTGACAGATTAAAAGGAGCAGAGTTGTTAGAGGTGAAAAACATCACAGTGAATGGATATAGCTTAATGGCGTATAAGATCAAACAAAGAACAGGCGAGATAGAGTTTGCAGTGAACCTAAGTGCAGGCACAGCAGCCAATAGAAGCACGATTAGTTTACAAAGCAATTGGTTTACCGATAACTATCAAGCAGACGAGAAGCTGTACAACTTCCAGTTATGGGCAGTAAGTTATGATATGGTAGAAGCCATGGCACAAGACATCATCAGCAAGTTACAAAACAATGGAGGGGTGAATAGTGTAACCAGTGCAGATCTACCAAAAGCTTATATCAGCAAGGGTAACAGAAAAGCCACTGATTTAACTTTAACCATACAGAACAGTACAGCTAACACCTCAGGTTACTTTAGAATAGAAGAGAAAGCCAATGAGCATGCAACTACTACGACCAGAAACATCCCATTCACAGTAAAAGCCAATGGTACCACAGTATTGAATGTACCAGTGAAAGATTACTATGAAGGCAGTATGTATGTTTACTTAAACAACAAGTTAACTGATTTAGTGTACTTAGCAGATGGAACATGGAGTTTAGATTATGATAAAACCAAGACTACGATCAACAAGTTCAATGTGATCAATGAAGGCAATTATACCAGCAAATCGAATGAGTACAGACTCATGAGAAATGTAGAGATGGTAGGTACTACGAAGAACTATATCAGTATTTACAAAACGATGATGGGAGGAGGCTTAGAGCAAGACGTAACGGCTTACCAAGACCTTAAGTTCAATGTAAATGCAGTAGGTACTACTAACTTAAAAGTAACACTAGTGAAGAAAGGCATTAGCAACTGGGATGATCAGTACAGCTATACGATGAGTGTAGATGGACTGGATAAAGAATACAAAGTAAGCATGAGTCAGTTCAAATCAACTAAGTACACGTGCTACAATCAAAGCAGATGATATCATCGCGGTAAACTTCAGCTTTATCAATCCAACAGGAAATGCTGCAGTAATGAGTGTGAACATGAGCAAGGTAAGGTTCATCAATAATACGATACCAACAGAAGTGGTGGTAGAGCAAATTGGCATCTATCCAAATCCAAGTAGTGGAAGATTTACTGCCAAGTTCTCTAGCAACTCATCACAAGCATTAATCATGAAAGTGTATGAAGCCTCAACAGGAAAGTTGATCAAACAACAAATCGTTGTAGCATACTCAGGAGACAATCAAGTTGCTGTGAATCTACTCGAAACACAAACAACGATTACTGATGGAGTGTACATCGTAACACTTGAAGGTGATGAACAAAGGTATCAACCTACTAAACTTATTATTAGTAAGAGCAAGTAGTTAGTAGCTAGAAGTTAGTAGTGAGAGGGAAATTATAAATTGTTAATGATAAATTGTAAAATAATCAATAATCAACAATCAATAATCAATCTCCCAATCATCAATGAACAATAATTATTAAACATTAAACATTAATAATTAAACATTAAATAACAAGGGTCATATTAGGGAAGTACAAACACAAAAACAAACCCCCATTACTGAATAAGTTTTGGGGGTTTGGTGTGTAAAAGAAGGAACTGATTTATTAACCAGGAACTCTTGAAATATATTTCTCTATTTCTTTAATCTGATCAAGCGTTTGTTTAGCTTTAGGCTTACAAGCTTTAGCTTTTCTAAAATAATCCTTAGCAGCTCTAAACTCTCTTTTGTTCATAAAAATTTGGCACATACTTAAATTAGCTATAGCCTCACTTTCTTTATCTCCAACACCCATTCTAATTGCTGCACGTATATAACTTTCTCCTTGTTTAAAATCTCCTTTTTGTAAACTCATCATGCCAAGTTGTAATTTATTGGCACCTTCAGCTTCAGCCATTGGAGCACCAAGTTCACTACTTTTTTTAAGATGTTTTTCAGCAGAATCAAAATCTTGTTTCATCATAGCCAAATTACCTTTTAATGTGTAATAAGTAGAGCGAACAGGTTTATAAAGCAAACCAGGATATTTAATGCTATTCAAAATTTTCTCAACTTCTTCAATCTCTCCTCTTTCCATAGGCTCTTGAACTAAACGTAATGGACCTATAAAAAAATGACTGAATAAGGCAATCAATCCAACAAAGTATAAAACAAATGCTGGCCAAAAACCAGAAGTGTAATTCACCAATATTGCTAAAACAATAGCAATAATTCCTAAAGCAAAACGATATCGAATAATTGTGTTGTAAAACTTCATTTATTTAAAATTAGGCGGCAAAAATAGAGATTGCAATATGAAAAGGGAAGATTATTTGAATTAAGACTTCATATCTATAACTTCGTTTGTCGACAAGAAACTCAAAATCATGCAATCAATAATCAAAAAAATTTGTCTATTTTCTTTTGTTATAATTTGTTTATCACCTTCATTTTCTCAATTTAAAACCAAGCCCTTTTTTGCAAAAAGCACTGGAAAAATCCCTGCTTTGCTGTATGGGTTAGGAGATGATAGACTTGGTGGTGCAAAAATGGGATACATTGATACTAACATCAATTTTAAAGTAATTGATACCAGCAGAACTCCTTGGAAAGTTCAACTTTCAAAATACAGAACTGCTTTTATAGAAAAAGAGCAATTAGCAATTGATTCCACCATAAAAGAATGGCCATTTTATCTTAGCTCAAACTTTAAAGTTTTTGGTACTGATAGTATTTATGATGTTGTTACTGTAAACTTAGATTCTAGAAAACCATACAGGGCCTGGATGCAAACTGAACCAGCAGCAATTCAGTTAGAAATATTTGGTGTTCAAAGTAATACTAATTGGATTACACAAATTCCTTCTTCTTTAAAACAAATTAAGAATGTTTATTACACACAAACTGAAGAAGATGTAATGTTGGTTACCATTGAATTAAAAAATAAAAATCATTGGGGATATTCTATTAGTTACGATAAAAATCAACTAATAATAAAAGTAAAAAGACAACCACCTGTTTTAAATATTAGAAATTTAAAAATAGCAATTGATGCTGGTCATGGTGGTACAAACCTAGGAGCACAAGGGGTAAATACTAAAATTCTCGAAAAAGATTATACTTTAAAATATGCTAAAGCATTACAGAAACATTTGAAAAAAATGGGTGTTAAAAAAGTGATTATGACAAGAGATACAGACACATCTCTTGAAATGAAAGATAGAATTTTGTTTTTGAAAGATCAAGAGGCTGATATTCTTATTAGTATTCATCTGAATTCAAATGCTGATAAAGAAGTTCAGGGTTGTGGTACTTTTTATCGTCATCAAGGATTTAGACCATTGAGTTTAAGCATTTTAAAAGCAATGCAAGAAACAGGATTAAAGGAATATGGTAATGTTGGTAGTTTTAATTTTGGATTAAGTGGACCAACAGATTATATAAATTGCTTATTAGAAATTGGTTTTATAAGTAATAGAGAAGATGAACTAAGAATTGTAAAGCCTAGCTTTCAAGCACTTACTGCAACAAAAGTGTATAAAGGGATTGTTGAATGGTTGAAAAATGTTCAGTTAGGGAAGTAAAAAAATTGGCCCCGATGGAAATCGAGGCCTCAACCAAAACTAACTGCTTATGAGAAAAATAAATATATTAAAATATTTATTTAATGAGACATAATTACAAAATCCTTGCCAAATATTAAATCAATTGTTAAATCTATATTAAGAGAAACTATTGTTTTGTAAGAACTTCATATCATAGACTTAGTGCTATTTCAAAAGTTTAAGAGCGAATGTTAAATTAATGTAAATAATTTAGGAAAGAAATCTCGCGTTGATTTCTTTATTTGGAATCATGCAAGAGTCTTTCCTTCCAAACATTCTATATCTATTTTTTGCAATGAGAGTATAAATAAAATCTCTAATAAATTTTGGAACAATAATGAATACATAAAACATCTTCCAAAATCCTCCAAGCTCTTTTAATAAATGTAATGCAGCAGTTGATTTAGTATAAATTTTATCATCAATTAAAAGAACTACAGAATCTAATTCTTGTTCATTAACATTATGAATCTTTAAAATTTCAGATGCAACTTTTGATTGTAATGATGCAAACTTCATAATTGCCTTTCTATCTCTTTTAATAATAAAATTTATTAAACCATTACATAGGTTGCATACCCCATCAAACAAAACAATTATTTTTTTCTCTTGTTTCATTTTTAATTGCAAAGTAACTAAGAGTAATTAATTAAACTTTACCACTTGCAAAAAATCATTCAAACTATCTTTGCCCAATGCATTATGTTTCGGTAGAAAAATTGACCAAATCTTTTGGTATCACTCCTCTTTTTAAAAATATCACTTTTCATATTAGTCAGGGCGATAAAATTGCTTTAATTGCTAGAAATGGAACAGGAAAATCAACACTTTTAAAAATCCTTTCAGGAACTGAAACTGCTGATGATGGTAAAGTATGGATTAACAAAGAAGTCTCAGTGGCTTTGTTTGAACAAGATCCAGATTTGGAAGAAAATAAAAGTATTATCGATAATATTTTTCATGCTAATCATCCCGTTGTAAGTGCCATTAAAATGTATGAATTGGCAGTTGAAGAAAATGATAGTAATGCCATTCAAGATGGTATTGTTTTAATGGAAGATTTGCAAGCTTGGAGTTTTGAAGCTAAGGTGAAACAAATATTAGGCAAATTAAATATCCATCATTTACAACAACAAGTGAGTACCTTAAGTGGAGGACAAAGGAAAAGAGTAGCACTTGCTAGAACGCTTGTAGATATTGGATTTGAAGAGAATCACACTTTGTTAATTATGGATGAACCTACCAATCATTTAGATGTTGAAATGATTGAGTGGTTAGAAAATTATTTATTAGCAGAAAATGTAACCCTACTCATGGTAACCCATGATAGATATTTTTTAGATGCTGTTTGTGATGAAATTTGGGAGTTGGATAGAGAAGATTTATTTGTGTACAAAGGCAATTACGAAAATTATTTAAATAAAAAAGCAGCACGAATAGAAAACGATCAAGCTAATATTAATAAAGCAAAAAGCGAGTTTAGAAAAGAGTTAGAATGGATGCGTAAGCAACCAAAAGCAAGAACTACAAAATCTAAAAGCAGACAAGATAATTTTTACGATATTCAAGATAAAGCTTCTCAAAAAATTGAAGATGCACAGTTGCAATTACAAATTAAAATGAGTAGGATTGGTGGTAAAGTAATTGAACTAAAAAAAGTAAATAAATCTTATGGCGAAAAAGAAATTTTAAAAGGATTCGACTATAATTTCAATAAAGGCGAAAGGCTTGGTATTATTGGAAAAAATGGTGTCGGTAAATCTACTTTTTTAAATATTATTCAAGAATTAGAACTACCAGATTCAGGTAAAGTAAATGTTGGAGATACTATTGTTTTTGGTAATTTTTCTCAACAAGGATTGGTGTTTAAGGACAATGTTCGTGTGATAGAATATGTAAAAGATGTGGCTGAAAATTTTCCATTAGCAAAGGGAGGAAGTATAAGTGCATCTCAATTTTTGGAGTTGTTTTTATTCACTCCCGAAAAGCAGTATACCTATGTACAATCTTTAAGTGGAGGAGAAAAAAAGCGATTGCAATTACTCACTATACTTTTTAAAAATCCAAACTTTTTAATTCTAGATGAACCTACCAACGATTTGGATTTGCCCACTTTGGCTGTATTAGAAAATTTCTTACAAGATTTTCCTGGCTGTGTTGTAATTGTTAGTCATGATAGATATTTCATGGATAAGCTGGTAGATCATTTATTGATTTTTGAAGGAGATGCTGTAGTTAAAGATTATCCAGGAAACTATTCTCAATATAGAATTTGGCTCGATGAACAAGAACAAAATAAAAAGCAACCCATTGTAGTTAAAGAACAAATTGTAGTTGAACAACCCAAACAAAAGCAAAAAATTTCTTTTAAAGACAAGCATGAGTTTGAGCAACTCGAAAAAGAAATGCCCAAATTAGAAAGAGAGAAAAAAGAAATTGAATTAAAACTTGCAGATGCAAATTTAAGTTTCGATGATATTAATAAACTCAGTATTAGAATTGGAGAAATTGCAGACAATGCTTGCAACAAAAAGAAATGCGTTGGTTAGAGTTAAGTGAAATATTAGCGTAATTAGATTCTTCTTTAAACATTCACTAATAAAGCCCAACACTTCATCTCGTCCAATATTTTTTTCAGCACTAGTTACAAAACTTTGAGGTAAAAACTCCCACTCTTCTTTGAGTTCATTTAAAAAAGCATCGTGATTTCTTTTTACAACACCAGGTTTTTCTTTATCTGATTTTGTAAAAACTAATGTAAAAGGAATTTGCCATTTACCCAATTGATTTACAAATTCTATATCAATTTTTTGAGGTTTATGTCGGCTATCAATCAGTATAAAAACATTCAATAAATTCTCTCGTTTGCGTAAATAATTTTCAATCATTTGCTCCCAGCGTCTTCTGCTGCTTTGAGCCACTTTAGCATAACCATATCCTGGTAAATCCACTAAATACCATTTTTCATTAATTTCAAAATGATTAATCAATTGTGTTTTCCCAGGTGCAGAAGAAGTTTTAGCTAAATTCTTTTGCTTAACCAACATATTGATTAATGAAGATTTGCCCACATTGCTTCTTCCAATAAAAGCAAATTCTGGCTTTTCTGGTTTTGGACACAAATCAAAACTTGGTGCAGAAATTATATACTTAGCCGATTTAATAACCATGCTGCAAATCTAAGCTATTGGCAAAGACATTCTATTTTTTGCGTTTGATGAAAAGGAATAAAAAATTAAAAAAATTGGACACGGATGAGATGGATTATAAAGATTTCTTACATTACAATTAAATCCATCTAAATCCTTAAAATCCGTGTTCAATGAGTAAGATTTATAAGCATTTCATTTATATCTCATCATCATTATTTATTTTTCAGCATTTTTGCAATACAAAAAATGAGTTATGCAGTTTAGAAATTTTAAAATGGTAGGTTATGTAGTTTATGGTCGTGGAAGTTTTAATCAATTAGATGAAATTCTTACCCCACACAGAAAACCTAATGCACCAATGATTTTTTTGGTAGATCATTTTTTTGAGGGAAAAGATTTAGTGAATAGAGTTCCATTACAAGGAAATGATAAACTCATTTTTGCCGATGTTACTTATGAACCAAAAACAAAACAAGTTGATGCTTTAGCACAACAATTAAAAGATGAGTTTGGAACAATAAGTGGTGTAATTGGAATTGGTGGAGGAAGCACTATGGATTTAGCAAAAGCTGTGGCTTTAATGATGAATAATTCTGGCAGTAGTGCAGATTATCAGGGTTGGGATTTAGTAAAACAACCTGGAGTATATAAAGTGGGCATTCCAACATTAAGTGGTACAGGTGCTGAAGTTTCAAGAACAACTGTGCTTACAGGACCTACAAAAAAATTGGGAATGAATAGCGATTTCACACCTTTCGATCAAATTGTTTTGGATCCTGAATTATGTAAAAATGCACCAGTGAATCAACGTTTTTATACAGGTATGGATTGTTATATTCATTGCATTGAAAGTCTTACTGGTACTTATTTAAACGAGTTTAGTAAAAGCTATGGCGATAAAGCTTTACAATTATGTAGAGAAGTTTTTTTAAGTGATGGAGAATGGACAGATGAACATGATGATAAACTCATGATGGCTTCTTATGCAGGTGGAATGAGCATTGCTTATAGTCAGGTTGGTGTTGCACATGCAGTAAGTTATGGATTAAGTTATTTATTGGGAACAAAACATGGCATTGGAAACTGTATTGTAATGAATCATTTAGAAGAATATTATCCAGAAGGTGTTGCAGAGTTTAAACAAATGGTTCAAAAAAATAATATAGAAATTCCTCAAGGAATTTGTAGTGGTTTAACTGATGAACAGTTTGAAACCATGATGAATGTTAGCCTTGGCATGAAACCACTTTGGGAAAATGCTTTAGGAAAAAACTGGGAAACAATAATGACTCGTGAAAAATTGAGAGACTCTTTACGAGAAATTATAATTTAAATCCAAGTGTTAGCATAATGTTTTGCATGTTGCCAGATTGCACTGCAAATGTGTTGGCTTTATCATTCAATCTATAAGGAAATTGAGCATCATTTACAATGTTATGAGCATAGGCTAAATCTATAAACATTCCATGATGTCTATAACCAATACCACCACTTAAAACTAATCTATCAGCATTTAATGCTTCTGCTTTATATGGACTTCCATAATATGCAAATCCTGCTCTAAACATCCAAGGATCAAATTTAATTTCTCCACCCAATTTAAAATTAAAATTGCCTTTATAAGTATTTTTTGTGGTGTTATTAAGGGTTTCGTAATAATCTTTAACTGAATTTCCACCATCATCAGTCTTTAAAAATCTAGCTCCTCTATAATTTACAAATTCAATATCTGCACTAATAAAAGCCCTTTGTTTTTTGGTGTTTTCAGTTTCTCTAAATACATAACTAGCACTTGCAATAAATCTATATGGTGTTATTAAAGTATAATTTCTCTCTCCAGCATTATTACTATTTAAAGCATCACTTGTTTCACTAACAATTCCTGCATAAGCTTCAGTATTGGTTGTCATTGAAGCTCTTATTTTATCTCTAAAACTAATGACTTGTGGGGTGTGAAAAGCTAGTCCTAAACGAATAAATTCAGCAGGTTTATAAATCGTTCCCAACTTTAAACCTAAGCCAACACCATTTGATTGAAATGATTCTTTATAAGTGAATGATGCAAAATTATTGTTAGGATTATTAGTTGCATCTTTTTCTGAATACTCTAGTTCTCGTTTATAGCTGATGATTGGTATTGCAACTGTTCCACCAACATAAAATTTGTCATTATAGTTTCCTGCAAATGCAAGGGCTAATTCGTTATAAGAACCTCGAGTTAAAGCATTGTAATCTTGTATTACACCACTAGTAATTGGCACTAAACTTTTATACCCAATATGTTTTCCAGTGTTATCAGCAATGGTATCTACTAAATATGTTCTATATGCTAATGATGAACCAAATATATAATTCTTCAAAGCTGCATTAGTATCAGCTTTATCTCCTACCAACTCTTCTAAATATTGTTCACTAAAACTACTGTAATTATTCAATCCTTTAAAACTAATATTGTTATTGTAATTGGCAATTTGATTAAAAGAAACAGCAATGGCTGTGCTTTTTAATGCTTTGTTAGAATATTTGTCTCCTTGTCCTAATACAAGTCCAAAACCACTTAATCTAAAAATATTTTTATCGCTGTTGTTTAAAGTATCTCTATAATTAAACTTATTGTTATTGTTTAATAATCCAGCATTAAAAACAAGTTCTTTTGTTTTATATAAACCTATACCAGCTGGGTTGATATTAATTGCAGAAATATCACCTCCCAAACTCCCCATAACGCCTCCAATGGCTACAACTCTAGCACTTCCATTTTGTGTAAACCATGCAGCACGTAAAGCTTCTTCAGGAGTTTGAGCAAAAGAAAAAGTACAAGATAAGAGTATAAAAAAGTAAAAATATTTTTTCATAAAGATGTTGTTAGATGAACTAATCAAATTGTATTAAGGTCTACCAGTTCTTGGTTTTTCAGCACTACTGCCTTTGCTATTAAATCCACCACTATTGCCTCCTGCATTACTACTTGGAGCAGTACCAGATGATTCAAAAACCCTTGTTGGATTAATACTAGGAAAAGAAATATTGTTAGAATTTTTTACTTGTTTAATATTAGTATTGTTATAATTTGTGTTGTTGTAAGATGTGATTTTTGTATTGATGCTATTGCCAGTTTTAATATTAGTATTGGCATATGGAGTTAAATAATAATAAGGTGAATGATAGTTTTGCCAACTCCAAATATTATTTAAATAAGGACTATTCCATGTGTTATAACCATTGTAGCAATTACAATTATTGTATCTAATATCATTCCAATAACTATAATCATCTATGCAGCTCCAGAGATATCTGTTTCTTACTTTATAAGTTAAAAAACGATCGTTGTTATTATTCAATCTTACAGAATTGTTGTTTTCTTTGATTTCTTCCTTATCTATTCCTGTTGCAGGAGAATAATATAAATCGTCTGGGGTTTGCATGTTTTTATAAGCAGATTTGCAAGATGCAAAAACAACCAAAGAAAAAAACAAGATGGTGAGTAATTTATTGTTCATAATACAAGTTTTAAAAATGATGAAATTGAACTTATCATACATTTGCTGCAATTGCAGATACAAAGACAATTCAAAAACTTTACCAAGGTAAAATTTTAATAATCAAGTTTTGTTAAATTTTTGAGAAAAGCTACCAAAAAATTGTGAGTAGAAAAATTTATATCAGCAAAAAAATAAAATTAACTAAAAAGATTGTTTTAAAGTTTTTATGGCAAAAGAATTAACATCAAGAGCAGAAGATTATTGTCAATGGTATAACGATCTAATTTTAAAAGGACAACTGGCAGATTATACTGCAGTACGTGGTTGTATGGTAATTAAACCATATGGTTTTGCACTCTGGGAAAACATGAGAGATGTGTTAGATAAAATGTTTAAAGACACAGGTCATGTAAATGCTTATTTTCCTTTGTTTGTTCCTAAAAGTTTATTTGAAGCAGAAGAAAAAAATGCAGAAGGTTTTGCAAAAGAATGTGCAGTGGTTACACACTATCGGTTAAAAAATGATCCTATCAAAACCTGGAAAATTAATGGTTGATCCAGAAGCTAAATTGGAAGAAGAGTTAATTGTTCGTCCAACTAGTGAAGCCATTATTTGGAATACTTATAAAACTTGGATTCAATCATATAGAGATTTGCCATTACTAATTAATCAATGGGCAAATGTGGTTCGTTGGGAAATGAGAACTCGTTTGTTTTTACGTACTGCTGAATTTTTATGGCAAGAAGGTCATACTGCTCATGCAACTAAAGAAGAAGCCATTGAAGAAACAGAAATGATATTAGACGTGTATGCAGATTTTGCTGAAGATTGGATGGCTATGCCAGTTATAAAAGGAGTTAAAACAGCTAATGAACGTTTTGCCGGTGCAGAAGAAACTTATTGTATTGAAGCTTTAATGCAAGATGGTAAAGCTTTACAAGCTGGAACTTCACATTTCTTAGGTCAAAATTTTGCCAAAGCATTTGATGTAAAGTTTAGCGATAAAGAAAATAAACTAGAATATGTATGGGCAACCAGTTGGGGTGTTAGTACAAGATTAATTGGAGCGTTGGTTATGGCTCATAGTGATGATCATGGATTAATTCTTCCTCCAAAAATTGCTCCTCTGCAAGTAGTGATTGTACCAATATTTAAAAGGCGATGAACAAGAGCAATGCTAGATGAAAAAGTGAATGAAATGCTTAATGCATTAAAAGCAATTGAATATTAGAGTAAAATATGATAATAATGATAATACCGTCCAGGTTGGAAATTTGCTCAATATGAATTGAAAGGAGTGCCTGTTAGTTTGGCAATTGGTGTTCGAGATTTGGGAAATAATGTAGTTGAAGTGGCTAGAAGAGATACCAAAACAAAAACAAGTGTTGATTTAAATGGTATCACTAATTGATTGTCAAATTGGAACTGCTTGATGAGATTCAGCTAAATATGTTTAATAAAGCCATGCAATTTAGAGATGAAAGAATAACAAAAGTTGAATACTTGGGAAGAGTTTGTTAATATATTAGATACTAAAGCAGGGTTTGTTTCAGCACATTGGGATGGTACTCCAGAAACTGAAGAAAAAATTAAAGAACTTACTAAAGCAACCATTCGTTGTATTCCTTTAAACAATGAGCAAGAAAATGGTGTTTGTATTATAAGTGGTAACCCAAGTAAAGAAAGGGTTTTATTTGCTAGAGCTTATTAATATCTATTGGCATGAGTGATTTTGATAGACAAGCACATTGGGAGAAAATTTATACAACTAAAGAATTAAATGAAGTGAGTTGGTATCAGCCAACACCTACAACATCTTTAGAATATATTGCTTCTTGTAACTTAACTAAAGATGCTAGAATAATTGACATTGGTGGTGGCGATAGTTTTTTGGTTGATGAATTAATAAGTTTAGGATATACAAACATTTCTGTTTTAGACATTTCTGCAGCTGCAATTGAAAGAGCAAAAAAAAGATTGGGTAACAAAAGCTGATCTTGTAAAATGGATTGTTTCTGATATTGCAAAATTTCAACCTACTGAGCAATATGATTGTTGGCACGATAGAGCAGCTTTTCATTTTTTAACTTCCCAAAATGAAATTGCTCATTATATAAATATTGTTTCTTCAAATGTAAATGATGCTGGTTTTTTAATAATGGGTACATTTTCAAATGAAGGACCAACAAAATGTAGTGGAATAGAAATTAAACAATATTCTACAAAAAATCTTGCAAATACCTTTTCTGCACATTTCAATAAAATTTCTTGTGAAATGGTCAATCACACAACCCCATTCAATACGGTTCAAAGCTTTTGTTTTTGCAAGTTTCAAAAGAAATAGCACTAAGAAAATCGCTTTTTTTCAAACTAATCATCTAAAAATTAATAGGACTATTTTTCTGATTGCCAAAATAGTTTTGTACCTTTCTTTTTGCACGTCATTTTGTGAAAAAAATGAGTGTAATTAATTTTCATGTGAATAAGCAATTAAATGATGTGAATATGTGGAAATTATTGTTGAAAAGAGTGTGAATTGAGCGTGGATATCACAGAAAAATGTGAATTGTTTGTCTAACAAATTTTAATTCAAACAAAAGAAAACTTTCGTTTGCACTCTCCTATTTTCGCTTTGAGTTTAAATAATTCACCAAAACTTTAAATTAAAAATAATCTTTAAAAATAGTATAGGATACAAAACAAGATGGAACTAACCAACACGAATAGAGATAGAAAAAAAAGAAAAACCAGTTTGGATGTAAGTACTATGGTTTATGGTAAAATTCCACCACAAGCACGTGATTTGGAAGAAGCTGTTTTAGGAGCTTTAATGTTAGAAAAAAGCGGATTCGATAACGTAATTGATGTAAACCTTAAAGCCAGAATGTTTTTATGTTGAAGCACACCAAATTATTTTTCAATGCATGTACAATATGCAACAACGAGGTATACCCATAGATATACTTACTGTAGTTGAAGAATTAAAAAGAAAAGAACAATTAGATTTTGTTGGAGGTCCATATTTCATTTCTAAACTTACTAATGTTGTTGTAAGTACTGCAAACATTGAAGCTCATGCAAGAATTATTTTAGAAAAATTTATTCAACGAGAACTAATAAAAATAAGTGGTGAAACAATTAGTGATGCTTATGAAGATAGCACAGATGTTTTTGATTTGTTAGATGAAACAGAATCAAAAATGTTCAAAATCACTAACAATTATTTAAAGAAAAATTTTGAAGACATTCAAACGGTTTTAGCAAAAACCATGAATAGAATTGATGAATTAAGAATTCAAAAAGATGATATCAGTGGTGTTACTAGTGGTTTTCCAAGTATTGATAGAGTAACTTTTGGTTGGCAAAAATCTGATTTAATTGTTCTAGCTGCAAGACCTTCTGTTGGTAAAACTGCATTTGCATTGAACCTTGCACGTAATGCTGCATTGCATCCTACAAAGCCTACTGCTGTTGGTTTTTTTAGTTTAGAGATGGGTGCAAGTCAATTAGTACAACGTATTTTAAGTGCTGAAAGTGAAGTTGCCATGAATAAAATTTCTCGTGGTAAATTAGAAGATTATGAGTATGCACAAATACATAGTAAAGGGATTAAAAAACTAGAAACTGCTCCTTTGTATATTGATGATACTGCAGCTTTAAACATTTTTGAATTTAGAGCAAAAGCAAGAAGACTAGTAAACAAACATAATGTTGGTTTAATCATTATAGATTATTTGCAACTCATGAGTGGCACTGGTGATAGAGGTGGAAATCGTGAACAAGAAATTAGCAATATTTCTAGAAATTTAAAAGCACTTGCAAAAGAATTAAGTGTGCCCATTATTGCTCTATCTCAATTGAGTCGTGCATTAGAAACTAGAAAGGAAAGTAAAGTGCCTCAATTAAGTGATTTAAGAGAATCTGGTGCCATTGAGCAAGATGCTGATATGGTTATGTTTATTTATAGACCAGAGTATCATCAAATTAATGCAAACGAACAAGGTGAAACAACTCAAGGAGAAACTCAAATTAAAATTGCAAAACATAGAAATGGTTCTTTAGAAACAATTAAACTTAGAGCATTATTACATATTCAAAAATTTGAAGAGTGGGGAGATGATAATGTTAGTGGAATGATGGGTGGTGGAACTTGGAAACCAGTTGGTCCAGGTCCAATTGGAACTGATAGTGATAGTGATGCTGGAGGAAGATTTTTTGTTCAAGGAAGTAAGATGAATAGTGGTGATTTTGATGAAGGGCTTAACAATGAGGATCCGTTTTAATTGAAAAAATTTATGGTGAATAAACTTCCATATTTTTTTCAATCTTCAATTAATAATCAACAGCAAATTATACTAAGTGAAGAAACCAGTAAACACTGTATTCGAGTATTGAGAATGCAAGCTGGTGAACAATTACAACTCACTAGTGGCATAGGAGATTTATATACTGTTGAAATTGTTGATGCCAATAAAAATGCCTGTGTTGTAAAAAAACTTGACTACAAGTTATCTCCAAAATCAACTAAGAAAATTGCCATAGCAATTTCACCTTTAAAAAATACAAGTCGGTTCGAATGGTTTTTAGAAAAAGCAACAGAATTGGGTGTTTCAACTATTAGTTCCAATAATTTGTAAAAGAACAGAACGACAAAATTTTAAGTTCGATAGAATGCAAAACATTGTAATTGCTGCCATGTTACAAAGTCAGCAATGTTATGTGCCAAAACTACTAGAACCTTTAGCTGTAAATGATTTCATTAAACATGCCAATCAGCAAACAAAACTTATAGCACATTGTTTAGAAGAAGAAAAAAAATCAATAAGAGATTTTATTAGTGATGATATATTGATGCTGATTGGACCTGAAGGAGATTTTACACCAGACGAAATCGAATTAGCTATACAACATCAATTTCATCCTGTAAGTTTAGGAAATACAAGATTAAGAACAGAAACTGCAGGAGTTGTTGCAGCTACATTATTGCAATTGGGTTAATCTTCCAAAACCCTTTCCATTGCTGTACTTCGAGAGCCTTTAATTAAAATGGTTGCATTAGAAAAATGTTGTTGTTTATACCAATCTTTTGCTTCAAGTGAGGTATTGAAAAATAAAAAAGGTAGTACTAAGTTTTTTAAAATCTCCACCCACTAAAACCACTTGTTCCAAGAGTATTGTTGAATTAAGTTGATTAATTTTTTGATGTTCATCAATACTTTCAACTCCTAATTCCATCATACCACCAATTATTAAAACTTTATCAGAAGCTTCAATGTTAGCAAAGTTTTCAATTGCTGCTTTCATGCTGGTTGGGTTGGCATTATAAGCATCTAAAATAATATGATTAGAATCTTTTTTTATGAGTTGTGAACGACTATTAGATGGACTATAATTTTCAATAGCAGTTTTTATTTTTTCATCAGGCACATTAAAATATTTGCCAATACATACAGCTGTTAAAATGTTTGATAAATTGTAATCTCCAACTAATTGAGTTTCTATAATTGGTTGAGAAAATTCACTACTAATCTCAACACTTAAAAAAGGATTGGTTGATTTTATTTTTCCAGTAACCAAACCTTCGTTTGTTCCATATTTTATTATATTTTCAATTCCATTACTCATGGTTTGTAAGTAATCAAAATCCCAATACACAAAAGCAGTTCCATTATTTGATTCTTAAAAAATCATACAATTCTCCCTTGCCTTTTTTTACACCTTCAACACCACCAAAACCTTCTAAATGTGCTTTGCCACAATTGGTAATTAAACCATGTGTTGGTAATGTATAAATACAATAACTTTCTATTTCTTTTTGATGATTGGCACCCATTTCAATGACAGCCATTTCTGCATCATGTTTTATGGACAATAATGTTAAAGGCACACCAATATGATTGTTTAAATTTCCTTTGGTGGTGTATGTTTTATATTGACTTGCAAGAACTGTACTTACTAATTCTTTTGTTGTAGTTTTTCCATTACTACCAGTAATTGCAATAAATGGAATATTGAATTGTTGACGATGATGTTTGGCTAATTGTTGTAGAGCTTCTAATGCATTTTGAACTTTAAAAATTCTTTCATCGACAATATGAACTTCTTCATCAACAATCACTGCTGTAGCACCTAATTCTAAAGCTTTTCCAGCAAATTCATTACCATTGAAATTATCGCCCTTTAAAGCAAAAAATAATTCACCAGCTTGTAATTTTCTAGTGTCTGTTTGTACAGAAGGATTTTTTAAAAAAATCGAATACAATTTTTCAATGGTCGAACTCATCTTTTATTTTTTTCCTTTTAAATAACCCAATTGTTCTAAGCATGCCATTAAAATATTTTTTCGAACTGTAAACATATTGGTATCGCTGGCACCTTCAATATTTAAAACAAAAAATGAAGGATGTTTATTTTCTTCAATCCAACCTACTATCCAGCCCAAAGCTTTGCCATCTTCTTTAAAGCCCCAGCCTGTTTTATAAGCCAATGAGTAATTTGTATTGCTTTCTTGAACCATTACTTTTTTAACATTATCCATGGTGGTTTTGTTAAATGGTAATTGATGGAAATATAATTTTTTTACAAAACCCAAATTTTCATCGGGTGTAATTTTTAAAGAGTTATCAATCCAAAAAGAATCGATGGGTCCAGTGATTTTTTTTGTTCCATAACTTAAACTATCTAACCACATTTGCATAGTTTCCTTTCCAATTCTTCTAGCAACTTCTTGATAATAGGGCACTGCAGAAAATTTAAAAGCTTGTTCCATTATTAAATCTTGGTTCCATTCTGTAATTTTTCTAGTTATTCCATCCCAAGGAATCACCATTTTTGAATTTACAATTTTACCAGTTTGTAAACCAATTAGGGAGTTTACAATTTTAAATGTTGATGCTGGTTGAAAGCTAGAATCTTTATATCGAGCCAAATTGTAAATATTAAAATTCCCTTGTCCATTATTGTAAATGGCAAATGTGCCTTCAACTTTATTATCATCGAAATGCTTTTTTAAGCTGTCTTCTATTTTGATATTGCTCGAACTACATGAAGTGAGAAAAACTAAAAAGCTAAAAAAAGAAAAACGAAAAAAAACATTTGAAAATTTTTTGTTCATAGAGAACCTATTTTGGTTAATGGCAAAAGTATTGGGTGGTAATTCATAAAAAGCAACTATTTCATAGTTTGCTTGAGTGGTTGTTAGTATTTTAGATTCTAATCTTACGATTTTTAATAATTTTAACAACTTTATTGTCATCCCTTAGAGTTTTTAGGTCAAATCACAAAATTCTTTTTTTATATGTTATCCACAACCCCTAATTTTGCCAACTCTAAATTGGGAAGTAGTATCTTTTTTTAATGGGTTAAATTTTTTTTGTTATTGTATTAAGTTTAATTAAAGCCTAATAATAATAAAAAAGTGCCTTTACGTCTTAGAGGCAATATAAAACTAAGTCATTCAAACCCCAAGCCACAAAGAACTACAGCCACAATTAATGTGCATCTGCAGCTATATGTTAGTGTGTGTGCATTATAAAAATTATAAAATCATAAGTATTTTTTATGGCATTTAAAAAAGAAGTCAACCGCACCAGACCTACCTTCTCAAAAATTACCATCAGCCTTGCTTCTCCAGATTCTATTTTGGAAAGAAGTTTTGGCGAAGTGTTAAAGCCCGAAACCATTAACTACAGAACCTATAAACCAGAAAGAGATGGTTTGTTTTGTGAGAGAATTTTTGGACCAGTTAAAGATTTTGAATGTGCTTGTGGTAAGTACAAACGTATTCGTTATAAAGGAATAGTTTGTGACAGATGTGGTGTTGAAGTTACTGAAAAGAAAGTTCGTAGAGAAAGAATGGGTCATGTTAAATTAGTGGTGCCTGTTGTACATATATGGTATTTTAAAAGTTTACCTAATAAAATTGGTTATTTATTAGGAATGAGTTCTAAAAAAATTGAAAGCATTGTTTACTACGAACGTTATGTAGTAATTCAAGCTGGTGTTAAAGATACTTTAGGACCTGGTGATTTATTAAGTGAAGAAGAATATTTAGATATATTAGATAATTTACCAAAAGATAATCAGTATTTACCAGATGAAGATCCTCAAAAATTCATTGCTAAAATGGGTGCTGAATCAATTTCTGATTTATTATCTCGTTTAGATTTAGATGAATTAAGTTATCAATTACGTAATGCTGCAGCTACAGAAACATCTCAACAACGTAAAGCAGATGCTTTAAAAAGATTGAGTGTTGTGGAAGCATTTAGAGATTCATCTGAAAGAATTACCAATCGCCCAGAGTGGATGGTAATGCAATATATTCCTGTAATTCCACCAGAATTAAGACCATTAGTGCCTTTAGATGGTGGACGTTTTGCATCTTCTGATTTGAATGATTTATACAGAAGAGTTATTATAAGAAACAATCGTTTAAAAAGATTAATGGAGATTAAAGCTCCTGAAGTTATTTTAAGAAACGAAAAAAGAATGTTGCAAGAAGCAATTGATTCTTTATTCGATAATAGTCGTAAATCAAATGCTGTAAAAGCAGATGGTGGTCGTCCATTAAAATCTTTATCAGATGTATTAAAAGGTAAACAAGGTCGTTTCCGTCAGAATTTATTAGGTAAACGTGTGGATTATTCTGGTCGTTCTGTAATTGTGGTTGGACCTGAGTTAAAAATGCATGAGTGTGGTTTACCAAAAGATATGGCTGCAGAATTATTTAAGCCATTTATCATTCGTAAATTAATTGAAAGAGGTATCGTTAAAACGGTGAAATCTGCTAAGAAATTAGTTGATCAAAAACAAGTAGTCATTTGGGATATTTTAGAAAATATTTTAAAAGGTCATCCGATTTTATTAAATCGTGCCCCAACACTACACAGATTGTCTATTCAAGCTTTCCAACCAAAATTAATTGAAGGAAAAGCAATTCAATTACACCCATTAGTTACTGCAGCATTTAATGCTGATTTTGATGGTGATCAAATGGCTGTTCACGTTCCTTTAAGTAGTGCTGCTGTTTTAGAAGCACAATTGTTAATGTTGTCATCTCACAATATTCTTAATCCTCAAAATGGTACTCCAATTACACTTCCTTCTCAGGATATGGTTCTTGGATTATACTACATTACTAAAGGAAAGAAAACTGTTGGTAAAGATGTAATTAAAGGAGAAGGAAAAGCATTTTATAGTTTAGAAGAAGTTATTATAGCTTATAATGAAGAAAAAGTTGACTTACACGCTAATATTAAATTAAGAACTAATATTAGAGAAAAAGGTCAATTGGTTCGTAAAATTATAGATACAACAGTTGGTAGAGTTTTGTTTAACCAATATGTACCTGCAGAAGTTGGATTTGTAAATCAACTTTTAACAAAGAAAAGTTTAAGAGAAATTATTGGTGATATTATTAAAATTACCAACGTTCCTATTACAGCTAAGTTCTTAGATGATATTAAAACTTTAGGTTTTAGAATGGCATTTAAAGGTGGATTAAGCTTTAGTATTAATGACCTTATTGTTCCAGATTTAAAACAAGAGTTGTTAGACAATGCTAAAAATGAAGTTGACGAAGCTTGGGAGAATTACAATATGGGTCTTATTACCAATAACGAGCGTTATAACCAAGTTATTGATATTTGGGGTAGAGTTGATACCAGAATTACTGATACTTTAATTCGTGAAATGGCTGCAGATAAACAAGGATTTAATTCTGTTTATATGATGCTTGATTCTGGAGCAAGAGGTAGTAAAACTCAGGTAAAACAGTTAGTGGGTATTAGAGGATTGATGGCTAAACCACGTAAATCTGGTTCTAGTGGAAGTGAGGTAATTGAAAATCCAATTCTATCGAACTTTAAAGATGGATTGAATGTATTAGATTATTTTATCTCTACTCACGGTGCTCGTAAAGGTCTTGCAGATACTGCTCTTAAAACTGCAGATGCAGGTTATTTAACAAGAAGATTGGTTGACGTTTCTCAGGATGTTGTAATTGCAGATGATGATTGTGGAACTTTACGTGGTATTAATACTTCTGCTTTAAAAGATAATGAAGATATTATTGAAAACTTAGCTGATAGAATTGAAGGTAGAACTTCTTTACATAATGTTTTTCATCCTATTACTGATGAGCTAATTACCTCTGCAGGTGAAGAGATTTCTGCTGAAACAGCTAAATATATTGAAGAAGTTGGTATTGAAGCAGTAGAAATTCGTTCTGTATTAACATGCGAAATGAAGCGTGGGGTTTGTGTAAAATGTTATGGTAAAAACCTGGCTACTGGTTATTTAACTCAAAGAGGAGATTCAGTAGGTATTATTGCAGCACAATCAATTGGTGAACCTGGTACACAGCTTACTTTACGTACTTTCCACGTGGGTGGTGTTGCAGGAAGTGCAAATATTGAAAATGGCTTAGCAGCTCGTTTCGATGGAACTGTTCAATTTGATGGATTACGTTCTGTTGCTACAACAAATGCTGCTGGAGATAAAGCACAAATTGTAATTGGTCGTACTGGTGAAGTGAGAATTATGGATGTTAAAAATGATCGATTATTAATCACTAATAATATTCCTTATGGATCTACTTTATTGGTAAAAGATGGCCAAAAAGTAAGTAAAGGAGATATGATTTGTACTTGGGATCCATTTAACAATGTAATTGTTGCAGAACAAGTAGGTACAATTAGTTTTGAAGGTATTGTTGATGGTATTACTTATAGAGAAGAATCAGATGATCAAACTGGTCACAGAGAAAAAGTGGTTATCGAATCAAAAGATAAAACAAAAATACCTACCATTATTGTAGATGGTAAAGAACATAGAGAATATAACTTACCTGTAGGTTCACATATTGTTGTAGAACAAGGAGATGAAGTTAGAGCTGGTCAAGTTCTTGTAAAAATCCCTCGTATTCTTGGTAAATTAAGAGATATCACTGGGGGTCTTCCAAGAGTAACAGAGTTATTCGAGGCAAGAAATCCAGGAAACCCTGCAGTTGTTTGTGAAATTGATGGTGTTGTTGCTTTTGGTAATGTGAAACGTGGTAATAGAGAAATCATTGTTACTAGTAAAGATGAAACTGTTAAAAAATACTTAGTTCCATTATCTCGTCAAATTCTTGTACAAGATGGTGATTATACAAAAGCAGGTAATCCTTTATCTGATGGACAAATTGCTCCTTACGATATCTTAAACATCAAAGGTCCATTTGCAGTTCAAGAATACATTGTAAATGAAATTCAAGAAGTGTATCGTTTACAAGGGGTAAGAATTAATGACAAACATATTGAAGTTATTGTTCGTCAGATGATGAAAAAAGTTGAAATCAAGAGTGCTGGAGATACTAAATTCTTAGAAGAGGATTTAGAAGACAGATTTGATTTCATAAATGAAAACGACAGAATATACGATAAAAAAGTTGTTACAGAAGCTGGAGAAAGTACGAAGATGAGAGCTGGTCAAATAGTTACTGTTCGTGAATTAAGAGAAGAAAATTCTATCTTAAGACGTGCAGATAAAAAACCTGTTGAAGTTCGTGATGCTCGTCCAGCAACAGCAACACCTGTATTATTAGGTATTACAAAAGCTTCATTAGGTGTTCCAAGTTGGATTTCAGCTGCATCATTCCAAGAAACAACTAAAGTTTTAAGTCAAGCTGCTATTAATGGTAAAACAGATAGTATGTTAGGTTTAAAAGAAAATGTTATCACAGGTCACTTAATTCCAGCAGGTACTGGTTTAAGAGATTTTGAAAACATGATAGTTGGTAGTAAAGAAGAGTATGAAGTTTTAACTACTACTCGTGAAGCCATGAATTTTGATGATGAAGAATAATCAAAATTAAAACTATACATAAAACCTCATAGCCATAAACTATGAGGTTTTTTATTTGGCATTTTTTTAACTCGTAATCTGATGTCTTTTCGTTTATTTTGCTTCAATAGTTTTAAAACTAATTACTTATTAATGAAAAAGATTTTTGTACTAATCTTAAGCCTTTCAATTGTTCAATTAACTTTTGCTCAAAAAGCAAGTTCTAAAGCAACAGTTAAAAAAAATTCATCTTCAACAGATTTTCCAAAACCAATTAGAAGGGCACAGCCTGCAGATCATTTTATGATTCAATTTGGTAGTGATAGTTGGATGAACAAAAGTGATAGTGCAAAAACAGATGGTGGAAAGCATTTTAATTTTTACATCATGACTGACAAACCTTTTAAAACAAATCCTAAATTTAGTGTAGCTTATGGTTTAGGGCTTGGAACGAGTAATATTTATTTTAAGAATACTTATGTAGATATTAAATCTAATGCAAGTCGTTTACCATTTACAAATGTTGAAGCCACCAATCATTTTAATAAATTTAAAGTGACTGAAATATTTTTAGAATTGCCTGTGGAATTAAGATATACTATGAACCCAAACAACTATGGCAAATCTTGGAAATTTGCAGTAGGTGCTAAAGTGGGCACATTATTAAAAGCATATACTAAAGGAAAAGACTTACAAGATAAAACAGGAGCCTCAATTTATGGTCCAACCTATATTGAAAAAGAATTTAATAAAAAATTCTTTAATGGTACTAGGTTATCTGTTACTGGAAGAATTGGTTATGGTTTGTTTTCAATAACTGGAGCTTATACTTTAACTCCAGTATTAAAAGCAGGTTTTGGACAAGAAATGAATACAATGAGCTTGGGAGTATCCATTAGTGGATTGTAATAAAATAAATGACTAAACACAAACCCAATTTAGAAATTCTGAATTGGGTTTTTTAATTATTGTAAGAAAGCATTGTATTATTTGTACTTATTTTAGCAATGAAATGAAACCATGAAAATTCCAGCATACTTAAAAAAAGGCGATACCATTGGCATTTTGTGTCCTTCTGGTTATATGGCTTTAGAGAAGGTTACAACTTGTATTAGTATATTAAAAAAATGGGGATATAAAGTAGTTGTAGGAAAAACCGTTGGTCTTCAAAATAATTATTTTTCTGGAACTGATGAAGAACGTTTGATTGATTTACAAGAAATGTTAGATGATAAAAACATCAATGCCATTTTATGTGCTAGAGGTGGTTATGGGTTAAGCAGAATTATTGATGATATTAATTTTTCATCTTTCAAAAAAAAACCAAAATGGGTTATTGGATATAGTGATATTACACTGTTACAAAGTCATATAAATACCAATTTTAAAATTGCTAGTTTGCATTCACCAATGGCTGCTGCTTTTAATGATGATGGATATAAGAATCAGTTTATACAAGCATTAGAAAAAACACTGAAAGGCAACAAACAAAAATATTTTTGTACAGCACACCCTCGAAATAAAATAGGTAAAACTGAAGCAGAATTAGTTGGAGGAAATTTAAGTTTAGTAGCACATAGCATTGGCACATCATCTGCTTTTGAAACAAAAAACAAAATTTTGTTTTTGGAAGATATTGGAGAATATTTATACAATATTGATAGGCTTTTAGTCCAATTAAATAGAAGTGGAATGCTGAAAGGCTTAAAGGGACTGATTTTTGGAGGATTTACAGAAATGAAAGATACTATTATGCCTTTTGGTAAAACAGTTGAAGAAATTCTGTTCGAGCATGTAAAAGAGTTAAATATTCCAATTTGTTTTCATTTTCCTGTGGGTCATCAAACAGAAAATTATCCATTAAAAATTGGAGTAAAATATCAATTCATTGTTACTAATAAAAAAGTAAGTCTTAAAGAAATTTAAATTGAAAAAACTATTTTCATTTAATAAAACCGAAAAATTAAAAAGTAGAAAAGCTTTGGAGCATCTTTTTAGTAAAGGAAAAACTTTTTTAGTGCATCCTTATAAAGTGTATTATTCCATAGCAGATGCTGAGGAAAATTTAATTCATTGTGGTGTTGGAGTAAGTAAAAAAAACTTTGTAAAAGCTGTACAACGAAACAGAATTAAACGTTTAATGAGAGAAGCATATCGATTAAACAAAACAGATTTATATCAGATTGTAGAAAATAAACAATTAGATTTTTTTATTTTATTTATTGATAAAACAATGCCACTCGATTTTAATTATCTAAGTGAAAAAATGCAAAAAACACTTTCAACTTTGCAACAACAATATTTAAATGAATTGGCTAAATAAAATTTTACTTTTTCCATTTATTGCATTGATAAAGATTTATCAATATGGCATTTCACCATTAATTGGACCCAAATGCAGATTTGTGCCTACTTGTTCTCAGTTTGCACAAGAAGCTTTACAGAAGCATGGAATAATTAAAGGGCTTGGATTGGCCATCAAAAGAATAAGTCAATGCCACCCTGGTGGAAAAACTGGTTACGATCCTGTTCCATAAGAACAACAAATAATCTTATTTTTACAACATGAGTTTAGCACAACTAGATTTATTTGGTTTACCTGTAGAGCCCAAGCCTACAAAAAAATCTATTGCAAAACCAAAAAACATTTCTACCACATCGGAAACTGAAAATAAAAAAAAGAGAGGGAGAAAACCCAAAGCTAAACTTGTTGAAGAAAAGCCTAAAGCCAAAAGTAAAAGAGGAAGAAAACCATTTAATGAGGTTTATGCAGATGTTGATTTAATTAATGTACCAACAGACGAAAAGCTTGCAGAAAAATTATATTATTCGATTAGTGAAGTTGCAAGTTGGTTTAATGTTACTATCTCACAACTGCGTTTTTGGACGAATGAGTTTACTATCTTACAACCTAGAAAAAATAGGAAAGGAGATAGGTTGTACAGACCAGAAGATATCAAGAACTTAAAAATTATCTATTACTTATTGCGTGTTAGAAAATTGAGTATTGAGGGAACAAAAGATTATTTAAAAGCCAATCAGCATAAAATAGAAACTCAATTTCAATTGCAAGAATCTTTGCAAAAACTTAAGGCGTTTTTATTAGAATTAAAAGCCAATTTATAAATGAAAAATATTGTTGTCATCTTTTTATTATTAATTCTTGCAAGTTGTTCATCTACTCATAAAATAAATTATACTACATCTTTTAATGGGCACGAGAAAATTTTGCAAGGTGTAATTGAACGTTCAATTATTTCAAGCGATACTAGTTTTCCATGGTTTAATAATAATTATAAATATGCTCAGCCAGAAAAGAAAGCTATTGAAACTTTTAGCAATAAAAAAGGTCAGTTTAGTTTAATTGTATTTGGAGGTACTTGGTGTGAGGATACTCAAAACCTATTGCCTATGTTTTATAAGTTGATTGATAAAAGTGAATATCCATCAAAAAAATTAACACTAGTTGGTGTAAATAGGGCAAAGCAAAGTGGAGCAGATAGCTTATCATCAAAATATAAAATTACTAATGTGCCAACATTTATAGTGTTGAATAAAAAAGGAGATGAAGTTGGAAGAATTGTTGAATATGGTAAATATCATGCAATTGATAAGGAGTTAGGTGAGATTGTTGAGAGTATAAAATAATTTGTTCTTATCATTCTCAATTACCTTTCACAAAATATATATCACACTTATAAATTGTTGTTACCACCTACAATTTCAATTAAATAAATTTAACGAACTACTTTACTTTTGTAAAGACGCAAAAAAATTAATATGAATAAGAAGCTACTTTGGATCATTATTGGAATTGTTGTTTTACTAGTAGCCATGATGGGCTTAAAAGCTGCTGGTGTTTTTGGTGAAGACAAAGGCACTAAAGCTACCATTGAAACTGCAATAAAAAGAACCATTATTGAAACTGTAAATGCAAGTGGTAAAATTTATCCTGAAGTAGAAGTTAAAGTGAGTCCAGATATTAGTGGAGAAGTTGTTGCTTTAAATGTAAATGAAGGTGATAGTGTAACTAAAGGTCAAGTTCTTGCAAAAATTTATGCCGATATTTATATTTCTCAAAGAGATCAAGTAGCAGCAGGGGTTTCACAAGCTCAAGCTCAATACGAAAATGTTAACTTGGGTCTTGGTGCTTTAAAAGCAAATTTCGATCAAGCAGAAAATAATTATAATCGACAAAAGAAATTGTTAGACGATAAAGTAATTTCTAAAGCAGAATTTGAGCAAGCTCAACAAACTTATATTTCTGCTAAAGCAAATTATAATGCTGCAAAAGAAGGGTTAAAAACAAACAAAGCAGGTATTCAAAGTGCACAAGCACAATTGCAAAGAGCCGATAAAGATTTATCTCGTACAACTATTATATCTCCTATGAGTGGTGTTGTTAGTTTGTTAAGTGTAAAGAAAGGTGAACGTGTTGCAGGGAATAGTTTTAATGTTGGTACAGAAATGATGAGAATTGCCGACATGAATAGTTTTGTTGCTCAAGTTGATGTTGGCGAAAACGATATTCCAAAAGTAAAACTTGGTGATACTGCACTAATTACTGTTGATGCTTATAATAATCGAAAATTTAAAGGATTGGTTTATAAAATTGCAAATCCACAAACTGGTCTTGGAATTACTGGAACAACAGATGTAACTAATTACAAAGTTCATATTCGTTTATTAAAAGAAAGTTATATTGATTTGGTGAGTAAAGGTCGTTTTCCATTTAGACCAGGAATGAGTGCTAGTACAGAAATTCAAACTCGCAGAGAAATTAATGTTTTAAGTGTACCCTTAAATGCTGTAACAACTAGAGATGTAAAAGAAGGGAAACCTTCAAAAGCAAATTCTTCTGAAGAAGATAAACCTAAAACTGAAGGCAACGATAATAAAGATAAACAAACAGTAGCTAATGAAGAGTTAGAAGAAGTTGTTTTTGTTTATGATAAAACCACAACTAAAGTTAAAAAAGTAAAAGTAAAAACTGCCATTCAAGATTTAAATTTCATTCAAGTTATCAGTGGTTTAAAAGAAGGAGATGAAGTTGTGACTGGTCCTTACAACTTAGTAAGTAAATTAATTAAAGATGGTGATAAAGTAGAGAAAACAGATAAGGACAAATTATTTGATGATAAGAAGAAATAATATTTCATGCAGCAACCTTTAGTATTTCCAGCATCAGAACAGGATGATGAAGAATTACAACGATTAGTAGATTTTTATAATGAAACACTAGGCTTTTGTCCTAATAGTGTTAAAACAATGTATCATAGACCTTCAATTGCTTATGCTTTTATAGAATTAAATAAGGCTGTGATGGAAAATAAAGGCAGCGTTACAAGTGCTTTAAAAAGATTAATAGGATACATTAGTAGCAATGCAGCAGGTTGTAATTATTGTCAAGCTCATACAATTAGAGCAGCAGAAAGATATGGTGCATCAAATGATCAATTAGCAAATATTTGGGATTATAAAACACATAATTCTTTTAATGATGCTGAAAGAGCAGCTTTAGATTTTGCATTAGCAAGTTCTGTAATTCCAAATGCTGTTAATGATGAAATTGCAACAAGCTTAAGGAAATATTGGAATGAAGGTGAAATTGTTGAAATGCTTGGCGTTATAGCTTTATTTGGATTTTTAAATCGATGGAATGATTCAATGGGTACACAAATGGAACAAGGGGCTGTTGAATCTGGAGAACAATTGCTTTCAAAAAAAGGATGGAGCGTAGGAAAACATAAGTATTAAGCTACTTTTTTTGTAATGCTGCAAAAACTAAATTCTCAATAAAATCTGCAACAAGAGAGTCGTCTTCTAAATTAATAAAATCAGTTAGTGCTGGTAAATTTTTCTTATAATAATTTAGTGAATGAGACATTTCTAAAATTGTAGTTGCCAATGAACGAGCACTTTCATAATTTGGATTATAAGCAATAATCATTTCAGAAATTCTTAAACACAAATCCTTATAAGGTTTAAATAATTTAGCTTCATTATATTCAGAAACATGCCTTGTTAAAAAAGCTTTTGCTCCTTCACTCATTACTATATCATATAATAAAGTTTCATTGATATAAGGCGTTGAAACATCATCTACAACTGTCTCAGACAATATTTGAATCGCCTTTTTTAATTTTAGTTCTGAGTTTGAAATATTGACATTGTGAAAAACAATTCTATATTCTTGCCAACTCCAATACCAATCTACAATGAAAATTAAGAGGAGTTGTTTATTTTCGAAATATCTATAAATACCTGCTTCTGTTGTTTTAATTTCTAAGGCTAATTTTTTAAATGTAAAAGATTCAAATCCTATTTCATGTATTAATATAATAGCATGTTGAATAATTTTTTTGCCCAAATCTGTTTCTTCTGGATTTTTAAGAAACAGATTCTCATTCATTTTTATCGTTAGGTATGCTTCCATTTGTTAATATTCTGCAAATTTATAAAATAAATGATAGTAATACTATCATTTTAAAAATGAACCCTATCTTCGTAAGGAAACTAATTTAATTATGACAAAATTTTTTAAAGAAATAAAAAACGACTTGCCTGCAAGTATTGTAGTATTTTTTGTGGCAGTTCCTTTGTGTTTAGGAATTGCTTTGGCATCTGGAGCTCCATTGTTTTCAGGTATCATAGCTGGTATTGTTGGTGGTATTATTGTAGGTATTGCAAGTGGTTCTCCACTTGGTGTAAGTGGACCTGCAGCTGGATTAGCAGTAATTGTATTTTCTTCAATTTCTACATTGGGCTCTTACGAAGCATTTTTGTTAGCAGTTGTTATTGGCGGTGCTATACAATTAATATTAGGATTTTTGAAAGCAGGATTTATTGCCTATTTCTTTCCATCATCTGTAATTAAAGGTATGCTTACAGGTATTGGTTTGCTAATTATTTTAAAACAAATACCACATGCTTTAGGCTATGATAAAGTAGCTGAAGGCAGTGATCAGTTTATTCAAGCTAGTGGAGGAAATACATTAAGCACTATAACAAATGCATTGGATAGGGTTACTCCAGGAGCATTATTAATTGCTGCAATTTCAATTGCAATATTGATCTTATGGGATGTTTATCTTACAAAAAAAGGAAAAATATTTCAACTCATTCAAGGTCCAATTGTTGTTGTTATTTTAGGAATAGTAATGAATTATATGTTTCAATCAGGCATTTTGAATTTTAGTTTATTACCAAGTCAAGTAGTACAATTGCCTGTAGCTGGAAGTCTTTCAGAGTTCTTTACTCAATTTACAATGCCAGACTTTTCTCAACTTTCAAATATGGAAGTATATAAAATTGGGTTTGTAATCGCAATTGTAGCAAGTTTAGAAACTTTATTAAGTGTTGAGGCTACAGATAAATTAGATCCAGACAAAAGAATTACTCCAACAAATAGAGAGTTAAAAGCACAAGGATTAGGTAATGTAATTTCTGGTTTAATTGGTGGATTACCGATTACTCAAGTTATAGTTCGTAGTTCTGCAAACATCAGTTTTGGTGGTAAAACTAAAATGAGTACAATTTTACATGGTTTATTTTTATTAGTTAGTGCACTTACGATTGCTGGCTTAATGAATATGATTCCTTTGGCAAGTTTAGCAGCTATTTTAATTATGGTGGGTTACAAATTAGCTAAACCATCATTATTTAAACAAATGTATAATTTAGGCTGGGAGCAGCTTATTCCATTCGTGGCAACAATCGTCGCAATTTTAATGAGTGATTTATTAAAAGGAATTACAGTTGGTATTTTAGTAGGTATATTTTATACTTTACGTCATAGTTATAGAAATGCTTATCATATGAAAGATGTGGTGACTACAGAAAATGGGGTAGAAGTGCATCATTTAGTTTTAGCCGAAGAAGTTTCTTTTTTCAATAAAGCAAGTGTAATTAAAGCACTAACTGCAATTCCTGCAAATTCTAAAGTGATTATAGATTGCAAAAACTCAAAATCTATTGCTTATGATGTTGTAGAAATAATACAAGACTATAAAACCCAAGCTAAAACAAAAAATATAGATGTAGAAACAGAAAATTTTATTGAATCTAAAATATAAGCAAAGAAATAAGAGTAAATGATTTATTCAAGAAATATTTGTTGCTCAATAATTCTTTTTATTTTTTTTATTGCCAGTAGTAATTTTTTATTTGGACAACCTTCTGATAATGGAAATTGGTTCATCTATATAGGCAACCAAAAAATAAGCAAAAAGCTGAATTTGTGGAGTGAGGTTCAATACAGAAATTATAATGTAATTGGTGATATTGAACAATTATTATTAAGAACTGGTATTGGTTATAATTTAAGTGAGGATAACAATAACCTATTATTAGGATATGGTTTTATTCAATCACATAAATATGATAACACAAATTGGCAAAAAAGCAAAACAGAAGAGCATAGAATTTTTCAGCAGTTCATCACAAAACAAAAGTTTAATAGTTTTTTTATACAGCATCGATATAGAATTGAGGAAAGAATTTTAGAGAATGATTTTAAACTAAGATTTAGATATTTTTTATCAATTAATAAACCAATTAATAAAAAAGCTTTAGAAGAAAAGGCTATTTATTTTTCTGCTTACAATGAAATTTTTATAAATGATAGAAATTCATTATTCGATAGAAATCGATTGTATGGAGGATTAGGATATTGCCTAAATAAATACATGCGACTTGAATTAGGTTATATGAGTCAGATGTTCGAAGGAAATAATAGAAATCAATTTCAAATAATACTTTTTAATAACACAGCATTTAAAACAAATTAAAATAAACAAATAGATAATGAAAACACTTACAAAAGAACTACAGAGTCTGATTACACCAAGAGAAGCCCTAGAAATATTAATAAAAGGAAACGACAGATTTATAAACAATATAAAAGCTCACAGAGATTTACTTGAACAAGTTAATGAAACACGAGATGGACAATGGCCATTTGCAACAATATTAAGTTGTATTGATAGTAGAACATCGGCAGAATTAATATTTGATCAAGGGTTAGGTGATATTTTTAACATTAGGATTGCCGGAAATATTGCAAATACTGATATTTTAGGTAGCATGGAATTTGCCTGTAAAATAGCAAGATCAAAGCTAATTGTAGTTTTAGGTCACACTAAATGTGGAGCAGTAAAAGGAGCTTGTGATCACGTAGAAATGGGAAACCTAACAGAATTATTATCTAAGTTACAACCATGCTGTATATGAAGAAAATGAAACAGAAGTTTCATCACAGTAATTCATCAAATGCAAATTTTGTAGAAAATGTTTCATCAATAAATGTTAGAACGAACAGTTAAAAATATTATTGAAAGAAGTTATATTATTGAAGAAATGGTTGAAAGTGGTGAAATAGGAATTGTTGGTGCCATGTATAATGTTGAAACTGGTAAGGTAGAATTTTATAAAGATGTAGAATATATTAAGGATGATAAAAATCCTACATTCAGCGTTGCAGAACTAAGACACTAATTATAAATTACTGTATATAGAAAGTAAAATGCATAATCAAAATTATGAAAAATATAAAATTTGATGAATCACATATAATTCATGAATTAAAGCATTTTTTGCCTTCACAACAAGCTTTAAAAGATTTTATTCATCATAATACCTTGCATGCTTTTCAACACATGAAATTTTATGATGCAATTTTTAAAGCATCTAAAATTTTTGGGTTTCAAGTGCATTTGCAATTGCCTGAGTTTCGTGAAATGTATGTTACTGGTAGAATTCGTAAAGACATTTTACAAATGGTTATTGCTAATAAAAAAGGCAATGAAGTTGTGAATGAATGGCTAAAAAAACTAGTTAGTAAAGAATACTATACAGTTAATCAACCTCGCATTGGACAGTTAAGAAAATATTGGAAAGAAATTTATCAATTAGATTTAGATAATAATGTTCATCCATTATTGTTTCGTATTCTTTGTGCTTTTTTAGATCAAGGTATTGCTATTGAAAGCTTTCCTGTGGTTAATAAACCTTTTATTGAGAGTGTAAAAGAGATTGAGCAAAAAAGTATTGTAAGTTTTTTTAAAACAAAAAAAGTTAGGGATCAGTTTTTACATGGCAACTATACCATTGAATCTTTATTAAAAACTATTGTTGGTAAAGAAGAATACTTTGAACAATATTTATTCGATCAACAATTTGCTCATCATGGTTGGAGTGGTTTTGTAAGTGCAATAGAAGACAATCCTCAAACATTGCTTGATAGAAAGCAAATAACTCTTCGAGAATTATTAGAATTTGAATTACTATTGGAATTAGATACTCTAAATTATTCTCTAGGAAATAATTGGCAACCACTTGCCTCATTTGTAACATCACCACCTCTTGATTTATTTGCTGAAGTACCTAAAACTGAATTATCGGAAGTATTAGAATTATGGCAAGATGCTTTTGAATGGAGTTATTATGATTCTGTTTTGAAAGGTATTCTTCTTTCAAATGAAAAAAGTTTATTACAAAATAAAGAGGAAAAAAATAATGCAACTATAACTCAAACTTCATTACAAGCCATATTCTGTATTGATGAAAGAGAAGATTCTATTCGTCGTCATGTAGAAGCTATTGATAAAAAATCTGAAACATTTGGAGCACCAGGATTTTTTGGTGTTGAGTTTTATTTTCAGCAAGAAGGTGGCAAGTTTTATGATAAACTTTGCCCAGCACCTGTTACTCCAAAATATCTGATAAAAGAATCTGATGCAAAAGCTACTAGGAAAGATGAACTCATATATACCAAATATACACATGGTATCTTAACAGGATTTGTACTTAGTTTAAGCTTTGGTTTTTGGGCTCTATTAAAAAAAATTCAATTATTGTTTCTTCCAAGAATGAGTCCAGCTATATCAAATGCATATGGTCATATGGACAAACATTCTGTTCTAACTATCGAAAATAAAAATACATCTGATATTGAAAATGGATTACAAATAGGTTATACTACTGATGAAATGATTGCAAGAGGAGAATCTTTTTTAAGAGGAATTGGTCTAGTAAAAAATTTCGCTCCAATAATTTATTTTGTAGCACATGGTAGCAGTAGTGCTAATAATCCTCATCATGGAGCACATGATTGTGGAGCTTGTAGTGGAAGGCCAGGGGCTACCAATGCAAGAGTAATTTCTTTTATTTTAAATCATAAAAAAGTTAGAGAAGCATTAGCATTAAAAGGGATTCAAATTCCAGAATCAACACAATTTTTAGGTAGTATGCATGATACTGCTGCTGATGTTTGGAGTTTTTACGATGAGGATATTTTAAGTAAAGAAAACAGCGAACAACATCTTGAAAATATTCAAAAATTTGAAACTGCTTTAAATTTAAATGCAAAAGAAAGAAGCAGAAGATTTGCTTCAATTAATACAAAACAAAAATTAGAAAAGGTTCGAAAAGAAATACATAGTCGATCTGTTTCTTTGTTTGAACCCAGACCAGAATTAGGGCATGGAACAAATACGCTAGCAATTATTGGTAGAAGGCAAACAACTAAAGGGTTGTTTTTAGATAGAAGAGCATTTCTAAATAGTTATGATTATACTACTGATTCGGATGGTACAATTTTAACTGCTGTAATGCGACCCATTGGTTTAGTTTGCGGAGGAATTAATCTCGAATATTATTTTTCTAGGGTTGATAATATTAAACTAGGAGCTGGCACTAAACTTCCACATAATGTAATGGGTTTGTTTGGAGTTGCTAATAGCAGTGATGGAGATTTAAGACCTGGATTACCTTGGCAAATGATAGAAGTGCATGATCCAGTTAGATTATTAGTTATTGTTGAACATTACCCTGAAATAGTATTAAAATCTATTAATTCTAGTCCTGAAGTTTTTGAATGGTATAAGAATGAGTGGGTGCATATTGTAGCTCTTCATCCTGAAGAAAAACAATTTTACTATTATCAGAATGAGCAATTTTCTAAATACAATCCACTAACCAACTCTGATGAAATAAAAACAATTAGAAACATGGAAGAATTTATTGAAGGAGCAAAAGAAATGGAAACAAATCATATTGTTGATGCTACTGAAGAAAATTTACCAGTGTATTTATTGGATTAATATCATCTGAAAAAAAATACAAATGAATCAATTACTTATATTATTTATTACAATTCCGTTACTTGCATTTTTGGCAACATTACTTTGTAAAAATAAAAGCGAACCCGCAATTGGTTATATTGTACGTTTTGCCAAAGTGTTTAATATTTTAATTGCAATATTCTTTTTTATTTGGTGGTTATTCAATGGTCTAGTGCCAATCAGTTTAAATGTAGTTACGCTTTACAAAACAGACCATTTTGTTTTTGCTATTCATTTATATTACGATGAAATAACAGCCGTTTTTAGTATTGTTGGAGCTTTGTTATTTTTTCTAGTAGCTACTTTCAGTAAATATTATATGCATCGTGATGAGGGATTTAAACGCTTTTTTAATACTATTTTATTATTTGCAACAGCATATAATTTTATTATTCTTGCTGGTAATTTTGAAACACTTTTTATAGGATGGGAAATTAAAGGCCTTTGTTCTTTTTTACTAATAGCATTTTATCGTAATAGATATTTGCCTGTTAAAAACGCATTTAAAGTAATTACTAATTATCGTATTGCAGATGTATCATTAATGTTAGCTATGTGGATGATGCATCATTTAATTCAGGGCAATATTAATTTTTCACAATTGGGTGAAGCTAAAATTTTTGCTATTTCAACCAATCAATCATCCATGGCAATTTTTATTGTTTGTATGTTGATATTACCTGCAACAATTAAATCTGCTCAGTTTCCTTTTACAAGTTGGTTGCCACGAGCAATGGAGGGGCCAACTTCATCTTCTGCAATTTTTTATGGTTCTGTAAGTGTACATATTGGTGTGTTTTTATTATTGCGTACCCATCCATTTTGGGAAGATATGGTTTGGGCTAAGGTTATAATAATTATAATTGGATTGTTAACAGCTATTATTGCAACCCTAATTGCCAGAGTACAACCTACAGTAAAAACGCAAATAGCATATTCATCAGCAGCTCAAATTGGTTTGATGTTTATAGAAGTTGCTATAGGGTGGCACTGGTTAGTACTTGTTCATTTTGCAGGAAATGCTTTTTTAAGAACGTATCAATTACTTGTATCTCCTTCTGTATTAAACTATTTAGTTCATCACCAATACTTCCACTACATTTTACCATCGCAAAAAATTGTATCGAAGTTTAAAGTTTCATTTTACATGTTAGGTATTAAAGAATGGAATTTAGATCATATAATGTTTACATATTTGTGGAGCCCTTTTAAATGGTTGGGTAAACAATTACAGTTTCTACAATCAAAAATTATTGTAGGCTCTCTATTCATTATTGCTGTAATGCTTTTATTAATTGGCTATTTCAATAAAAATTCTTTGGTTGATTTTAAAACATTTTTACCTCTTGTTTTAATGAGTATTGCTTTTTTTGTAATTCTTTTTGCATTTTCTTATAGGCAATCGGCCTTAAAGGCTTGGATTTATTTATTAACTGCTCATTTATTTATTATGGCTGCATTATTATTTAATGCAGATCATATCAATTCAATTGAAATTGTGTTTTATGTAAGTGGAGTTTTGCTAGCTTTTTTACTTGGATTTTATTGTTTACAAAAAATAAAAGCCCTTGATAAAGATATTTCTCTAAATCATTTTCATGGATATGTGTATGAAGATAAAACAACTGCTTTTTTGTTTTTAATTTCTGTATTGGGCATTTTAGGATTTCCAATAACTGCAGCCTTTATTGGTATTGATGTTTTGTTTACCTATATATCTAGCAACCAAATTGTGCTAATTTTATTGATGGCTCTTTGCTTTATATTTATTGAACTTGCAGCAGTAAGAATTTTGCTTCGAATATTTTATGGCCCACATAAAAAACTAAATCATCCTGTTGCTTTTCGTTCATCTTAAAGAATAAATTATATTTTTTTGAATACATGAAATTTCTGCAAGTCTTGTTAAATTTTAAATGTTATATGATTGCAAATTAAATTGAGTTCAGTTTTTTTAATGAATCAGTCAATGAGAATTGACTGATTTTTTTATGCCAAAAATTTGGAATTGTCAACAAAAATGCTTATATTGTAACTGTTGTTATGGTACTTCAAGTATCAACAATTATTTTATCACACTATAAAAAAAGAATCATGGGAAAATTTATAATTTCTGCAAGAACAAACGGAGAATTTCAATTTAATTTAAAAGCTGCAAATGGTCAAGTTATATTAACAAGTCAAGGTTATAGTACAAAAGCTGCATGCACAAATGGAATTGAATCTGTTAAAACAAATGCAGTCGACTTAACAAATTTCGAATCAAAAACATCAACTAACGAAAAATATTATTTTAATCTAAAAGCTGGAAATGGACAGGTAATTGGCTCTAGCCAAATGTACACTAGTGAAGCAGCAAAAGACAATGGCATTCAATCCGTACAAACTAATGCCCCAATAGCTATTGTTGAAGATGAAACAATAGTAGATGAAAAATCTGTTCTTGCATAAAAGAGACCATTATCTTTTGTGTGTAATCCCCATTAAAATTATTCTTAATATTGTGGGGATTATTTTTTTTATTATCTTATCTTTTTTATAATCATTC
>CAVQUL010000002.1:0-24081 GCA_963716885.1 uncultured Chitinophagaceae bacterium | reverse complement strand
ATTTAAATTTACAAATACTTATCGCCTTTACTTCGTTTTACTTCAGCTACATAATCTTTAATTTCTTGTTCATTATCTTTCTTGCAAATGATTAATGCATCTTTGGTATCAACAACAATAAAATCATCTAATCCTTGTAATACTAATACTTTTCCTGGAGGAGCACTTACCATACATTTTGTTGCATCAATAACAATGGTACTATCGCTAGCTACTGCATTACCTAAATAATCTTTATCTAAATTTTCATAAGCACTATTCCAAGTGCCTAAATCACTCCATCCAAAAGAAGAAGGAATAACACAAACCGATTTTGCATTTTCCATAATAGCAAAGTCGATGGAGATATTGGTACATAAAGGATAAATTCTACCAATAGCATCTTTTTCATCAGCAGTATTAAAACTTGTTTTTTCAACATCAAACAACTCAAACATTTCGGGTTGTTGAGCAGCAAATGCATCAATTACATCTTTGGCTTTCCAAATAAAAATACCAGCATTCCATAAAAAATCTCCACTTATTAAAAACGTTTTTGCAAGTTCTAAATCTGGTTTTTCGGTAAAAGTTTTTACTTTAAAAATTTCATCTTCAATTACATCAGTATCGTACTGAATATAACCATAGCCAGTATTTGGGTAAGTTGGTTTAATGCCTAAAGTAACTAAGCTGCTAGATTTTTCTACAAAGTCCAATGCTTTTAAAGCAATGGTTTTAAAAGTTTCTCCATCTAATATCATATGATCACTTGGAGCAACAATCATAGATGCTTTTGGATTTTTTGTAAGAGTTTAAATGCAATATAAGCAACACAAGGAGCTGTGTTTTTTTTGCTGGGCTCTGCTAAAATATTTTCAACAGGTAAATCTTTTAATTGCTCTGCAACAATTTCTGTGTACTCTTCAGAAGTAATGATGAAAATATTTTCTTTAGGAATGAAAGTAGCATAACGTTCAAAGGTCCACTGAATTAAAGTTTTGCCACTATTTAAAATATCGAGAAATTGTTTTGGATATGAAGTTCTGCTCATTGGCCAAAAACGAGAACCAATTCCGCCAGCCATAATTGCAACGTAATGATTAGGATTCACTTGAATAAGTTTATTTTCTCAAATGTACTAGGGTAATATTAAGAAAAAAGGAATAGTGGATTAATTCACTATTCCTTTTAATAATATTTTATTTATCTGAATAACTTTTAGTCGTGACGGCCCATTTCTCTCAGAAATCTTACATGAGCAGCTATAGCTTTTCTGGTTGTAGGATATTCAATGTATTGTAATTGATATTCTTTACAAACACTACGAATAATATCACTAATAGCAGGATAATGAACATGAGAAATTTTTGGAAATAAATGGTGTTCAATTTGAAAATTTAATCCACCTACTAACCAACTTACCAATTTGTTTTTAGTTGCAAAATTTGCTGTTGTTTTAATTTGATGTGCAGCAAATTCATCTGGTAATTTATTTTCTTCAATACTGGCTACAGGAAATTCAGTATGCTCAACTGTATGTGCTAATTGAAAAACAATACTTAAAACAAAGCCTGCAAAAAAAGTAATAGTAATAAATCCAATTAACCAGTTTAACCAACCCACAACTAAAATTGGAATTACAATAAATACAGCAGCATGATATACTTTTACTACCCAAAATCCAATATGGTCTTTAATCTGCATTTTCTTTAAAGGCACAGATCCAATTTTTTGAGTAAAATATTTTGAATAGTCTGTATAAAAAATCCAAAAAACATATAACAACATGTACAGAAACCAAAAATAGAAATGTTGAAATTTATGTGCTTTATATCTTTTCTGTGTAGGTGCCATTCTCATAAAAATACCTACTTCAATATCATCATCAACACCATCAATATTTGTAAAAGTATGGTGCAACATATTGTGTTTCATATTCCACATAAAATGGTCTGCACCTAACATACTAATGCTATGAGCAGCAATCTTATTCAAAACTCTATTCTTGCTAAAACTTCCATGACTGCCATCATGCATTACATTAAATCCAATAGCTGCAATTAATCCTCCCAAAGCAAAGCATTCTATTAAACTAATATACCAAACAGGTTGTACAAAAATTAAATGACAATACAAAGCTGCAAATACTGTAACTAAAAATATGGCCTTAAAAAATAAACGACTATCGCCTGTTGGGTCAATATTGTTGTCAGTAAAATATTGGTTTACTCTTTTTCTTAATTCTGCATGTAGCGATTGTTTTACTACTGGGAATTTTGGAATGATGTTGTTGATGGTCATTAAAAACTATTTGAATTGGGTAAAAATAGGTAAATTTATAAGAATGATACTACGATTTAACAAATCCAATTTTTTAAAGCATTGTAAAACGCTGGCAAGCAAACATTCATATTTTAATGAAATTATTTTGCAATATGGCTATCCTCCATTTTTTAATAGAAGTAACAGTTTTGAAACCTTGGTTCAAATAATTTTAGAACAGCAAGTTTCTTTAGCTTCTGCAAGAGCTGCTTATAATAAATTGCAAGACAAAATTGAAATTGTTTCAACCTCAAACTTTCTAAAACTTACTGAAGATGAGTTAAGAGCCTGTTACTTTAGTAGACAAAAAATATGTTATACAAGAGAGCTGGCAACTGAAATTGAAAATGGCAATTTGAATCTCGATGAGTTAGAAATAATGGATGATGAAAAAATAAGAATTGAACTCAAAAAAATAAAAGGAATTGGAGATTGGACGGCAGATGTTTTTTTAATGATGGCTTTACAAAGTAGAGATTGTTTTCCTTTAGGCGATGTAGCTTTAATAAAAAGCACAAAAGAAGTCTTGAATTTGAATAATGCTAAAACAAAAGAAGAAATTGAATTGATATCAAATAATTGGAAACCTTATAGAACTATTGCAGCTTTTATTCTTTGGTGGGCTTATATAAACAAGAGAAACATTAAATGGAATTGATTATGCTTTTACAGCTAGCCAACTTATAATTCCCATGCCAATTTCAATAGCATTTTCATCTATATTAAATTGAGGAGTATGTACATTATGAATAATTCCTTTGCTTTCATTTCTAACACCTAAACGAAAAAAGCAACCAGGAATTTGTTGAGTATAATAACCAAAATCTTCAGCACCCATTCTTAACTCAGTTTCTTCAACGTTTGTTTCACCTAAAAATTCGGTTGCAAGTTGAGTACATTGTTCTGTTAAAATTGGTTCACTATCAACAGTTGGATAACCAACATCAATTAGAATGTCAAGCTTAGCACCCATGCCTTCAACAATTGCTTTTGCTTGCATTTTAATTAATTCATGAGCTTTAAAACGCCAAGTTTCATCCATAGCTCTAAATGTTCCCATGAGTTTTACTTCACTTGGAATTACATTAGTGGCATTGCCTCCATGAATTGAACAAATAGATAATACAGAAGGTGAAGTTGGATTATTATTTCGAGAGATGATTTGTTGCAATGAAACAATAAGTTGAGATGCAATAAGCACTGTATCTTGTGTAAGATGAGGTGCTGCTGCATGACCACCTTTACCTTTTATTGAAATATATATTTCATCTGCACTTGCCATTACTCTTCCTTTTCTAAAACTTAATTTGCCAACTTGTAAACCAGGATGAACATGTAAAGCAATAATTTTTGTTGGAGCAGGATTTTCTAAAACGCCTTCTGCAATCATTAAACTTGCACCACCAGGATTTTTTTCTTCTCCTAATTGAAAAATTAATTTTATAGTGCCTTCAAACTCATTTTTTAATTCACTTAAAATTTTTGCAGCTCCTAATAAACAAGTGGTATGAACATCATGACCACAAGCATGCATCACTCCATCTATTGTTGATTTGTAAGGTACATTATTTTCTTCTTGAATAGGCAAAGCATCCATATCTGCTCTTAAAGCAATAATTCTTGAGGATGGATTTTTTCCTTCTACAATTCCAACAACTCCAGTTTTTGCAAGTACTGTAAAAGGAATATTAAATTCAGCTAATTTTTTTTGAATGAAAAGAGACGTATTAAATTCTTGATAGCTCAATTCTGGATTTGCATGTAAATGATGCCTGATGGCTTTAAACTCATCAGCATATTGAGTAGCAAGTGATTTAATTTTTTCTATCATCTAAATTATTTTTCTAAAAGTTCATTAATATGAGCTGGTCTGTATTCTATTGCATCTTCAACTATGTAAACACCACTACTATATTTTTTTGAAACTTTTTTTCTTGCATTTTCTGCTTCATCTCTTTTTAAAAAATTACCTAATCTTACTTTAAAATATGGAGCTTGATAAACTACATAAGCTTTATATTCTGGAAAGTTATTCATTAAAGAATATTTTAGTTTAAAAGCTAAATTTCTATTGTTTGAGCTTAATAATTGTAATCTATATCCTTTGTATAAGCCTGTGCTGAGTTGAGCTTGAGCACGTTTATTGATGATGGCTTGTTTTTGTGTAAGAATATCTAAACGTGGATCTTTATTAACAATAATAGAATCTTTTCTAAAACTTGAAGAGTCAGTTTGAGCATTTACTTGATTAAGTAATAAGTAGCAAGTAGCAAGTAAAAAGTAAAAAGATTTCTTCATTAAAAATTTATAATTTACAATTTAAAATTATTCTAATATCCTGCTTTTGCTCCACCAATGTTTTCAATAGGATGCCAAGTGGTTTTTATTTCTTGAGTGTCCATAATCATGTATGGATTTTCAGCATCATCACTATTCCATTTCATTTTATTGTACAATACAATTCGTTTAACATTCAATGATGCTTTTTCTTGAATAAGTTTAATGCTTTCAATATCATTTTCACAATAAATCATAGCATTCACATCCATGTGATCTGCAAAATATTTAACTAATTCACTTGGTTTACCTGTTAATATATTTACCACACCTCCAGAAACATCTGATGAATTTATGACTTCTGCAAAGGTTACTGAGCAAAGTGGTTTTGATTCACTTGCTAAAACTACACAAGTATTGCCACCAGCAATTACTGGAGCAATTACAGAAACTAATCCTAATAAAGAACTATCCTGAGGTGCAATGATAGAAACTACACCTGTTGGTTCTGGAACTGAAAAGTTGAAATGTGATGAAGCCACTGGATTCACGCTGCTATTTACTTGTTGAAACTTATCGCACCAACCTGCATAATAAATTAATCTATCAATTGAAGTATTCACTTCTTTTTCTGCTTGTAGCAGCTGTTGAATCTTGTTTCATTAACTCATCAATAAATTGAGCTTTTCTTCCTTCTAAGCATTTCTGCAATACGATATAAAATTTGACCTCTATTAAATGCTGCTTTAGCACTCCATCCAGCAAAAGCATTTCTTGCAGATACAACAGCATCTCTAAAATCTTTTCTGCTACTTAAGCATACATTGGCTAATTGTTGTCCATTTTTATTTTTAGCAACATAATATCTACCACTTTCAGTTCTTGGAAACTGACCACCAATATATATTTTGTATGTTTTTAAAACTTCCAATCTTGTCATTTAATCTGGTTTAAAGTTTAATGTTTAAAAGTTTAAGGTTGTATTTTCTTTTTTCGAACTCCTTCAATTTTGCTAGTTTGCAAGTATTTGATAAAGTTTTGAATCATTGAACTAATTCTCGTGCAATAAATTACAAATTCCTCAAACTCAATTTCGTTAATATAAGATCTATCCAATGCTCTGTAAAGTTGTGATCTTAATTCACCACAACTACCTTTAGCATATCCTAAAAACTGAATAAATTCTGCTTTAGTTCCTCTTTCAAAACCTTCAGCTATATTATCCATTATTGAACCAGATGAGCCTTCAATTTGTCCAATAATTCTAAAATTATTTTGAAATTTTTTCTCATCAATTATTTTACCAATTTTATTACAAAGTTCTCTGCTTAATTTCCATATTTCTAGGTCTTCAAAATGTTTTACACTTGCCATTGTATTAACATTAAACTTTAGACATTTAAACTTTAAACTATTGTAAATATGCCCCCAAACCATGTAAACCACCTTCTCTTCCAAATCCACTTTCTTTATATCCACCAAAAGGAGAAGTTGGGTCGAATTTATTAAATGTATTGGCCCAAATTACACCTGCTCTTAGTTTGGTTGTTAAATTAAAAATCTTAGAACCCTTATCTGTCCAAACTCCTGCACTTAAACCAAATGGAGTATTGTTCGCTTTTTCAATTACTTCATCATCTGTTCTAAATGTTTGAATAGTTAACACTGGTCCAAAAATTTCTTCTTGAGCCAAACGACTCGACTGTGCCACTTTTGTAAATAAAGTTGGTCGAATAAAATATCCTTTCTTTGGTAAATCACATTGAGGTTGATACATTTCTAAACCTTCTTTTTCACCAATTTTTAAATATTTCTGAATAGTTTCTAATTGTTGTTTAGAATTAATAGCACCAATATCTGTGTTTTTATCCATTGGATCGCCAACAATTAAAGATGCTAATCTATCTTTTAATTTTCTTAGCACTTGTGGATATACACTTTCTTGAACATATAATCTTGAACCTGCACAACAAACATGACCTTGATTAAAGAAAATACCATTGATAACTCCTTCAACAGCTTGATCAAGAGGAGCATCATCGAAAATAATATTAGCAGCTTTACCACCTAATTCAAGTGTTACTTTTTTATTAGTTCCTGCAGTTGCACGTTGAATTAATTTTCCTACATCTGTTGATCCTGTAAAAGCAATCTTGTTAATGTCAGGATGATTTACAATTGCTGCACCAGTTGCTCCAGCACCAGTAATAATATTTACAACTCCTGGTGGCAAATCTGCTTCTTGAATAATTTCTGCAAGTTTTAATGCAGTTAGTGGTGTATTTTCTGCTGGTTTTAAAACAACTGTATTGCCTGTTGCTAAAGCTGGAGCAATTTTCCAGGCTGCCATTAATAATGGAAAATTCCAAGGAATAATTTGTCCTGCAACACCTAATGGAGTTACTTTTTTATTTGGAAAAGCATATTCTAATTTATCTGCCCAACCTGCATAGTAAAAGAAATGATTTGCAGCCAAAGGAATATCAATATCTCTACTTTCTCTAATAGATTTTCCTCCATCTAAGGTTTCAATTACAGCAAATTCTCTTGCTCTTTCTTGAACCATTCTTGCAATACGATAAATGTATTTGGCTCTTTCCTTTGCAGGCATTTTGCTCCAAGTTTTATCGTAAGCATTTCTTGCAGCTTTAACTGCTTTATCTACATCTGCAGCATTTGCTTCAGCAACTTCACTTAATTTTTCTTCAGTTGCAGGATTTGTTGTTGCAAAATATTTTTTGCTTATTGGTTTTTCGAATTTTCCATTAATGAATAAATCGTACTTAGGATTAATTTTTGCACTGCTTTTGCTTTCAGGAGCTGGTGCATACTTAGTATCGAAGTTTAATTTAATCGTATTATTTTTTGCTTTAGCCATTGTAAGTTTAAAGTTTAAAGTTTAAGGTTTAAAGTTCTTACACTTTTTTCCTTGAACCAGCAATATTTGATTTTTGTAAGTAGCTAATCATATTTTGAATCAAGCCACTAATGTCTAATAATTCTTGTTTAATATTTTCAAATTCTATTTCTGTTAAATAATTTCTATCAAAAGCTCTTATTAATTGAGAACGAAGTTCACCACAAGAGCCTTTTGCATCACCCTAAGAATAAAATAAATTCTCCTTTTGATCCTCTTTCAAATCCTTCAGCAATATTATCCATAATTGAACCAGATGAACCCTCCATTTGGGCGACAAGTCTGTAATTATTTTTAAATCTTCCTTCGTCAATTAATGCTCCCAATTGTTTGCAAATTTCTTTTGCTTTTTGCCAACTTTTTATTTCTTCAAAAGATTTAATTGTTGCCATGATCTGGAGTAATTTTTTTGCTTCAATCAACTTTAAACCCAAAACTTTAAACCAAAGTTAGTCAATGCTGAAATAATTTGAAGACTGATATACACCTGTTCTTTCTTTTTCTAATTGCATCAACACATCATTTGCTAAACTACTTGCACCAAAACGAAACCATTCATTATTCATCCATTCTGTTCCTAAAGTTTCTTGTAACATCACTAAATAGTGTAGTGCTAATTTAGATTTGCTAATGCCACCAGCAGGTTTCATGGCAATTTTTTTTCCTGTCTTATAATAAAAATCTCTAATCGCTTCCAACATCACCAATGTAACTGGCATTGTAGCTGCAGGAGAAATTTTTCCTGTTGATGTTTTAATAAAATCAGCACCAGCATACATGGCAATATCACTTGCTTTTCTTACTTTATCGTAATGTAACTAATTCACCTGTTTCTAAAATTACTTTTAAACGAGCTGTTCCACAAGCTTCTTTAATAGCAGCTATTTCATCGAATACAAAATTATATTCTCCTTCTAAAAATTTACCTCTACTGAAATCACCATATCAATTTCATCAGCACCTTCATTTACTGCAAATTTGGTATCGCGAATTTTTACATCTTTTGGTGCTTGACCACTTGGAAATGCTGTAGCAACAGCAGCAACTTTTACTCCAGAATTTCCTAAAGCTTGTTTTGCAGTTTTTACCATTGATGGATACACACAAATTGCTGCAACAGTTGGTAAACCTGGATAAGCATCATGCAAATGTTGTGCTTTATAACAAAGCTGTTGCACTTTACCTTTAGTATCTTTTCCTTCCAAAGTAGTTAAATCAATCATGTTTAAAGTAAGCTTTAAACCATTGATTTTGGTTTCATTTTTTATGCTTCTTTTGGTAAATCTCGAAGCACGTTCTTCTATTCCTACTTGGTCAATTCTTGGAGACACTGAAAAATCTGGAATATTTACAACCATTCTATTTTATTAAGATTAGAAACGACAAATGTAATAAATAATACCTGCTAAATTAAGTTAAGATATAGGATTGTTGGTATTAAACTGATGAATTTGTTTATGCATAACATAAAACCAAAGTGGGGGAAACAAACTTAAAATCATCATTCCTGGATAACCTGTAGGCATTTGAGGAACATTTTGATGATGACGAAGAATCTGATATTTTCTACTTGCCATATAGTGATGATCAGAATGTCTACTTAATTCAAACAGCATTAATCTACCAATAATATGATTGCTATTCCAACTATGTTGAGGCATTGCTCTTTCATATTTTCCATCAGATGTTTGGTTTCTACTTAAGCCATAATGCTCAATATAGTTTACAGTTTCTAAAAGCAGAATTCCAATAAAAGCAGCAATTAAAAAATAAAGTGTAATCCATCCTCCAAATAAAAAATAAATGATTGTAACAAAAGCAAATTGTATTAAATGTGCTTGTAGCATTTCATTATGAATTGAAAATTTTGGTTGATGTTTTTTTAAACATTCATCATTTGCTATTTTCCAAGCACTGATATAACTATAAATAATTGTTCTAAAATAAAATGCATAAACCATTTCTCCTTTTCTTGCACTACTTGGGTCTTCTGGGGTTGCAACATTTTTATGATGACCTTTATTATGTTCAATAAAAAAGTGCATATATAAAGATGACATTAGTAAAATTTTTGCTAATGTTTGTTCAAACTTTTTTACTCTATGTCCTAATTCATGACCCACATTAATTCCAAAAGTGCCACACAACAAACCCATAGTAAAAACTCTTGCAATAATGGTTGTAGTGCTCAAATCTAATTGAGACATGCTTTGTAGAAAATAAAACAATGCTGCAAATTGAAATAAAACTATGGAATATAAAACATAGTCGTAAGCTCTGTTTTGTTTTGCCAAATCTTCCTCAGCTTGTTGCATATTACTTTCATCTTGTTTGATGAATAATTCTGCAATTGGAATAATAATCCAAGCATATATTAAAGCATACCAACAAGCAAAACCTGAAGTTGAAAAAGAGATAAAAGCTAATACATACAACATCAATGGAGAAAGATATTTTGCAACTTTTATATTCATAGTTGATGTTTTTAACTAAACAAATATTCTACATCTTCTTTAGTAAGGGTTTTCACAAAACCTTCATCGTCTGTAATTAAGTCTTTTGCTAAAATTCGTTTCTTTTCTTGAAGTTTTAAAATTTTATCTTCAACAGTATCTGTGCAAATCATTCTATAAGCAAAAATGTTTTTGGTTTGCCCAATTCTATGTGTTCTATCAATAGCTTGTTGTTCAACTGCAGGGTTCCACCAAGGATCTACAATATAAACATAATCGGCAGCAGTTAAATTTAAACCTACACCACCAGCTTTTAATGAAATTAAAAATACCCTACAATTTTCATCGTTTTGAAAACGAGTAATTGCACGTTCTCTTTCAGCAGCAGAAGAGCTTCCATCGAAATATTCAAAATCTATTTCAAGTTCAATTAGCCTTGCTTTAATTAAAGCTAACATGCCTAAAAATTGAGAAAATACTAATGCTTTATGGTCACTAATATTTTCAGAAATTTCTCTTCCAAGCTCTTCTAACTTGACAGAAACATTTGGATATTTTTCTCCATCAGTTTCTTTGATGATGGCAGGACTATCACAAATTTGTCTCAACTTCATCAAGCCCTGTAAAATTGTAAGCTGACTTTTATTCACACCTTTTTCTTGAACAACGCCTAAAATTTTATCTCTAAAATCGTTTCTATAAGCTTCATAAATTTTGCGTTGTTCATCTTCCATTTCACAATACAAAATCATTTCAACTTTTTCTGGAAGATCTTTGGCAACTTGTTCTTTTGTTCTACGAAGAATGAATGGATATAATAATTTTTTAAGATGTTCTTTTTGATCTTTTTCACCAAAGCGATCAATTGGAACAGCAAATTCTGATTTAAAAAATTCTTGACTCCCAAGCATCCCTGGGTTTAAGAAATTCATTTGAGCAAAAATATCGAAAGTGTTATTTTGTAAAGGAGTACCACTCAAACATAGTCTGCTTCTAGCTTTCAACAAACAAGCAGCTTTGGTAACTTTACTTGATGGATTTTTGATGGCCTGACTTTCATCTAAAACTACATAGTCGAAATTTATTTGAATAAACTCTTTGATATCGCTTCTTAATGTTCCATAAGTAGTGATGATGACATCAGCTTCTTTTTCTTGCAAATCATCTTTCATTCTTCCACCACCATGATGTATGTAGTATTTAAGTGTTGGTGTAAATTTTTTGATTTCATTTTGCCAGTTAAACATTAGTGTTGTGGGGCAAACGACTAATGCTTTTAATTTGCCTTCATGATCTTTTATATGATTTAAATAACTTAATGCTTGAACTGTTTTACCCAAACCCATATCATCTGCTAAAATTCCACCCCATTGAACTTCTCTTAAATAATTCAACCACTGAAAACCACTTTCTTGATATGGTCTTAATACTGCATTTAAATGTTCTGGAGTTGGAATTTTTTTAATATCATAGTTAAAACGAAGCTTGTCATACTTTTCTTCAAGTTGAACAAAAAGTTCTTCTTCATCTCTTTGATTATACAAATCTTCAATAACACTATACTGAAATTTACTCAGTTTCATATTATCTTGTTTGCCATCACCAACTTTAAATAACAAACTATATTTTCTAATCCAGTCTTCTGGTAAAATTCCTAAAGTGCCATCACTAAGAGGAACAAATTGTTGTTTATTAGCTAAGGCTTTTTTGACATCAGAAACAGTTACTTTTTGTCCGCCAAAATCAATCTCAACTTTAGCATCAAACCAATCGGTATTGCTACTGATATAAATTTTAGTTGATGGTCTTGAAGTGTTAAATCTGAAACGTTTTAAAGTTTCAAAACCAAACACAGCAATATTCATTTCTTTAGCTGCATCTATAAATAAAAAGAACCAATTATTTTTTAATACTTCTGCACCCTTCAAAGCCAAAGTATTATTGGCAGTGGTTTTTACAAAAAGTGAATGAAGCTGTTGTATTTTATTTACAAGCTCTTCTTCAACTTCTAAATTTCTATGAATGATTAATAAACGATCCTCAAAAGGAAGAATAATTTTTTCTTTATCGTTTTGTTTTATCGTGTATTCGTTGTAAGAAAACACTACTTCAAAAACCAAGTATTCTCCTTTTTCTTTTAAAAGAATACTCATTTGTGGTTTGATATTTTTTACTTCTTCTTTCTTAATATTATCGAAATGAATCGTATAGTCTTTAGAAAGTGGAACTATGAATTCTTGTAATTGTTCGTTCCAATTTTCTTCTTCAATGATTAAATTTCCTGAAGGTAAAAATTTTTCAATAATATTAATATCTTCTTGTTTTTCCCATAAGAAAACAGTGTCGTTATATTGATAAATTAGTGGAGAAACATTTTCTGATTCATTAATATTCAAATCTATCAATGGAAGCTTAACTCTACACTCAACCTGATACTGATTATTTTTTTTGTGAATTAAAAAATGAGGAATAATAGCAACATCTGAAAGAAAAATATTTTTAAGAGCATCAGTTGTGAAAGGTTTGTTTTCTGGCAGCTGAAAAATAAAATGACTTTTACTCTGTTCAATAAATAATTTATTTAATTTAGGATGAAGATATTCGGCAATAAGTTGCCTTGTTTCTTCTGGTAATTCTTCATCTTGATGTTGAATGATGTGCTCCCAAACGCCACCAAATGGAGAGTTTCGGTTAATGAATTTGCTGACTTCAGTTGGTAGTAATTTTCTTAACAATTGAATACTATCCTTATCTTCCTCACTAAAAACATCAATATTAAAATATTTGTTCAGGTCAATTTTTTCAACTTTAGAAACAAAACTAGTTTCAGTAATATTGGCTACACCTTGTACAGCTTCTACTTGTAAAAAAGGATATTGATTAGAAGGAGTTGTAAAAACTATGGCTAATTTAAATTCTGGTTCTCGAGCTTTTTCTTCTTCAAAATTATCAAGGATAACAGGGGCAGTAGCCATGACTTCTTGCTCAAAGTATTTTGGTTTTGTTAAGGTTTCTGCAGTTGTTGCAACTCTTTTAATTGAACTATCTAATACTCTTAAAAATGGTCGTCCATCTTGATAAGTGAATTCAAACTTATCTGTTAAATTATCATCTAAGGAATATCCATAAAGAGCCAATAGTTTGTTTTTTACATGATCCCAATTTCTGATACTATCAAAATAATTAGCACCATGTTTTGTAAGTAAGTGAAGAAATATTATTGATTTATGAAAACATAATGGATGCTGGGTTTCTGTTTTGCAAGTACAACTGGTATCAAAAACACGTTCTTCATTTTTTCTGATTAATATTTTCTGACCTTCATTTTCATCATAAATTTCTGCCCAAACTGTTTCATCTTTTGCATCAATAATTTTGGGTTTATTGGTTCTCAAAAATTCCTCAGCTAACATAAAATTTCTTGCTCCAGAAATCATTTTGAGCAATTTCAACTCAATAGATTTCATTTTTACAACTGTATGTTTTTGGTTGTAAACAATTTCATTATTGCCAAGCATATCTCTATCCAACAATTCTTGTAAATGGAATAAAGAGGCTGCTTTATGTCGGCATATTTCAGTTAAATTATATGGACAAGTGCAACGAAGTGTTAAGGTTTTTTCGTTTCGAAATTGATTTAGATTTACTTTATAAAATGTATTGTAACCATCATCTTTTACACGAAAAACAATATTGCCCATGAGTTCATCATACTCAACTAACTCAACATTATTACCAAGGTTGAATATTTTTTTTCCTCTTTTTACTACTTCTTCAGAGCTGTTATTATAAATGCGTTTAATTAAATACGGTAGAGCCATAATGAAAACTAAAATGATATCGCTTTATAGCGTTTTGAGTACTAAAAAATAATTCAAAGAATTTGTATCTTAGAATTAGGCAACTGGCAAAGGTAAAAGAAAGCAAGTGGTAATAAAAAGTAAAATAATCGTTTGTGGATGATTTGTTTGTATTTATTATTTTAAAACTGATTTTTTATCTTTCAAATAAAAATAGATCAGAACCAATACTAATGCATATGCAATTGCATTAAATACTTCATGGTGGTATTCAAAACCAGTTGGGTTTTTATACTTATTGAATAGAATTAATAGGGTAGCGACTCTTAAAATATTAATCAACCAGATTAAAGCTAAACCTGAAAAAAGCCAAATGAGTTTTCTTTTTAAGGATGTTTTATAGGCAATTGCCACAGCTGCCCAACTACTTAAAACACTAATGCCAATACAGCTGTAGATCATGGTTACACCAAAACCATTTGTAACTCTAATGACTGTTGTATTTATAATTTCTGTTGAATATCCTAATATGTTACAAACTGCAGCAGCACCTAGTAAAATTGAATGCCTTAACCATTTAATATAGTTTAAATGCTGATCACAGAATTCTGAATAATAACCACCTTTTGCTGTAATGCCAATCCAAAATTGAGAGCCATAATTAAAAATTAGATATAGAACTATAACTTTTAATACAAAATAGGCTTCAGGATTTTTTTTAATGAGATGAGATATCATGCTTATACTTTAATATAAATTTTCTTTTTATCAAGAATATAGCAAATAAACCAATAAAAAAAGATAAGTATAATAGCATACATTAATGAACCAATTCTTAAATCTGTTGCAATGTTTTTGCAAACATGTTCATAGAACCAAGAAAAAGGGGTTAAAAATATTTGAACTCCTTTATCATTTATAGTTTCAATCCTAATTAAAGAAAACAACTCTTGGTAATGCATCCACTAAGAACAAATATGAATAAAGGATTTTTGCCAAAAACATCAAAAAATTGAGTAGTAACATTTTTTATTTTTCTTAGCTCTAAACAATAAATTAATATTGCTAATGAAATTAAAGCCCATCCAGAAGTAAAAATTGTATAAGAACTCGACCACATTTTTTTACTGATTGGATAAATAAAATCCCAGCAAAAACCAATTAACAAGAAACTGCCCCCCAATAAAAAAAGGTTTTTGATTGTTTCAATATTAGGCCCTTTTTTAATCACATATAAGCCTACTAAGTATCCTATTAGCACTTGAACAATAGCAGCAGTAGTACTTACTAATCCTTCATAGTCAAAATGAAAAACTTTCCCATCTACTTTATCTATATGAAGCATATGCTGTTTTGATAAAAGTGAATGAATCGACCTTATGTGCCAAAAAAACCAGTTAAACTATAAGGATCAGAACTTCCCAAAAACCAAGAAATCACCCAATAGAAAACCAAGATTGCTATTGATATAACTATAATTTTTTTGGGAGTAAAATAAAATGCAAGTATTGAAGCAATAAAATAGCAAATGGCAATTCGCTGTAAAACACCCATAATTCTTATACCATCCTCAAAAGAATTACCATTTGAATCTGTATTTATGAACGACCATTGTTTCACTACTAATTCATTGTTATTCCAATAAAAAAAGGGCAACCCATTTAGAATTAAACCAATGCTAAATATGATGATGCTTCTTTTAAATACTTTTTTAAAAAAAGCAGTAGCTGCTTTGCTCTTGTAGTTTTGGAATTACAAAAGCCATAGCATTTCCAACAGCAAATAAAAAGAATGGAAACACTAAGTCAGTTGGTGTACAGCCTTGCCAAGCTTGCATGTTCTAGTGGTGAAAAGATAAATGACCAAGAACCTGGGTTATTAACCAAGATCATTAATGCAACAGTTGCACCACGAAAAATGTCTAATGAATAGAATCTTTTATTCATATTATTTTAATAAATCAAACATACTAAAATTATTCAGCAGGAATTTCTAAAAAAATTGTAGAATATAATCGAAGAGTAACTATATTTGCAGCTATTAATTGAAATTGAAACTATATAAAAATTTCTATTAATCAGTTGTATACAAATCAGTTGGTTTAAAAATTCAAGGTCCTAATTAATGATATTTTTCGTTATAAAATAAAATATTTAAATGCACTCCTTTGATAAAATCATAGGGGTGCATTTTTTTAATATTTTCGCCTTTAATACAACTTTAATGTGACTCACTTGGCGGAGCTGTGTTCACTCAAAACAAATTTTATGAATTTAAACAATAAACTAAGCAAATTAGTTCTAATTCTTGGTTGTTTAACCTTACTAATTGCTTGTGATCCACAAAAAAGAATTAATAAAGATTTCAATTACTTTCAAAAAGGGTTGGATACCATTAATAATTACAATGTTGTTCTTGAAGATTTAAAATTATTACCCAACGATTTAATTTCAGTTCAAGTTATTGCAGGTTCGTTACGACAAGAAGATGCATCTTTATTTAATCTTTCGAGTGGAGGAGCTAGTTCAACAACTTCAAGTGCAGCAACTGCTTCTTCAGGTGTGGGTTATCAAATTGATCAAGAAGGATATATTGAAATGCCAAAAATTGGAAAAATAAAAGCAGCAGGATTATCGAAAGTTGAATTAGCTGAAAATATTAAAGTTAAAGCTAAAAGATGAGGTTAAGAATCCTTTAGTTGTTGTGAAATTTAATAGTTTAAAAGCCAATGTGTTGGGTGAAGTTAAAAAACCAGGTGTAGTTAATTTTAAAACTGACAAAGCCAATATTTTTGATGCTATTGCAGAAGCTGGAGATTTAACAGATAATGGAAAAAGAGAAGATATTGTTTTAATGCGTCAAATAAATGGAAAGTTTGAAACATATAAAATTGATTTAAGGAACACCAAGTTCATTACAAGTTCAGCCTTTCAAATACATCAAAACGATGTGATTTATGTGGGTGCAAATACTAATAAATTAAAAACATTAAATGTAAATCCTAATTTTCAACGAGATTTGTCGTTAGGTTTAACAGTAATATCTACATTAGCATTGATATTAAATACAATTTCAATTATTAGAAGATAATCTTCTCTTAACAAATTCAGCATGTCATCAACCAATAACAATAATCTAGTTATATTAGATTCTGAGAATAAAACCTCTCCAGCAGAGATGTTCTTTGCATATTTATCCTATTTGCCTTTATACATAGTAAGTTTAACTCTATGTATTGCAGGGTCTTTAATCATTTTAAGATACATTCCTAATAAATATAAAAACACTGCAACTCTTTTAGTTAAAGGAGACGAAAAAGCAGGTGCTTCAAGAGGTGGTGGAAGTACATGATATTATTGACGTTGCAATGTTTGGTGGCAAAAAAGTGAATCTTGAAAATGAAGTTGAATTGATTGAAGTCTAAACTTCTTTTAGAACATGTTGTTAAGAAAAATCAATTTAATGTTCAATTTTATTCAGAAGGAAAAGTGAATACAAGAGAAATTTATTATAAGTCAGTTACCTTTCAGAATTGAATTTGTAACTGTAAAAGATTCTAATCTATCATTATGATTTAGTTTTATTAATTTTACATAAAACTGGTGGGAAAATTAGAAAATAATAGTAAATCGGAGTAATGGAAAAACAATCAATTTTCTTTGGAATACCTATTTTGACTGTTTTGGACTTACATTAAAAATAATACAAAAAGATTCATTAATATTCCATCAATGCAACTTATAAATTTGTTTGGCAGCCTATAAGAAATGCAACTGGGGCAATTTTAGAATGGATTATCTATTACACCTTTGGGTTCAAGAACAACCATTATTAGCTTATCATTAGTTTCTGAAAATCCACAAAGAGGTACAGATGTTTTACAAGCATTAATTGATGAGTATAAAAACCAAAATGTTGAAGAAAAAGCTATTGCCTCTAAAAATACAATAAATTTTATTGCAGGCAGATTAGATGAAGTGAGTGCAGATTTAGAAGGAGTTGAAAAAAAATCACTATCTATTAAAAACAGCTAATCCATATTTCTATCAAAAAGAATTGTTAACTGGTAAAACAAAAGAGTTTGATGATAATGCAAAACTATTATATAGAAGTCTTGGGAAAACTAGATGTGGTTGCTCAGCTTCAAAAAAGAATTCAGTTAAAAACGATGCTGATTTAGTGCCCTCTTATTTAGGTGTTGATGATCCTACTGTTGTGTTTTTAATTTCTACTTTTAATCAAAACAAAATGCTTTTGGCTAACGAAGAAAAATCGTTAAGCAAGAATAGTGAAGTGGTTTTAAGAGCTAGAAAATACCCTTGAAGAATCTAAAAATAATTTATTAACTAGATTAAGCAGATTATAAAAGTGATTTAGAAAAGAAAAGAAATCAGCTTTTAGAAGTTGATGGTGGCTTAAAGAAAATGTTTGGTGGTGCAGCAATTTACGAAAAAACTACCAGAGAAATTACCAGAGATCAAGGTATTAAAGAAGCGATTTATATTTATTTAATGCAAAGACGAGAAGAAACTTTGGTTGCCTCTGCTGCTACAGTTTCTAATTATCAACAATATGATATCGTTGCTACACCAAATAATCCAATAGAGCCAGATCGTTCAAAATACAGGCTATATGGTATTTTATTAGGGTTAGCGTTGCCCACTTTATTCATCTATTTAAGATCATTGTTAAACGATAAGATCACCAATAGAGAAGAAATAGCTAAGAAAACAAATGCTCCTTTTATTGGAGAAATCAGTCATAGTAATGACGAAAACGCCTTTGTTGTTGCTAATAAAAGCAGAAGTATTATTTCTGAACAATTTAGAATCATCAGAACCAATCTTGCAGTTTTTAATTGCCGATAAAAAAACATTGTTGGTGACCTCCTCCATAAGTGGTGAGGGAAAATCTTTCATAGCCTTAAACCTAGGTGCTGTATTAGCTATCTCTGGTAAAAAAGTAGCTGTTTTAGAGTTTGATTTACGTAAACCTAAAATTATTAAGAGTATTGGAATGGAGAAAAAAGGTGTGGGTATTAGTAACTACTTAATTGGACAAACAGATAATCTCGAGGATATTTATTACACTATTGAACAATACCCAACTTTACATGTTTATGGTTGTGGTCCAATACCTCCAAACCCATCAGAATTAATGTTAGGACCATTAATGAAAAAATTATTTGATGAACTTAAAGCCAATTACGATTATGTAATTATTGATTCTGCTCCTGTAGGATTAGTTGGAGATACTTTTACTATTGCAGAATATGCAGATGCATCCATTTATGTAATTCGTCAACGTTACACTTTCAAAAAGCAAGTTGATTTTATTAATGATGTTTATGTAGCAAATAAATTACCTAATATGGGATTAATAATTAACGATGTTAAAGTAGGTGCTCGTTATGGTTATTATGGCTATGGAATAGCTATGGCTATGGCTATGGCTATGGCTATGGCTATGGTTATGGCTATGGTTATGGTATGGTGGAAAATCAAAATCATCGAATCAATATTTTGATGATGTGAAACCAAAACCAAAAACATTTGGGTCAATTTTTATCGAGTCTTAAAGAAAGAATTTTTGGATAGTCAACTTTTAAAGTTGATTAAGGAATATGTGTAGAATAGCAGCAATTATTGGAGATGAAAACAATTTAGAATCACAGATTCAAAGCATGACGAATGCTATGCATCGTGGTGGACCAGATGATTCTGGACTATCTAGTAAACTCAGAATTAAATTATGCTTTAGGTCATAGAAGACTTGCTATTATTGATCTTTCTCCTTTAGGTCATCAACCTATGATCAGTCAAGATGAAAACATTGAGATAGTATATAACGGAGAGATTTATAATTTTTTAGAAATAAAAGAAGAACTTAAATCATTAGGACATTCATTCAATTCAAGTTCAGATACAGAAGTCATCATTCAAGGATACTTGCAATGGGGAGTTGAAATATTAGAGAAGTTAAGAGGCATGTTTGCATTTGTGTTGATAGATAAAAATACCAACACCTTATTTGCAGCTCGTGATCATGCAGGAATAAAGCCTTTGTATATTGGAAGAAAAAATGAAACGATTTATTTTTCTTCTGAAGTTCGTGGTTTAAAAGCCATTGATGAACATTGGGAAGAAAATCCAAATTGGAAAATTTGGTTTTTAGCTTATGGTTTTTTACCAGAACCTATCACCACTTTAAAAAATGTTCAGCCTTTGCCAAGAGGGCATTACATAACCATCAATTTAAAAACTAAGGAAGAAAAAATCTCGAAGTATTATCAATACCAATATCAAAATAAAAAAACAACTTATACTGAAGCAGTTGCAACAACTAAAGCATTAGTAACACAATCAGTAAAAAGACATTTAATTGCCGATGTACCTGTGGGTGTTTTTTTAAGTGGAGGAATTGATAGCAGTTTGTTAAGTATTCTTGCTCAACAACAACAATCATCACCCATAGAAACATTAAGTATTTATTTTGATGATGAAAAATATTCTGAAAAAGAATATCAAGATATTATCATTAAACAAACTGGAGTAAAACATCATTTTTATAAAGTAACTAAGCAAGAATTTTTAGATTCTTGGAATGAAATTTATCAAAGCTTAGATCAACCTTCAACCGATGCTATCAATACACATTTTATATGTAAATATGCTCATCAATTAGGATTAAAAGTGGTGTTGAGTGGATTAGGAGCAGATGAAATATTTGGAGGTTATCCTTCAGTTAAACATGCCAATCACTCAATAAACTATCACATGCTTTAGCCATGATAAATAAGGTAGCACCTACTCGATTATTTTCAACTTATCCCAAAAGAAAAATTCAGTATTTAAATACTTCAATTCATCAAAAGAATATTTATTTTATAGAGGCTTATTCACCCCAAAAGATATTGCTACCATTTTAGAGATTGATGAACAAAAAGTACTGACTGAATTGTGTAAATACACTTTTCAAGAAGATATTAATACAACCACCAAAAAAAATAGAGCTGCTTATTACGATACGTCTATCTACATGCAAAATCAATTGTTAAAAGATAGCGATACCCAAAGCATGTGGTATAGTTTAGAATTGAGGGTGCCATTTTTAGATAGAGATTTGATGGATTATGTAAATAATTTAGACGAAGTCTGTAAAGTTTTCAAAAATTAAAACCAAACCCAAAGCTTTATTGGTAGATGCTTTTATAGATGAATTACCTGAAGCCATTTGGAACAGACCTAAAAAAGGATTTACATTTCCTTTTGAGAATTGGTTTAGTGGCATGAAGGTTTTTGAAAATAAAAATCTAATGCCAACTTGGGTGAATCAAAAATTTAAGAATAAAGATTATAATTTTTCGAGATTATGGTCTGTGTTTTTAACTGCACCTAAAAAAGAATTAGATCAAGTTGCCGTGTTGAATTAATCTATGATTCAAGTAGTACATTTTCAGAGAAGACAAAGAGCAACAGGAAATTTTAGTATAGAAAGTTATTTCGAAGCCATTAGAAATTTACAACCTCAAGATATTTCCATCATTAAAAAAGGAAGTAGTCTTTTTTAGCAATGGTTTTTATAAAAGGTTGATGATTGCAGTTGAAGCTTTTTTTCATCAAAAAGATGTCAACCATATTACAGGCGATATTCATTTTGCCAATCTCTTCTTCAAAAAAAAAGAAGCATTTTAACCATTCACGATTGTGGTGCTTTAAAAGATAAAAAGGGATTAAAATTTAATATCATTAAATGGTTTTGGTTTACACTTCCAGCAAAGAAGGCAGAATATATAACAGTGAATTCTGAAACTACCAAACAAGATTTGTTACAATACATTTCTTTTCCAGAAGAAAAAATAAAAGTCATTTACATTTTTGTTCCAAAATTCATCAATCAAAACCCAAAGAGTTTAATAAAGTTAAGCCTGTGATTTTGCAATTGGGAACAGCACAAAATAAGAACATTGCCAGAACTGCAGCAGCATTAAAAGGCATTAGTTGTAAATATGTTATTGTAGGAAAATTAGATGAAGCCACTAGAAATATCTTGAAAGAAAATAAAATTGATGTTGAAAATATTGATCAAGCATTAACTGATGAAGAAATTGCAAAATTGTATCAAAGAATGTGATATCGTTTCTTTGGTATCAACACTTGAAGGTTTTGGAATGCCAATTGTTGAAGCCAATAAAACAGGCAGAGTGGTGCATTACTAGCAATACTTCATCCATGCCAGAAATTGCAGGAGATGCAGCTTGTTTGGTGAATCCATTTGATGTTGAAGATATTCGAAAAGGATTTTTCAAAGTGATTGAAGATGATGAATACAGAGCTCAACTCATTACCAATGGTTTTGAAAATGCAAAACGTTTCGATCAGCAGGAAATAGCAAATCAATATTTTGATTTATATAGAAAAGTAGCAACTGCATAATTAAATGAGTGAACCATTGAAATTTGCATTAGTGGGTTGTGGTACCATTGGAACAAGACATGCAGCCTTAATACATCAGGTTGGCAGTTTAAAAGCAGTTTGTGATATTGAAAAAGATAAAGCAGATCATTTTGCAAAACAATATTCTTGCAATAGTTATTATGAAATTGAAAATTTGTTAGAACAAGAAAAAGATTTAGATGTTGTTGTAATTTGCACACCTAATGGATTACATGCTCAACACAGCATTAAAAGTTTAGAAGCTGGTCATCATGTGCTTTGTGAAAAACCCAATGGCCATTAAAGTTGAAGATGCTCAACAAATGATTGCAGTTACGCTGAAAGAAACAGAAAGAAGTTATTTGTAGTAAAACAAAATAGATTTAATCCTCCAGTTGTTGCTGTTAAGAAAGTGATTGATGAAGGAAAGCTTGGAAAAATATTTAATGTACAACTCAATTGTTTTTGGAACAGAAATGATTATTATTACAATAATAATTGGAGAGGAACAAAAGCATTAGATGGTGGCATTTTGTTTACACAATTTAGTCATTTCATAGATTTATTATATTGGATGATTGGAGAGGTCGAAGAAGTAAAATCTTTTAAAAATAATTTCTTGCATCAAGAACTTGATTGAATTAGAAGATACGGGTGTAGTGATTTTGAAGTTTCAAAATGGAACTTTGGGAACCATCAATTATACGGTGAACAGTTTTGAAAAAAACATGGAAGGCTCATTAACCATTTTTGGAGAAAAAGGAACTGTAAAAATTGGTGGAGCTTATTTAAATACTTTAGAATATCAATGTATAGAAGAATTACATTATTGAAGATTTGCCACAAGGAAATGCTTCTAATCATTATGGTACCTATCAAGGTTCTATGAGTAATCATGATAAAGTGTATCGAAAATGTAATTGATGTTTTAAACAATAATTCAAATATGACTGCCAATGCTTATGATGGATTGAAAACTGTTGAGATCATTAATAAAATTTATAGTTCAAAAGCAATAAATTTGTACATGAATCCAAGCCGAAAATATCAAAGAACAATAGTTGAAGATGTACTTTTGGAGAAGAACGTAACCATTGTTGAACCAGTTAATTTGTATGGTTGCACCATAGGAGATAATTGTTTTATTGGTCCATTTACTGAAATTCAAAAAGGAGTAATCATTGGTAATGATTGCAAAATTCAAAGTCATAGTTTTATTTGCGAGTTGGTAACTATTGGAGACAATTGCTTTATTGGCCATGGAGTAATGTTTGTAAATGATTTATTTACTGATGGAAAACCAGCAAATGAAGAAGTTTCAAAATGGAAAAAAACAATAATTGGTAATCATGTTTCTATTGGAAGCAATGCTACTATTTTGCCAGTAAACATTTGCAATCATGTAGTGATTGGTGCAGGTTCAGTAGTTACAAAAGATATTAACGAGCCAGGGGTTTATGCAGGTAATCCTGCAATATATAAAAGAATAATTTAAGAAAGAAATTCATGTCAACACCTATACATCAAATCATCATCACACCCAATGCCACAGAAAAAAATTATTGGCAAGATTTGTGGAGATTTAGAGAGCTTTTTTATATCCTAAGTTGGAGAGATATTAAAGTAAGATATAAGCAAACTGTTTTGGGTGTGGCTTGGAGTATTATTAGGCCTTTACTCACCATGTTTGTGTTTACCATTATTTTTGGGAGTATCGCAAAACTACCTTCTGAAGGTGCAGCTCCTTATGCCATTATGGTATATGCAGCAATGTTGCCTTGGCAATTTTTCTCCAATGCTTTAAGTGAGTCAAGTGGCAGTTTAATTGGTAATGCTAACCTTATTTCAAAAGTATATTTCCCAAGATTAATTATTCCTACAGCTGCAGTAATTACGAG
>CAVQUL010000001.1:0-278144 GCA_963716885.1 uncultured Chitinophagaceae bacterium | reverse complement strand
CATTACAACTTACAGTAGTTGCAATTCCTTTTAACCAACTTTTTACTTTTTTGCTATCTCCCCAAGAATAAACAGGGTTAGCATCTACTATAATTAAGGTATCAACTTTGCTTTCAAGTAAACTAGAAAAATCAGTATCAATACCTTGTTTTGTATTATTTAAACTTCCAAAATCTATTGTTTTTCCATTTGCTCCCAATGCTTCATTAATTGCATTAACTACAATTTGAACATTAGTATCATTACTTCCACAAACTACTAAAGCTTCTCCATTAGCAGCTTTCAGAGCTTTTGCAGCTTTTTCTATTCCTTTTGCTAATTTACTATCTGCAACATTTACAGCTGCACCATTAATTGCATTATATAAACCTAAAACTACAGCTGCAGTTTCACTTGGTCTGTGTAAAAATCTTTCATCGGCATTTGAGCCAGTTAAACTTGCCACAGTTTCAAAAGCAATGTGGCGACTCATATCAATATTCTTTGGATTGATTTTTTTGCCTTTTGCATATTGTCTTGCAAAAGCAACTGGACTAATCCAAGTTCCTAAAAAATCTGCTCCTATACTTACTATTGCCTTTGCTTTATCAAATTGATAAGATGGAATAGCTTGCTTTCCATAACAAATTTTATTAGCATTTAAAATTCCACTATAAGAAACAGCATCATATTGAACATGTTTGCTTCCAGGATATTTTGCTAAAAATTGATTGATGACTTCTTTTGAAGAAGGAGAACTTATTGTTGAAGAAAGTACCACAACATTACCAGATATTTTTCCAGCTAATTCATTGTCTAAAGATTCAAAAGTTGCTTCTTTACCATTGATAGTTGGAAATCTTAATCTTGCACCATCATATAAATCTAACACACTTGCCTGAGCTCTTGCAGAAGTACCACCCCCTGTTAAAGGACTCAATTCATTTCCTTCAATTTTAATTGGTCTTCCATCTCTAACTTTAGCAACAACACTTTGTGCATCTCCATCTTGAACATAAGTTGTTGCAAAATATTGAGCAACTCCAGGAACAATTTCTTCTGGGCGATTAGCAAATGGAATAGATTTTTTTATGGGTGTTTCGCAACTAGCAGCAATTGCTGCAGCTGCAGTTGTAAATCCTAAATATTTTAAAAAGTCTCTTCTAGGCGTATTTGCATCCATTAAATTACCATCTGATTCAAATGGTAAATCTTCATTAAACTCATCTTTTGCTAACTTCTGATAAGCTTCTGTATTGTTTAATTCTCCAAAACTTTGCCAATGTTTACTCATAATGACTATGATAATTCGATAATTTAAATTTCTAAGTTCTTTTCTATTTGATTCTAACTAAAGTTTATCAAATATTAATAGTGACATTTCTGACACTCAGTACCACCAACTTTTTCTACAGTAATTCCTTTTTTCCTGTCTAATTTTCCACTCTTTAATTCATCATGATATTTCTCATATATACTATAAAATCCATTTTCTTTAAATTGAACTTTTGTTTCTCTATGACAATTCACACACCAGCCCATACTTAAATCTGCAAATTGTTTTACTTCATCCATCTTAGTGATTTCACCATGACAAGTTTGACATTGAACCTGACCAGCTTTTACGTGTTGGCTATGGTTAAAGTAAACGTGGTCTGGTAAATTATGAACTTGATTCCAAGGAATTGAAGTTGCTTTTGAAGCGTCCCAAGGTTCACCAGGTGTATAATTAGCGTATTTATATAATTTTTGAATCTCAGCTGTTCCATCTACTTCTTCTCCTTCTTCAGTAAATAATTTAGCAGTTCCTTTATATTCATTAATGGTCATATGACAATTCATACAAACATTCACTGAAGGAATGTTAGCATGTTTACCATCTTGAGCACCACCATGACAATATAAACAATTTACTTGATTTACTCCAGCATGAACTTTATGAGAATAAAATATTGGTTGCACTGGAACGTAGTTTTTATTTCTGCCTAATCCAATAGCACCTTTTGCAGTTAAATAACCCCCTATCATTACTAATACAATAATTCCAAAAGCAATATAGGTTCTGTTTTTCCAAAATACTACAGGTTCAGGTGTTTCAAAACCTTCTTTAACATCAGCTAACTTTTTAAGATTGCTATTAACTTGTAATAGTGTAAATGCAACAATCGCTAAGATTAAAGTTAAGATTCCAAATAAAAGTGTGCTATCTGAATCTGCATTGGTTATTTCAGGATTATTTGGATTAGCAGCAACAACAGGCTTCCAATCTTTAATATAATCTAAAATATCATCAATTTGCTTTTCATCTAAAACTCCATCAAAAGCATTCATTGCCATTTTATTGTACTCAGCAAACATGGCATCTGCATAAGGATCTTTTGCAGTTTTTAAGTATGTGCCACTATTCTTTATCCAAGCATGAAGATTTTTTCTATCGCCTTTCCATCTTTCTTCAACTCCTTGTAAAGCTGGGCCTGTTAATTTTTTATCAATAGCATGACAGGCAGCACAATTTTTCATGAAAAGTGTTTTGCCATCATCTGCTGCTAAAGTATTCTTGCTGAAACTAAATGATAAAACAAATAAAATGCTTGCAAGTATGGTTGTATTAAATCTGTAATGAAACTTCATATTCACTATCTATGGTTCTGGTTGTGGATAAATTCCTAAACGCCGACAAAAATATGACCTCAAGGTGACATAAACACGATGTTAGAAAAAAATTTTTAAATTTTTAAATAAAAAAATAAAAAAACTAATAATAACAAGGGTTGTGTTTAATTTGCAAACTTGTAAAAATTATATTTTGGGCAACTTTTTTTTAAAACTAAAGAGAAAATGGAATGTGAGTTGGTTTCAATTTGCCCTAATTATTACAACATTTGCTCTTGGTGGAAGTTGTTGTGGTTATTTAGGAAGAAAAATTTTGAACCTCGTTTCAATTGAAAAACCCTTTATATATTATACCCTTTATTTGGTTTTAGTATCAGTTTTATGGCCATTCTGTGTCTTATTTATAAGTATCTTTTTAGGACAGTTTCCTTTTTTTAAAAATTACATTAAAAAAATTGAAAATAGAATCTTTGGTAGGAAACATTAAAGACATTTAAAAAATAATTATGCAAAAACAAATTATTTGTATTGGAGCTGCTTTGGTAGATGAGTTGTATTCAGCAACATCGCCCATGTTATTAGCAACTACAAATGATGCAACTGTTCATAGAAGTGCAGGTGGTGTAAGCAGAAATATTGCTCATCAATTAGCATTATTGGGTTTACCAGTACAACTAATTAGTGTTTTTGGTAATGATGGTGAAGGAGATTGGCTAAAAACTATATGTGATTATACCAATATTAAATTAGATGCATCAATAACTACAAGTTCTTTAACTGGAAAATACACAGGAATTTTAAATCACGATGGATCTTTATTTACTGCTCTTATTACCAATGCAGAATTAGATTTAATTACTCCAGAACATTTAAATAAACATCAAGGATTACTTTTAACAGCATCTTTCATTATTGCAGATGCTAATATTAGTTTAGCAGCTATGGAATGGTTGGCAAACTTTTGTGGCAATAATCAAATTCCATTAATTATAGAACCAGTTTCAGTTCCTCCTGCTGCAAAATTGAGCAAAATGAATTTAAAAGGTGTTTATATGCTTACACCAAATGAAGATGAACTACCTGCTTTAACAGGTTATAATCATAATACTACCATTCATGAACAAGCAGAAGAATTATTAAATAGAGGAGCACAAAAAGTTTGGTTACATAATGGTGCCAATGGAAGTATGCTTTTTACAAAAGAAAAAACAATTACTCTTGATGCACCAAATGTTAAAGAAATAAAAGATTGTACAGGTGCTGGTGATGGGTCTTTATCAGGTTTTATTTTAGCTCAATATTTAAATAAGTCAGATGAAGAAAGTTTAAAAATTGCTCATACTCTTTCTGCAGAAATTTTACAAATGAATGGAGCTATTGCAACTCATATAAAACAAGATGATTTGTTGCAATTAGTAAGTAAATATTATCCTAATTAATTATGAGTTTATAATTTGCTACAAATTCAATTCTTGAATTAGGTTCTAAATAAATCAATCCCATTTTATTATTAAAAGCATCTGGTGCTGCACTCAGATTTTCAATAGCAATACTTTGTCTGTGTGGTGGTGTATAGATTTGTAGGTAAGGATAATTTGGATTTGATGAAATTTCGAGTGAAAGTTTTTTTCCTTTTAATATACAATTAGAAGTTGTGTTATTGTTTAGCTTAAAACAATTATCAAGTTCAATATTTTGCAGACTAATTGGTTGTACAAATCTATCGTCAGAAATTAATTTTCCTGTTGGGATTAGTTCATTATCAAATTCTACTTGTTGCTTTGAATTTATTTCTAAAAAACATTCATCAACTGGAACATCCAATTTAAAATAAGGATGCCAACCATCACAAATAGGAATAGCAAATTCATTTTGATGCTCAATAGTAGTTGTTAGAGATAAATTATTATGTTGAGTCTAACTTCCAAACTACAGTTGATGAAAAAGGAAAAGGATAGCCTTTATCTTCTCCTAAATAATTATAATTAAATTCAACTAACGAATAGTCATTATTAGACTCTGTTTTATTTATGGTATAAACTGCATCATAAATTATTCCATGAATAGCATGTTTGCCTAAATAAAATTTTTCAATGATATAGTCAACTTTATTAAATTGGTATTTTCCTTCATTCAATCTACAAACAAAAGGATTGAGCTTACAACTTTTAAACCATGCTTCTTTTGGATTAATGGCTTCATTTAAGTTTTCATATCCATCAACAACATTAAATTCTTCTCCATCAATAGTGCAAAGAAATTTGTTAAGCATTGCACCAACAGAAAATACTTCAACCAAAGTATTTGAAGATTCATCTATTAAGTTCAATAATGGGATGTTTTTCTTCTGTATTAATATTTACTGAAAACATGAATGAATTTTGAACACAATATTAATATGATTTAACAAGTTTGCTAAGTATTAATTTTGCTATAAGTAATTTCCATTTCATGAACTCATTAAAAAAGATTGCTATTATTCCTGCACGTTATGCAGCTACTAGATTTCCTGCAAAACTGATGCAATTGTTGGGCAATAAAACTGTTATTCGTCATACTTATGATAACACCATTGCAACAGGTTTGTTTGATGATGTTTTTGTTGCTACAGACAGTGATATTATTTTTAATGAAATTATTGAACATGGTGGAAAAGCCATTATGAGCATCAATATTCACGAAAGTGGTAGTGATAGAATTGCTGAAGCTGCAGCCGATTTAGATGTTGATATTATTGTAAACGTTCAAGGCGATGAACCTTTTGTAAAACGTGCACCTCTTGAAAAATTATTAGAAGTATTTAATGATTCATCTGTTCAAGTGGCAAGTTTAATGCAGGTTTTAACCCATGAAAAACTTATTGCTGATCCTAACTACGTTAAAGTTGCAGTAGATAAAAACATGAATGCTTTAATGTTTAGCAGAAGCGTAATTCCTTATTTAAGAGATGTAACCATTACTCCAACTTATTATGAACATATTGGAGTTTATGCTTTTAAAAAACAAGCTCTTTTAAATTTTACTAATTGGCCAATGACTCCTTTAGAAGCTGCAGAAAAAATTGAATGTTTACGATATTTAGAAAATGGTATTTCTTTAAAAATGGTGGTTACAGATTATATGGGAATTGAAATAGATACTCCTGAAGATTTAAAAAAAGCTGAACAATTTTTGTAAGTAATAATATGTTATTTCGAATGAGGCACGAATGAGAAATCTCTTAATTAAAACTGAGATTTCTCAGGCACGAACCTTCGAAATGACGTTGAATGTGATCGTCAAAACTGAGAAGATCAAGCAGTCTTTAAAATTAATAAAAAAAAGATTGCCACAGGCACGAACCTTTTCAATGACCTAGAAATCTATTTTTCTTTATGTATCCTCATCAACTTATAATATTTTACCATAGTATTATAAGCCACAGTCCATGCAATAAAAAAGCCATCAGCTCCATCTAAAAAACCAAGCTTTAAAAAATAACCAGACTTAAAAGCAATAATTGGATTAAAAAATAATTTAAACCAATTACTTCTTTTGCCTGCCTCAAACATAGCCTGAGCTTGAATTGTAGTGAATTTATTTTGCTGTGTTAACACTTCTTCAACTGTGTAATAACTGTAATGATGAATATCTCCTTTTAAAAAACTTGTTGAAGTATTTTCTTGCAGTACAATTGTATCGTGTGGATTTACACCTCCCCATTTTCCTTTTTGTTGATTGAATAATCTTAATTTTCTATCAGGATACCAAGTGCCATGTTTAATCCATTTACCACAAAAATTGGTACAACGATTCATTGGATAAGCATCAGCAGAAAAATTATTTTGTTTAGCTTTTTTTATGGACTGAATCAACTCTTCACTTAAACATTCATCAGCATCTAAACACAATACATATTGGCATTTACAAAGACTAAGGGCGTAATTTTTTTGTTCTATATAACCTAAAAATTTCTGACTAAAAAACTTCACTCCATATTGTTTACAAATGTTTTCAGTATTATCAGTCGAATTAGAATCTACAACTACAATTTCATTGGCAATGTCTTTAACACTATCCAAACAACGAGCAATATTTTTTTCTTCGTTAAAAGTGATAATTGAAACTGAAAGGTTTTGCATGATATAATTATGATAAGCAAATATAGAATTGAGAAAACTATTTAACTTTAACAAAAAAATCATGAACCCAATATTAAATAATATTCTAGTGGTAATTGCTGGTCTCTTTTTTGGAGCACTTGTAAATGGTGGATTAATTATGATTGGACCATCAATTATTCCTTTGCCAGAAGGTGCTACAAATAAAACTATTGAAGAAATGAATGCTACTATGCATTTGCTTCAACCTAAGCATTATATTTTTCCTTTTTTAGCTCATGCTTTAGGTACTTTTTTTGGAGCCTTTTTAACGGCGTTTTTTGCAAAAAGTAGAAAACTATTATTAGGAATGATAGTAGGTGTTGCTTTCTTTTTGGGTGGAATTTCTATGGTAATGCAACTTAACGCTCCTCTTTGGTTTAATCTTTTAGACTTAATTATTGCTTATTTACCAACAGCTTATTTGGCTAGCAAATTAGCAATTAGTAAGACAAGTTAAATTTTAATTTGGATGAGAAAGATTAGTTATACTTCTTCACTTTCTTTGTAAACCAGAAGTCTCTATAGCTGATCGTTAAACCTATTTGAGTAATATTTTCTTTTACCATTCCTCTGTCTGTAGTGCCTCTACTTCCAATTTCAACATTAGCTTGTAAACCCAAACCGCTTCGGTTTAATTGTGTTCCAGCACCAAGAGTTATAGCCCATTCATTTAATTGTTGGCCATAAACATTAAGGTAAGATTTATTATGGTAAAACCCTGCTTGTAAAAAACTTTGTTCATAAATTGCAGTATTGCCTCTATTATCTCGAACAATAATATTTTTTGTGTATTGCATACCAGCACTGATTCTACGACTATCAGTTAATGAATAATTAGTTCCTGCATATTTTAAACTACTCCAATTTTGTGCAGAATAATCTAATACAAAAGTGTATTTATTTTTTAAAGTTGCAGCAATACCAACTGTACCCATAATAGGCAATGCAGTATAGTTTTCTTGCCTTTCATTTACATCTTTCAATATTGTACTTCCATCTGTAACTTTTAATTGATAATCTGCATTGATATTTGTTTTTAAAGATCCTGTTGCTCCTAAAGAAACATTCCAATCTTTATTAATTTGATTTTTATATAGAATTCCACCTTTAAAATATGGTGATGATAAAACAACATTTCTATCTGTTGCTAAAACACTATCAGTAACAGAACTATAAATAGTTTCTTTGTCATCAAACTGCCCAAACAAAACAGATGATTGAACACCAATACTTAAATTTTTTGTTATCAAAAAACTATTGGTTAAATACAATAAATTCGTGCTTCCTGTTCCTTCATAAGTTGCATCTACAGAAAATGTTCCTCCTTGAATTTTCTTTACACCTGTAAAAGAGTAGTTGGTATTACTAAAGGGTAAAACACCAGCACTTAACCCCCATTTTTTAGTTGGTTTAATAGCAAACGATATTCTTTTAAACTGCATATCATTGCTTTGATTAGCTGTGTTATTGGTGATTGGACTGCCTGAAAAACCTACATTTTTATAACGAATAGCTAAGTCAAAATAAAATGGGTTTCTAAAACTAGGATTTTCTAAGAATGAAAATGATGCTGGATTTCCAACAAAAAAATAACGATCACTGTGCAATGCAACACCTGCATGACCCAAGCCAGAAGTTCTATCAAAATAACTTTTTTCAATATCACCTAATCCTATAATGGAATATGGTGAGCTGCTATTTTGTGCAAACATTTTTCCAAAGCAAAAACAAATAAGAAGTGTTATGCCAAATTTCTTCATGGTATAATTTTATTTAACTGCTGCGTAAAAAATTTGCAACTCAATTTTTCCTAAATTATTATTCCTATTTCCAAGAACGACTCTTGAAAAATAATTTTCTAAGTTTGGTGATGGAGGAACAAAAAGCAAGCCTTCACCAGGTATAATATTCGTGTTATTTAAAACTTCTTTTACATATTCAGTTAAGTCATATTGATAAACTGTATTCTCGCCTAAAAAATAATCTGTATTTAACAATCCTAATTGTATTGCCAAAGAACCAACTGTATTAATATATGCCAAATCATTCCCAATCGTATTATTCGAATTGGTATAAGATAATCGAACAACTGGAGGCAAATAATAAGTTGAACTATACGAACCTTTTAATGGAGAAATAATTAAAGCAGCTTTTAAAACCTTTGCAAAATTGGGAACTTTCAACAAATTTTTTAATGTAGGAAAACGCATTTTTATCATACTGCCTGTTGCAGATTGACCATAAGCAGCATTTCCTGTTAATGAAGAATGAATTTCTTTATTGTTAGATCCAATATTTTGAATGGCTCCTGTTCTATTAATTGAAATATTATTGAACTGATGAGTTTTATTAGCTAAACTAAAATCTTCAGTTTTATTCAGCGTAATTAAATCTTGTTTTTTATAATACAATCTAACAACTACATTATCAGTAAAACCCACAATCATTTTTGCATTGGCATCAGTACTTAAACGAATTCCTTTAAAATAACTTAAAAAAGCAGCCGACGATTTCATCGTATTATCTAAAGGATTTTTAAGTTTATTTAAAAAATCAATTCCTAAAGCATCTGGTAATTTTATTTCAATTTTAGATCCAGTCAAAGGCCTTACCATTACATCTTTACTTACCAAAGGAGTATTTTTTACCTTAAAGCTCGATGTATTATAAAAAGCATACTGATTTTCTGGTAGTATAATAGAATCTTCAAGCTCATGTATAGTAATATTTAATGGCTGAGTTGAATCGCCATAATAACTATTCAGATTTGGAGTTAAAATTATTGTAATTGAATCAAAACTGGTATTAGCATATTGATCAATATACACAGGAGGAATAATATCAAAAAAAGATTTAGTAGTAACTCTACCAAATAAAGGATCAGTATAAGCCCCAGCCAAAACTGTGCCTTTGGCAGATGTAATAAATGAATCTATATAAACCGTTGATAGGTCAATTCCAAAACTATCAGTTTTAAAAATTTGTGTTACATTATTATCTAAAAAATCTTCTCCAAATTTAATATCAGCTTTTTTACAAGAACTTGTATAAAACACTGTAATTAAAAACATCAAAGCCAATGAAACAGAAATATTGTTTTTATTCATACTTTAAGTCTAAGTCTTAGCCCAATATAAGCTATTGGGTGGCAAATATACAAGTTAGATATTGGGTTGATATAGGCAATTGTATTTTATAAAAGTTTTAACGTCTGATAAACAACACACTACTATTTTTGCTGTCTTTACTAAAACTGTGTTTCAAAATAAATTAAACACAATAAGCAAACAAAAATCAAAGTAAATTTTACAAAATGAAGCATTTAAAAAACTTAGTAATTATTGCTACAAGTTTTATCTTAATTGGTGTGGCTTGTACATCAAGCACTGATACTACTACAACAAGTTTAATTGGAAATTGGGTTAAGCGTTCAGCGTTTGATGGTAATGGAAGAGCTGGTGCAGTTAGTTTTGTTATAGGCGATACTGCTTATGTTGGAACAGGTTTTGACGGAACTATTCGATACAGCGATTTTTGGGCTTACAACCCAACAAATGATGCTTGGAGCCAAAGAGCTATTATGCCTTCAGCAGCAGTTAAAAGAAATTCAGCAGCAGCTTTTGCAGCTGGTGGTAAAGGATATGTAACTACAGGTTACGATGGTATTAATAGATTACAAGATACTTGGGAATTTAATCCAGCAACAAATACATGGGCTCAAAAAGCTAATTTCCCAGATCCACCAAATTCAACTGTAGGAAGTGGTGCACGTTATGGTGCTGTTGGTTTTGGCATTGGTACTAAAGGATACATTTGTAGTGGTTATACTGGTAGTCATAATAAAGATTTATGGGAGTATAATACTGCAACAGATACTTGGACAGCAAAAGCAAGTATGAATACTTCAGATAAAAGAACTGGTGCTGCAGTTTTTGTTTACAACAATCAAGCATATATAGTTTCTGGAACAAATAATGGAACTGTTGTTACTGAAATAGCAGTTTATGATCCAGCAACAAATGTTTGGACTAAAAAAAGAGATATTGCTAATTTAAGTAGTGAAGATTACGACGATACTTACACTTCTATTGTAAGAGGTAATGCAGTTGCTTTTGTAATTGGTACTAAAGGTTATTTAGCTACTGGCGAAAATGGTGCAAATATTAGAACAACTTGGGAATATGATTTTGCTACTGATGCTTGGACTGAAAAAACAGGATATGAAAGAAGTGATAGAAATGCTGCTACAGGATTTGCAGTTGGAGGGAGAGGTTTTGTAACATTAGGTAGAAACTCTACATACTATTTCGATAATATGGATGAGTTTAAACCTACAGAAACTTATAATGCAAACGATTAAAAAAATTTGGGTATATGTTTTGCTTGGTTTTGCAATTCTATTTTTTGTTATTAGAATAGTAATACCTGTTATTAAAAAGGGAATACTACAAAAAGAAAACATACAACTACAAACTTTTAAGACTGCAACTGGTTGGGGATATGAAATACTGAAAGATGATAAAGTTTATATTCATCAAGAAATTATACCAGCAATAGAAGGTTTCAAGAGTTTTATTACAAAGGAAGAAGCAGAAAAAGTGGGCAACTTAGTAATACAAAAAATAAAAAATAAACAAGGTGGTGGTCTACCACAAATTACAAACGAAGAAATAGATAGTTTACAAATTTCTAAATAACAAAAATCCCGAAGTAATTGCTTCGGGATTTTTAATTTAATTACATTTACCAACAAAATATTTTGTTATGGCACTCATGATTTTAGGATTATTATTTTTTATCTTTTCATTTGCATTAAAAAACTTAAAAGATCCATTACCTAAAATTGGTGTTGGTTTAAAAGTGTTTGGACTTTTGATTATTATCATTGGGTTCTTATCTTCAACTATTGTACAAATTAATGCTGGTCAAGTTGGTGTTAAAACACTTTTTGGTGAAGTACAAACAGATGTTGTTACAAGTGGTTTAAATGTTGTAAATCCATTAGTTGATGTTGTTCGTTTTGATACAAAAACTCAAAACTATACAATGAGTGGTATTCATGATGAAGGTGCTCAATCTGGCGATGATGCCATAAGAGTGCTAACTGAAGATGGTTTAGAAGTCGTTATTGATTTATCTGTTTTATATAGACTTATACCAGGTGATGCACCAAAAATTGTAAGAGAGATTGGTATAGATTATAGAGATAAAATTGTACGACCAATAACAAGAACAAGAATTAGAGACAACGCAGTTTTTTATAATGCCATTGATTTATATAGTAATAAAAGAGATGAGTTTCAAGCAAGAATTTTTAAAACAATAGAGAATGATTTTAAAACTAGAGGTTTGGTTTTAGAACAATTATTAGTAAGAAATATTACGTTACCTGAAACTGTAAAAAGATCTATTGAAGAAAAAATAAAAGCAGAACAAGATGCTCAAAAAATGACTTTTGTTTTATCGAAAGAAAAACAAGAAGCAGAAAGAAAAAGAGTAGAAGCACAAGGTATTGCAGATTATCAAAGAATTATTAATACTGGTTTAACTAGTAATCAATTGCAATACGAACAAATTAAAGCTTTAAAAGAAATTGCACTATCGCCCAATTCAAAAGTGATTATTATGGGTAATGAAAAAAATCCTGTAATTATTGGAGGGAATAAATAAAGAACATTTAAAGTCACTGCGAGGCACGAAGCAGTCTCAAAAATTAAATTAAAAAAGATTGCTTCGTTCCTTGCAAAGACAATTAATATTTTATTACTCATTAATAATTCGTCTTTTCGAAGTTCTTGCTGAGAAATCTGTTGAATTTTAAATTGCAGATTTCTTATTCGTTTTTCATTCGAAATAATGATAATATTCTAACAAAGAATCCACTAGAGAGATTCTGTTCAAACTAAAACTTCCTAAAATATTAATACATCTTAGTTGAATTTAACATACATTGCTTCTTAACTAGAATTATTTTAAATGAAATACAGCCCTATATTATCATCAATTATAGGTATCCTTTTCTTAATGATTTTTCATTTTGATGAAGTAATGGCACAAAGTTCCATTTATGACAATAATGGGAAAGTAAAAAGTGTGGAACAACGAAGATACGAAGAGAGTGAACGTAATCGAAATAAGGTGAATACACCAACTATTCCAACAACAAGGTATGAAAGCAATTCAGCTAATACTACAACAATAAAAAGCAAAACCAATAATGCAGCACATGTTGTTGAAGTGGACAATAAATATGGTTTTGTTGTTAAGGGTGGGAGCGGAACTATGAAAATGTATGAAGACATTGTTCATGAAAATTTCTTTGGAGAATTTGGATTATATGGTGTAAAGCTAAATGGCAAATGGGGATTTATATCTGAAACTGGTGCTACGGTTATAGCATTTCAATATGATGCAGTATTAACTAAGTTCGCTTATTATGGAACAACTGGCATGTATTCCGAAGAAGGATACAGAAATGTGGTAGCCAAGGTAATAATGGATAATCATGTCTATACTATAGATAGATATGGTAATTCAATAGGCTCTCCAATTCCATACGTTTGGAATCCAAATATTAAAATTGCTGGACCGGGATTAAATTATCTTTCTGAACCCAAAAAAATTTACACTAAAATAAAAAGATTTTATGAAGGAATGGCTGGTGTGACTACTAATGGTTACAAATTTGGATTTATTGATTCAAATTTCACTGAAATAGTTCCCCTGATATATGATTATGCTTCAGATTTTAAAGAAGGTTTTGCAGCAGTAAATCTGAATGGAAAATGGGGCTTCATTAACAAAACAGGCAAAATTGTTATTCCCATTATTTATGAAGAAACAAGATACTTTTTTACCAATGGCTATGCTGCTGTTAAGCTAAACGGTAAATGGGGTTTTGTAGATAAAGAAAATAAAAATGTTATTCCTTTTTTATATGATGAAGCTAAATATTTTTATGAAAATCTGGCAAAAGTAAAACTAAATAACAATTGGGGATTTATAGATAATATGGGGAAAGTTATTGTGCCTTTCAAATATACCCGTACAGGCGAATTTAGCGGTGGTTATGCAGCCGTTCAATTGGGTTTGCTTTGGGGATATATAGATCGCAATGGCAATGAAATAATCAAACCAATTTATAACAATGTTTATTATTATAAAAATGGCAAGGCAAAAGTCGTCCTTGCTGGAAGGACCTTTTTTGTAGATTCAACTGGTAAAGAGGTAAGTGAGTAAACCTTTTAAAGCACTCGTCATTTCCAAAGTTCTTGACTTAGAAATCTCATGATTATTCAACAGATTTCTCGTTCCTAGCTCGAAAGGACGTAATTCGTAATTCTACATTCTTAATTTCTAAGTGGTTTCCCTGTTTTTAATACACTTTGAATTCTTTCTAAAGTTTTTCTTTCACCACAAAGTGATAAAAATGCTTCTCTTTCTAAATCTAATAAATATTGTTCACTTACATTTTGTGCTTCACTTAAATCTCCACCACACATTACATAAGCTAATTTTTTTGCAACCAATGCATCATGGTCAGTTGCATATTTGCCTCTCCACATACCATTGATACCAGCATATAAAGCACCTAAAGCACTTCTTCCTAAAACTTGAATATCTGTTCTTTGTTGAGGCATAGTATAACCTGCATCAAAAATTTCGATAACACGATTTTTTAGCTTCTGCAATTCTTCGAGATTGATTCATCACTACTTCATCAATTCCTTTTCTTAAAATTCCTAATTCAAATCCTTCAAATGCAGATGTAGCAACCTTTGCAGTAGCAATTGCAAAAAATCTATCTTTTAAAGTATTGGTTTCTGGTTCATCTTTATGTAATTCATCACTGGCTCTTAAAACAAATTCTTTTGTTCCACCACCACCAGGAATTAAGCCAACTCCTAGTTCTACTAAACCAATATAAGTTTCTGCAGCAGCACAAATTTTATCGGCATGTAAATTCATTTCACAACCACCACCAAGAGTTAAACCATGTGGTGCAGTTACAACTGGAATTGAAGAATATCTACAACGCATCATAGTATTTTGAAACATTCTAATCGCCATATCTAATTCATCATATTCTTGTTCAATGGCAAACATGAAAATCATACCCACATTGGCACCTGCACTGAAATTTGCTCCTTCATTTGCTATTACTAATCCTTTGAATTTTTCTTCAGCAATAGAAATTGATTTGTTTACAGCTTCTAAAACTTCACCACCAATCGTATTCATTTTAGTGTTCCATTCTAAGCCTGCAACACCATCACCAATATCGTATAAAGTACATGCAGCATTTTTCCAAACAGTTTTATCTGCATTATTTTTTAAGACTAAAAATGCTTCAGCACCTGGTAATGTTTTGTAAGATGTTGTTGCAACATCGTAATACATTTTCTTTCCATTTTCTACTTTATAGAAAGATGTAAAACCTTTTACTAACATTTCATCAATCCATGTAGCAACCTTTACACCATTGGCTTTCATGGCTTCAACTGTATTAGAAACTCCCAAAACATCCCAAGTTTCAAAAGCACCAATTTCCCAACCAAAACCAGCCATCATAGCATCATCTACTCTATAAATTTCATCACTGATTTCAGGAATACGATGCGAGATATATGAAAATAATGAATGATGAAAAGCACGATAAAAATCACCAGCCTTATCTTTTCCAGCACTTAATGCTTTAATTCTTGCTTTTAAATCTTCAATAGGTTTAGCAGTTTCTAGAGATGCAAATTTTGATTTTTTACGAGTCTGATATTCCATTGTTTTCAAATCCAACGTAAGAATTTCTTTGCCAGCTTCTGATTTAATTTTTTTGAAAAATCCTTGTCCTGTTTTATCGCCCAACCAATTATTTTCTACAACTTTTTCTAACCAAGTTGGAATATTGAAAATTGAAATCGCTTCATCTGTTTTACAATTATCAGCAACGCCTTTAGCAACTTTTACTAAAGTATCAATACCGACAACATCACCAGTTCTGAATGTTGCAGATTTTGGTCTGCCTATGATTGGACCAGTCAATGCATCAACTTCATCAATAGATAAATCTAGTTTTTCCATGATGTGAAAAATACTCATAATGCTGAACACCCCAATTCTATTAGCAATAAATGCAGGTGTGTCTTTACATAAAACTGTAGTTTTACCTAAAAACACATCACCATAATGCATTAAAAAATCAACAATACTTTGATCTGTATCTGGTGTTGGAATTATTTCTAATAAACGTAAATATCTTGGAGGATTGAAAAAGTGTGTGCCACAAAAATGTTTTTTAAAATCTTCACTTCTTCCTTGTGATAATAAATGAATTGGAATTCCTGAAGTGTTGGAGGTGATTAGTGTTCCTGGTTTTCTGAATTGTTCTACTTGTTCATAAACCTGATGTTTAATATCTAATCGTTCAATCACTACTTCAATAATCCAATCGCAATTGGCAATGCCTTTCATGTCATCTACAAAATTTCCTGTAGTAATTTTTTTTACAACATCTTTTGTAAACACAGGACTAGGATTACTTTTTATAGCAGCAGTTAATGCATCATTTACAATTTTATTTTTTTGTGCTTTTGTTGCATCTGCAGCTAAATCTTTTGGTTGAATATCTAACAATAATACTTGTACACCAATACCAGCAAAGTGACAAGCAATTCTGCTACCCATAACACCACTGCCTAATACTGCTACTTTTTTTATACTTCTGTTCATAATTATTTTTTTTAATCTTCGATGATTGTTTCCTCGCAGAATTACAGAATTCGCTGAAAATAATTGTTCTAATACGTATTTTAAAATTCAGCGATTTCTCTGATTTCAGCGAGAAAAATTTCTATAAATTATTTACTATTCTAAATAACGATTCTTTATCTTTTAAATGTGTTGAATTAAAGTTGACCAAAAAGCCAATCTTTATTTCACTTAATTTAAGTAAGTTAGTAATTGTTTTTTATGAATATCTTCTATCGCTTTCACTGATTTAATTTCTATTATCACTTTATGTTCAACAATAATATCTAACCTAAATCCTAATTCTAAAAAACTATCTTTATAAGCAACTGGCAATTCAACTTGATTTTTAGCTTTAATACCCTGCAATTCAAATTCTTTCATTAAAGCCATTTCATAAACACTTTCAAAGAGTCCAGGCCCAAGTTCTTTATGAACTTCAAAAAAAGCTCCACGAATTTTATAAGTTAAATCGTCAAGTTCCATTTTGGTGGATTTTGCTAATTCTTCTAAAACAAAAATAAATAAAAAATTAGTTAGCTATGCAACTATTTTTATTTATTTTAAATTCATCCCAACTTATTAATCAAGATAAATATGCTTTCAGCGATTTCCACCTTTTCAGCGAGATATTTTTCTGGGAACTTTGGGCTACAGAACAAGCGATTTAGCAATTTCAGCCCCAAGTTTTGCATTATTTTTTATTAAGGCAATATTGGCAGCTAGGCTTTCGCCAGAAGTTTCTTCTGCAATAAATTGAAGTATAAAAGGAGTAATATCTTTTCCTTTGATCCCTTTTTCATCAGCAGTTTGCAATGCTTTTTGAATGTATTGTTCCATTTCGTAAACAGGAACTTCAAATTCTTTTGGTATTGGGTTGGCAATTAACACTGAACCCTTTAATCCTAACTTCCATTTTACCTCTAACATATGAGCAATTTCTTCTGGGGTATTTAATGAAAGTGGACTTTGAAATAAACTTTCTCTTGAATAAAAACTTGGAAAAACTTCCTGACCAAAAGTAACCACTGGTATTCCTAAAGTTTCTAAATATTCTAAGGTTAATCCTATATCTAAAATAGATTTAATGCCTGCAGAAACAATAGCTACTGAAGTATTACTCATTTCAGTAATATCTGCAGAAATATCCATCGTTTTTTCTGCACCCCTATGAACACCACCAATACCTCCTGTAACAAAAACCTTTATGCCCACCATTGAAGCTATTCTCATAGTTGCAGCAACTGTTGTAGCTCCATAAAGTTTTTGGCTAATTACATATGGCATATCTCTAAGACTTACTTTCCAAACATTTTTTTCTTTTCCAAATGTTTCGATTTGCTCTTCAGATAAACCAATACAACATGAACCATTAATGATAGCAATAGTAGCAGGCACAGCACCCAAATCTTTAACAATTTGCTCAACAGCTAAGGCTGTTTCAACATTTTTAGGGTATGGCATGCCATGAGAAATAATAGTGCTTTCTAAAGCTACTATTGGCAAATTATTATCTAAAGCTTCTTGAACTTGAGGATGTATTTTGAGAAAAGATTGCATGAAATTTTAATTGCCGTAAACACTTAAAAATTTAATTCTCATTATTTTTAGTTGCTCTAAAGTATAATCATTATCACTCAACTCTTTTTGAGCAATTTCAAGTGAAGATGTATCGCAACTTTTGAAATATTCTATAATTTCTTCCTGATCATATTCATCTAACCAATCATCTATGGCATAATCTAAACCAAGTTTAGTACCACTAGCAGCAATGGTTTCCATTTCTTCTAATAATTCATTTAAATCGAATCCTTTGTTTTTGGCTATAGTTTCTAAAGGAATTTTTTTATCAATATTCTGAATGATATAAATTTTGTTGCTGCTTTTATTAGCAACAGTTTTCATTACAAAATCATCAGGTTTTTCAATGTCATTTTCTTCAACGTATGATGCAATTAAGCTCTATAAATGGTTTTCCATATTTTAAAGCTTTTCCTTTACTTACACCCTGACATTTTTCTAATTCTGCTGTTGTTGTAGGGAACATGGTACTCATATCTTGTAATGAGTTTTCTAAGAAAATAACAAAAGGAGGTAACCCTTTTTTCTTGGCTTCTTTTTGTCGTGAGTTCTCTAAGCATTTCAAACAATTTCTCGTCAGTTGCTGCACTGTTTGTTTCTTTAGTTTCACTTTCGTAATCATCATCATCATCTACATCTTCGAAAATGGTATTGATAACAATTTTGAATGAAGTTGGTTTTTTGAGATAAGTCTCGCCCTTTGCAGAAAACTTAATTAAACCATATTCTTCAATGTCTTTTTTAATTAAATCTTCCAAAAGCATTTGACGAATCAAACTATTCCAATAATGCATTTCCTGATTATCCTTACCAATGCCAAATTCAGTAAGTTTTTCGTGCCTAAACATGGTTACTTGTGGAGTCAATCTTCCAATTATTACATTCACAATATATTCTGCAGGAAATCTTTCATCTAATGCTCTAACAACTTTCAACACTTTCACTACATCTTCTTTCGATTCAATTTTTTCTTTAGGATTTTTACAATTATCACAATTACCACAATTTTTATCTCCCCATTCTTCACCAAAATAATGTAATAGAATTTTTCTTCTACACACACTGCTTTCACAATAAGCAACAGTTTCATTGATGAGTTGTGTACTTACTTCTCGTTCACTTAAAGGCTTATCTCGCATTAAATGTTCAAGTTTATGAACATCTTTATGAGAATAATACAACACACAAATTCCTTCTAAACCATCTCGACCAGCTCTGCCAGTTTCTTGATAATAATTTTCAATTGATTTTGGAATATTGTAATGTATAACAAAACGAATGTCTGGCTTATCGATTCCCATTCCAAAAGCAATGGTAGCAACAATTACTTGTACATCTTCGTTTAAAAATTTATCCTGTCTATCAGCTCTTAATTTTTGATCTAACCCTGCATGATATGCAACAGCTTTAATATTATTGGCAACTAAAACTTCAGCTAACTCTTCAGTAGTTCTTCTATTTAGAGTATAAATAATACCACTCTTATTTTTATGAGATGTGATAAATTTTACGATATGTTTTATGGTTTGATCTTTCTTAATCTTCGGTTGAATTTCATAAAAAAGATTATCTCTATTAAAAGATGAAATGAAAATATTAGGTTTACGCAATCCTAAATTTCTTACAATATCACTTTGTACTTTTGGTGTTGCTGTTGCTGTTAATGCAATTACTGGAATAGTTGGACTAATCATATCCATCATTTCTCTAAGCCTTCTATATTCTGGTCTAAAATCATGACCCCACTCACTATATACAATGGGCTTCATCAACAGCAAAAAACGAAATATTTAAATCTGTAAAAAAGTCAATATTTTCTTGTTTGGTTAATGTTTCAGGAGCAACATATAAAAGCTTAGTTTTTCCTGTAGTTAAATCATCCTTAACTACTTTGATTTGAGTTTTGTTGAGTGATGAATTTAAAAAATGTGCCACATTATCTTGTTCACTATACCCTCTAATTAAATCTACCTGATTTTTCATTAAGGCAATTAATGGAGAAACTATTATGGCAACTCCAGGAGTTATCAATGCTGGAAGCTGATAGCATAAACTTTTACCACCTCCTGTTGGCATAATAACAAATGTATCATGACCACTTAATAAGCTTTTTATAGACTCTTCTTGTGTGCCTTTAAAATCTTTAAATCCAAAGTATTTTTTTAACCCCTTATGAATATCCATTACAGGATGCAATGGTTGAACATTATCGAGTTCTGCTTCAGTTAGCTTTGGGCTACTTCTTTTTTTAGTTGGTTTTTTTACAATTAACCTTTTAGATGATGATATCATTACTTAGTTCAAACTATTTTTATTCTTTAGAAACTTTTCAAAAATCAAGATACATATTTTTTAATACACTTAGACAAATAAAAAATCTTATCAAATGATTTTTAAGTAGTGCTAAATATAACACTATTTTTTTAAGGGCATCGAAGATATATCAAAGTTTAAGCCCATACAAAAGCCTAATAGTAATTGTAATATTTTTAACAAGCATATTAAATTAAACTATTGCTACACTAAATTTGCAACTTCAATGAATAACAATATTATTCTTTCTGCAAAAAAGACAATTGAAATAGAAGCACAATCTATTTTAGAGTTAAGCAATTTAATTGATGAACAATTTGTTATTGCTGTAAACACCATTCATGAGTGTGAAGGAAGGTTAATAGTTAGTGGCATTGGGAAAAGTGCTATTGTGGGTCAAAAAATTGTTTCAACTTTTAATTCAACAGGCACACCTTCATTATTTATGCATGCTGCAGATGCTATTCATGGAGATTTAGGCATGGTTCAAAAAGATGATGTGGTATTAATTATCAGTAAGAGTGGAGAAAGCCCAGAAATAAAACTATTAGTTCCATTAATTAAAAATTTTGGAAATAAACTCATTGCAATTACAGGTAACTTATCTGGATATTTGGCTCAAAATACTGATGTTCTTTTAAATACAACTGTTAGTCAAGAAGCTTGTCCAAATAATTTGGCACCAACTACAAGCACAACAGCTCAAATGGTGATGGGTGATGCACTTGCTGTTACATTAATGGAATTAAATGGGTTTAATACTTCAGATTTTGCAAAATATCATCCTGGTGGGAATTTGGGAAAACGATTGTATTTAAGAGTTGATGATTTATACAACAAAACATATGTACCAAAAGTTTTAGAGAATGCTTCATTAAAAGATATTGTTGTTGAAATTACAAAAAGCAAACTTGGTGCAACGGCAGTAGTTGATGAAAACAATGCAATAAAAGGAATTATTACAGATGGCGATTTAAGAAGAATGTTAGAGAAAAATATGCTGAATAATAGTGTTATTGCAAAAGACATTTGTTCGAACAATCCTAAACAAATTGAATCTTCAAAATTGGCTGTTGATGCTTTAGAACAAATGAGAAATTTTGATATTAATCAACTTTTAGTTGTTGATGGCAATCAATATAAAGGAATACTACAACTACACGATTTAGTAAGAGAAGGAATTGTATAATTTATTCATCCAACAAAAAACAAAAAACTTCTTTAGGGCCGTGAACCCCAACCACTAAAGTTTTTTCAATATCTGCCGTTCTGCTTGGTCCTGTTGCAAGTGTTATAATTGATGGTAAATTATTTTCATATTTAGTTTTTACCATTAATAAACTTCCAGAAATATCATACACCAATTGTTTTGTAAATGCAATGCAAATATGGATTGGAGCATAGACACTGGCAGCTCGACCACTTTCATTATTGCTCAATAAAACAATACTACCAGTTCTTGCAATTAAGTTTTCACAACTTGTTATTGATGCACTACAATTTGCAAGTTCAATTGAATCATTAAAACGAGTAAATCCAGCATTGATAAGCATTTCTCTAATGGAGCTTTCTTTACAATAAATATCGTTCCAATCACGAGAATCTAATAAAGTATTGAGTTGTTTTACAAGTTCTGTTTTGCTTTCACAAAATGAAAATCTGCCTAAAAGTTTGGAGAAATTTTCTGCAAACTCAATTTCTAATTCTTGTTTTGATGGTTGAAATACTGAAACGTTATTATTTCTATCAGCAAAAGGAACAGGCACTGGTTTATTGAGTGCCTGTCTTATTTTACTTAATATATTTTCTCTTGCTTGCAATTAATCTTCTTTTAAATCTGTGCCAACTTGAGTATCTATTGCATCAGTTATTGTAGGAATAATATTTTCTTGAGGAACATCAGTTATTTCTTCAACTTCTAAAATCTTTTTTTCTTCAAAAGGTCTTTCTCCAATTAATGCTTCAACATCAGATTTAAGCAACACTTCTTTTTCTAATAATGCTTTAGCTAATATTTCAACTTCGTTGTTTCTTTTCTCTTAAAAGCTTTTTAGTTGTTTCATATGCTTCATCAATAATCTTCCTTACTTCCTCATCAATAATTTTTCCTGTTTCTTCACTAAATGGTTTAGTGAAAGTGTTATTGCTTGAGAAGGATCGTAAAAACTAACATTGCCTAATTTATCATTCATGCCATAAACAGTTACCATGCTATAAGCAATCTTGGTAACTTGTTGCAAATCGTTACTGAGCACCTGTTGATATTTTTCCAAAAATAATTTCCTCAGCTGCTCGTCCACCTAAAGTCATACAAATTTGATCCATTAACTGATCGATATCGTACAAGTATTGTTCTTTTGGAGTGTATTGAGCATAACCTAATGCAGCAGTACCTCTTGGTACAATAGTTACTTTTAATAATGGATATGCATGTTCTAAAAACCAACCACAAATAGCATGACCAGCTTCGTGATAAGCAATAATTTCTTTTTCTTCAGGTGAAATGATTTTGTTTTTCTTTTCTAATCCACCAATCACTCTATCAATAGCATCTTGAAAATCCTTCATATCAACAGCAGTCTTTATCTTTTACGAGCTGCAATTAATGCTGCTTCGTTACAAACATTTGCAATATCTGCACCTGCAAAACCTGGAGTTTGTTCTGCTAGTTTATGAATATCTAAATTTTCTGAAACTTTAATTGGTTCAAGATGCACTTTAAAAATTGCTTCTCTTCCTTTAACATCTGGTCTATCAATGCTAATTTGTCGATCAAATCGTACCTGGTCGTAATAATGCAGAATCTAAAACATCTGGTCTATTGGTTGCAGCTAAGAATGATAATACCACTATCAGTACCAAAACCATCCATTTCAACCAACAATTGATTTAATGTATTTTCTCTTTCATCATTGCTCATTACAGCATTCTTTCCTCTTGCTCTACCAATAGCATCAATCTCATCAATAAAAATTATACAAGGTGCTTTTTCTCGAGCTTGTTTAAACAAATCTCTAACTCTACTTGCACCAACACCAACAAACATTTCAACAAAATCAGAACCGCTTAAACTGAAAGAAAGGAACTTGAGCTTCACCAGCCACTGCTTTTGCAAGTAAAGTTTTGCCTGTTCCTGGAGGACCAACTAATAAAGCACCTTTAGGAATTTTACCACCAAGTGCTGTATATTTTTTAGGAGTTTTTAGGAAATCTACAATTTCCATTACTTCAACTTTTGCTTCATCTAAACCAGCAACATCAGCAGAATGTAATATTCACTTTTGTTCCTTTATCAAAAAGAGTAGCTTTAGATTTTCCAATATTGAAAATTCCACCTGCACCTCCACCAGAAGCTCCTCCACCCATTTTTCTCATCAATAAAATCATTGCACCAACCATGATGATAATTGAGATTAATGAAGTACTAAATGGACCAAAAAATTCTGGATCAGTAACTACAATAATTCTTGGAGCTGCAACATTATTTTCAATACAAAATTTTTCAAGTTGTTCTTTATACACTTTTGCATCTCCAATTTCATATTGAAAAAGAGCTACATCCTTAATTTTTGCAGGAACATATTTGGTTTTAAACCTTTTTTCATAAAATGGTTTAGTAATGCTATCTGGCTTAATATAAATTCGAACAATATCTTTAACTTTTACAACTTCAATCTTATCAATATCTCCAGTTAATAGCATTTTTTGTTTAACCTCTTGCTCACTAAGTTTGGCTAACTCAGGCTTTAAACCACCTCCTAAAAAAGTTGACCCTAATAATGCAGCTAGAATAATTACATATACCCAGTAGATATTAAATTTTGGACCTTTACGTTTTGGCTTTTCTTCTAACATTTTATCTTGAAGCGTTTTTTTTCTTTTTGGCATATCATTCTCTGCACTTCCTTGTGGCTGTGAATTTTCTTGTTCGACCTTTTGATTTTTTTCTTGGTCTTTTTCGTCAGTCATAATTTTTCTTAATATTTTTTAAAGACTATGTTGTTCTGCAACTGCATCACTCCACATATCTTCTAATTTATAAAATTGTCTTGTTGTAGTATGCATTACATGAACAACAATATTTACATAATCTAATAAAACCCATTGACCACCTTGATGGCCTTCTTTTTTAAAAATCTTTTCTTTACAAATATTTTCCAGTTCACTTTCAACATTATCAGCAATAGCTTTTAGCTGTGTACTATTGTTTGCTGAACAAATAACAAAAAAATCACAAACGGATTCAGGTATTTTTCTTAAATCTAAACTTACAATATCCTCCCCTTTTTTATCAAGAATAGCTTTAATAACAGTTTTAAAAAGTTTAGAATTTTTGTTGAGTTTTTTTGGAGAGGGTGTTCCGCTTTTAAGTAAATTCAATGTTTCCAATAATGAAATAATTTAATGTAATTTGTGATGTTAAGGTTTAATTTTATATTAGAAATTTAATTAACCTCACTTCTATTTATTTTCGCCAAAAGTAGCATTTTGTTTTCAACACATCAACCTTTCATAAAAATAGGAACTCCGTTTATCAAACTTTTAGAAGTAGAAAGCACCAATAACTATGCCTTAGCATTAATAAAAGAAAACAAAGCCTTATCTGGCACTGTAATATTTACGCTTTCTCAAACAAAAGGCAAAGGACAAATGGGTAAAAAATGGTTAAGTAACCAGAATCAAAACATTACCTTATCTATAATTTTAGATATTTCTAGGTTTTCTATTCAAAAACAATTTTTAGTAAGTGCTTTTACTGCAGTAGGATGTTGTGATTTTTTTAAGAAATATGCAGGCAATAACACTGCCATAAAGTGGCCTAATGATATCTATTTCAACGACAAGAAGGCAGGTGGAATTTTAATTGAAACTGTTCAGCAAGTGAACAAAAGAATGGCTATTATAGGAATTGGTATGAACATTAATCAATCCATTTTCGATAAAAATTTACCAAACCCCATTTCTTTACATCAAATTACAAATGAAACTTTTGATGTGGAATCATTAAGTATGGAACTTATTGAGCACCTTAATAATTGGCTTCCTTATTTACAACAAGAAAAGAATGATATTTTAGTTGCTTATAATAATGCACTTTATAAAAAAAATAAAATAGTAACTCTAAAGAAAGGCAATATAAAATTTTCTTGCACTCCCAAGGGAGTTAATTCTTTTGGAGAGCTTTTAGTTGAAAATGGATTGCAAGAATCTTTTCAACATGGTGAAGTGGAGTGGGTAATTGAATAACCTCACTTATCATTTCATATTACCTATTACATAATAAGCCACAACACGTAAAATATTTAAATTACTTTTGAGTTCATTCAAATTTCTTCATGACCTTAAAAAATTCTTTCTTTCTTGCATTATCTACTGTAAAAAGCAATAAGCTTAGAACAGGCATTACAGTTGCAATTATTGCTTTTGGTATTATGGCTTTAATAGGTATTATTACTGCAATTCAAGCCATGAACCAAAGTATTACTGAAAGCTTTTCATCAATGGGGGCTAATGCTTTTACGATAAAATTTAAAGAAAGTAGGGTAAGATTTGGAGGAAATAATGATGATGCAACAGTTTCTAAAAGAGGATTGATTCAAAAAAAATCTAATTTAAATAAGCCAATAAAAAGAGAAGATGCTGAGTTTTTTAAGCAAAACTTCAAGTTTCCTGCAAAAGTGAGTATTTATGTTAGAGGAGCAAGAAGTCTTGAATGTAATTATGAAGACAAAAAAACGAACCCAGTTTGTGCTGTTTGGGGTGGAGATGAAAATTATTTAGATGTAACAGGTTATAAAATTATTCAGGGCAGAAACCTAAACAATATTGATATTGAAAGTGGCAGAAATGTATGTATTTTAGGTAGTAATGTAGCATCAAAACTTTTTGGTGATTATCCAGAACATTCAATTGACAAAATAATTCGAGTAAGTGGTATGCCTTATAGAGTAATTGGTTTGCTAAAAAGTAAGGGCTCAAGCATGGGAAGGGTTGATGATATAGTTTTTACATCTTATAATAATGCCAGAAAATTTAGTGATGTAGGTTCTTCTTTCTATATTGGTGTTATGGTGAATAATGTAATTGATTTGGACATTTCAACTGGAGAAGCTGCAAGTGTTTTTAGAGCTGTTAGAAAATTACAACCCTTAGATGCTGAAAATTTTGTTATTGAAAAGAGCGACAAGTTTGCTGAAATGTTTATTAGCTTTTTATCAGGTATTTCTGGTGCTGCTGCAGTAATTGGACTAATAACTTTATTGGGTGCTGCCATTGGTTTAATGAATATTATGCTTGTTGCAGTAAATGAAAGAACCAGAGAAGTGGGTTTAATAAAAGCTTTGGGTGGAACAAGAAAAAATATTAAACATCAATTTTTATTCGAAAGCATGATCATTAGTGTAATGGGTGCTTTAGTAGGAATATTTTTGGGAATTCTAATTGGTAACACTGCTGCTATTTTATTAAAAACGGGATTTGTAATTCCTTGGGCTTGGGTAATTGGTGGTGTTGTAATTTGTTCTGTTGTTGGATTATTGGCTGGAGTTTACCCTGCTAGTAAAGCTGCTAAATTAAATCCAATTGATGCATTAAGGCACGAATAATTAAATGTCGATTTCTAGTTTTAATTTATCTTTTAATTCTTTAATTAAAGGATATTGAGCCACCATTAAATTATATCTTTCTCTGCTATTTAATAGTACAAGTCTATTTTCTTCATTTTCTTCATGGGCTTCAACATCTATACTAAAATTGATTGCTGGATTATTAAAAGAAGTAAATAACAAATCATTGAGTATCGATTTTTCTTGATCAATCGATCTTTGTGCAGTAATACTTGGCACACAAAGTTTGAAAAAGATTTCAGAAATAAATTCAATTTTTGCAGTTTGAATTGAACTTACTGTTGAAATTTTTCCACCAGCATCATCTAAAAATTTTGCGAATTTTTTTAAACACTCCTCTAACCTTTCAAGGGTTAATGGTTCTGCTTCTTTTATAGATTCTATGGTATATTTATCTCCTGCTTTTTCTCTCAAAACATCTAACAATGATTTTTTTGATCCATTGCTTGTAGAAGATAATTTTACTGGAGTAGATTTTTTTTGTTCAGGTTCTAATACTTTATTTAAAACAGTCGATGAGGGCTCTTCTGGAATATAAGCTGCCGAAATATTTTTAGTTGGAGCAGATTTTTTTTCTTCCTCAACATAAAGCTTAGCCTCATTTGGTGGTTTTGCTAGAAGCGATGGTATTGGTTTGAACTTTATTACACTTGCTTGATTAACTAATTTTTTTTTTACTACTTGACCATCTTGAACACTAAGTTCTAAAGCTTGTTGCAAAAAATTTAATTTTATTAATGCCAGTTCAATATGTAATTTTTTATTGCGAGCCATTTTATAAGAAAGCTCAGAATCGTTCAAAATATTTAATGCACTTACTAAATAAGCAATGTCAATTTTATTGGCAGTTTGATAATATTTTTCTTGCAAGCCTTCAACCACATCTAATAACTGTGCAGCTTTTGCATCCTTACAAACAAGCAAGTTTCTCAAAAATTCTGAGAATCCATTCAACACCATATCTCCTTCAAAACCTTTTCTATTGATTTCATCATACAGCAATAAAGCAGCAGCTAAATCTTGTTGTTGTAAATGTTCAATGAGTTTAAAATAATAATCGTGATCTAAAATATTTAAATGTTCAATAGTATTTTGATAATCTACTTCTCCCCCAGAAAAGCTAACAATTTTATCGAGAATACTTAAAGCATCCCTCATGCAACCTTCACTTTTTTGAGCAATAATTTGCAGGGCTGATTTATCTGCTTTAATATGTTCTTTATCGATAATTTCTTGTAGATGCTCTACAGTATCGTTGGTAGTAATTCTTTTAAAATCGAAGATTTGACAACGTGATAATATGGTTGGAAGAATTTTATGTTTTTCGGTTGTTGCTAAAATAAAAATGGCATAGCTAGGGGGTTCTTCTAATGTTTTTAGAAAAGCATTAAAGGCACTTGTGCTTAACATATGAACCTCATCAACAATATAAATTTTGTATTTACCAGCCTGAGGTGCAAAACGAACTTGTTCAACCAAGCTTCTAATATCATCAACAGAATTATTACTAGCAGCATCTAATTCATGAATATTTAATGAGCCTCCATCATTAAAACTTTGACAACTTACACAGGTATTACAAGCTTCACCATCTTCTTTAATATTTGTACAATTTATTGTTTTAGCTAAAATTCTTGCACAAGTTGTTTTACCAACACCACGAGGACCACAAAATAAAAATGCATGTGCAAGTTGATTATTTTTTATTGCATTTTTTAAAGTAGTTGTAATATGAGCCTGACCCACAACTGTATTAAATTCTTGAGGACGATACTTACGAGCAGAAACAATAAATTTATCCATACAAGTTGCAAGTTAAGGGTTCAACTATTTTTAAAGATAAAAAAAAGGAATAAGTTATTCACTCATTCCTTTTAAATAGAATTTAGTTAGCAGTTTTAAGATTTCTTACATTCTTTGCCACAAGTATGACCTTTTTCACCATGTGTCATAACACATTTACCTGCTTTATGGCAAGCATCTGTACAAACATGATTTTTTGTAGCTGCTTTGTCTTTACAACATTCTTTTTTACAATCTGCTTCACAAGCATGTTCTTTCATTGCTTTTTTGTCTTTACTACAACATGCTTTTTTACAAGCTTTTTCTCCTTTAGCCATAACACATTTACCTGTTTTATGGCAAGCATCTGTACAAACATGATCTTTCATAGCCATTTTTTCTTTTGGTGCTTTTTCTTTAGTAGTTGAAGTTTGTGCTTGCACAGCTAAACCTAAACCCATAAAAAAAACTACACTCATGATAAGTTTCTTCATAATAATTTTTTTGTTTGAAATAATAATATAGAGATACAAATAGTAGCAAATTACATACCACGAATTATTTATAGTCCATTATTGGATGTCTTTCGAAAGGTATTTCATTTTCATTAAAAATAAATCGATAGGTAATCATTCTTCTGCTTTGTGTTCCACCAAGGCTTTTATAAATATTATGCATTTTAGGATTCCAATCACCAGCCCAACCCATTTCGTAACTATCATACCAATTTTTATGTTGCATATTATAACCAGAGGCTTGTATTAAAAAACTATCAACACCTAATGCTTGATACTTAGGTACAACGCCAAATATTAATCCAATCAATTTTTTCCTTTTCATGGTATATTTCATCCACATTAAATGAAGTTTTTCTTTCCAACCAAGTTTTCCATTAAAATGTTTAAAATATTGATTTACGTCTGGAACGCTTATAAACATTGCAATAGGATCTTCTTTATAATATGCAAACCACATTACCCTAACATCCATAATGGGTTTCATGGTTTTAAAAAGTGATTGAACTTCTGGCAAAGTAATTTCTTTTGCTTCTCCATGCTGAGCCCATGCTGTATTATAAATTGTAACAAAATCTTTTGCGTATTTATCTAAATTATTTAGTTCAACATGCTTTGCAGAATAATCTGATTTTGATTTAAATTTTATATACCTTTCTTGAAATTTTACTGGTAAATCATCATCAACACTCATTGAAAACCAATACTGATTATAGTAATTTTTAAAACCATAATTTTCAAATAATGCTTGATAATATTCAGGATTGAAAGGCATTCCATACACAGGCTCTTTATCGAAACCCTCTACCAATAACCCCCAATACTTATCTCTATCACCAAAATTTATTGGACCATCCATTGCAAGCATCCCTTGTTCTTGTAGCCAGTTTTTTGCAGTATCAAATAATAAGTTTGCAGCTTCTTGATGATTGATACACTCAAAAAAACCAAAACCTCCTGTTGCAAAATCAGTTCCTTTATTAATATATTTTGAATTGGTAAATGCTGCTATTCTTCCTAAAAGTTGGTTTTGTTCATCTTTCAAAACCCATCTTTTTGCTATACCATTTTTAAAATTTTTATTTGAGGATGGATTGAAAATATCGTTAATCTCATTATCTAATGGACGAATATAATTAGGAGTATTTTTATTAATAATTACACTAGCTAAAATAAAATCTTCTTCTGTTTTTTTATTGGTAACTTCTATAATATGCATGATAATATTTCTGGTTGCAAAATAAAGAATATTAAAAAGAATTATTGTTCTTCTGGATCAAAACGATCAACACTTTGAATGCCTTCTACCTTTTTAAGATTAATCACCAATTCTTCTAACTCTTCTTTATCTCTAACAAAAACTTTTATCAAGCCCTCAAAAACACCTGATTCACTTTCAATACTTAAACCAGCAATATTAATTTTCATACTGCCACTAATAATACTTGTAATTTTATTTACAATTCCTACATCATCTAATCCAATAATTTTTAACCCTGTTAAGAAAGAAATTTCTTTGTTCTTTGCCCATTTAGTTTTAACTATTCTATGACCATAATTACTCATGAGTTGAGTAGCATTGGGGCAATTTGTTCTATGTATCACCATGCCTTTACCAATGCTTACAAAACCAAAAACATTATCGCCAGGAATGGGATTACAGCATTTAGCTAATTGATATTGTATTTGATCGCTGCTTTCTCCAAAAATAATTAATTCAGTATCTTTTTTAGATAGGTGTTTTTGATTAGGGTCGTAAGCTGGTTCAATTTTTTCAACAATTAAAGGCTTTGGTTGTTCAAGTTTATGACCAACAACTGAGAAGTCTTTTAATTCCTTGAGATCAATATTTTTAATTGCAATTCTGTATAAAAGCTCAAGCTGAGAACTCAGTTTATAGTAGTTAGCAACTTCATCAATATTTAATGTATTATACTCTGCTCCCATTCCTTCCATCTTTCTTTGCAAAATATATTTTCCATCTTCAGCAACTTTTCTTTTTTCTTCTTTAAGAGAATCTTTGATTTTTGTTTTTGCCTTAGCAGTTACAACATGTTGCAACCAATCTTCATTTGGTTTTTGTTTATTGCTAGTTATAATTTCAATTTGATCTCCACTTTTAAGCTTATAACTTATAGGCACTAGTTTATGATGCACTTTGGCACCAATACATTTACTGCCAACAACAGAGTGAATAGAAAAGGCAAAATCTAAAGCAGAGCTGCCTTTGGGTAACATTTTAATTTCGCCTTTTGGTGTGTACACATAGATTTCTTCAGCAAGAAAGGATGTTTTAAAATCTTGTAAAAAATCTATTCCATCTGTGTCTTCACTATTAATTACTTCTCTAATTTGTGTAAACCATTTATCGAAACGATCTTCAACATTTGTTCCTTCTTTATATTTAAAATGTGCAGCCAATCCTTTCTCAGCAATTTCATTCATTCTTGCAGTTCTAATTTGAACTTCTACCCAACGACCTTGTGGACCCAAAACTGTAGTATGTAAAGCTTCATAACCATTACTTTTTGGATTGCTCAACCAATCTCTAAGCCTTTCTGGACGTGGATTATAAGCATCTGCAATTACACTATATACTTTCCAACAATCAGATTTTTCATGTTCAAGAGTTGAGTTAATGATGATTCTTATTGCAAACAAATCATAAACTTCATTAAATGTTACACCTTGCTTTTTTATTTTATTCCATATAGAGTGAATACTTTTTGGTCGACCATAAATTTGAAAATCAAGGTGCGTATTTTCAAGCTTTTCTTTTAGTGGTTTGATGAATTCGTTAATGTATCTGGTTCTATCTCTTTTTGTTTCAGCAAGTTTTTTAGCAATGTCTCTATAAGTATCTGGTTCCAAATATTTCATTGCCAAATCTTCCATTTCAGATTTAATCGTATATAAACCCATTCTATGAGCAAGAGGGGTATATACCCAAACAGTTTCAGATGCTATTTTAAGTTGCTTTTCTCTTTTCATAGAATCGAGCGTTCTCATATTATGCAATCGATCTGCAAGTTTGATGAGAATGACTCTAGGATCATCAGTAAGCGTCAACAAAATCTTTTTAAAATTCTCAGCTTGTTGAGAACTATTGGCATCCATAACATTCGAAATCTTTGTTAGGCCGTCAACAATTTTTGCAATTTCAGTTCCAAACTCTCTTTCAATATCATCTAATCCAATTTCTGTATCTTCAACTGTATCGTGCAATAAAGCACAAATTGTACTTCTTACGCCTAATCCAATTTCTTCAACACAAATCATAGCAACAGCAAGGGGATGTAGTATATAAGGTTCACCTGTTTTTCTACGCATTGTTTTATGAGCTTCTGCACTCATCTCAAATGCTTGTCGAACAATTTCCTTGTCTCCTTTTTTTAGTTTTGGTGCAAGCTGACGTAACAATGCCCTATAATGACGTAGAATTAATTTTTTTTCTTCTGCGTCTGTTAAATTGTATTTTGAAACTGCAATTTCTGTTTCATTTATTTGCTCACTATTCATCGTAACGAATATAATGCAAAGAATGATATCTTATATAACCATAAGTCTAAATTGATGCTTTTACTTTTTTCAATTAATATTAATAATTGAAAACTTAACTTTAGAAAAAAATATGAAATTAAAATCAATTATAGTATCAGTCTTTTGTTTAGTAAGTATTACAGCTTGCGACACACTTAAACAAATTGGATCTAGTTTACTAATTCCTTCTGAATTTGAAATAGCAATGGGTTTAAGACAAGCATTAGAACAAGGTCTATTTAAAAGTTTCGATGCTTATAGTAATCCTCAGAACAATAATGCAATTGCTTTTGTATTTCCAAAAGATGCTCAAAAAATTATAAATATTGCTAATCAAGCAGGTTTTGGGAGTGTTGTAAATAAAACTACAGATAAATTCAATAGAGCTATTTCAAAATCATTTACAGCCTCAAAAGACATTTTTGTCGAGGCATTAAAAAGTATGAGTTTTAAAGATGTGATAAATGTTTTAATTACGAATAATCAACAAGCTGCAACAGATTATTTTAAGACTACCACTTACAATCAATTAATGAAAGCTTATACACCCATTATTGATAGCACCATTGCATTAGAAGGTGCCAATACTGAATGGAAAAAGATTGCCAATATTGTAAATAATATTCCTTTCTCTAATTTTAAAGTTGAGAATTCATTAACAGAATACGTAGCTGCAAGAGCTGTTGATGAATTGTATAAAATGGTTGCTGAAGAAGAAATAAAAATTAGAACTGATTTGAATTTTAGAAAAACAGATGTTGTTAAAAGAGTATTTGGTTATGCAGATACTGAATTAAAGAAAAGAACTCCTTAATTTTATTGTTAATTTAATATTATGAAAACAAGGGTTCTTTTAGTCAGCTTTATTTTTTCTTTTACCCATATTTTTGGGCAGCATCTTATCCCTTTTAAAAACGAAAAATGGTTAGATTTTAAAGGGCTAAAAAACTTTTATGGTGATATAGTTATTCCTGCAGATAAATATAAAAATATTTTACCTGCAAAAAATTCATACACTATAGAGTATTATGGTGTTTATTATAAAGGATTAATACCGGTTCAATTAGGAAATAAATGGGGATTTATTAATACAAGTGGTAAAGAAATTAGTCCTTTTAAGTATGATAAAGTTTCAAGGTTTGGAGATGATGGCATTGCTTTAATTGCTTTAGATAAAAAGCTTGGTTTTTTAAACTATGATGGGCTTGAAATAGCTCCTTGTAAATACGAAAGTTTCCAATCTTTTTCTGATGAGTATGCAGCTGTAAAACTAAATGGCAAATGGGGTTTTATTAATAAAAAAGGAGAGGAAGTTATTAGTTTTCTATACGATGAAGTTTATCCTTTTGTAAATGGTTTTGCTGGTGTTAGAGTGAATAATAAGTGGAAGTTTATCGATAAAAAAGGGGATAAAATTACTAGTGAAGAATATGATGGATTACTAAATTTTTCTGAGGGGTTTGCAGCAGTAAAAATCAATTCTAAATGGGGTTTTATAAATAGTAAGGGTAAAATAATAATTCAAGTAAAATATGATAAAGCTTTTTATTTTAATGAAGGGCTAGCTTCAGTTGCAATAGATAATTTATATACTTTTATCAATATTCAAGGCAAAGAAATAATTACGCCGAAATATGAAAATATTTCAAAATTTAATGAAGGTTTTGCAGTAGTGAAATTTAAGGGTTCCTATGGCTACATAAACAATAAAGGAGAAGAAATAACTGAATTAATATACTCTTCAGCTAATGGTTTTGATAATGGCGTAGCGATAATTGATAGAAAAGATAAGTACAATATTAGTTGGGTTGGAATGATTAATAACAAAGGAGAAGAGATAGTAAAATCGAAATATATAATGATTGAAAAAATAATAGATAATTTTTATAAAGTTTCTGGTGGTGCTACAAATGGTATTGTTAATAATACAGGTAAGTTAATTTTTGAAATTACCTTAGGCGATATTATTTATGAATCAGATTTATTCATAGGTAAAGATAATTACTTAGGTTTTAAAAGATTTACTAAACAAGGTAAAGAAGTTAAATAAGTTAACTGATATTTTTTGCTTTTATTTATTCTCAAGTTTAGAAAATGTTTAAAAATTTTAATCGTTTATATAAAATTTCACAGCAATCTCAGAAAATTATTCTTGGCTTAATGAGTGGTACTTCATTAGATGGTTTAGATATTGCACTCTGTAAAATTTCAGGGAATGCAATTAAAACCTCATGTGAGCTTTTGCAATTTGAAACAATTCCTTATTCAACTGAATTGAAAAATGAATTGAAGGCCATTTTTTGTAAAGAAGAAGTGAGTTTAGAGAAAGTTTGTCTGCTAAATAATTTTATTGGCAAGCATCATGCACAACTCATTAATCAATGTTTACAAAAATGGAATGTAAAAAAAGAAGAAGTTGATTTAATTGCTAGTCATGGACAAACTATTTATCATGCACCAAAACATAAACATCCCAATTCGTGTTATGAAAATTCCACTTTACAAATTGGAGATGCTGATCAAATGGCTGTAAATACTGGCATTATAACCATTAGTGATTTTAGACAAAAACATATTGCTGCTGGTGGAGAAGGTGCCCCATTAGCTGTTTATGGAGATTATTTTTTATTAAGTAGTGAAAAGGAAAATAGAGTGTTGTTGAATATTGGTGGTATTTCCAACTTTACTTATTTACCTAAAACTTTAAATTTTGAAGAAGTGATTTGTACTGATGTTGGACCAGGTAATACTTTAATGGATGGCTATATACAACTACATTTTGAAGGTTTACAGTTTGATGAAAATGCAACAATTGCTTTGCAAGGAAAAGTGAATGATGATTTATTGAATGTGCTTTTAGAACATGAATTTTTTCAACAGCCTTTTCCAAAATCTACAGGACAAGAAATTTTTAATTTGAATTTTATTAATGATGGTCTAAGTAAATCAAATACAAAAGGAATTAGTAAAGAAGATGTATTAGCAACATTGAACTTATTTACTGCTAAAACAATAGCAAATGCAATTCAACAAAATATTATTGAACAAGTTTTTACTATTTATATCAGTGGTGGTGGTATTCACAATCCTTTATTGATGCAGAATTTACAAAATGAATTAGCAAACATTAAAATTGAAAGCACAACAAAACTTGGTATAAATCCAAATGCTAAAGAAGCTATTCTTTTTGCAGTTTTAGCCAATGAATGCATTAGTGGAGATACTGAATTTTATGCTTCAACACACAAAAATATTCCCATCATTACAATGGGAAAAATTAGTTTACCCAATTAGGAATTTGGAATTGGGTATAAGGAATTAGTTGTGACTCTCCATTGTTTGTGTTCTTCACAAACAATGATTTTATTGAGACTGCTTCTTTCCTCGAAGTGACTTGAAACAATTAAGCAGCAACCAATTTATTAGTGCTTCTATACACAAATTCATTTGAAACATGTCGTCTTAAAAATCTTGCTTGAGAAGGTGCATTCACCAACTTTACATAAACAGATTTTGGTACTCCAAAATATTCGTAACAAGATCCATCAGAAAAATTAATAGTTAATGTTTCTGCTTTGTATTCAAAATCTTCAATGCTTGAAGTATTAAGGGTATTGGTATATTGATCTAAAGAAGCTGCAATAGTTTCTGGTGCTATACTCACTAAAAAATGATAGGCTTCAATAATCGTTTTGCTCTTATTTTCTGCAATAATTTTTTCAGCATCATTGTCTTGAAACTTATCGGGATGATAAGCTTTCATTAAGTTTCTATAAATCGATTTTAAATCGGCTAAACTTGTTTTTTCAGTAACTTCTAAAAGTCTTCTATAAGAATCTATTTTTCTCATCTTGTTTATGAATGTTTATATAAATTGTTTAATAGTGGTTGGTGTGACACCAACCACTAAAATGTTTTAATTATCTCGCTGTTCTGTGTTGAAATTTAATTTGACTTCCTGCTCTTTTTGGAAATTCTCTACTTGGAGCATGAGGGCCATTTTTATTGAAAGATGATTTGTTGCCAAAACTTCTTTGTCGGCCAAATGAAATGGTATCTTCTACCTGATGATTCATCAAAGGATAATCATGATTTTCTACTACATCAATTTGTTTACCTATCAACTTTTGAATATCTTTTAAAAATGGTTTTTCTTCAGCATCACAAAATGCAATGGCAATACCACTTGCACCAGCTCTACCTGTTCTACCAATTCTATGTACATAAGATTCTGCAACATTGGGTAATTCAAAATTGATCACGTGAGTCAATTCATCAATATCAATTCCTCTTGCAGCAATATCAGTAGCAACAAGTACTCTTGTTTGTTTAGATTTAAAATTGTTTAATGCATTTTGTCGTGCATTTTGAGATTTGTTACCATGAATGGCTTCAGATCTAATTCCAACTTTACTCAATCCTTCAGCAACTTTATTTGCACCATGTTTTGTACGTGTAAATACTAAAGCTCTTTCAATAGATTTATCTTTTAAAATATCTACCAATAAATTTTTCTTATTGCCTTTATCAACAAAATACACTACTTGATTAATGATTTCAACAGTGCTTGATGCTGGTGTAACTTCTACTTTTTTTGGATTGGATAAAATTGAATTTGATAATTCAATGATATCACTTGGCATAGTTGCAGAGAAAAATAATGATTGTCTTTTTGTTGGAAGTTTAGCAATAATTTTTTTAACATCATGCACAAAACCCATATCTAACATTCTATCAGCTTCATCTAAAACAAAAAATTGAATGTGATTAAGGTTTACTAATTTTTGATTCATTAAATCTAATAATCTTCCTGGTGTAGCAATTAAAATATCTAATCCAAATTTTAATGCTTCAACCTGACTGTGTTGATTCTACTCCACCAAAAATTACTTTATTTCTTAATGGTGTATGTTTTCCATAACTATCAAAACTTTCACCAATTTGAATTGCTAATTCTCTTGGTGGGTGTAAGAATTAAGCAACGAACTTCTCTTTTACCTGCACTAAGATGTTTATCTTGACAAAGTAATTGAATAATAGGAATAGCAAAGGCTGCAGTTTTTCCTGTACCTGTTTGTGCAACCCCTAATAAATCTTTTTTATCTAATACAATAGGAATAGCTTGTGCTTGAATGGGTGTGGGTGTTGTATACCCCTCTGACTTCAAAGCCTTTAATATAGGCTCGATCAGCTGTAAATTTTCGAATAACATTTATGTTTTATTTAATTTAGACCGGAAATATTTTGAAAGTTCTTAAACACCGGTCTGATGAGAGAGAAATCTTTGTAAGTGTTTGTGAAAAGAATATTCACATTAAACTTGAAATGCAAAGCTAAGCTTTTAATGCTGCACTTAATCAAAACGTGTAGTTAAATATTTTTTTAGATGTTGAATGCAATGGGAATTTGGAATTGGATATTGGGAATTGGTGACCTCAATTATCGTCTTTGCGAAGGTTCTTGCCTGAAGTAATCTCAAACAATAAAGACTGCTTCGTTCCTCGCAGTGACACAAAATTTTAGACATCTACAGAAATGATGAATATGCTTTTGAATTTTTAATTTTTAATTAATTTTCCTCAACCCATTATATTCGTTGCACAACTGCATAAAAAATGAATTCAACCAAACAATATGGCATTCTTAGTTTGCCTGTAATCGTTGCTGCTCTTGGTTATTTTGTTGATATCTACGATTTATTGTTGTTCAGTATTATTCGAGTTCCATCCTTACAATCATTGGGTTTAAATGAAACTCAAATTGCAGATGAGGGTTTAAAAATTATCAATATTCAAATGATTGGTTTGTTACTTGGTGGCATTCTTTGGGGAATTTTAGGAGATAAGTTGGGTAGAATGAAAGTACTCTTTGCCTCCATCATTTTATATTCTTTAGGCAATATTGCCAATGGTTTTGTTGAAACAGTAAATCAATATGCTACCATTCGTTTTATTAGTGGTATTGGTTTAGCAGGTGAATTAGGTGCAAGTATTACTTTAGTTACAGAAATTTTATCGAAAGAAAAAAGAGGATTGGGAACTTCAGTAGTTGCTGGAATTGGCTTAACAGGTGCTGTATTTGCATTCATCATGAAAGAAAATTTTGATTGGAGAACTTGTTATTTTATTGGTGGAGGAATGGGTTTTATGCTATTGTTTTTACGAGCTAGTGTTTTAGAATCTAGCATGTTTAATGCAGTTAAAAAAACACAAGTCATTCGTGGAAATTTTATGATGTTGCTCAACAACAAAAAAAGATTTTCGAAATATATTAAAGCCATTTTAATTGGATTGCCTACTTGGTATGTAATAGGAATTTTAATTTCATTCTCCGACAAGTTTGCTAAAGAAATGAATGTTGTGGGTAAGATTGATCCAGGCAAATCAGTCATGTTTGCCTATGTTGCTATATCAATTGGAGATTTGGCAGTAGGCTTTATCAGTAACTGGATTAAAAGCAGAAAAAAAGCAATGTGGATTTTTTATGCCATTTCCATAATAGGAATTTTCTTATTTTTTAATTTAAACAATCAATCTAATCAAAATTTATATTGGGTTAGTGCTTTATTAGGTTTTGGAACAGGCTTTTGGGCTTTGTTTGTTACTATGAGTGCAGAACAGTTTGGTACAAACATTAGAGCCACTGTAACCACAACAACACCTAATATGGTTCGTGGTTCTTTAGTTTTTATTTCTATAATATTTACTTTTTTACAAGGTTCATATAGTTATTTAACTAGTGGTTGGATAACAGGAATTTTAATTATGTTAATAGCTATTGTAGCTTTGTATTTTACTGAAGAAACTTTTGGCAAGGATTTAGATTATGTTGAATCTTAAAAAATATTTTTAATTGAACAAACCAAAGAATACAAAATTTTTAATCATTCGATTTTCATCGATTGGAGATATTGTTTTAACCACTCCTATTATTCGATGTTTAAAACAACAAGTTGAAAATTGTGAAGTACATTTTCTTACTAAAAGTCAGTATGCATCAATAGTTGAGAGTAATCCTTATGTTGATAAAGTCATTCAACTTGATAAAAGTTGGTTGCTCATGATGCACTTGTTGAAGATAGAAGAATATGATTACATTATCGACTTACATCATAATCTAAGAACACTTAGAATTAAATATCATCTGAAAGCAAAAGCTTTTCTTTCAATAAACTGAATATAGAAAAATGGTTGATGACTGCTTTAAAAATTAATATTCTTCCAAAAAAACATATTGTTGAACGATATTTTGATACACTTAAAGATTTTGAAGTAGTGAATGATGGAAAAGGTTTAGATTATTTTATTCCAAAAAAAGACATTGTTCCTTTTGAAGATTTGCCTACTGCTCAATTATTTGGATTTTTTGCAGTCGTCATTGGTGCTGCACATAACACCAAAAGATTACCTACAGAAAAAATCATTGAACTATGTGAACAAATTAATCATCCAATTATTTTATTAGGAGGAAAAGAAGACAGCACAATTGGAGATGAAATTGCTATTGCAATAGGACCAAAAGTATACAATGCCTGTGGTAAGTTTAATTTAAATGAAAGTGCAGATTTAGTACAAAAATCAAAAGTTGTTATTACACACGATACAGGATTAATGCATATTGCAGCAGCATTAAAAAAACCTATTGTTTCTATTTGGGGAAATACTATTCCTACTTTTGGCATGACTGCTTACTATGGAAACAATGAAGTAAACAACAAAATTTTTGAAGTTGAAAAATTAAGCTGCAGACCTTGTACAAAAATTGGTTATGATGAATGTCCTAAAAAACATTTTAAGTGTATGCAATTACAAAACACAGAAAATGTTGCACAAACTACAATCAGTTTTCTTTAAAAACTAATCCATTTTTTCTGGCCTCATTTGAGGAAATAATAAAACATCTTGAATAGAAGGTTGATTTAATAATAACATACACAATCTATCAATACCAATACCAATACCACTAGTTGGTGGCATACCATATTCTAAAGCACGTAAAAAATCGTTATCAATAAACATAGCTTCATCATCACCACGTTCCATCAATTTTACTTGTTCTTCAAAACGTTCTCTTTGATCAATAGGATCATTTAACTCAGTATAAGCATTGGCAACTTCTTTACCATTAATCATCAACTCAAAACGTTCTACCAATCCTTTTTTACTTCTATGTTTTTTAGTAAGTGGACTCATTTCAACTGGATAATCCATAATGAATGTTGGCTGAATGAATTTGTGTTCACTAGTTTCACCAAAAATTTCATCAATCAATTTTCCTTTACCAATATTGTTAGGAACAGAAATATTTAGTTGAGCACAAACTTTTCTCAAACCTTCTTCTTCCATTTCACTAATATCAATTCCTGTATTTTCTTGAATGGCTTCGAAAATGGTTATACGTTTAAAGGGTGCTTTAAAATCTAATGGTTTTATCGCCAACTGTTAACTTCAGTTTTTCCATGAACAGCAATAGCTATTTTTTCTAACAGCTGTTCAGTAATTTCCATCATCCAATAATAATCTTTATAAGCAGTGTACCATTCTAACACAGTAAATTCAGGATTATGTGTTCTGTCCATTCCTTCATTTCTAAAATTTCTACTAAACTCATATACCCAATCAAACCCTCCAACTATTAATCTTTTTAAATACAATTCATTGGCAATACGCAAATAAAAAGGAACATCTAATGCATTATGATGTGTGATAAAAGGCTTTGCTGCTGCACCTCCTGGAATATTTTGTAAAACTGGAGTATCAACTTCTAAGGCTCCATAACTATTTAAAAAATCACGAATAGTATTAATGATGGTTGTTCTACCTATAAATACTTTTTTCAAATCTGGATTGATGACCAAATCTGCATAACGCTGACGATAACGAAATTCAGGATCTGTAACTTCGTCAAAAACATTTCCTTCTTCATCTCGTTTTACAACAGGTAAAGGTTTTAAACATTTAGTAAGTAAAGTAAATGTTTGAGTATGTAAAGATGTTTCACCAGTTTTTGTTATAAACACATAACCTGTTGCACCAATAATATCTCCTAAATCTAAACCATGTTTTACTACATTATCCCAAAAGCTTTTGTCTTCTTCTGGGCATATATCATCTCTCTTAACATATAATTGAAAAATACCTTTACTGTCTTGAATTTTTATAAAGAATACTTTGCCTTTATCGTTAATACTCATAATTCTACCAGCAACACAAACATTTGAAAATGTTTCTTTATTTTCTTCTGTAAACTGTTCTTTAATTTCTGTTGAATAATGAGAAACAGGAAATAATGGTGCTGGAAAAGCATCTATCCCTTGTTCTTGTAATTTTTGTAATTTTTCTCTTCGAATAATTTCTTGTTCACTTAAATGCTGGCTCATAAATCTCTATTAAAATTGGCTGCGAAGATAAGAAAGCCAACGATTATAAGTATTAGAGATTGTCTTTATAAATATTGGGTTTGTTAATGGTCATTAATCTATTTCGCATATCGTCAGAAATGGGTTGCCAACCAAACTGTTCATAGAGTCCATGAGCATCTTTAGTAGTCAACAACCATCTTCTTAATCCTTGTAATTCAGGATGAGCATGAATAACTTCCATTAACCATTTACCATATCCCTTACTTTGTTCTTCAGTAATAATAAATACATCAGCAACATAAGCAAAAGTTGCTTTGTCGGATGTAACTCTTGCAAATCCAATTTGCTGTTGATTTCTATACAATCCAAAACATAATGAATTGTTGATAGCTTTTTCTACGGTTGCTTTTGGTATTTTTTCTGCCCAATAAGATTCTGTTGCTAGATATTCATGAACTACATCAATCTGAATTAAAGATGGATCTGTACTAATGAATAAATCGCCTTTTGTTTGATGATAGAAATTATTGTTCATTAAATAATTTTTTATAGATAGATGATTTAGTTAAGCTAATCATTTCACCTGGCTTCATTTCATTTAAGGAAACTTGATTCTTTCAATTCGATGACGAATTAATCTTAAAGTAGGAAATCCAACAGCTGCTGTCATTTTTCTCACTTGTCGATTTTTACCTTCTATCAATTGTAAACTTATCCAACTAGTTGATACATTTTTTCTAAATCGAATAGGTGGATTTCTTTCAGTTACTAATGGTTCGTTAAGAATTTGAGCAATTGCTGATTTTGTTTTATACATTTTTCCATCTGTAGAAATAGTTACACCCTTTTGTAATTGTTGTAATGCTTCTTCAGTTATATCACCTTCAACTTGAACCCAATATTCACGAACATGTTCGTTAGTTGGGTGTAATAATTTTTGATTTAAACTTTTATCGTTCGTAAGAATTAATAGTCCTTCAGAATCAAAATCTAATCTTCCAACTGCATAAATATCTTTTTCTACTTTAAAATAATTTGCAAGAGTTTTTTTGTTTTCAACATTTGAAAATTGAGAAAGTACTTGAAATGGTTTATAAATAATATAATATTGATATGACTTCAAATGCAGTGTTTATAAGTATTACAAAGAAATACAATTTTTAAATTTGAATCAACAAAAAAGTCTCGCTAGAGCGAGACTTCATATATGGATGGGTTAGTAAGTACCGGGAACTATTAATTCCCACCACAATATTAATTATAGATTTTGCTATTACAAAAAATATTTGCAAATTTTTTATTCACATTTATTTTAAAAATGTGCATTGTGTGAATTCTATTATTCACATAAAAAGCACTACACAAAAAATAATTACACGCTTAAATATTTATAGAAAAATTATTTATAAAAAACTACTTGTTATTTTTGCACTCTTAATAAACAATATGAAATTCTCAAAACCTTTATCCATGGCATTTGTAGCTGAATTAATAGAAGCAACAATACATGGAAATTTAAATAATGAAGCAATTGGTATTAACGAAATACATAAAGTTGAAGTTGGAGATATCTGTTTTGTTGATCATCCAAAATATTATGATAAATGTTTAAATAGTGCTGCAACTATCATCATCATAAATAATAAAGAAGTAAACATACCTACAGGAAAAACTTTGTTGTTTACATCAGATCCATTCGAAGCTTACTTAAAAATTGTTGACACATTTAAACCATTTACACCAAGTAATAAAAGTATTAGTGATACTGCAGTTATTGGTGAAGGCTCAGTAGTTATGCCTAACAGTTTTATTGGAAATAATGTAAAGATTGGAATCAATTCAATCATTCATCCCAATGTTACTATACATGATGATACAATCATTGGTAATAATGTAATCATACAATCAGGAACAGTAATTGGTAGTGATGCTTTCTATTACAATACTAAAAAGAATAGAGAGGTTTGGTTTAAAAGAATGAAGAGTTGTGGTAATGTAATTATAGAAGACAATGTTGAAATTGGTGCTAGTTGTACCATTGATAGAGGTGTTACTGCATCTACATTAATTGGACAAGGAACTATAATGGACAATCAAGTACATATTGGTCATGATGTAAGTGTTGGAAAAAATTGTTTGTTTGCTGCACAAGTTGGCATTGCTGGTGCTACTATTATAGAAGATGGTGTTACACTTTGGGGACAGGTTGGAGTAAATAAAACCATAACAATAAGCAGTGGTGCAATTGTTATGGGACAATCAGGTGTTGTTGGAAACTTAAAAGGTAATGATGTGTTTTGGGGAACTCCTGCAATAAAACTTGGAGATAAAAAACGTGAAGCTGTTTGGGTAAAACGTATTCCTGAACTTTGGAAAAAAATGATGGATTAATTAATAGAGAGGCTGAATTTTCAACCTCTCTATTATTAAAGATTACATGTTTTTTATTTTATCAATTATTATTTTGGCTTTGCTATTATTAGGGTCAATATATAAAACCTTATTATAACTTTCCAATGCTTTTTCATTATTTCCTATTGTTAAATACGCTTCTCCTAAACTATCAAATACACTTACGCTTTCTTTATACATCAAAGTATTGAGTTTAAATATATTTAAAGCTTGATTATAGTTTTTTTGTGCTAATAAAACATAGCCATAGGTATTAAGTTCACCACCATTTCTACATAAAGGTTTTATGAATTTTGCTTTCTCAATTAACTCATCATCATTTAATACTTTATTATTCTTCATGTTAACATTGCAATATTCAATTGCCTTATACTTTGGTGTATATGGAGTCTTTGTTAAGATGGTTATAATGTCTTTCTCTAAACTTTCTAAAGGTGTTTCAACTATTCTTCCAATTTCAGTTTTATCGTAAAAAATAAAAGTTGGAACATGATGAATATTTTTACCCTTCTCTTCTCTTTCAGAACTTTGTTTGTATGTAGAAACTGAGTTATCGACAAAAATTAGCTTTACATTTTTTTTATCCATTCCAGCAGCTTCTAATATTTTAAGCATTCGTGGAACTTCTTTTTTTGAATCGCCACACCAGCTGCCAAGAAATATTTCTATAGTTTTATTGGCTAACAATGGCTTTAACATAATAGTTCTAAATGAATCTATTTGATAATTGGCATAATTTGTATCATACCAATTATTATAAGGATGTTGTTTTAATATATCAACACTACAATTACCCACTAAAATTGTATCTCCTCGTTCATTTTGTATTTGCTTGTTTGTAATAAGTGTACTTGATGGAATTGCATTTCTGTTACATGCTGTTATGCATAATGCTACAGCTATGACTTTTATAAATTGTCTCATAGTTATAATTTAAATTTTCAATAATTAAGAATCATTCAATATTTAAACTATGAAATCGGAGGATGAAAAATTTTTTGATTGAGTTTTGAAGGAAGATTTAGTAAATAGTTATTAAACTTTATTAAGGAACAATTTGATGAAATGTTGTTTGCAATAAAAGGTGATGGCACAATATATTTCCAATCTTCATTAATGAATTGATGATCTTTATGTTCAAGAGGAATTGAAGTAGAAATAATGTTTTTTTGATATATACAATCACAAATTTGTTGTTCAATAACATTAGTAGCTTCTATAGTGCACTTAGAATAATTAATCAGCTGAACTATGTTTGGAGCATATAAAGCAAAGCAGAGTACTATAAAAATTACTTTTTTCAAAAAATTAATTTTGCACTAAGTTATATTTTATTTTCATCTCATTACAAATTCTTTCAATGCTCTGTTCAAAATTTGAGTAATTAAAATCTGGCAAGGCACTTAATAGTTTGCTGTTATTGTAATTCACTTTTGTTAAAGCTGTAGCTGCTGTTTCTTTTGTGATGAGTGGATTTTTTTTAGTAACCAAGCTTTTCAAATATTCTAATCGCCAAACAATTGCTGCAATAAATGGAGTTACTTCTTTACTAGGCTTTTTCTTTTTAAAGCATTTTGCTATTTCATCAAACACATTTCTATAAGTTAAATTCCAAGCAGATAAAATAAATCGTTCTGCATTTATATCTGAATTCATTAATAAAATCATTGCTTTAGCAACATCTGCAACATCAATAAAACCACTTGTTCCATTGGCATACCAAGGAAATTCATGAAACACATTTTTAAAAATTGCTGAAGAACCTGTGTTCCAATTTCCTGAACCAAGAATAATACTTGGATTTACAATAACTGCTTTCAAACCTTCTCCAATTCCTCTCCAAACTTCCATTTCAGATAAAAACTTTGTTTTACCATATTCACTATTGCTGCTGTCTTCTGTCCAATTCATGGCTTCAGAAATTTCTACTCCTGGTCTAATTCTTCCTAATGCAGCAACAGAACTTACATGAACCAATTTTTCAACTCCGCAATTAATACAAGCATTCACTACATTTTTTGTACCCTCAATATTTAATTGATGCATTAATGCTTTTTCTTTTGGATTGAATGAAACAACAGCTGCACAATGATAAACCTGCTTAGATGTAGAGAAAATTTCTTCCAATAATTGGATATCTAAAATATCTACTTGTTTCCAAGTCGCTAATGCTTGTAATTCTTTTGAAGGAGGAGTAGAATGATATAATGCTATAATATTATTGTGCTGCTTAGACAATTCTTTCACAACTTGAGAGCCTACAAGACCAGATGCACCTGTAACAACAATCATAATATTATTTTTTCTTCATTATAGATAACATGAGTACTGGCAATAAAACCAAATTAGTAATTGTACCAACAACTAAAGTTAAAGAAGTTAACCAACCTATAGCTTGTGTGCCACCAAAACTACTGAAACAAAAAATCACGAACCCTGTTATTAAACTAATGAAGTGTAAATGATACTAATACCAGTTTGTTTTATGGTTTGATTGATGGTTGCTTTAATATTGTTATTATAATTTTTAAGTTCTTGTTTATAATTTACTAGAAAACGAATAGTAACATCAATTACAATTCCTAAAGCAACACTAAAAACCAATACTGTTGAAGGTTTTAAGGCAATACCCATCCAACCCATTACGCCTCCAGTAACAACTAATGGAATCACATTTGGAATTAATGAACATAAAAGCACTCGCACAGATTTAAATAAATACAACATGCAAATAGCAATTAATAAAAAAGCATAAATAATGCTTTCTTTTAATCCATTAATGATAAAACTAGTGCCCTCCAAAAAAGTTACACTACCACCTGTAAAAGTGATGCTGTATTTTGTTGAGTCGAAAATTTCATATCCCTTTTTTTCAAAATCATTCAATAATAATGGCAATTGCTTACTGCCAATATCTTTCATGTTTACACTGATTCTTGCTATTTGTTGGTTACTATCTATAAAATTATTTAAAAGAGACTCAATTCCTTTTTTCTGGCTATTGTGTTTTTTATCAGTTTTAATATATTGACTCATGATTGCCATTTCTGCCATTCCACTTGGTGTTGTATAACTTACAGAATCACCATCATAAAAAGCTTGACGAGAAAACTTTAATCCCTCCACAAAACTTAAAGGTTTTGCAGTATTTCCATTTTGTTCAATATAATTACTAAACTCATCAATGTTTTGAATGGGTTGCATGTTTCTGATTAGCCCTTTTCTTTTTTTAGTATCTATTAAAATTTCTAAAGGCATAATACCATTGAAATTATTTTCAAACCATTTTAAATCTGTATAAATAATATCCTTCTTTGGTAAATCATCAACTATAAATCCTTCTTTTTTTAATTTGAATAAACCTGTAATGGAGAATAATAAAATAATTATCGAAATGCCATAAACCCATTTTGAATGAAAGATGGTCCATCGTCTAATTTTCACCAAAGACTTTTCTAGCAAAGGATTTTTCAAATATTGCATTTGCTTTTCAGTAGGTGCCTTCATTAAACTTAAAACTGATGGAATAAACAATAATGAAATGAAAAATAAAGCCATTATGTTAATGCCTGAAACATAACCAAACTCTTTTAACAAACTGCTCTGAGTTAATGCAAATACTGCAAAGCCAATAGCAGCAGCGATATTACAGAAAAGTGTAACAATCCCCATTCTGCCCACCATAGTAAATAAAGCAAATTGTTTATCTCTAGATTCCTTAAAACTTGTATGATACTTATTTAAAAAATAGATACAATTTGGAATACCAATAACAACAACCAATGGAGGAATTAAAGCAGTTAGTAAAGTAATTTTATAGCCAAATAATGCCATTGTTCCAAAGCTCCAAATTACTCCCATTGCAACTACAGCAAGACTCATAAACATGGCAGCTGTTGATCTAAAAAATAATAATAGTACAACTGCAGAAAATATTAATGATGCTGCTAAGAAAAAGTTCATTTCCTTTTTTATTCTTTCAGCAACAATAGTTCTGATATAAGGCAAGCCACTAATATGTGTTTCAATTTTTGCTTTGATTTCAAAGTCTTTTACAATTGTAACAATTTGATTGATTATTCGAGCTCTATGAAAACTGCTTATAGAATCTTTATCAATAGTAATACCCATTAAATAGGCATTAGTTTTGGGGTTGTATAAAATTGATTGATAGATAGGAAGATTATTGAAAACAGCAACTTGGCTGTCTAAATCTGATTGCTTAGAAAATGATTCTGAAAATATTTTTTTAGAAATAAATTTTTGTGCTGCTGTATCCTTTAATAAATCTACAGCAGTTGGAATAGACATTACACTTTTTACAGCTGCTATTTCATTCAAGCTTTTTTGTAAGTTATTGTAAGCAGTAAAGTTTTCTATAGTAAATAAACTGTTGGTTGATATTCCAACAACAACCAAATTACCATCGCTTCCAAATTGCTTGAGGAAGGATTGATAATCTTTGTATTTAATATTATCTTCTGGTATGGCTTTATTGGCATCGTAACTAAATTCTACTTTACTAGCTTGCCAAGCCATAAAAATGCTGATGCCAAATAAAACAGCTAAACAATAGTTCCTATACTTAATTATTAACTGTCCTAATTTATACCACATGCATATTGTATTTACTGTGCTGCAAAGAAAGTATTTTAATGTTTAATACAATTCCATTACGAAAAATGGTATTTCTAGTTCAACAAAATCAGTTTTATTTTAGCTTTGCTTCAAATTAATTTTATGTTACAAGCAGTTTGGAAAAAGAATGATACTAAAGCAAAATGGCTAATAGGCATTTTTTCGTTTGTTGTTTTTGCAGTGGTGGTTTTATTAGGAAGAATACAATTGAAAGTTGATTTGGGTTTTAATGTGCATGTATTTGCAACCTTTAATGCATTTATAAATTCTGCCGTGGCTCTTTTATTAGTTGCAGCATTATTAGCAGTTAAAAGAAAAAACTATTTGTTACATAAAAAAATGATGATGACTGCTTTAATATTATCAATACTTTTTTTAGTTAGTTATATAGCTCATCATTTATTTGGAGGAGAAACAAAATTTGGAGGTGAAGGAATAATTAGAACTGTGTATTTCGTTTTGCTATTAACACATATTTTATTAGCATCTATTATTTTACCTTTTATCCTTTTTACTACTTATAGAGCTTTAATTGGAGAGTTCCCTGCTCATAAAAAATTGGCAAAAATAACCTGGCCACTATGGTTTTATGTAGCTGTAACAGGACCCATTATTTATTTAATGATTAGTCCTTATTATAGTTAATTACTCATTTACTGCAGGCTTTAAATCGCCTTCTAAATCTGTTTCATTAAGTTCCATACGAGTAGTAATATCTTTTAAATTACTTAGTCGTTGTACTGTGTAAGGAATAGTATCTAGCCCTTCAGTAAACTTAATGATGTAAAAATAAATTCCCACCAAACTGCCTGCTGCAACTTCAACAGGATTGCTAATCCAGCTGGTAATATATAAAGAAACTCCAATAACAATAATTACTAAAATTTCCATTAATCCAAAATTTAAGGCTTCTTGATCACTGATTCTTATTTTCCAATGACGAAGTTTTTGATAATGTCTTCTAATTGATAATGGGTTTCCTGTGGTAATAATTTCTACTTGATTTTCGAGTTCATCATTATTTTTCTTATTCAATTCTTTCATCTTCCTTCCATAAAAAAAGCTAATGATACTAACTGGAATTAAGATGATTAAACAAATTCCCACAACTTTTAAATCGTAAAAACAAAGCAAAATTAATGCCCCAAAAATATTATAGGCAGCTTCTACAACATATACTAAATCGAACTCTAAAAAGTCTACAAACTCTTTTGCCAAATTGCTATGTGCACTCAATTTCGACACATCCTTACTATCATATTTTCTACTCAATAAGTTTGTTGCTAAAGAAGTATAAATTGCAGTATAGGTTCTTGTGTCAAATCTATGGCGAGCATAACCAACAATTACATAAGCAAAATGAACAGCAATTAATTCGTACAACCCTCTATTACTACCATATATTAACCCATCAATGGCTCGTCCTAAAAAAAATGGTCGTAAAAGTGAGCCTACCATTTCTAATGAAAACAGAATGTAAGTCATCCATAACTGCCACTTATGCCTTAAGAAAATTGCTTTAAAAATTGAAAATTGAGACATGAAATTTTTTTTCTTATCTAAAAATGAAATTCTTTTCAGATAGGCTGAGTAAAGACAAAATTTGTTTATGGAAGTTTAATGAGTAGGTAAGGTTGCAAAACTAACCTTCTCAAACTGCTAAAAAACTATTTATATATTCTTTAGTAAAATTTTAAAATAAAAAAAACTGCATCTTCGCAAAAACAAGGCATTATGAATTATTCTACTTTATTAACCAGTTTAGAAAACAATATTTTAACTGTAACCATTAACAGACCAGATAAATTAAACGCTTTAAACAAAGACGTATTTACTGATTTGAATAATTTAGTAGATGAAGTTGAACAAGATGCTGAAATAAAATCTGTTATTCTAATTGGCTCTGGAAGCAAAGCTTTTGTTGCTGGTGCAGATATTAGTGAGTTTAATAGTTTGAATCTTGATGAAGCAAAAACATTAGCAAAACGTGGACAGGATATTTTTTTTAAGATTGAAAATTGCAGCAAACCATTTATTGCATGTGTTAATGGATTTGCATTAGGTGGAGGTTGCGAATTAGCCATGAGCTGTCATTTTAGAATTGCAAGTGATAATGCCAAATTTGGTCAGCCAGAAGTGAATCTAGGATTAATTCCTGGTTATGGTGGCACACAAAGATTGGTTCAACTCATTGGCAAAGGCAGAGCCATAGAAATGCTGATTAGTGCTTCAATGATAGATGCAAATACTGCTTTACAATATGGATTAGTAAATTATGTTACAACACCAGAAGAATTATTAAATAAAGCAAAAAGTATCTTAACCGTTATCAATACAAAAGCTCCAATAGCAGTTGCTAATTGTATAAAAGTTGCTAATGCTGTTTACGATGAAACTAAAAATGGGTTTGATGAAGAAGTTAATGCATTTGGCCATTGCTTTACAACACAAGATATGGTTGAAGGAACCACTGCCTTTTTAGAAAAAAGAAAAGCAGTTTTTACAGGAAAATAATTTAGTTAAAACGAATGGCTTTTACTGGTTCTACTCTTTTAATTAAAATGGTAGGAAGTATTAATGCTAAAAAACAAAGTGCAAAAGTTGCTATGCAAATTATTGCAACTTGCCACCAAATAATTTCAACAGGAACATAAGCAACATAATAATTCTGCTCATCTAATTTAAACCAATGTGTGTATTGTTGCAATAAGCACAAACCAACACCAGCAATAGTTCCAATTCCTACACCTACTAAAGAAATAATGGCTGCATAGTATAAAAATATTTTTTGAATACTGATATTATCAGCTCCCAAAGATTTTAATATACCCACCATTCTAACTCTTTCTAAAACAAGAATTAATAGGCATGTAATCAAATTAATAATTGCTACAATAGCCATAATAATAAATACAATATCTCTATTAGTTCCCTGAACATTTAACCAATCGAATATAGATGGATAAACTTCCTTTATACTTTTAGCATCCCAAATAATTGGCAGTCGAATTTGATCTGCAATAATTTGCATTTTTTTATAATCATTCACAAAAACTTCATATCCACCAATTTGATTATCATTCCAATTATTAATTCTTTGTATCAAACGAATATCAGTTATAGCAAATAGTTTATCATTTTCTTCAATACCAGTTTTATAAATTCCTACAACTTTTAATTTTCTATAAGTAGTAGAGCCATCAGAAGAGTTTATAAATACTGCTTTAATTTCATCATTCAATTTAGCTTGAATTTCATTTGCAATTGTTGATGACAACATCATTTCTTTACTATAAAAACTATCTGTAAAATTTAACCATCTTCCTTGAACTAAAAATGATTTCATTTGTACACTATCATATAGTTGTTCTATTCCTTTAATTAAAACACCTTCTAAATTTTTATTGTTTTCCAAAACAGCACTCTTAGTAGCAAATGCATTTATATGAGTAATATTGGGATTAACTTTTAAAATATATTCAACAGTATCACTTTTAAAAATTGCAGTTTCTTCTGCTACAGCAGATTTTCCAAGTTCAAAATGTTGAACACGAATATGGCCCCAAAAACTAAATATTTTTTTTGAAATGGTGTTTTGAAAACCTGTTGCAAATGCAGCAGCAATAATCATTACAGCTACACTTAAAGCAGTTGCAGCTATAGATAAACGAATAATAAAACGAGAAAATGATTTCTGTTTATTAAAAGCAATTCGTTTAGATATATAAAAAGAAAAGTTCAATAAGTATGTTAATGGTTAGAAAAATTGTTTAGTCAATTTCTACAACATTTGTTTTGCTGAAATAGTCGTGCAAAGTTTTATCTAATAATGGAATAAAAAACATATCAATAATTGTTAACCTAACAGCACTTCTAATTAATACTTGAAGAATATTTGGTCTTTTTCCTTGCACTGTTCACCACTTTACTATAACTTAAAAACTTACCAATAGTTCTAGTGAAAATCAATTCCATAATGGTATAGTAAACAAAAAGGATAAAAAAGAAAATAGTACTAAATGCATAATAAAATTCGAACTTAACACCAGCTATTTTATATTGCTCAGCATACCAATCATTAATTTTTGAAATTTGATAACTGATAAAAAATACAACAATAGTATCTACCAAAAAATTTAAAACTCTAGTTCCAATTCCAACTGTTTTCATATTGCAAACTTATCTCATCAAATACATTTTACCATAGCCATTTTTAAAGTATTTATCAGTATCAACTTGATAGCCTTGATTATCTGTTGTATTCCATTTCTCTAAACTTTTACCATCAAGATTTGTAATTACTCTGTATAAATATACACCATTGCCTAAAGCTTGACCATACATATCAGTGCCATCCCATTTATATTCAGTAATATTTCTTCCAATATGTATTGGACCTAATTCTGCCTGATTAATTTCTTTTACAACTTTACCAGTAACTGTTAAAATTTGAATTCTAATATTCTGTGGTAAACGTGAACCTGTAAGTGTAAATACAAATGCTGTTGATGTTGTAAATGGATTTGGATAATTAAATAAATTACTGATCATAGGTTTATTGTAAACACTAAACAAAACTCTGTATTGATTTGGACCAGCATTATTATTACTCTTGTCTTTTGCTCTAACAATTAACTCATAACTTCCATCTTCTAAAAGCGTTGGATTAAAATCTACCATAGCAGTATTATCTCCTGAATTTACATTGGCTGGAATAAATTGCAATGTGTCTGTACCATATTTAAATTGTCTGAGTTGACCATTAGGAAACTTCAACTGAACAGTAATTAAAGAAGTATCATTCAAAGCTAAAAATTTCGATTCATCTTTCAAAGCCACTCTAATTCTAGGTTTGCTGCTTACAATATCTCCATTTAAAATATGCACTCCATCAAAAGTTACATCTAACAAAGGATTCTTATCATCTCCAAAAACAAAGAAATTCTTGTAAGCGAAATTATTATATAAATATTGCTCTTGTGGATTGTTGGTTGGATTAACATTGATATAAAAACTATTCTTCCCAACCAAATTATCTGTAGGAATAGTTGTTGAAATAGTAGCTGTATCCCCAGATAATAATTTTTTTATTTTGGGCAAGATGATATTCTGAGTAGTATTATTTGCATCAGTTATTTGCAGCTTTACACTTAAGCTATCAGTATAAGCCATATCGCTAATATTTTTAAAACTGATAGAAATATTTTGTGGTTCGCCTTTTTCTAAACTGTCTTTATAATTCAATTTTATATTTGGTGCTAAAGCTCCTTCAGGTAAACCATCAGCAATTAATCTCCAATATTTTAATTGATACGCAGATTGATTAACTGTATCTCTTACTTGAATTAATAATTTTATATAAGGATATGTTGCTGCACTAATGCCATTAATATCATTATTAGTTTGCAATTCTGTAAACGTTTGTAAAGTGTCAGCTGTATTATCATTTTTAACACCAATTAATTTTAAACTTACGATATCATTTAAATCATTTCTATTGCCAGCCCAATTGAAGTTGTACCATTTTTGTGCTGGTCCAAGTTTAGGAGAAACCATCAAACCATTATTCAACTTGGTTTTTACATTTAATCGAAGTGTTAAGAAATCGTATTGGTTTTGTGTAAACTGCCATACAGGAGTAAAGCTTCCATTATTTTTTTGATATACAAAAGCAAAGCATCTCATTCTATTAAAAGAATCTACATCATTAAACCCTGCAGATTTTAAACGATGATATAAACTGTTTCCGATACCATAAACATTTTCATCTTGTTTCCAAGTATTAGCATAAGTTGGTGTTGGCCAAAATGGATCATCTAATATTACAGATCTTACTACAACATAAGCTCCATTCGGAATATTATTATCCATAAAATCCATGGCACTTTTTCTTCCTGTAATATCAGTAGTATTAAATGCAAAGTCGTATTCCAAACCTGGAACATTTCCTGGATAACCTAAACTTCCAAATTGCCCACTTGGAGAACTTTGAGGAATATTAAATACAGGAGCAAGTGTGCTTTGATTAAAAACTGTAAAAGTTACATTTTGTCCTCTCCAATCAATTCCAATTACCTGTGGATTTATTGCATCATTAACTGCTACAGAATAAGCTCCTCCAGCACTTCCTCCATAAGGCCAAACAGCATTTCGAATAGTCAAAGTTTGATTAATAATTGGAAAGTCAATTTTTCTACTCGTACTATCTGGTTGTAAATTATTAAAGTTATTATCTAAGTGCTGAAAGAAATGAGATTGATTAAAACCTCCTTTTATTGCATTTTGCAAATACACAAAGCTACTTGTGTTCCATCTGTAATTTCCAGAACTTGGCACAGGTGCTACACGCCAAAAATAAACAGTACTATCTACAAAACTAAAACCTGGATCAAATTCTAATAACCCTCCAACTGAAGAAATCGTTTTTGTTTTTTTGAATGATGAATTAAACAATGCAGTGGTATCAATTTCCATTGAATATTGTTTCAATGAGCTGAAAGCATTAGCTGTAGAAGCTGCCAACTTTATTTGTGCTTTGTTAACTATGGCATATTGAAAAGGATAAACTGGTTTTAATTCATCTTCAAAAATTACAAAATTTTTAGTAATTGTATTATTGGATTCACTTTGCTCATCATATTTATTATCACTATCTACAGTTATGGTGATGTTATTATTTCCTTTATCTCTTAATGCATCAATAGGAATTACTAAAACAACAGAATCCATATATCTAACAGCAACAATTCTTTTATTGAGCAAATCTTCAGTAGCACCATTAGGAAATTGTCTTCTCACAAAAACCCTTACAGAATCTCCAGTTGCTTTACCAATATTATGAATGTATGCTTTGTATGTAAAATTATTATCAGCAACAGAAATAAAATTGGGGTTAACAGAAACCTGTTCGTCTTCAATTACAAAATCTGGTTTTGTTTGAGCATAAATTTTTACTGCAGGATCTCCATGTAAAATAAATTGTTCTCCATGTGTTCTTCCAAAAAAATCATTAAATGTTGCAGAAGCTTTTAATTGAGCCAAAGCACCCATCATATTATCTCCAACAGTTTTATTGTATCCTGCATTTGCTAAAGATTTATAAAAACCTGTTGAATAAAAATCTAAATAGGTAGTTAATCCAAAATGAGAAGTAGCTATAAAACCAATACTGCCTTTGTTTTTAGCAAAAACCCATTTTTCAGAAACGTTTGTAATGCTAGTAAATCTTACTTCATCAAAATCATAAATATTACCAGCAGTACAACCATTAACTAAAAACAATGGATATTTTCCAGGGTTATTATAATCGTTGGGTTCATTTAAATTGTAAGCCAAACCAGATGCAGCTGAGTGTCCAAAATAAGTAACCATACTTAACCCTTTAGCAAATAAATTAATTTGATCTGCTTGTGTTAAAGGACTTAACTCACTACCTGTTGTTTTATTAAAATTTGTTGCTTTACCACCAAACAAAGTGTCTTTAATAATGTTTTCATAGTTTCTTAAATAGAAAGTAAACAAATTATTTTCACCATCATTTTTACCTCCAGCAACATGCATTAAATTTTTCATCCAAGCTTTATTGGCAATGGTTTGATTAGTGCTAGTTGCTTGTAATTCGTATTGCTTTACTTTATCTAAATAATCTAAAACTTCTTGTTGAGTAATAGCAGATAATCTTCCAAAAGCCACTAATGGTGCTGGTTCAACATTATCTGGAGAAACAAGCATTGGGTCTGAAGCTGGCCATCCAAAAGTGGTGACTAAGTTTTCAAGTTCAATATTTGGATTGCTTTCATTAAAACGATATTGATCGTAAGTAACTCCTTTACCAATAAAAAATGCTTGTTTAGGTTTTACAGTAAAAATATTCTTAGCATATCTAAAAAAATTACGAATACTTAATGGATGCTTCTTTATACCAAAAGCAAATTGATCTACGAGCTCATCTGCATCAACAAATTTGGCATTATAACCACCACCAATTGCAGTACTTCTATAAGCCCTATATTGCTCAATAGCATTAGTTCCAGTAGTTAATTTATTATTTGAAACAATGATATAATCGCCTTGATTTGCTGTTAAAGCATAATTAATAAATATTTTTGAAGTAAGATTATTTACAAGATTAATATTCGAGCTCTGTCTGCTAACTAAAACAAAATCTCTAACTGAAGATGATGCTGGTAAAGCAAAACGAATTGTTCCTGCTAATGCAGTATCACCATTATAAAATTTTAAATTCGTAACATCATATAAAACTGGAATATTGGCACCTCTATTAAAATTTGCAATTTGCAAAAAATTACCTGAAGCTGATGCTGGTAATTGAAAATTAAAATTTGAAGCTCCTTCAAAATTAAATTGTCGAGGATACTGTAATTCTATAAAACTTGCAATAACTCTATCAAAAACATCTGTTGTAACAATTTCAATTGCAGCAGTATCAGTAGTACCATTAAAAATATTTAATGGTATATTATTGTTGGTTTGAATTGTAGAAGAAAATCCACTATACAAATTATCAAAAGCAACAGTGCTATTTAACCTTGCTCTAATATTTCTAGTTTTTGAAGAATTGCCTGCTAAACCAGCTGAAAATGTTGCTGCTGGTCCAGTTGCAAATACATATAAATTCTTTAATGGAACTTTGTATGCTCCAGTAGATAAATTAATATCTGCAGTTGATAGAAATTCGCAAACATCATAAGTTGAAGAATAAACATCTTCTCCCACATTTAATGCATAACCTCTATTTGCTCTTGCTTTAAAATTAAAACGAAGTTTATGTGTAAAATAATTCTCAACTGGCAAAGAATTTCCTGCTACATTATTTATTGCATTTGTATATCTTAGATTATTACTTACGGTAGCATTTGTAGTTAAAAAATAAATTGAAGTATCAGTTTGTAAACTAAGTTGATCTGATAACTGATGTGCTTGATTTTTATATAAATATTTATCTAACTTTCCATCATTCATTTCTCCCCAAAATTCAATAAAATCATTAGCACCCATAACGCCAGTTGGAATACTTGTGTTTAATGGAACTTGAACACCATTTCTCCATAATTGAAATTGTTCTGCTGTAGTAGAGCCTAAACCAACTGTTGCAAGAGTGGTTTGATTAATTCTGTATAACCCTGTATTTCCAACTTTAAATTTGTAATACGTTTTATTGAAATCTATCCACTCATTATTAATGGGCTGAGCAAAAATTTTATTACAAAAAAGTATTACCACAACAATTCTCAAGACTGTCTTCATCTACTTAAAATAATTTTTAGTAAAAGTAGCTTTATTTTCGTCTATTCACAAGATATGTGAGATTACAAGTTTCTATAACATTATCTTAGCCAAAAGAATATTGTTTTTTTTCTCGTATTTTTCCATTCCTTATATGAATTTCGATAATAGATTTAACAATAATTTTGATTTTTTAAGACTTTTTGCTGCTTTATCCATAACATTTACTCATTCTTTTGATTTATTAAACCTACAAAACAAAGAACCTTTATTTACTTTTTCGAATAGTAGAATTTGTTTTAGTTGGATTGGCTTATATATATTCTTTTGTAGTAGTGGATATTTAATTGCAAAAAGTGCTGATACATCAAAAAGTATAAAACATTATATATGGAAAAGAGTTTTGAGAATTCAGCCATTATTAATTGTTTGGAGTCTGTTTGCAGTTCTTGTTTTAGGATTAATATTTACAACTCTTTCGTTTAAAAATTATTTCTCTACTGCATCTACTTGGACTTATTTTAGAACAATACTCCCCTTATTTGGTATTCAATTTGAACTTCCTGGGGTTTTTGCAAATCATCAAGTTGACACAGGTGTTAATGGCTCACTTTGGACTTTAATTATTGAAGAAAGACTATACCTATTTATCGCATTTGTTTTCCTTTTTAAAAAATTCAGGAAACCCCTTTTTTTCTTTCTTGTTTTTTCTTTAAATGGTTTTTATATTTTTAATTCCTTGTTTTATGATGGATTATTGTTCACTTATTTATCAAATATCCAAACATTCTATTCTTTACTTTTTTTAAACTCTAGTTTGCTATACTTTTTAAAAATAAAATTTAAACCTGCTTTTACAATTGAACTTTTCATTGCTTCGATTTTAATTGTTTTAGTTTTTGTATTTCCTTTATTTGACATTCTAAAAGTCTATATAATTCCTTATTTTATGATGTCAATAGCAAGTCTTAAATCAGTTTTAAATCATTCAGGAAAATATGGGGACTTTACCTATGGAATTTATATTTTTTCCTTTCCAGTTCAACAAATTTTTATTGATGTTTCAGAAAATTTAACTCCTTTTAAATTATTAGTATACTCACTAAGTATTGTAATTCCTTTGTCTGTTCTTAGCTGGACTTTTGTAGAAAAAAAGGCTCTGTCATTCAAAAATCACAAATTTTTTATTTAAAAATTAAAACCCGTTTTCGAAAAAAATCTTAATGAATAAACATCTTAGTTTTCATTTTTTCATCGTGTCCATAAATATCATTTCTAAAATTTAACAGACCGTTTTTATCTACCCAAGAAGTAAAGTACACTATAAAAACAGGTATAGATTTTTTTAAGCTCACCCATTTTTCTTGAGGCAAGTTCATTAAACTATCAATTTTATTTTCTGTATAACTACTATCGTTTCTTAATAAATAGCTTGCAAGTTTTTTAGGCTCGCCTAATCTTATACAACCATGACTTAAACTTCTGTTAGAAGATGAAAAATAATTTTTATTTGGGGTATCATGAAAATAAATTTCATAACTATTTGGAAATAAGAAATTTGACTAATCCTAGAGCATTGGTTGGCCCAGCTTTTTGACGAATCATTGGCAAACCATTCGTTGTGCCATATTGTTCCATATTGTTTTTTGCCAAATAATTTTTATCTTTTTGCAGACTTGGTAGAATTTCATTTTTGATGATATTATTTGGAATAATCCAATAAGGACTAAACACAATATACTTTAAATTACCATTAAAAATCACTGTAGATGTTGCAGCTTTACCAACAATAACATTCATATCCCAAACATTTACAGCACTATCGAATACGTGTAATTTAAATTCTGGAATATTCACTAAAAAATAATTGCTGTCCTTTTCTTGAGGAAGCCATCTTGCTCTTTCTAAATTAATTAAAACTTGCTCTATTAAATTATTAATTGGTTGATTTAAAATTTGAATGAGTGAGTTATTAATATTAGATGAAACTCTTAATCCATAACGGTTTTGAAGCTGCTGTACAGCAATTAATAAACTCGAATCAAATAAATTTGTGCTGTCATTAATCCTTAAATCACCTAATAAATTTAATCTGTTTTTGATGGAAGAAATGATGGTTGACGAATCGCCTATTTTGAAATTTTTTCTATCCAATACTAAAGAATCTGTCGGATATGTTTTTTGAATGGAATAATAATATTGCAATTGTTTTTGCAATTTTTTGTACTGTGAGTTAAATGGAACATAAACATCGGGACTTTTTGATTTATTGTATAAAACTGTATCGAGTAAAGCACTCACATCAATTTTTTTTGTAGGAATAAACCAGCCTAATTCAGCAGCATCTAAATCCACTCCTTTATAAACTTTTATGGCATACTTAAAAAACTGACCTGTTAACAGCAGCTCTGTTTTTAATAAATCCTTCTTGAAATAATTGTGCTTATTATTTTCAAATATTTTATACATGATGATGAATCGAGGATTTATTAAACTACTATCCTTAAGTTCTGTAGCAGTCGTATACAATAAATTATAGAAATTATGAGCTTGTTCTGATAAACCTGTTGAATCGAACCAAGCATATTCATAATTACGTTGTTTGTAAAAGTTCAAAAACTGATCTGCAAAAATGCTTAATGAAGAATCGTTCGAAAGAAATGAAGATAATTGAGCACTATCGAAGAATAAATTATTGAATGAAGTTTCTTTAGTAATAGTCGTATCTCGTTCAACTACTTTAACTTGTTTGTTTTTGCAAGAAATAATTCCTGCTATAATAATAAACGAAGCAATTAATACTTGTTTTAATCGAAATTGAATCATTGATTTATTCGTTGAACTTGTTGCCATACATCATCAGAAATTTCAGCTTCAGTTCTTTCTCCATTAATAATGCAAACCTTTTCTTCTTTTTTAAGTTTTTCAAATGCTTCGAAATAAAGTTCTTTTACTTGCTTAAGATTTTCGAGTGTTTCATACATTTCAATATGTTCTCTTCCATTATTAATTCTCTGCATTGAAGCTTCTGGGGAAATGTCAATAAAAATATTTAAATCTGGTCTTAATAATTCAGCACTCAAAGCATTAGCTTGTATTACCCAATCCATAGACATATGTACTCCATGATAAGCATAGGATGAAAAATAATATCGATCTGTAATTACAGTATAACCATCTTCTAACATTTTTAAAATGCCGTACTTACTATTGAGTAAATGATCTAATCTATCAGCAACAAAAAGGCCAGCAATCGTTCTGTGATCTCCTTCCATTTTATGACTAAATATTTTTCTTATCATAGCTCCAATTGCACTATCAGTAGGCTCAAATGTGCTATACACTTTATAACCTTCTGCTTCTAGTTTATTAGTTAGTAATTTAACTTGTGTACTTTTTCCACTTCCATCTATCCCTTCAAAAGCAATAAATAAATTTTTCTTCATTAAATGATTCATTTCTTAATCAAATATAAGCGAATGTGTTTTGTGAAATCTTTAGTAAGAACTATTAACTACAATTTATAAATTACTTTATATTCGTACTTAAATTTTTATAATATGTTAAGAACTGCAAGTGCAAAATGGAATGGAACTGGTAAAGAAGGTAATGGTCAATTATCTACACAATCTGGTGTTTTAAACAACAATCAATATTCTTTCAATACTCGATTTGCTGATGGAATTGGAACTAATCCTGAAGAATTAGTTGCAGCTGCACATGCAGGTTGTTTTTCAATGAAATTAAGTTTTATTTTAAATGCTGCTGGTTTTACTGCAGACACTATTGAAACAAATTGTGAAGTAGAATTAAAAGATGGTGCTATTACAAAATCTCATTTAACTGTTAAAGCAAGTGTTCCTGGAATTGATGATGCAAAATTTCAAGAATGTGTGAAAGAGGCTGAAACTAATTGTCCTATTAGCAAACTTTTTAATACTGCAATTTCTTCTGAAGCCATTTTAATGTAATTTATGTTACAGTCAAAATTGGGACTACATATTATTTTAGCTAGTATCTTCCTGTGTTCTATTTCTAGTTTTGCACAAAAAGATACTAGCAATTATAGTTTTTTAGACTCAATTAATTTGGAGGACTTGTTTAAATTAAGAGAAAAGGAATCGTACTTTAAATTTCAAACAAGTTATCTTACTAATTCTGTTTATGCAGGCAGAAAAGATACTGTTGCTTTACCTTATTTTACACCTTCTGTAGAATATAACCACAAATCTGGTTTGTATTTAGCTGCAAGTATTTCTTATTTAACCAACAATAATTCTAGAATTGATTTATGGAGCTTGGATGCTGGCTATTCTTTTGAACTCTTCAAAAAATTATCGGCAAATATTTATATAAATAAACCTTTTTATAATTCAAGCAGTAGTAACGTTCAAAGTAATATTACTCTTTATACAGGAGGATCTTTGTCGTATGACGCTAAATTGATTAATATTTCTGCTAGTGGAAATATTATGTTTGGCAGTGAAAACGATTTTTCTTTAATACTTTCTTTAGATCATCAATTTAACTGGGATGGAAAGAATGACGTTAATTGGTCTATAACTCCAATGTTGAACACTTATTTAGGGAGTGTTGGATATTATCAAAACTATAAATTTAATAGAATAAATCCGAGGAATAATTTGCCACAAACAGTTAATGTAGTAATAAGTTCTCCCAATCGATTTCAAATTTTATCTTACGAGTTTTCTTCTCCTATTTATTTCGATAAAACTAAATGGGGTTTTTATCTTAATCCAACTTTTGCAATTCCTGTTAATCCAATAATTACATCATATAAAGCAACTGGGCCAAATGGTGGAACAGTTATTCCAGAAACAAAAATTACTGAAAATATTTCAAATACATTGTTTGCAGAATTTGGACTTTATTTTAAGTTTTAAATTAAACCAAATTGCTTGGCATGATGTTGAGTATGTTTAAAATGTAATTGAATCCAATCTTTAAAATTTAATTCTCCAAATACAGGATGTAAAGATGTTGAAGATTCGTTGTCTTTAAAATGATTAAAAAAGTTATTAATATCTTTTTCTAATTCCATTAATGCATTGTTCATATCAGCATTTCTTACTGCAAAAGCAGTTTCTGGCAACATTGGAGCTTTTGTGTTTTCTCTAAACTCTTTTTCACTCCATAAAAACTCTCTAAGTTTTGGCAAGTGTTCTGGAGGCGTTACTTGTTCGAACTTAATTTTCTCGTAAGAAACTTTAAAAAAATCAGCCACATGTTCAACCATTTGTTGTGCATTCATAACACCCCAATTACCTATTTTTTCTGATTCTAAAGTTTTTGCAAACTCTAAAAACTCTTTGCTTACAAAATTTAACTTATTCATGTTACGATTTTAAACATTAAAAAAGTCCTACCATAAAAGTAGGACCTTGCAGTTGGTTTTGGTGCTTTCGTTATGATAAGTGATTATCAATTTTTTTACAAAGTGCATCAAAAATATCATCTACACTTCCTTCTCCTTCTACTCTTTGAACTTTATCAAATTTCTTATAATAATCTTCAACCACTGAAGTTTTTTTATGATATTCAGCAATTCTAGCTTTAATGATTTCAACATTTGCATCATCATCTCTTCCACTGGTTAACCCTCTTTCTTGTATTCTTTTTATCAATTCTGCTTCACTCACTTCGAGAGATAAAAACATATTGATGGCTGTATTTTTTAATTCTAACAAATTGTCTAATGCTTCACTCTGAGCCTCAGTTCTAGGAAAGCCATCAAATAAAAAACCATTTACATCTTGGTTTTCGTCTAAAGCAGTACTAATCATTCCAATCACTACTTCATCAGGCACAAGCAAGCCTTTTTCCATAATAGCTTTGGCTTCTACTCCTAAAGGTGTTTGAGTAGCAATTTCATGACGTAGCAAATCACCTGTACTCAAATGCTTTAAACCATATTTAGTAATTAATTTTTGGCTTTGTGTGCCTTTTCCACTTCCTGGAGGACCAAACAAAATAATATTCAACATTTACCTACTAACCTTGAGTGAATTACAAATATAGGAAACTTATGAATTGTTAAAAATTTGTTTAACTCATTTAAAATAAATATTTAAATCTCTTTTCGAAAGCATGTTTCTATGTAAATAAAATAATTTTAAGTCTATTATGAAAAAGTTTAATCTTTTACTTTCTTTTTGTTTATTACTCATTAGCTGTACATCACAACCATCAAAACCTTTTAAAATGGACTCAACTAAAAAAGACAATTTATATTATAATAGAGCAGATGATAAAAAAGTAGCAGTAAGTAATGATGTTTGGAAGAATATTCTTTCGCCAGAAGTATATAAAATTGCTCGTGAAAAAGGAACTGAACGACCAGGCTCAAGTGAGTTTGAACATTTAAAAGATATTGGCACTTTTTATTGTGCTGTTTGTGGCAACACTCTTTTTAAAAGTGATACAAAATTTGAAAGTGGTTGTGGCTGGCCAAGTTTTTATGAGCCTTACACTAAAACATCAATTATTTATTTACCAGATAATAGTTATGGCATGAAGAGAACAGAAGTACAATGTGGTAAATGTGAATCTCATTTAGGTCATGTTTTTGAAGATGGGCCACCACCAACAGGTTTAAGATATTGCATTAATGGTGTAGTGCTCGATTTTGAAAAAGCTCAGGCTGCAGAGAAAAAATATGATGGCAAGAAAGAATAATTAAAACTTTCGTGAACACTTGATAATAGCAAAAGAATCTAAAGTGCTTTTTCTAGTTTTGTAATTAATAAAATCCAATTTCAATTCAGTAATATGATAATAAGGAAACCATTGCAATGATTGAACTTTAAAGCTGTCTGTATTGATTTTGTTGATTTCGGTTGATGAAGAAAATAATAATGCATTACTTTTTTCTTTCAACACATCGTTTAAATTATTCTCAATTTTTATAGTGGAGTTGCCATAAAAATCAAACGAAAATTCATTAGTTCTATACATTGGAATTATAGTATTGGGCAGATTTTTTTGTTGCCATTTGCCAGCATTCATACCTGCTTGATATTGCATTAAACTAGGGTAAAAAAATCCATTAAAGAAAATAGCAAATAAAACAGCAAAGCTTATTCCTTTTAGAACAATTGCATCAACAGAAACTTCTTTAATAAATCTGTAATGAATTTGTGTAAATATGATGATGATAGCAAGAATTAAAAGAAAATTATTGAACTTATAAAAAACAACCAAAGCAGATATCGCCACTAATAAAATGAAAAAGATAAAATTTTGAATACGTATTGCAATTTTTAATTCTTTGCTTGATGTGATTTGCAATAAATATTGAGCAACTATTATTGATAGCAATGGAAAAATGACAACTATATAATGTGGCAATTGAAATTGAGATATAGAAAACAACAAAAAACTAATTGCTGCAACGAGCATAAACTATAATTGAAGCATGATTAGTTGGAAGTTGAAACCTCTTGACTTTTTTAAAAAATTGTATGAACAGATAAACAGACCAAGGCAAAAAAGCCCAAAGTGATGTATGAACAAAAAATAAAATATCTCCATCACCTTTAATTGGACCAGTATTAAAAAAACGTCCAAACTGACTATCCCAGAAAAAGAATTTTAAACCAGAAACGCCTGTTCTACCAAAAACTATTTTCTCTGGATGAACATCAAACTGATGATACAATGCATATAATTCTGGAAGAATAAAAACAAAACTCAAGAACAAATACAAATACCATTTTGTTTTTAAAAATTGATTCCATTGTTTGCTAATAATCCAATAAATAATAAATCCAGATCCAATAATAATCAACACAAAAATGCCTTTAGTCATAATTGCACAAGCTGTAAATAATGCAGCTGAAACAATATGCTTTAACCAATTTTTTTCATGAGCCAAATAAAAATGATAAATTGCTGCAATTACAAAAGCAGTCAAATATCCTTCTGCTCTAACATCAAAATTGCTAAGAATAACATGTAAACTTGTTGCATAAATTAAAGTAGCTATTTGAGCCAATTCTTTTGAGTAAATTATTTTAGCAAATTGATAAGTATAAAAAACTCCTAGTAAAAAACAAACAAAAGAAGGAAGCTTATAAGCAAAAGCAGAAATGCCAAATACTTTAAAACTTATTGCTGATAACCAAAAAGGCAAATGAGGTTTATCTAACCAATCACCACCATAAGCTAATAAATTTAACCAATCATTTTGAGTAACTATATGTTTTGCAATGCTTGCATATAAAGCACCATCTGGTTCAAGAATATCTATAAATAATCCTGATGCATTTGCTAAAAGGACTATGACTAATAAAAATTTGAACTTGGGAAAAGCAGTATTACTAAAAGTAGCTTGCATAAGGCAAATATAATCTTGCCAATAATAAGTAATCTGTCAAAATTATAAATACTTATTTCCCTCGCTGAACAAACAGATAACGCTGAATTCAAATAGTATTTTTCTGCGTATTGAACCTTTTCTGAGAGAATATTAGGGATGCTTAAATTTTCTCTCGCTGAATATACAGAAAACGCTGAATTTATAAAGTATGTTTCTGCGAATTCACCGTTTTCTGCGAGAATATTAATTTAATTCTGCAGGAATACTAAAAAGCTTATACAGTCAGCTATTTAACTTGCATTTTTCCAATCTGCACCAATATCAATGAGTTTTTTAGAATTTAAGGATAAAATTCCCTTGTTTCCGTTACTTTTGCAGCCAATTAAAACCGAGTTATTTAGCTTTATTAATACATCAATAAAGTTTAATTCAGAAATTTTTTAGTTTATGGCAGGTCAGTTAAAAGAAGTTAGAAATAGAATTAAAAGCGTACAAAGTACTCAACAAATTACTAAAGCCATGAAAATGGTGAGTGCTGCTAAACTTCGTAGAGCTCAGGATGCAATTATTCAAATGCGACCATATGCTCAAAAGCTACAAGAAATGTTGAGCAATATTATTAGTAATGTTGAAGGTGGATGCATCTATTAAATTAGCTGAAGTTAGAAATATTGAAAAGGTGTTATTTATTGTAATTACTAGTGATAGAGGATTATGTGGTGCTTATAATAGTAATGTGGTTAAATTGACTAAAGCAACAATTGAAGAAAAATATGCCACTCAATTTCAAAAAGGAAATGTTGCAGTTTGGAATATTGGTAAAAAAGGTTGGGAATCTTTAACTAAATCTGGTTTTACAACAAGCGATACTCATAAAGATATTTTCTTAAACTTAACTTTCGAAAACGTTCAAAAAGCTGCACAAGATGCAATTACAGCTTTTGAAAATAAAGAGTTTGATGCTATTGAAATTGTGTACAGCAATTTTAAAAATGCAGCAACTCAAGCTTTTGTTGCTGAACCTTTCTTACCCATTCCTAAAATTGTAGCAAAACCTGGTGCAAAAAAATCTGATTTTATATTTGAGCCTAACCAAGATGAATTGATTGCTGAGTTAATGCCAAAAATTTTAAATACACAATTATATAAAGCTGTTTTAGATGGCAATGCTAGTGAACATGGTGCTCGTATGACTGCTATGGATAAAGCTAGTGAGAATGCTAACGAGCTTATTAAAATCGTTGAAGATTTCTTATAACAGAGCAAGACAAGCTGCCATTACAACTGAACTTACAGAGATTGTAAGTGGTGCTGCTGCTTTAAATGGTTAGTTCTAGAATTAAAAACAACTCATGGAACTTTCTAATATCATTCCTCATATTGAAGCCCTCATTTTTGCAAGTGATAAACCTTTAACAGTATTAGATATTGTTGAACTTATTAATAATGCATTTGGTTTTATTGATGAAAGAGTAACTCTCGATCAAATAGAAAGTTGTGTTGAAGGCATTAAAGAAAAATATGCCAGTGAATTTTATCCTTTTGAAGTAAAAGAAAGTGGTGGTGGATTACAGTTTCTTTCCAAAGCTTCTTTTCATTCTACAATTGGACAATTAAATGGAGATAAATTTTTAAAAAGATTATCTAATGCTGCTCTAGAAACCTTAGCTATTGTGGCTTACAAGCAGCCCATTACTAAAAGTGAGATTGAAAAAATAAGAGGCGTTAACAGCGATTACAGTATACAAAAATTATTAGAAAAAGAATTATTGGTGATTAGTGGTAGAGATGAAAAAGCTCCTGGTCAGCCTTTAATTTATGCTACATCAAGAAATTTCATGGATTATTTTGGTATCAATTCTACAGACGATTTACCAAAAATTAGAGAAGTACTAGCCGACCAAACAGTTGAAGCAACAGTCATCAACCCAGATGATTTTAAATCTACTTTTCATCAAGATGAAGAACAAGCACCATCGAACATTGAAATTACTGAAGATGGTAGTTTGATTGAGAAAGAAGATGAGGGAGGAGAGATTTAATTTTTTTTGAAAGAATTATTTTTAATTTCTCTAAAATTTATTTTTTCAAACTCCAATTCTCTTTGTTTATCTGTTTCACAATAATTAACAATTGTTGGAAATACATTAATTTTTGTAACATCAAGCATTAATTTTTTTGTAGTTACTTTATCATTGTTGAAAAAAGTAAAAAGAGCAATTCCATTTTCATTATCTATAATTTTTATTTCAACAGAATTTCCATACCACAAACTCTTTCTTTCAATTTTCAAATGGTTATATTTTTTAAATAATACTTTTTTAATTATGCTTGGTTCTGGACCTTCCATTGTATAATCTATAGTTGTACTATCATTTATTTTAAACTTAAAATGATAACCAGGTTCAGAAGGTGAATAGGAATAATATTTCCCTTTATACTTGAATAATTCAATCCAACTCAAAGGAAAAGATTTTGTAATTTTTATTTTTTTAGGTTTGGGAAGCATTTTTAATTCTCCATAATAAGTTGAAGAATCGTAAGAGTTAAAAGAAAAATCAATTAGCTGTTTTTTATAAATTGATGAAGAATTAGTATCAATAAAAATAACATGATAAATGTGATACGGAGTATCATTTAAAATTCTACTAATAAAAATTGTATCATTTTTTTGAGCAAAGCTGTTTGCTATTAAAAAGGGTAAAAAAAGAAATAAAAAAATAGTATATTTTCGCATAAGAATTATTCCATCATCCCCAATATTTCCTCAACATAAGTTCTATCATTACTTAAACGAGGTACTTTATGTTGTCCTCCCAATTTACCTTTTTTAGACAACCATTTTGTAAAAACATCTTTGGGTAATTGTTTTACTAAAGGCATTTGCAGAGCAATATCTTTATAACGTTTGGCTTCATAATCACTATTCAACGTTTTTAAAGCACAGTCTAATTCGTAAGCAAATTCTTTAATGCAATGTGGTGCTGTTTCAAATTCAACCAACCATTCATGAGAGCCACTTTGAGCTTCATCAAAATAAATTGGTGCTGCAGTATAATCATTCACAATGCTGTTTGTTTTTTCTGCAGCAATAGCAATGGCTTTATCGGTATTATCGATAATTAATTCTTCGCCAAAAGCATTTATAAAATGTTTTAATCGTCCACTTACTTTAACTCTAAATGGTGCAAGAGATGTAAACTGCACAGTATCGCCAGGCATATAACGCCATAATCCTGCATTAGTAGAAATTACAATGGCATAATTTTTTCCAAGCTCAACTTTATTTAATCCAATGGTTTTGGGCTCAGGTTTGCCATATTCTTCAACTGGCATAAACTCGTAAAAAATTCCATGATTTAATAACAGCAACATGCCTTCTTCATCAAGAGAATCTTGTGCTGCAAAAAATCCTTCACTGGCATTATAAATTTCTAAGTAATGAATTTCTTTTCCTATAATTTTTTTGAATTGTTCTTTATAAGGAACAAAAGAAACGCCACCATGAATGTATAATTCTAAATTTGGCCAAACTTCTGCAATGGTTTGTTTACCTGTAATTTCTAAAATTCGTTTTCAACAAAACCAGTGTCCAAGTTGGCACTCCTGATAAAGAAGTAACATTTTCTTTAATGGTGCTTTGTGCAAGTTTTTCAATTTTATCTTCCCACTCATCCATTAAAGCAATACTAAGTTCTGGAGTTCTAATCCATTGTCCCCAATAAGGTGAGTTTTGCAAAAGCACAGCACTTAAATCGCCATACTGAATGTTTTCATTTACAATACTTAATTGATGACTTCCTCCAATAACCAATCCTTTTCCAGTTAGCATATTGCTATTTGGATTTAAAGAATAATATAAACTGATGACATCTTTTGCTCCTTGAAAATGACAATCTTCTAAACTCTCATTTGTAATTGGAATAAATTTACTTTTTGCATTGGTTGTTCCACTGCTTTTTGCAAACCAATTTACTGGTGTATTCCATAATAAATTTTCTTCTCCATTCATTAAACGTTCAACATAAGGTTGAATATCTTCATACTCTTGAATTGGAATAGAATTTTTAAATTCATTAATGGAGAAAAGTTTTGTAAGTCCAAATTTTCTACCAATCTCTGTATATTGTGCATGAGTCACTAAATCTTGCAAAACTTCTCTTTGTGTATCTATAGGATTAGATACCCAAGTTTCTGTTCTCCATTGACGAAAACGAACTAATCGAGATATGGCAGGACTTAGTAGCTTCAATTGTTTTGGTAGTTAACTTTGGAAAATTACAATTTTTTTTGCATTAAACCATTTTAGAATAATACAATATTAAAAACCACGATTATGGATCCTGCTTTTTTACAGTATATCAAACAATTACTTAAAACTATTATAGTTGTTTTAGTTTGGATGACGATAAATATTAAATATGGAATAATGGAAAACTATGCTTTTCCAGAAGAAGGATTTACGAAAGGAAACTACATTTTCTATGCTTGGTTTATCATTAGTTTTATTGTGGTGATTTGGTACTTGATTAAACTTTGGAATAAACCTCTTGATATAAAAAAATAGATTATCTATAACTTTTATTAGGGCATGTATAAGATTCAATGTTGAAGGATATACCTACTTGAAAAGTTGCAAAAGCATCAGTACCTAAAGAGTTGCCTCTTTGTCTTCCTTTTTGTCCAATGGTATAACCCACATCATAACTTCTATCATTCAATAAAGCACCTGCACTGCCAGGAGCAAAAGCATCTGGTGTATAAGTTGTACTTACATCATCTAAATAATCTGTATTGGTAAATCGATACCTGAATTCACTAAAAATATTGAAAGATGGCGTAAAAGCATATTTGAATCCAATCGTTAAGGGAATACAATAAGCATAAGTATCATATGGAGTTCTGTTTGGATATAATGGACTTCCCTGACCTTCGGTTCCAACAGGTTGTAACATATATTTTACACCTCCTAAATAAGCATAAGGATCAAAAGAAAAAATACCAACTCCTAAACCAACATAAGGCGTATAATTATAGCCTTGGAAACCAGGTTGAAATCTAAAAAAGTTGAATGTTCCATTTACAGAGAACTCGTACACTTCTGTATTAAAACTAAGGTTACGATATTTTTGAAAAACATTTTCACTGTATTTATCTGCATAAGCTAAGAAGGAATAGTTTGCAGTGAGCTTCAATCCTATATAATTATTAAACTGTTTGGTATAATGAAGAGCAGCTGAAAATTTTGGTCGACTGATATTAATATCAGGATTTAAATCTCCAAAATAATGACCCACACCAGCAGAAATACCAATTTCTCCAGCATGTTTATAGGCTTCAAAAAATTGAGTATTTCCTTTTTGAAGACTAATTAAAATGATAAAAATTACAAGAAATTTTTTTTTCATACCACTACCAACAAGATTATATACAATCTGTAAACGATTTTATTTTAAGAAAAATATTTAATAAGGTAGATTTATTGCCAAAGTGTATTTAAATAAAGTTGATAAAAACTAATTAAATAAAAAGTTAATTTCTTTTATCCATACCCCAAGTAAGTTTATTTCTTAGTGTAGATAAAAAACTATTTTCATTTAATCTAACCAAACTAACAGTAAAACTTTCTTTTTTTACTGCTATTTGAATGTTTTTATCTACCCATTCTCGTCGAGCATCCATTACACAAATATATTTATCAGCTCTACCTTCAACTTCAAATGAAATAATATTGGTATCAGAAACAACAATTGGACGAACATTTAAATTATGAGGAGCTACTGGTGTTATAACAAAACTGTTTGACTCTGGAAAAACAATGGGTCCACTACAACTTAAATTATATCCTGTAGAACCTGTTGGAGTTGATACAATTAATCCATCTGCCCAATAAGTATTTAAAAATTCTCCATTAATAAATGTGTGAATTTTAATCATAGACGATGCATCTGTTTTATGCAATGCAAATTCATTTAAAGCAAAAGGTGTTTCTCCAAACAAAGGCAAAGTTGAATCGCTATGAATTAAACTTCGTTTATCTACAACATAAGTTCTGTTCACTAAAGATTCTACAGCACTAGCAATTTCATCTTTACTTACACTTGCTAAAAATCCTAAACGCCCAGAATTAATTCCAAGAATTGGAATATTACTATCTCTAACCAAAGTAACAGCATCTAAAATAGTTCCATCACCTCCAACACTAATTAAACAATCAACTTTAGCTTTAACTAAATCTGAATAATTATTAAAAGGAATTAAAGATTCATGTTTAAAATCAGGCATTAAAGCCTCAAACATATAAATTGTTACTGTTGCTTTTCTAAGTTCATTGAGTAAATCTTGAATGGTGCTTATTTGTTCATTATCTAAGCCACGACTATAAATTGCTACAACCATTATTTAAGATTGAGTTGCAAAGTTAGGGTTTGCAATATGAATGACTTTTTTACCATTTACATTCTATTTTAATTGGAATGTTTTTTAATGTAATTGGAATGCTTAAAATGCTTTCGTCTTCTGACCAATTAATTTTAACTGGAATATTATTGATGAGTATTTTTTTTGGTGAAGATGATATTGTTGGAATATTGAATATAATATTTCTTACAGATGGTTTGCCTTTATAATTACCATTATTGTTTTTGATATTAAAGGTTAATGTTTTTTTATTTAATCCTGTAGATGAAAAACTAATAAGCTCGAATTGTTTTTCTGCAATTGCATTTTTATTTTCACCATCATCATCATACATTTCATAACTTGAAGTTGAAAAAGAAGGCACATAGGTTACATTCAATTTACTTCTATCAATTTCAGCAGTATTTTCTCCAGAACAATTATACTGAGGAATAAAACTTCCCTCCTTATAAAAAATTGCTGTTTTATAATCACCCACTTCAATATTATGAAATTCATTACCAGCAATAATAATATCGAGTCCTGGAGCATACCAATTCCCTTTTGGTAAATACACTTTCTTGTTGATTTGTCCTCTCTCTATTACAGGTGCAACTAAAATATGATCACCAAATAAATATTCATTTTCTATTTTGTATGCATTGGTATCTGTTGCATTATTATAAAACAGAGGTTTTACAATTGGCTCTGCATATTTGGTTTGTCTGTATGCCAATGTATAATTGTATGGCAATAATTTATAACGATCTATTATAGCTTTTTTGGCAATTGATTTAAATGGCTCATCAAACAAAGCAGCTTCACTAGGGAAACTTGGTGCTTGTTTATCGTGATCGTACAAAGCAGTTCCATGTGGACGAAGAATTGGGGTGTAAGCTGCAAATTGCATCCATCGTGTATAGAGCTCATCATCATTATCTCCTAAAGCAAAACCACCAGCATCAGCATGTACATAAGGCACACCACTTAAACTCATGCCTAACATTACAGGTAATTGAGCTTGTAATCCACTCCAAGTTCTACCAACATCACCACTCCAAGGAAAAATGCTGTAACGTTGACTTCCAGCAAAACCACTTCTATTTAAATGAAACAATCTTTGCTTAGGATAATCTTTTGCATAGTTTTCAAACAACATTTTATTCCAATAATGACCATAAATATTATGTACTTCATCAGCCTTCACCATTCTATCTATTCCTAAATCTTTTAAATCATGAAATAAATCTGAAGGGTGATTTTCTGGTTCTCCTAAATCTGTCCACCAAGCTGTAACCCCATTGTTAATTTGTTTTTTATAGTGATAATCCCAAATCCAATCGCCTGATTTCTTTTTAAAAATATCTATCAAACCGCCTTTTCCAAAATAAAATTCTTTTAGGATGTATGGTTTTTTCCAACTATCAATTGCCAAATAATCTAATGATGGAATAAACCCATTAGTATATTGTAGTACATATGGCTCAGTAATTAAAGTAGTGTTGATGTTTTGCTTTTTAAAATCTTTTATCATGCCTACAGGGTTAGGCCATTTTTCTTGATTTACCCAATCTAAATTTCCAACATAGCCTTTAATACTATCTCCAAACCAAAACAAATCGAAGATGATTGCATCAACTGGAATTTTTTCATCTTTCATCTGTTTTGCAATAGTGATAGCTTGTTCCTGACTAGTATAGCCAAATCTACTCATTAAATTTCCTAAAGCCCAACGTGGTGGTAATGGCTGTGTGCCTGTTAGTTTATGGTAAGATGATAAAATTTCTTGATAAGAATTTCCAGTGATGATATAAGCATTAATTTCTCCACTATAAAAAGCCACTTCAAAAAAATTACGATCTTTTTTAGCGATATCTACATAGCCTTTTGAACCATTATCAAAAAAAACGCCATAGCCTTTATTACTAATAAAAAATGGAACTGAGTAATTTAAATTTTCTGCACCAACTCCATAAGCATAGTTAGGTCTGTTATACAATTCAAATTTTTGTCCTCTTCTGTTCATTGGTAAAGCTCTTTCACCTCCACCAAAAATCATTTCATCACTTTGTAATTCAAAACGAAAACCGAAGTAACCATTATCATCAACATATTGTATTAAAGTAATTTTTTCTTTGTTGAGTTGTATAGAAGCATCTCCAAGAATTTTATAAGATGGTATAAGATTATTTGCAGGCTTTGCAATAACTGCATTGGTTACATTAAAATCATTCTCATACTCAAAAGGATGATACACGACTTTGTTAATATTTGTAGCATAAGGAATCACTTGCCAATTTGCATTTCGTTGTGCAAATGCTGTTACTGAAAAAAGCATGACACTAATTGCAAGTAGTGTAGATTTATAAAAAGACTTCCACATAAAAATTATTATTCGTTTAAAGAAAGCAATAAAGTTATAAAAATAAAAAGTAAAATATTAGTAGATAAAAGCTTTTAACTTAATCTATACTTCGTTTTTCTTGAGAATAACATTTCAGTAATAAAAATCATCACTAAGCTTAGTAGTGTTGTAGCAATTACTTTCAAAATGAAATAGGTAAACGATCCAAATTGCATCCATTCTATAAAGATTAAATATGAATGGTGTAAAAAAGTTAGAATACCAATATAAAAACTGTATGGACCCCAACCCATACTTTTTACTGAGGGCTCACTATAACTCTGTTCTGTTGAATCTTTTGCAATAAATAAGTTCAATAGAAATGGTCTAAAATAGGCAATCAAAGTACAAGGTGCTGCATGTAATCCTGGAGTATGTAAAAAATAATCAATAAGCATTCCGAAAATAAAAGACAAGATTAGCAACTGCCATCTAGTTATTGAAAATGGCAACCAAAGAATAAATAAAAAATATAAATAAGGAGTGATGTATTGATGCAACAAAGGCATGTTACTTAATACATATACTTGTATAAACAAGAATAAAACTAAACGGATAATATATTTAAAAATATTATTCATTACTTAAATTATAATGTTGTTTTCTTGTTAGGGAATCAAGCTTATGCTGTTCTGTAAAATAATGATTCACAATAATATTCACGTGCTGAATAGTTCTGAAATTTGTTGCAGATTTTATTTTTAAAGAATAGGTATTTCCTTCATCATCTTTTTCTATTTTATCAATAACTCCTATCAATAATAATGATGGAAATGATGGCGAATATCTGCTAGTTACAATACTATCACCCTTTTTTACATCAACAGCTTTGCTTACTTTTTTCATTACTAAATAATCAGGATTTTCACCATCCCATTCAATATTCTCAGCATACTGTTCTTTACCTCTTTTAAACATTGCAGAAACTTTTGAATTTCTGTTGAGTAAACTCATTACAACAGAATAGTTTTCACTTACACTTACTACCTTACCAATAATACCATTAGGACCTAAAACACCCATTTCGGGTTTTACACCTTGCTTTGAGCCTCTTTCTAATGTGATAAAATTTGATTCTAATGAAACCGTATTGCCTACAACAATAGCTGGTAGAAATGTATATTTTCTATAACGATTGAGGGTGTCTTTAATTAAAGTATCTACTCTAGAAATCACAGAACTATCAGAAGCAACAATATTGCTTTGCAATAAGTTTCTGAGTTTATTATTCTCAATTGCTAAATCTTGATTGACTTTTGAAAGGTTGAAATATTTTGTAAATCCATTGTATCTAGCATTAATTACACCAGTTACCTCATTTGCTTTTGTAGAAAAAAATGCTTCGTGAGTTTTGCTGAATTTTGAAATGGAAACAATGCAAATTATCTGCAATATCAAAAAAGAAAGAAGATTAAAGTATTGCCGTATAAATAGAAATATATTTCGCATTTCTGAAAGTAAAAACTAAAAAGTCAAAAACTAAAAGTTTACAACCAAGATATTTAAATCCCCTCCTTTGGAGGGTTAGGGAGGCTTTTATTTCATAATAAATGGATAGTACTGATAATTTTTTAATGCTAATCCTGTTCCTCTAACCACACTTTTTAATGGATCCTCAGCAACATGAACAGGTAATTTTATTTTTGCACTAATTCTTTTATCTAATCCTCTAAGTAAAGCTCCTCCTCCTGTTAAATATAATCCTCTTCTATAAATATCAGCTGCTAATTCTGGAGGTGTTGTTTCTAGAGCTTTAAGTATTGCTTCTTCAATTTTAAAAACACTTTTATCTAAGGCCTCAGCAATTTCTTGATAGCTTACCATAATTTGTTTTGGAATGCCAGTAACCAAATCTCTTCCATTTACAGCCATATCTTCTGGAGGATTTTCTAAATCCTTTGTTGCAGCACCTACATTGATTTTAATTTGTTCTGCCGTTCTTTCTCCAATCAATAAACTATGATATCTGCGTAATGCTTCCATAATATCTTGAGTAAATTCATCACCTGCAATACGAATACTTTGATCACAAACAATACCAGCTAATGCAATAACTGTAATTCCTGTTGTTCCTCCTCCAATATCAATAATCATATTTCCAACAGGTTCTTCAACATCAATACCAATACCCAAAGCTGCAGCCATAGGTTCATGAATCATATAAACTTCTTTTGCCCCTGCTTGTTCTGCACTATCTCTAACTGCTCTTTTTTCTACTTCTGTGATTGATGATGGAATACAAATAACCATTCTCCAACTTGGTGGAATCCATGGTTTTTTTGGATAAATCATTTTTATCATTTCACGAATCATCAACTCAGCTGCATTAAAATCTGCAATTACACCATCTTTTAATGGACGAACTGTTTTAATACTTTCATGCGTTTTTTCATGCATTAACAATGCCTTCTTTCCAACTGCTAAAACTTCTTTTGGATCATTTCTATTTAAAGCAACAATGCTGGGTTCGTTCACCACAATTTCATCGTTGTGAATAATAAGTGTATTGGCTGTACCCAAGTCCATGGCTATTTCTTGAGTAAAAAAACTAAACATTCCCATAATTGTATTTCCTTTTTATGTAGGGTGCAGCAAAGGTGGATATATTTCATGGATTTATCAACACCTAATGAACTTTTATTTCGTTAGAAATGTTAAGATAAAATTTGCCTAAACCTCAACTGTTACTTTGTTTAAAATAATGTGGTGCAGTTTAATACTCAAAGCTTGAAACAACATTTTACCATTAGCATTTCTTTCAATATAATAACTTGCCTTGTCCAACTCCTCAACAATAGCTTCTTGTTGACTAACACTAGCTATTTTATTAACTCTTACTGCAAAGTCTTTTTCATTTTCTGGCAAGGGCACATGATCAATTCCTAAGACTTTTATTCGGATACTTTGCTCTAAAAGATGGTTAAAATAACGTAGAAATTGTTTTTGCTTTTCTCTACCTAATTTACTCATTTCATCAACCCACTTAACTTGTTCTGGCAACATTCTTCTTATGATAAACTTTAACCAATCTTTGGCCAAACTTTGCCAATCTTCTTCACTATGTTGCAATAATTGCAGGGCTTCTCTATAATTTCCTTCACAAATACTCGCAATCTGTCTTGCTGTTTCCTCAGTACAATTGGCTCTTTGAACTAATGCTTTTTCAATTTCTGAGGTTTGCAAGGGTGGAATTTTAACCAACTGACACCTACTTAAAATTGTAGGCAAAATCTTTTCTTCATTTTCAGCCACCAAAATAAATAATGTGTTTGGAGGAGGTTCTTCTATCAGTTTTAATAATTTATTACCTTCTTTTCCTAAATATTCAGGCATCCATAATACTAAAACTTTGTATTCGGCCTCGTAAGTTTTTAAACTTAGTTTTTTGATAATGTCATGACATTCTTCAGATGTAATATTTCCTTGTTTGTTTTCTGCGTTGATTGATTGAAGCCAATCATACACATTTCCATAAGGATAAATTTGAAGAAACTCTCTCCATTCTTTTATATAATCTGAACTGGTTGGTTTATCGCCACTTTTTCGTGGAATTACAGGAAAAGAAAAATGCAAATCTGGATGAATCAGTTGTTCTGCTCTTTGTTTTGCAGCAAACATTTCATCCTCATTTATAGAGGTTGGTAAAGCACTCATCCCTCCAAATAAATCCTCAACAATTGGTGCTGTTACTGGTTGACAAACTACAAATTTTGCAAATTCTATAGCTAATGGCAAAGCACCTGAGCCTTCTTTTCCTAAAAATAATAAAGCATGACTTAAACGGTTTTTGCTCACCATTTCTTGCAAATGCAATTTTATATTTTCTTGTCCAATTACTTTATCCCAATCCATGATTGCAATAGTATTTTAAATCAAACGGATAAACAAAAAATTCTATTTTCGAGAAAATCTAAGTTATGATACGAGCTACTACAATAAAATTTTTGAAAGATTTAAAAAAGAATAATAATAAAGAATGGTTCGATAACAATAGAAAGCAATACGAAGATGCTAAAGAAAATTTTCTTGAGTTTACACAAGAACTGATTTTAAATTTTGGAAAAATTGATACTTCAATATCTCATCTTGAACCTAAAAAATGCGTGTTTAGAATTAATAGAGATGTAAGATTTAGTAAAGATAAAAGTCCTTACAAAAGCAATATGGGCTTGTTTTTGAGCAAGTCTGGAAAAAACGCATCTCATGCTGGATATTATTTTCATTTACAACCAGGTGAATGTTTTTTTGGTGGAGGATTATATATGCCAATGCCAGACGTTTTAGCAAAAGTTCGACAAGAAATTGATTACAATTGGAGTGAGTTTAATAAAATTATCTCAAATAAAAAATTTATTTTAACTTTTAAGGAATTAGACAAGTCGAAAGAATTCACTTTAACTCGTCCTCCAAAGGGTTATGAAATTGATAACCCTGCAATAGAATATATTAAAATGAAAAGTTGGATTACTGGTAAAAAAATTACTGATGCTGAATTACAAGATAAAAAACTAATCAAAAATATTGTCGGCAGTTTTGAGGTTTTTAAGCCAATGGTGGATTTTTTTAATCGAGCAATTGAAAGTTAGTTAAAATTGAAAGTATATAAACTCTTTTTGTTCTGCACTAATGTAGAATAAAATCATCGCTACAATAGCATAGTAAAAAGCAAATCGTAGTATTTTGTTTTTTTGCATGAAGATTTTTTCTATAGCAAAATTTCCTTCTCGGCCCATCCATTCAACTAAAATAAAAAACACAATAAACAACATTAAAGTTTTTGGAAAGAAAGCAGGTATTGAAAAAATTGTTGAAGAAAAAATGGTTGAAACAATTTGAAAAGCTTGAGTTAAATTCTCAGCTCTAAAAAATATCCAACAAAATATAGTTAGTAAAAATGTAAAGAGAATTTGAAAAAATTCTTTTATTGAAGGAAGTGTTTTTCCCTTTGCAACAATTTCTAAATAATTTCTATTGGTTCTGTGTAATACAGATGGAATAATAAACAAAGCATTTAAAAATCCCCATGCAATAAAAGTCCAATTTGCTCCATGCCAAAACCCACAAACAACAAAAATGATAAACACATTTCTAATTGTTGTAAATATTCCATTTCTACTTCCTCCTAAAGGAATATACAAATAATCTTTAAACCAACTCGATAAAGAAATATGCCACCTTCTCCAAAACTCGGCCATATTTCTTGAGAAGTAAGGGAATGAAAAATTCTTTAATAAGTCAATGCCAAATAGTCTTGCTGTGCCAATTGCAATATCTGAATAACCAGAAAAATCTCCATAAATCTGAATGGCAAAAAGAAAAGCACCAATTACTAAAGTGCTGCCAGAATAATCTGATGAAGATGCAAAAATTATATTTACATAATGAGCACACTGATCTGCAATAACAATTTTCTTAAACAAGCCCCAAAGAATTTGTCTTAACCCATTTACTGCATTTACATAATTAAATCTTCTTTCTTTTTTTAATTGTGGTAATAAATGTGTTGCACGTTCAATAGGACCAGCAACCAACAATGGAAAAAAACTTACAAATAAACTGTAATCAACAATGTTTTTTTCTGCGAGTGATTTTTTTATGATAAATATCAAAAACATACGATAAGCCATGAAATGTATAAAAAGAAATACCAACTGGTAGAATTACATTTAGAGTATATGGATTTACATGAAAACCAATATTAGCAATAGCTTCAGCAAAGGATTGAATAAAAAAATTATAGTATTTGAAAACTCCTAAAAAACCAAGATTAATAATAATACTTAACCAAAGCCATATTTTTTTTGAGGTGTTATTCTTTGCTGAAGCAATTTGTAATCCACTTGTATAATCTAACAAAGTGGAGAACATTAATAGAAAAAGAAAACGCCAATCCCAACAAGCATAAAAAAAATAGCTTGCTATTAATAAAATAATGTTTTGATGATACTTGTTACTTTTTATTAAAATACCAATGCAACAAAAAAAGAATAGGCAAAAAAACTGCAAAAGAAAAAGAGTTAAATAACATGCAGCACTTACTTTAATTGTTCTTTTAATTTTCCAAATGCCTCCATGTTATCCTTATTGTGTAATGCTTTTGCTACTTCATTTTTTTCTGCTTTTGTTAAATGAAAACTCAAGCCTGCTCTTGCATTTTCTGTTGTTGGTGAATATTGCCAACAAATAGTTTGTAACTGATTGTTGTAGTTTGAAGAGGTATAATTTATTTGTCCAGCTTGATAGTAATCTTGAAGATTAAACCAATTCTCTTGCAATTGAGCAAATGGCTGTGTGATGTAAGTTAAATAATTACTTGGCTTTGGTTTTACCCAATCACTTTTTTCACGATCACGAATTTGAATTATTATTACCTTTTTTGTATTTGTTTTAATCCAATTTTCAAAAACGTTTAAAAATCGCAATGTTGTTTCTGTTCCATAATTATCTCTAATGCCAGCATCCATTACATCAATAACAGGATTTGATGGCAACCAAACACTAGGTAAAACATAAGGATAGGTTGCATTCATTCTTAATGCAGAAAGCAACCTTAAATTTATTGAGTTTTGTTTGCTAAAAAATGAATTAAAATCAATAGCATCTGCATCATAAGCTGAGATGTTTTTATTATTGGTATTGGGTTTCATTAAAAACCTAGCAGGATGACTTGCAATAATTAATTTCCTTGCATCTTGAGAAATTACTGAACTGAAAAGCATAAAAGGAATTTTTGCAGTTTGTTCTGGCTCAATATAATCTTTCAATTGTTTATCTAATATTCCTTCTGTATTATCATTTAATTGTTCTTCAAATGCGTAGCCTCGGTCTTTTGTATATTTTAAGTCTTTGTAAGTAAATTTTTGAACAGGACCAATAATATCTCTTGTGATAAAAGATGAAAATAAAGGATTCAACAAATCATTTGTAATATTATCAATATACTTATGATTTTTTAAATTAATTGAGGTGTTGCTTTGTTTATGCAAAAATAATTCTCTATAATATGCTGCTCCAAGCATACCTCCAGAAGCACCAGTTATAAATAAGGTTTTATCCATTAATTGTCCCTTCATTAAACTGTCTAAGTATCCTAAAACATGCATTGTAAAAGTGGTGCTTCTTAATCCACCACCACTAGTATTAATTACATAAAGAATAGGTAAACTATCTTGTTGTTTTGCCTTCCAATTGTTCAATATTTTTAAATAATAAGCTTCATCATTTGCTATATTTCTTTTTGATGCTAAATCTTCAATTGCAGCTCGTGTATAAAGTGGTCTTTGCTTTTCGTTTTTATATACTAATCCATAAGCTTTATTTCTAGGGTCAATTATATTTTTACTAAATAAGAAATTAATACATAAATAAATTAATACAACTATTAAAAGTGCCCAACTTCTAAAAAAAATAGTAATTGCACCAACAACTGCTATTAAAATAGAAAAGAAAATTAATACACTTGAAGCAGCAGGAATTTGAAAAAGTTTATCGTCAGAAATAAATCCAATAAACACTAAAAACATAAAAGCTAACAATATGGCCAATACTGCAGAAATATGGTGATGACCTAACACTTTTTTCAAAAAATTTTCGTCGTAATGTTCAATATTTCTAGGCTTACGAATTTTAAAGCCTACAGAAAAAAACCATTTAACATGTAAAAATTGATTTTTTAATTTCTCTTCATTCGTTTGGTTGGCTTCCTTGTATTGCTCATTCGCTTTTTTAATTTGTGTGCCCAAGCTGTAATTAATGGTTTGGTTGGCACCAAAAAAATAAATTAAAGCAATGCTGATGGATAAAAAAAGTCCGCCCAAAAAACTTATAGTTAACCAAATTAATTCTTGTGTATTTAATAACTCTTGCTCTCTCTCAAAAGCAATAGTTTCAACTATATAATAAACAATTAAAATAATTGGAAGTAATGCATTATTTAAACAATATTTTAAAAAAGGATTGGTATTGGTCACTAAAAAACGAATGAGGTTACTATTCAGAATAAAAGTGGTCACATTCCAACTCATAAAAAAAATACCAAAAGCAAAACCAACAATAGCTGTACTAAAAACTGTAACATTATTAAAATATTCTGGAGCAAGAAATAAGGTATCTGCACCAAAGTTTTTTAAAAATTGTCCGCCAATTGTTGCAAATAAAATGTACCAGAAAATTAAGAATAATTGATACTTACGAAAATGCAATACAAATAATTGTATAGGCAATGAGTACCATAAAATATCTATAATTTTTCGCATTTAGTTGAAGTTGTTTACTTGCCTTTTATATTTATTTTTCCAGAAATATCATTGAGCATATCAATTTGAATTTGCTGTATTTCTAATAATTTATTTTGTTGGTTGATAATTAAATGATCTATTTTTTCATGAAGCATTCTCACTTCCATTTCACTTTTTAAATTAATCATATAATCATTCTGAGCTCTTTCTCTATCTTTTTCTTCTTGTCTATTTTGACTCATCATAATTACTGGAGCTTGCAAAGCAGCAATACATGATAAAATTAAATTAAGCAATATAAAAGGATAAGGATCGAATGCCTTGGTGGCTAGAAATATTATGTTTATCACCATCCAAATAAAAATGAACACGCCAAAAATGATGATGAATTTCCAACTGCCTCCAAACGATGCTACTTTGTCTGCTAATCTTTGACCAAAACTTAAACTATCTTCTTGCTGATTAATGATAGCAGGAGTTATAAATTCTTTACTCTTCAAAAATTTTTGAACGTTTTTATCGACTTTGCTTAATTCTCCCAGATTATTTTCAAGCACTCCTTGAATATAACGTTGTCTATAAAGATCTAACTCATTAATATGAATAAATCCTTCTGCACTAACGTTTGGAAAATCTTTCTTTATTTCATCAAGAATAGAACTGCGAATAGCAGAAATTGAAACCCTATCTGAATTACTGATTTCTTTTTTAGAAATTTCACTAATTGCTTTTTTCATCAATCTATTTTAGTAAAGATAGATTAATTTTTATTTGATTTAATGTAGAAAAGGTTAGCAACCAAACTCAACAATAAAAGCATTCCAACCAATTGATGTAATAAAGCAAACCATTCAAAAATTCCAAACTTGCCCAACACGATTTTAGTGCTTAACAATACAGAAAATATACCCAATAAAACTTGCAGAATAACTAAAAATAAACTTATATCATTTGCAAATTTTAATTTAGTAGAAGGCTGGTTTTTTCTAATTTTTAAACCCCAATAAATAACAAAGAAAAATATAGCATAAGCCAATAAACGATGTATAAACTGAATTGAAATTGGATTGAAAAATAATGCATCAACAATGCCATTATTAAAAATTACATCAGGCACAACCATTCCATTAATCAATGGCCAAGTAGGTGCAGTATTAGCTGCTTTCATTCCAGCCATAAAAGCACCATAAATCAATTGAACAGCAAATAGAATTATTAAAACAACTGTAAGTTTTTTCAGTTTCGAATTATATACAAAATTATTTGTTGATGATAATAAACTTAAGCCAATATGTAATGCATAACTTACAATTAACATGGCAAAAATAAAATGTACAGAAAGCTTAATATGATTGACATAAAGGTTACTATCGTTCAAGCCACTTTTTACCATTATCCAACCTAAAGCACCTTCAAGTGCTCCTAATAAAACCAAAATAATAAGTGGTTTTACCATGTTTGGTTTGATGTACTTTCTAATAATAAAATATACAAATGGAATTGCAAATGCAACAGCAATTAATCTTGCCCAAAGCCTATGAAACCATTCCCAAAAAAAGATAAATTTAAAATCGCCTAAAGTAAAATGATTGTTGATGTATTTGTATTGTGCAATTTGTTGATATTTCTCAAAGTTTTGCTGCCATTCAGCTTCAGAACTTGGTAACATAAAACCCATAATTGGTTTCCATTCTGTTATTGATAATCCCGAACCACTTAATCTTGTAATTCCACCAAGTAGCACTTGAATAATTAGCATTCCAATTCCTAAAAAAATCCAATTAGCAACAATCTTATTCGATCGATCCATTTGCATAAACAAATATTTATTTTGCAAATGTAGTTTACGTTTTTCTATAGCAGTTCATGTTATTTTTGAAATTGAAACATTTTTTGTGCTAGAAAGTTTTTATCAAAATAAATTAATAGAAGCAGGTTGTGATGAAGCTGGAAGAGGTTGCTATGCTGGACCAGTTTTTGCTGCTGCTGTGATTTTACCAAAAAAATTTCATCATCCTTTATTAAACGATAGCAAACAAGTAAAAGAAAAAGATAGAAATATTTTAAGAAAATTTATTGAAGAAAATTCATTGGCTTTTGCAGTAGCTCAAATTGATAACAAGGAAATTGATAAAATCAATATTCTGCAAGCTTCTATAAAAGCTATGCATAAAGCCATTGAAAATTTATCTATTGAACCAGAGTTTTTATTGATTGATGGAAACAGATTTAAGAAATATAAATCGATACAGTATGAGTGTATAATTAAAGGAGATGGAAAGTTTGCAAGTATTGCTGCAGCAAGCATTCTAGCCAAAACTTATAGAGATGATTATATGCAACAGCTACATAAAAAATTTCCGCAATATTGTTGGAATAAAAACAAAGGATATGGAACTTTAATACATAGAAATGCAATTGAAGAATTTGGTTTGTGCAAGTATCATAGAAAAAGTTTTAATATAAATCCTTAAAGAAAATTATTCATTCCATTCTCCTGCACCTTCTCTAATTAATTCATATTCATCCTTTGTACAATCAATAATTGTTGAGGGTGTAAAACCTCCAATGCCACCATCAATTACAATATCAACTACATGATTAAAGTTTTCATACATTAATTCTGGGTCGGTATATTCTTCAATCATTTCTCCTGGAAGCGAAGCTGTTAATATGGGATGATTTAATTGCTCTACAATTGTTCTTGCAATATTATTATCTGGTACTCGTAAACCAATGGTGCTTTTTTTACTATGCAAAATTTTTGGCACTTCTTTACTTGCTGGTAAAATAAAAGTATAAGGGCCAGGTAAATAATTTTTTAAAATTCTATATAAAGGAGTAGAAATACTTTTCGTGTATTTACTTAACTCACTTAAGTCGTAGCAAATAAAACTAAGGTTTGCTTTTGCAGGATCAATATTTTTTATTTTGCAAATTCTTTCGATGGATTTATGTTGAAAAATATCACAACCTAGCCCATAAATGGTATCTGTTGGATAAATAATTACACCTCCATCTAACAAACATTCAATCACTGTTTTAATGTGACGAGGATTTGGATTATCTGGATGAATGTGTAAAAGCATTTATTAAAAATATATTGCAAAGTTATGCTACTAATATTTTTTATCATTTACTTTTAATCAAATGAAACAACTATTAATTATACGGCATGCAAAAAGTGATTGGAGCAATCCAATGCATTCTGACTTTGAAAGAACATTAAATGAAAGAGGTAATAGAGATGCTCCTTTAATGGCAGAAAGAATAAAAAGTAAAATTCATAACATTGATCAATTTGTTTCAAGCACTGCTACGAGAGCTTTATCAACTGCAAAATATTTTTCTAAAGCATTTCAGAAAAAAGAAAATGACATTTTAAAAATTGATGAGTTATATCATGCATCATCAAAAACATTTTATACCACAATTGAACATTTGAATGACCCATTTGATGTTGTTGCCATTTTTTCTCACAACCCTGGAATTACAGATTTTGTAAATTCATTAACCAATACTAGAATTGATAATATGCCAACTTGTGGAGTTTTTGCAATTAAAATTGATTCAAGAAGTTGGTCATTATTTTCAACTGCTAAAAAAGAATTTTGGTTTTTCGATTACCCAAAATCTAATCTCTAAAAAAGCTTTACTAATATTGTACCTATAATTGTTTAGATGATAGAAGCTATTCTTACAGGATTAACATTGGGTGTTTTATTAGCCATTTCAATTGGACCAATCATTTTTGCTATTATTAAACAAAGTTTAAATAATGGTTATAGAGGTGGTTTTTTATTTGTAGCTGGAGTTTCAGTAAGTGATGTTTTATTGGTTTTTGTATGCAATCTTTTATCAAGTTTGTTTAATCAAGCAATCAAACATCAAATGATCATTGGTATTTGTGGGGGAGCTTTTTTATTAATAGTAGGAGTTTATACTTTGTTTTTTAAAAAAGTAGTGGAGGATAGTAGTGGAGGATTGCAAGAAAAAGTATTTAACAAAAAACAACAATTCGGAATTTTTTTAGCTGGTTTTTTTATGAACCTTTTAAACCCTGCTGTGTTTATTTTTTGGTTGGCCGCAACTGCAAATATTCATGCTCAAATGGTTGGGCAATTGCATCCCTTAAGATATTTAATAACTGTTTATGTGGTTTGTTTGGGATTTGTTTTAAGTACAGATATAGCAAAAGTTTTATTAGCTGGAAAAATAAGACCTAGACTCACCCCTCATAATTTACACATTGTAAATAAAATTTCTGGAATAATATTAATTGTATTTGCTGTATTGCTAATGATAGCAACTTTAAATTATACAGTTGTTGGGCACTAATCTTGAATAAGTTTTACAAATTCAACTTCCGAAATAATTTTTACAGAATTTATTTTTTTTGCTTTTTCTAATTTGCTGCCAGCGTCTTCTCCTACAACTAAATAATTTAATTTAGAACTTACACCACTAACAATAATTCCTCCTTTAGATTCTGCTAAAGCCTCTGCTTCACTACGTTTCAACTGAGTTAAAGTTCCTGTAAATAAAAAAGTTTGTCCTGATAACTCCCCTGATGAAACAAATTGTTTCTTCTCGTTTTTTAGCTTCAATCCCAATTGCTCTAATTGCAATAACATTTCAACATTTTGTTCATTACTAAAAAAATGATGAATGCTTTTTGCTACTTTAACACCAACATCATCTAACAATTGCAACTCTTCTTCAGTTTTATTTTTAAAATCTAAAATGTGCTCAACAGCATTGGCTAAAGTTTTAGCTGTTGTTTCTCCAACAAAACGAATTCCTAAACCATAAATTAATCTATGCAAGGGTTGTTGTTTTGCTGGCTTCAATGGCTTCTTTTAATTTATCGACAGACTTTTTTCCAAAGCCTTCCAACAATCCAATGGCTTCATAATCTAGAGTGTAAATATTTGGAATATCTTTTAATAAATTTAGGTCATAAAATTTACGAACATTGGCATCACCAAAGCTTTTAATATCCATGGCATCTTTGCTAACAAAATGAATCATTTTTTCAACAACTTGAGCTTCACATTCTATATTTATACATCTCCAAACAGCTTCTCCTTCTTCCTTAAACAATTCACTTTTGCAAACTGGGCATTGTTTTGGAAATTCAATTATTAATTCATTTCCATTTCTTTTTTCTATTATAGATTGAACAATTTGAGGAATCACATCACCTGCTCTTTCTATTAAAACAGCATCACCAATTTTTAAATCTTTTTCTTTAATGTATTCTTCATTGTGAATAGAAATGCTACTCACTGTAACACCTCCTAAATAAACTGGTTCAAGTTTTGCAACAGGAGTTACAGCACCTGTGCGACCAACCTGAAACTCAACTCCAATAAGCTTTGTAGTGGCTTGTCGAGCTTTAAATTTATATGCAATTGCCCAACGAGGATGATGAGAAGTCATTCCTAATTCATCTTGCAAATGCAAATTATTTACTTTAATCACTATGCCATCGATCTCATAAGGTAAGTCGTCTCTTTTAGCTTCAAATTCATTTACATACTCAATTACTTTTTCAATTCCAACAACAACTTTTTTTTCTTTTTCGGGAGAACGAAAACCACAATCCCATAGCATTTTTAAATAATCAGAGTGGAGTTTTAACGGTCAACTGTTCGACTTGTTTTGACTGTCAGACTTTTGTACATAGCTTACATGATACAAAAACGCATCTAAATTTCTTTGTGCAACTTCTTTGGGGTCTTTAATTCTTAAGCTTCCACTTGCAGTATTTCTTGGATTAGCAACATTAGCTAAGCCTTGTTCTGTAAGCCATTCATTATATTTTTCAAAAGAGGATTTGGTCATGATAACTTCACCCCTAATTTCAATTTGTTCAATTCCATAATTACTGAAATTGGCTTGAAGTGGAATGGATCTGATTTGTTTTATATTGGTTGTAATATCATCACCAGCAACGCCATCGCCTCTTGTTGCTGCTCTTGTTAGTTCATTATTTTCATAAATTAAACTAATGCTAGCTCCATCAAACTTGGGTTCAACACAATATTCTATTTCACTTAATCCACTTGCTTCTTTTGCTTTTCTATCAAAATCAATTAAATCCTCAGCATTATAGCTGTTTGACAAGCTAAGCATTGGAACCAAATGTTGTACAGTGGCAAAACCATCATTCAAACTATTAGCAATTCTTTGTGTGGGTGAATCAGAAGTTTTTAGGTTTGGTTGTAGTGTTTCGATTTTTTCTAATACTTTAAACAAACTATCAAAATCAAAATCACTAATTTTTTGTTCACTTAAAACATAATATTCATATTCATGAAATCGAATTATTGCTTTTAAACTATCGATCTTTGTTTGTTCAATTTTTTCTAAATTCAAAGAATTCAGTTCTTGTAACCAAGACCTTGTAGCTTCTAGAAATTGTTGAATTTGTTGTTCAGAATACATAAAATCAAAAATATTTCTTCAAAAATGGTAAAATAACTCTTTTTAACTCAATATTAAAGCTAGTTTTCGTTTGTCTTTTTAATATTCCCTTTATTTTGCTACACTTTTCTAAAGTAGTTATCATTTTGTCTTAGAAAGGCAATAAAATCAAAGCTGAATGTATAAGTTTTTTAATTATTTTTTGCTAGTTATCTTTTCGTTTGGTATTAGTTCAATTGGTTTTTCTCAAGATACTACAAAGGAGGTTACTTCATTAAATGTGGATTTATTAAACATATTTAATCAAAAGCAACCCAAGAAATATAAAATCAACAAAATTACAGTTACAGGAAATCAATATTTTGATGAAACCTTACTTACCTCTATTGCCAATCTTTCTGTAGGTGATGAAGTTGCAATTCCTGGAGGAGATAATTTCAGTAAAGCTATTAACAAACTTTGGGCTCAAAACTATTTTAGTAATGTAGAAATTTATCTTACCAATTTAGAAGGCTTAAATATTGATATTGAAATTGCTGTTACAGAAAGAGCAAGATTATCTTTTTTCGATTTTATTGGTATTCCCAAAGGACAGGCTGATGATTTAATTGGGAAAGTGGGATTAATAAAAGGTAGAATTGTTACTGAAAACAGCAAACAAAATGCTATTGAAATTATTAAGACTTTTTATTCAGAAAAAGGTTTTGAACGTTGCTCTGTTTTAATTCAAGAAGTTAAGGATAGTGCTATTGCAAATGCCATTGCTTTACATTTTATTGTAAATAAAGGTAAAAAGGTTAAGATTGATAACATCGCTTTTGAGGGTAATGATTTTATAGATGCTATTAAACTTAAAAAGAAAATGAAGGATACTAAAGAGAAAGCTCGTCTTACTCTTTATCCACCAAAAAACAAAGGTGGTTTTATCAAATCTTCAACTTATACTTTTAATGATTATATAAAAGACAAAGGATTTCTCTCATACAGTTTAACAAAAAAAGTACTTGACCCCTACGTTAGAGTAAAATTGTTTACAGGAGCTAAGTTTGATGCAAAAAAATATGCTGAGGATAAAGAAAGAATTATTCAATATTATAACAGCATTGGTCATAGAGATGCTGTTATTGAAAAAGACACACTTTATTTTAATGAGGGAGGAGATAAAAACATAGATATTAAAATCAATGAAGGTAAAAAGTATTATTTCGGCAACATTTCTTGGAAAGGGAATATTAAATACAATGACTCTGTTTTAACTGTTATCTTAGGCATTAAAAAAGGAGATATTTATAGTTTAGAAACTTTAAATAAAAAACTAGGAAAGGGTGGTGGTCCACCAGAAGGTGGAGATATCAGTGGATTATTTATGGATGATGGTTATTTATTCTTTAGAAGTGAAGCCATAGAAACTGCAGTTTATAACGATACTATCGATCATGAAATTAGATTATTTGAAGGACCACAAGCTACTTGGAAAGAAGTAAAAATTACAGGTAACGATAAAACAAAAGAACACGTTATTAGAAGAGAGTTGAGAACATTACCAGGTGAAAAATTTGTTCGTAGCGATGTGATGCGTTCTATTCGTGAACTTTCTCAATTAAACTTTTTTAATCCAGAAAAAATCACTCCAAACATTGTTCCCAATCCAGAAGATGGAACTGTAAATGTAACTTGGCAAGTAGAAGAAAAAAGTAGTGATCAATTAGAGCTAAGTGCTGGCTGGGGTGGAAATATTGGTTTAACAGGAACTTTAGGTATTAGCTTCAATAACTTTTCTATTAAAAGATTATTTCATAAAGATGCTTGGGATCCATTACCAATGGGTGATGGTCAAAAATTAAGCTTTAGAATTCAAAGTAATGGTAGAGCATTTCGTAGCTATAACTTTTCATTTACTGAGCCTTGGTTAGGTGGTAAAAAAAGAAATCAGTTTTCAGTTTCTTTTTATGATACCAAGTTTTCAAATGCATACGATCCTATTTCAAGATCATACACCAGCACAGCTGCAAATAATTCATTTATACAAACAACTGGTGGTGGTATTAGTTTAGGCAAACAATTAAAATGGCCAGATGATTATTTTTCACTTTCTGTAGGGATCAACTTTGCTCGTTATAAGCTTAAAAATTATTATATAGATAGAGTAAATTTACCTGGTTTTAATAATGGATTCTCTCATAATTTAAGTATAAAAGCTTCTTTACAAAGGTCTTCTATCGATCAACCTATGTTTCCAAGAAGTGGTTCAAGTTTTTTGCTAAGTTTACAAGCAACTCCACCTTATTCTTTATTTGACAAATCGATTGCTACACAAGATAATCCATACAAATGGGTAGAATATTATAAAACTCGTTTTAATGCAGAATGGTATATCCCTTTAACAAAACCAGTTGGAGAAGATAATAAACAATTGGTTTTAAAAGCAGCAGCTAAGTTTGGGTTTTTAGGTAGATATAATAATCAGTTAAACATTTCTCCTTTTGAAAGATTTCAGGTTGGTGATGCAGGTTTAACCAATCAGTTTGCATTGTTGGGTTATGATATTATTGCACATAGAGGTTATCCTGTTTATCAAACATCAAACCCTAAAGTAAACCCTGAACAAACAGGGGCTAGTGAATATTTTACAATATTTAACAAATACGTTTTAGAGTTACGTTATCCATTAAGCTTAAACCCAAGCAGCACAATATATGCAGTAGGTTTTTTAGAGGCTGCAAATGGCTGGTATAGTATGAAGGAATATAATCCATTTAAACTAAGAAGGTCTGTAGGAGTGGGTATGCGTTTCTTTTTACCGATGTTCGGACTGCTTGGATTTGATTATGGCATAGGATTAGATAGATACACTCCAGGTTCAAGTATAAAAGATATGAGTAGATTTACATTCATGTTAGGTTTTGAAGCTGAATAGTAAATTATAAATATTGAACAAAGAATAACTAATATTGGAGTTAAAAATATAACTTAATTTCTTAGTGCCTTTGTGGCAATAAAATAAAAAAAACAATATGAAAAAGACATTATCACTCCTTGTGTTAATTGCAGCATTTGGTTTTGCTTCTACAGCACAGCGATATGCAGTAATTGATACAAAATATATTTTAGAAAAAATTAAAGAGTATAAAGAAGCTGATTCTAAAATTCAACAAACTGCTACTGAATGGCAAAAAGAATTAGATGATTTGCAAGCTGATTTAGATAGGATGTATAAAAATTACGATGCTGAACAGTATATGCTTACTGAAGAATTAAAGAAAAAACGAGAAGCAGAATTATTTAATAAAGAAAAAGCATTAAGAGAATTACAAAAAAAACGTTTTGGATACGAAGGTGATTTATTTAAAGAACGTCAAAGATTAGTTAAACCAATACAAGACAGAGTTTACAATGCTATTCAAAAATTAGCCGTAGCACGAGGTTACGACTTTATTTTAGACAAAAGTGAAGGGATTACAGTTATATTTGCCGACCCAAAACTCGATAAAAGTGATGATGTATTAAGAGAGATGGCGATTAAATAAATTTTTTATCAATTATTAATAACAAAAAACACCCGTAATATTAGATAAGCTAATCGGGAAAATTACAATGAAAAAGGTACTTACATTATGTTTTGTTTTAGCAGCAAGTTTCTTTGTTTCTAATACAACACAAGCTCAACAAGTAAAAATTGGTTTTTTTGATGAACAAGCAGTTTTGGCTTTAATGCCTGGAATTGGAAAGGTTGATACATTATTACAGAGTTATGTTTCAGATTCTTTAAATCCACGTAGAGATTATATTTTAAGTGAATTAAAAAGAAAAGACAGCACTTTAAGAGCAGATTCTGCAATTGGTAAATTAACACCACAAGTTAAAGACATCATGCAAAAAGAAATGTCTCAAGATTTCTATACCATTCAAAATTGGCAACAAATTCAGCAAGAAGCTATTCAAACAAAACAAGATCAATTATTGCTTCCTTTTCGTCAAAAAGTTTATGGTGTATTACAAGAAGTAATTAAAGACCAAAAATATACTCATGTTTTTAAACCTACTGATGTAATTTTTGCAGATAAATCTGATGATATTGCTTTAAGAGTTTTAGCAGGAATGAAAATTCCTTTACCTAAAGAAGTAAGTGATGCTATTAAAGATGCTGGAATTGGTGCTGCACCTGCAGCTAAACCTGCTCCAAAAAAATAATTTATAAATTATATAGAGCCTCCACAAATTGTGGAGGTTTTTTTATGTAAACAACTCAGCAAATAAGCAATTGCTTACTTTTGTTGGCTTACAAACTCTAGATTGTAGAATTTAAAATGAATCAACCCAAAAGATATTTAATTACAAGTGCTTTGCCCTATGCCAATGGTTTAAAACATATTGGTCATTTAGCTGGTGCATATATTCCTGCAGATATTTATGTTCGTTATTTAAAAGCACAAAAAAGAGATGTGGTTTTTGTTTGTGGTAGTGATGAACATGGGACAGCCATTCCCATTCAAGCCATGAAAGAAGGCACAACTGCTCAAGCAATTATTGATAAATATCATCCCATCATTGAACAAAATTTTAAAGATTTAGGAATTGAGTTTGATATTTATCATAGAACTTCTTCTCCTTTACATCACGAAACAGCACAAGAGTTTTTTACTAATTTAAATAATGCCGGTTCTTTAGAAATTAAAGAAACTGAACAATATTTCGATGAAGCCACAAACACATTTTTAGCTGATAGATTTATTAAAGGCACTTGTCCAAACTGCAACTACGATGGTGCTTTTGGCGATCAATGTGAAAAATGTGGCAAGAGTTTAAGTCCTGAAGAACTCATCAATCCAGTTTCAACTTTAAGTGGTAATCAACCTATAAAAAAAGCTACTAAACATTGGTATTTGCCTTTAAATAAACATGAAGATTTTTTAAGAGACTGGGTGTTGACGGAACACAAAAACGATTGGAGAGCCAATGTTGTTGGTCAAGTTAAAAGTTGGGTTGATGGTGGCTTACAACCACGTGCAGTTACAAGAGATTTAGATTGGGGGGTGAAAGTTCCACAGTCAATAGTCAATAGCCAATGGTCAATAGAAAAGCAAAACGAGAATGTTCCTCCAATGGACAATGGACTATCGACTATCGACTCTAACAAAGTTCTCTACGTTTGGTTCGATGCTCCAATTGGTTATATTTCTGCAACGAAACAATGGGCTCTTAATAACAACAAAGATTGGAAGCCTTATTGGTACGATAAAGGCACGAGTTTGGTTCATTTTATTGGAAAAGATAATATTGTTTTTCATGCTATCATTTTTCCTGTAATGCTTAAACTCAATGGAAATATTTTGCCATCAAATATTCCAAGCAATGAGTTTATGAATTTGGAAGGAGATAAAATGAGTACCAGCAGAGGTTGGAGTATTGAAATGGATGATTACATTAACGATTGGATAAAACCTGAAAATGGTGGTGGACAAATGGCTGATGCTTTACGCTATTATCTTACTGCTATTGCTCCAGAAACAAAAGACAGTGAATTTACCTGGAAAGGTTTTCATCAATCTTACAAAAGTGAGTTGAGTGATATTTTGGGAAATTTTGTGAATCGTTCTTTCGTGTTGATGCACAAACTATGTAATGGAAAAGTTCCTTTTTTTCATAATGATATTATTGATGATGATGATAAACAACTCATTCAAGATATTCATCAAACAAAAATTACTGTTGAAAATCTTATTGAAGAATTTAAATTTAGAGAGGCACAGTTTACAGTAATAGATTTAGCAAGAAAAGGTAATCAGTATTTACAAAAAAAAGAACCGTGGAAGAAAAAGTCGACTGTTGACGGTCGACTCTCGACAGAAGATCAAAAATTAGTAGATAATTGTATCCACTTAAGTTTACAATTAACAGCAAATCTTGCCATACTCATCAATCCATTTTTACCTTTTACTGCAAAGAAATTGTTACACATGATGAAGGTTGTAGATAAAATGCTAGAATGGCAAAATGCAGGCTCAGTAACGCTTTTAAAGCCTGGCTATAGTTTAAGAGCTCCCGAAATTTTATTTAGAAAAATTGAAGAAGAAGAAATAAGTAAACAAGTTGAAAAGTTGAAAAGTAAGCTTGCTGAAAAAATAAAAGAACAAGAAACATCAAACAAAAAACCATTGGAAAACGAGAAACCAGAAACTACTAACGAATTAACTAATCAACCAATCATCAAATCAACAATAAATTTCGATGATTTTGCAAAAATTGATTTAAAAATTGGTACTATTATTCAAGCAGAAAAAGTTGAAAAAGCTGATAAACTTTTAAAATTAGAAGTAGATTTAGGTTTAGGTTTCGAAATAAGAACTATAGTTTCAGGAATTGCCTTGCATTTTAAACCAGAAGATATCATTGGTAAACAAGTTACTGTTGTTTGTAATTTGGCTCCAAGAAAAATGAGAGGTATAGAAAGTAATGGAATGATATTGATGGCAGAAGATAAAACAGGGCAACTTCATTTCATCAATTCACCAGAAAATATTGATTTGGGTAGTTCTGTAAGTTAAATAATGATGAATTTCTAGATTATTATAGCTTAAAATATCTTCTTTTAATAAAAATAAAAAACTATCTATAATAAATACCTTACATATTTAGTAAAAACTATATTTTTGCCAAGTAACTAAAACGTTTAAAAATGTCAGACATCGCTACAAGAGTTAAAAAAATCATCGTAGATAAATTAGGAGTTGATGAAGGTGAAGTAACAACAGAAGCTTCTTTTACTAATGATCTAGGTGCAGATTCTTTGGATACAGTTGAATTAATTATGGAATTTGAAAAAGAATTTAATATTTCAATTCCTGATGAGCAAGCTGAAACCATTACTACTGTTGGTCAAGCTGTTGCTTATTTAGAAGAACACGCAAAGTAAGATTTACATTAAACTGGAATAATTTCAATCCGCCTTTCTTTCGGCATTTGCCATAAGTTTGGCGGATTATTTATTATAAAATAGTTTTACTATTATAAAACTTATTGGTTACACTTTCGTAACTTAGTGACTATTGTATATTTAATATTATCATCGCATTCATAAAAGTTGTCGTATGCAATTAAAAAGAGTAGTAGTAACAGGAATTGGAGCATTAACACCAATAGGTAATAATTTAAACGATTATTGGCATGGTTTGCTCAATGGTGTTTCAGGTGCTGCTCCTATAACTTTATTTGATGCATCGAAATTTAAAACAAGATTTGCTTGCGAACTTAAAAACTTTGAGCCTACAGAATTTCTCGACAAAAAAGAAGCTAGAAAATTAGATCGATTTGCTCAAATAGCAGTGGTGGTTAGCGATCAAGCAATGACAGATGCGGGTTTAAATAAAGACAACATCAATCCAGATAGAGTAGGTGTTGTGTTTGCTAGTGGCATTGGTGGTTTAACTACATTCCAACACGAAGTACAAGATTTTCAAAAAGGAGATGGTACGCCTCGTTTTAGTCCTTTCTTCATTCCAAAAATGATTTTAGATATTGCTGCTGGTCATATCAGCATGAGGCATAATTTACGTGGACCCAACTTTGCAGTAGTAAGTGCATGTGCTAGTAGTACTAATGCAATTGGAACAGCTTTCGATATTATTCGTTTAGGAAAATCTGATATTATTTTAGCTGGTGGAAGTGAAGCTGTTATTAGTGAAGCTGGAGTTGCAGGATTTAATGCCATGAAAGCAATGAGTGAAAGAAATGATGATCCAACAACTGCAAGCAGACCTTACGATAAAGATAGAGATGGTTTTGTTATGGGTGAAGCTGGTGGCATGTTAGTTTTAGAAGAATTAGAACATGCAAAAGCTCGTGGTGCAAAAATATATTGTGAAATAATGGGTTGTGGTGCAACTGCAGATGCTTATCATATTACAGCTCCTCATCCTGATGGAATGGGTGCAAGAAATGTAATGTTAGCTGCTTTAAAAGAAGCTAATATGCAACCAGAAGAAATTGATTACATCAATACACATGGTACAAGTACTCCAATTGGTGATGGTGCAGAAACAAAAGCTATTACTCAAGTTTTTGGTGAACATGCATACAAATTAAATATCAGTGCAACAAAAAGTATGACAGGTCACTGCTTGGGTGCTGCAGGTGTTATTGAAGCCATTGCTTGTATAATGGCTGTGATTAATGATGTAGTTCCTCCAACTATTAATCATTTTACAGACGATCCAGAATTAGATCCTAAACTTAATTTTACATTTAACACCCCACAAAAAAGAACGGTGAATGCTGCATTAAGCAATACGTTTGGTTTTGGTGGTCATAATGCTTGTGTAATTGTAAAAAAATATCAATCATAGAAACCGTTTTGCATTTTGCAAAGACTAACAAAATTTCTCCAACCCTCTCCAAAAGCTCTATTTAAAAAGCAAATAGAAAATGTACTATCTATAAAAATTGCAAGTTCAGATTTGTATGAAATTGCATTAAGTCATAGAAGCATTAAAGAAACCAATAACGCTAATAACGAAAGATTAGAATTTTTAGGAGATGCAGTATTGAGCAGCATTGTAGCTGATTATTTGTTTAAACGTTATCCTATTAAAGGTGAAGGTTTTTTAACTGAGATGAGAAGCAAAATGGTGAATCGTCAGCAACTGAATGATATTGCCATTAAAATGGGTATTAAACATTTAATGCTCTATAATAAATCTGATGCCACTTTAAAAAATTCTCAAATTTTTGGCAATACACTCGAAGCCATTATTGGTGCCATTTATTTAGATAAAGGATATGCCAAAACTCAAGATTGGGTCATTAAACAAATCATTATGCCACATATGTATGTGGAATCTTTAGAAGCTATTGATATTAATTTAAAAAACAAATTAATTGGTTGGGCAAATAAACAAACCAAACAATTGGTTTTTGATGTTGCTGATGAAAGAAGAGAGGGTGCAAGAAAAGTATTTACAATAAATATTCTTATCGATACTGAAATTGTAGCAACAGGAATTGCTTTCAGTAAAAAAGACGCCAGTTTAATTGCTACTCAAGCTGCAATTGCTAAATTGGGGTTGTAAGGAAAGATTTAATAAAAAGAAATACTAATTTCTAATAGCTTTTTTAGCGATGTTTTTATTTAAGATTATCACTGAAATTTGTTAAATTGAAACATATTAATTCAGGCATTGTTTCATCGGGTTTATTTGAATTTCTAAACATTAATTGCTCCAACAGGTTTATTGAACGCTGATTATCTTTATGTAGAAATGCTTCAATTTTTTGAATTTTAATATTATTGAATGCAAAGTCAATTGCTTTTTCTACAGCTTCCTTCATTATTCCTTGCCCTTGAAAATTTATTAAAAGTTCATAACCAATTTCACAGGTATCATTTTCATCTGAAAAGCCATAAAGACAAATTGTTCCAACAAATGTATTTCTGTTATTCAAGGTTATTGCCCAATAAAGAGCATGGTTTTTATTGATGTTCTCATTAACCTTATTTATGAAATTCCTAGCATCCTCAATAGTATTGCTTAAAGGTCTGTCAAGGTATTTATTTATTTCTTTGTCAGAACGCAACGTGAAAATTTCTTCTTCGTCATTAATTAATAGTTGCCTGAGTGTAAGCCTTTCAGTTGTTAAAATTGGGAATGGTGTAAAATATTTGTTTAGCATTCTGTTTCTATTTTCTGTGCCTTAACTTTCTTAACTAACTCAAACACCAAATAAAGAGAAGTTGTTGGGCAATATTAAAATTAAACACATTTTGTACTATCTAAAACTAGAAATTTTTTATTTCTTTATTTTAGTGTTGTTACTAACTCCTTCACAAAACATGATTTTTATCATGTCATAAACTGCATCATATCAATTTCGGCATCATGGTTAGTTTATAATTTAGTTGATTATTATAACCATCAATTTTACTAATGTCAACAAAAGACATCACCAAACCTACTGACCTCACCAGCCATTCAGAAGGCACAGGTCATTTAAGATCTCGAATACCTATTTATGTAGATTTTATGCCTCCTTGCAATAGTGCTTGTCCTGCTGGAGAAAATATTCAAGCTTGGCTAGATCATGCACAAAGAGGAGATTATAAAAAAGCATTTCAACAAATTCTGCAAGACAATCCATTTGCTGCAATCATGGGTCGCATTTGTGTGCATCCTTGTGAAACTGGTTGTAACAGAAATCACATTGATACAACAGTTAGCATTCATGCTATAGAAAGGTATATTGGCGATACAGCCATTGAAGAAAACTGGCAACACGATTTTGAAATTGTTCCTACCAATAAAAAAGTTTTAATTGTAGGTGCTGGACCAGCAGGCTTAACAGCAGCTTGGCATTTAGCAAAAATGGGACACACTGTTGAAGTTGCAGAAGCTGCTGCTTATGCTGGGGGCTTATTAGAATTTGGAATTCCTGAATACAGATTACCTAGAAATATTCTTAATGCTGAAATAAAAAGAATTGAATCGATTGGTGTAAAAATTAATTTGAATCATCAAGTAACAAATATTATTGAAGAAAAAAAACAAGGCAATTATGATGCTGTTTTTTTAGGCACTGGTGCACACATTAGTAAAAAAGAAAACTTTGATTTTGATGATTCTGTTCCGATGCTAGATGCCTTTCAATTCTTAAAAACTTTTCATCAAGGATTAGTTCAAATTGAAGGAGCAAAAGTGATTATTTATGGTGGTGGAAAATTAGCCATGTACTTATCTAGAGTGGTAAAAAGATTAGGAGCAGAGCCAACCATTTTATATTCTGGCGATAGAAAGCTAATGCCAGCCTATGATTTTGAAGCTGATGATGCTATTGCTGAAGGTGTAGAAATTAAGTTTTTAAGAAGAATACAATCCATAGAAAACAGGATTTGCACTGTTGAAATCATGAAAGTTGAAAAAAGAGAAGCAGTAGGCACTGGTGAATTTGAAACCTACAATGTTGATTCTCTCATCTTATCATTAGGACAAGAAATTGATAATACTTATTTAAAAAATATTGATGGTATTAGTTTTAAAGAAGATGGTTCTCCCATTATTAATAATGAAAGAATGACTGGTCACGATGGAATTTTTGCAGGTGGTGATATTATTCCAGGAGAAAGAAGTGCAACAATTGCAATTGGTCATGGAAAAAAAGCAGCAAAATATATTGATGCTTACTTAAAAGGTGAGCCGTTTCAAAAACAACCCAAGCATCCAACAGCTGCATATAAAAGGCTTCACATGTGGTATAAAACAGATGCTCCACAAAAAGAACAAGAAAAACTAGAACCTCAAATCGCTATAAAAAATTTTGATGAAGTTATAGCTGGCTTACCAGAACATGAAGTAAGATATGAAGCTCAACGTTGTTTAAGCTGTGGTAATTGTTTTGAATGTGATGGTTGTTTTGGTGCTTGTCCTGAAGATGCCATTATAAAACTTGGACCAGGTAATCGTTATCAATTTAATTATGATGCATGCACTGGCTGTTCTGTTTGTTACGAACAATGCCCTTGTCATGCTATTGAAATGATTTCAGAACCTGAAAAAATTAATTAAGATGTCAACTAAAAATAAAATGATTGCTACTATAGATGGTAATGAAGCTGCTGCTTACGTTGCTTATCGTGTAAATGAAATTTGTGCAATTTATCCTATTACTCCTTCATCAAATATGGCAGAGCTTGCAGATGAATGGAGTGCAAAAGGAATAAAAAATATTTGGGGAAATATTCCTCATGTTATAGAAATGCAAAGTGAAGCAGGTGCTGCAGGCACAGTTCATGGAGCATTACAAACTGGAGCATTAACTACAACTTTTACAGCATCACAAGGCTTAATGTTAATGTTACCCAATATGTATAAAATTGCTGGAGAACTTACTCCTGCTGTATTTCATGTTGCAGCAAGATCATTAGCTGCTCAGGGTTTATCTATTTTTGGAGATCATCAAGATGTCATGGCAGCAAGAACAACAGGGTTTGCCATGTTAAGTTCTGCAAGTGTTCAAGAAGCACATGACTTTGCATTAATTGCACAAGTTGCAACATTAAAATCTAGAATTCCTTTCATGCATTTTTTTGATGGATTTAGAACATCGCATGAAGTCAATAAATTAGAATTGTTAAGTGATGAGCAAATTAAAAAAATGCTGCCCGATGAATTAATTTTTGATCATCGCAAAAGAGCTTTAAATCCAGACAATCCTTTTATCAGAGGAACAGCACAAAATCCAGATATTTATTTTCAAGCTAGAGAAACTGTAAATCTTTTTTATGATAAGGCTTCAACAATTGTTGATGAAGTAATGATAGACTTTGCAGCACTTACTGGTAGAAAATATGAATTATTTGAATATACTGGAGCAAGTGATGCAGCACATGTAATTATCATTATGGGTTCTGGAGGAGAAACTGTTACAGAAACCGTTCATGCACTTAATAATAATGGAGAAAAAACAGGGGTTATTCAAATAAGATTATATCGACCATTTTCAACTCAACATTTTTTAAATGCATTACCTAAAACTGTAAAAACAATTACCGTTTTAGATAGAACAAAAGAATCTGGTGCAAATGGAGAACCCATGTATCAAGATATTTTATCAGCATTAGTAGAAGGTATTCAAACAAATACTCTTGCTGTAATGCCTAAAATAACTGGTGGTCGTTATGGCCTTTCTTCAAAAGAATTTACACCAGCCATGGTGAAGGGTGTTTTTGATGAAATGAAAAAGAATGATATCAATAGTTCTAACCAATCCTTAAATCATTTTACTGTTGGTATTAATGATGATGTTTCTTTTAAAAGTATTGATTATGATCCTTCATTTTCATTAGATGAATCTGAATGGAATCAAGCACTATTCTTTGGTTTGGGTGCAGATGGAACTGTTGGTGCAAATAAAAATACGATTAAAATTATTGGAGAAAACACAGATCTTTTTGCTCAAGGATATTTTGTTTACGATTCCAAAAAATCTGGTGCAAGAACGGTTTCTCATTTACGTTTTGGACCAAAGCCAATTCGAGCTCCTTATTTAATTACGGCTGCAAATTTTATTGCTTGTCATCAATTTAATTTTATTGAAAAAGTTGAGATGTTGAATTTTATAAAACAAGGTGGTAAGTTTTTATTAAACAGTCCTTATTCTAAAGATGATGTTTGGAATTATTTACCAAGTGCAGTTCAACAAGAAATCATTAATAAAAAACTTTCAGTATTTGTTATTGATGCCAACACTGTTGCCAAAGAAACAGGTATGAATGGTAGAATTAACACCATCATGCAAACTTGTTATTTTGCTTTAAGTGGTGTTCTGCCAAAAGATGAAGCCATTGAAAAAATTAAATATGCTATTGAAAAAACATATTCAAAAAAAGGCAAAGCAATAGTAGAGAAAAACTTTAAAGCAGTTGATGCTACTTTAGAGAATTTATTTGAAGTGGTTATTCCACAATTTGCAAAACCTTCAGAAGCTGCACTATCAGTGGTTTCTAACAATGCCCCTGATTTTGTAAAAGAAGTTACTGCAATGATGATGGTAGGTCATGGTGATGAATTGCCAGTAAGCAAATTACCTATTGATGGCACTTATCCAAGTGGCACAACGAAATGGGAGAAAAGAAATATTTCTGATCAAGTGCCTGTTTGGGAACCTGACTTATGTATTCAATGTGGTAATTGTGCTTATGTATGTCCTCATAGTGTTATAAGAGCAAAATTTTATCATGAAGGATTTTTGAAAAAAGCTCCTGAAGGTTTTCCTTCAGCACCAATTAATTCTCGTGGATTTCCAGAAACAAAATATACACTTCAAGTATATACAGAAGATTGTACAGGCTGCAATTTATGTATAGAAGCTTGTCCTGTTACAGATCCTTTAAATCGTTTAAAGAAAGCGATTAACATGACTGAGAAAGAACCTCTTCTAGAAAAATCAAAAAAAGAAATTCAATACTTTGAAGATTTGCCTTGGAACAATCGTTCAGAAATTAATTTCTCTACTGTTCATGGTGCACAATTTTTAGAACCTTTATTTGAATTCTCTGGAGCTTGTGCTGGTTGTGGTGAAACGCCTTATGTAAAACTTTTATCACAACTTTTTGGCGATAGATTATTAGTGGCAAATGCTACAGGTTGTTCATCAATTTATGGAGGTAATCTACCAACAACACCATGGACAAAAAACAAAGATGGTCAAGGACCAGCATGGTCTAATTCTCTATTTGAAGATAATGCTGAATTTGGTTTAGGCATGAGAATGACTGCTGATCAACAATTAGGAATGGCTCATCGTTATTTAAAAGAATTAGCTGCTGAATTAGGAGAAGATTTTGTAAATGAACTCATCAACAATCCACAAAAACAAGAATCAGAAATTGCAACGCAACGAAAAAATATTTTCATCTTAAAAGAAAAATTAAAACACATCAATTCAACTATTGCAAATCATTTGCTTTCTGTTTCTGATCATTTAGTAAGCAGAAGTGTTTGGCTTGTTGGTGGTGATGGATGGGCTTATGATATTGGTTATGGTGGTGTAGATCATGTTTTAGCAAGTGGTAGAAATGTAAATGTTTTAGTGCTTGATACAGAAGTGTACAGTAACACAGGTGGACAAAGTTCTAAAGCTACACCAACTGCTGCAACAGCAAAATTTGCAGCTGCAGGCAAACGTGGAGGTAAAAAAGATTTAGCATTACAAGCCATATCTTATGGCAATGTGTATGTTGCAAGAATTGCATTTGGTGCAAACCCTCAACAAACATTATTGGCTATGAGAGAAGCTGAAGCTTATAATGGTCCTTCATTAATTTTAGCTTACAGTCATTGTATTGCTCATGGCTACGATTTAAAAGATGGGCTTACTCAACAAAACAATGCTGTTGCTAGTGGCTATTGGCCTTTGCTGAGGTACAACCCAATATTAAGAATGAAAAATAAAAATCCTTTTATTCTAGATTCTGTAAGACCAACTCTTCCATTAAAAGATTTTGCTTATAAAGAATTACGTTATAAAGTGCTTACACAAAGTAACCCTACTGAAGCACAGGAGTTGATGAGTTTAGCACAGGAATTAGTAAATCTAAGATGGAAAAATTATGAAGAATTAGCCACTAAAAAAGCCAGTGATTTTGTACCCGTTTCCTAAACAATTAAAATTATTTTATGGATATTAAAACAACTTACATGGGTTTAGAACTACAATCACCAATTGTAGTTTCTGCATGCACTTTATCTGAAGATGTAAACAATATTGTGAAAATGGAAGATGCTGGTGCTGGTGCAGTAGTGCTTTTTTCTTTGTTCGAAGAACAACTGAAAAAAGAAGAAGCTAAGTTTGAAGCTGTCATCAACAACACAACAAATCAGTTTGCAGAAGCCAGTGATTTTTTTCCTGACTTAGATTTATATCACAAAGGCAGTGAACAATATTTAGAGATTATTCGTGCAGCAAAATCAAGAGTTGATATTCCTATTATTGCAAGTTTAAATGGCATTACCAATGAAGGTTGGATTGACTATGCAAAACAAATTGAAATGGCTGGAGCAGATGCTCTTGAAATGAATATCTTTTTTATTCCTGCAGATGAAAATTTATCTTCAGCAGAAGTTGAGCACAGATATTTAAATATGATTAATGCAGTTAAAGCAACTGTAAAAATTCCTGTGGCTGTTAAGTTAAATCCATACTTCAGTTCTATGGGTAATATGGCAAAACGTATGCAAGAATATAAAGCTGATGGATTGGTGTTATTCAATCGTTTTTATCAACCAGATTTCGATATCAATAATTTATCCTTACTCCACAACTTGCATTATAGCGATGCTGCTGAAATAAAATTGCCTTTGTTATGGATTGCTTTGTTGCATGGAAAAGTTCCTATTTCATTAGCTGCAAACACAGGCATTCAAAGTGCTATTGAAGTAATTAAATATTTATTAGCAGGAGCAGATGTAACAATGACTGCTTCTACATTGTATAAAAATGGAATTGGTTATATTAAAACCATGAACAAAGAATTAAAAGCTTGGATGATGACTAAAGAGTTTGAAAATCTTGAATCGTTTAAAGGTATGATGAGTCAAAAAAATATTTCAAATCCAATTGGATATGAAAGAGCAAATTACATTAAGATTTTAGAAAATCAAAGGTAGAAGATATCCTCTCTACGCAATTGTTGCGTGTTCTTCACCAACATTGATTTTTAATTGTGAAATACATTGTTGGTAGGGTTTCCATACCAACAATTGCGAGTATTTTCGATTGTTCTGTAATTATCTTTCTGAGTGAATTGTTTAAAAAATTGATGACTGCGTTTTCGTAGTAAACAACTCAAGAAATTTCATCCCTCTTTGTGAGTTTCCTTTTTCGTTTAATTTAGGACTCCAAACTGCAATGCAATATTTGTTTGGATGAATAGCTACAATTCCACCACCAACGCCACTCTTTCCTGGAAGTCCTACCTTAAATGCAAACTCTCCAGATTCGTCATAAAATCCACAAGTAAGCATGATTGCATTTATCCTTTTTGCCTGACTCAATGTAAGAATTTGTAAATTGTTTTTGTTTCTAAAATCATCATTAGCTAAAAAGAGAAATGTATTTGATATTTCTTGGCAACTCATTTCTAAAGAACAAATGCAATAATAAAAATCAAGCACAACCTCTGTATCGTTTATAATATTGCCATAAGACTTAATGAAATTACATAAAGCAGCATTTCTAAAGCCCACAGACTTTTCTGAATTGGCAATTTTATAAGAATAATTTAATTGATCATAATCAGTAATGCTTCTACAAAATGCAAGAAAATCTTCTTTCGGATTTTTTAAATGACTAATAAGAATATCGCAAATCACTAAAGCTCCTGAATTTACAAATGGATTTCTAGGAATTCCATCATCTAATTCTAGTTGACTGAGAGAATTAAATGCTGTGCCAGAAGGTTCTACACCAAGCCTGCTCCATAATTTTTCTCCTTCAATTTTATACGCCAAACAAAGTGTTAGCACTTTTGCAATACTTTGAATAGAAAATTTTTCTTGATAATTTCCAACACCAAATTCATGACCATCAATTGTTGATAGATGTATACCAAAACTATCTGGATTTACATTTGCTAACTCTGGTATATAGGATGCTAGCTCTCCCTGATTTTCAGAGTTTTTTACCTGGTCAATAAATTTCATCAATAATTTCTTTATAGTTCATTGTAGCATCTTTTAAAAATCTTAGTCAACGTTTGTATTCTTCACCAACATTGATTTTTAATTGTGAAATTTATTGTTAGGTTCAATGCCACAACGTCCCATAGCTAACTCACACACCAAGCAAGGATACGTTGTTAGGTAAGGAGTCTACCTAATTCAGCACTGCGTGTGAGTATTCATTTATCCTTTATCAGTGAACGTCAATTCCATCGGAACATATCTCAGACATCGATGCAATTGTCATACTTGTCCCCTTTGTAAACATCTAGAATTTCAAACTTGATTGTTCACCAATATTTGGCTTGAAGTGCTCCCAATTTTCTCTGTCACATAGCCTAACGGATCAAGTTCAAAATGTTGTTCTTGTCGGCTGTCAATTCGATCAAGTATCGACAAATGGTTTGTTGTCAACATACATTTTAAGTTTTTTTACTCTCAATTGTCTTTCCAAGAAGTTTGAGATTCTACCAAGCCATTTATGATTCTGAATTCTATTATCCTTGGATTTCTTCAGCAAATCGTCACCATATACGCTAACTCACATACCAAGAAAGGAGTACTTTGTTAGGAAGGAGTTTATTTTAAACATCTTAGTGTGTCTGTGTAACTAAGATGTTTATTTGTACTATCAATAATAGCAGAAAAAATATAATAATCTTTTTTACTCCCGATTATTATAACACGAATTGGCGTGACATTAAAAAATGAATCTATTTTATCGAGCGAAGATTTATTATTGCTTACTTGTCTAATTTCATATTCGCAGGGATTTCTCCATACGATTTTACTTTTATTTTTATAGCCAGTCTTTGTGTTCGTTTCTATTTGAATTGAGTCATTACGTTCAATAATAATACTGTCTTTTGTTACTGGAGAATAAGTAAAAAACTTTCCGTTTTTAAATCTAGAACAGTCCGACGAACTCTTGCAACAAAATGAAGTTATTGTTAAAGAGAAAAGAAAAATAAGTATATAAAAGTTAGGTTTCATTGTTATAGAAGTAGTTTGAAAGGATAGAACACAAGGGCTGATAATATTAAATGAAGTTTGAATGATTAAGTGTAAGAGACGTTACAAAAACTCACCCTCTTTCATAATATGGCACTTCATCATTACTAACTACTTCTTCTTGTAACCAATACTTTTGTGTAACAAATTTCCCTTCCTTAGTTTTTAATAGTCTACCAAAAATAGCATTGGTAGCATTAAAAGCAAGATGAGTAACACCAAGTGTATATTTTTCTTCTTGCTCAACACATTTCAACAGGTTCTCCTTCTTTAGCTACAACAGGTTTTGGTGCAACAGGAACAACAACAACTGTATAACCATTAAGTTCTAAAATCGATTTTAAAAACTCCATTCTTTCTTTAGAAACATTGCTTTCAACAATGGCACATTTTATTCCATCTAACTCTTCAAACAAATGATTTTTATTAATTGCCATGTTTAAAATTTAAAACATAAATAAATTGTAGATATACTGATAAATATTGCTATACAATCCTGTAACAAGAATACCTAAAATACAAATGATAAATGAAATTTTAGGGAAAATAGAAATACTTATTTTTTCAATTGGCGTTTCGTTTTCATCCATAAACATGGCTTTTACAACTCTTAAATAATAGTACAAAGCAATCACCATATTTATTGCTGCAATAGTGATTAAAATATAATTTCCTGTTCCTGCACCAGCCATCAACAAAAAGAATTTACCAAAAAATCCAGCAGTTGGTGGAATGCCTGCTAAAGAAAATAATGCAATAGTCAATATCCAAGTTAAAACAGGATTGGTTTTGTATAAGCCTTTATAATCATCAATATTTTCTTTGCCTGTTAATGCACTTATTAAACCAATAACACCAAATGCTGCAAGGTTCGAAAAAATATAAATTAAAATAAAATACACAATAGAAGCTGAACCTTCAATGGTATAACTACTAATGCCAATTAATATAAAACCCACTTGTGCAATAGAAGAAAATGCTAAGAAGCGTTTCATGTTTTGTTGACGAATAGCAAATAAATTACCAATTAACATCGTCATAATAGATATAATAAAAATCATATTATACCAAATCACATCAAACGATTTGAACACAGTATATAACACTGAAACAAATACAAATACAATAGCACCTTTTGAAATTACTGATAGATATGATGTAACAGCAACTGGAGAACCTTCGTACACATCAGCAGTCCATAAATGAAATGGAACTGCAGAAATTTTAAAACCAAATCCAGCAAAAATTAATATGAAAGAAAATATTTGTAGAGGACTACCATTTAATAAAGATGAAAGTTCTACAAAATTTAATGTGCCTGTTGTTCCATAAATAAATGAAATGCCTAACAACAATAACCCTGATGAAAATGCAGATGAGAAAATTAATTTCATGGCAGCTTCTGAAGATCTTCTTTTATCTAAATCAAAATTAGCTAGTGCTGCTATGGGTATAGTTGAAAGTTCTAATGCTAAATAAAACATTAAAAGATTGCCACTCGAAATCATATAAAACATTCCTAGCAAAGATAGACAGCATCAACATATAAAACTCTTCAACATGTTCATGTTCTTTTAACCAATGATATGATTGTAATGAAATAATCCAAACACCAACATTCAACATATTTTTTTCGAAACTTAATAAAGAATTCGTTTGATACATATCGGCAAAAAGCCATCCTTCTTTATTGAAAAAAAATCCAACAATAATATTAATCAAGTAATAAAATATTGATCAGTTTTAAAACACTTTCTTTATTCGTGTTTGATGAAAACACTTTTATGAAAAGCAACACAAATAGTATTGCTACAAGCACTAGCTCTTGTTTCATCAAAATAAAAAAATCGTTCACGTTCAACATTTTTAAAGTACTTGTTAATAATTCAATACAATTCTATCAAAAATAATTTTTGCTCCTGGACCTACTAATTCTTCTAACCAAAAAGGAGCTAAGCCAATGGCTAAAATTCCAAAAGTTAATAAAGCCTGCAGCTAATTTTTCATTCCAATTTGCATCGGTTAAATTGTAAGATGATTTTCATTTTCAATTGGACCCATTATTACTTTTCCAACAGCTCTTAAAATATATACTGCAGTAACAACAATTGATGCACAAGCTAATAATTGTTGCAATTCTATAGGTAGTATCAACATTTTGCCAAGAACCAATAAAGATGGTCATTTCAGCAACAAAACCACTTAAACCAGGCAATCCTAAAGACGCTAAACCTGCAATCACAAACACTGCAGAAATAAATGGCATCACTTTTAAAAGTCCACCTAATTCTTTAACAGCTCTAGTATGTGTTCTTTGATAAATCATTCCAATTACTGCAAAGAATAGGGCTGTCATTAATCCATGAGAAACCATTTGCATTACTGCACCCATAATGGATATTTTGGTTAACATTCCAATTCCTAATAAAACAAAACCACAATGGCTAATGGATGAATAGGCATTAATATATTTTAAATCTGTTTGCATCATGGTTGCAAAAGCACCATAAATAATTGCAATAGTTGCTAACAAAATAATGATCCAAGAATAATGTTGAGCTGCATCTGGCATTAATAAAGTAGCCACTCTTAAACATCCATAACCCCCAAGTTTCATTGATATTCCTGCCAAAAACATTGATGCTGCTGTTGGTGCAGATGAGTGTCCATCTGGCACCCAAGTATGAAATGGAAATAATGGCAGTGAAAATTCCAAACCCAACAAAAAGAAAAGGGAAAAAAATTAATTGTGTATTTAAACTAATATTTTGTGTTGAGATATATAATAAATCAAAACCAGTTAGGCCATTGTTGAGTGCTGTGTTATAATACAAACCCATTAATCCAACAAAAACCAATGCAGAGCCAAACATCAACATTAATGCTAGTTTCATGGCACTGGCTTCTTTTTTTCCACTTCCCCAAATACCTATTAATAAAAATTTTGGAATTACTGCTACTTCAAGAAAAAAGAATAACGTAAATAAATCAAGAGAGATAAAAAATCCATAAGCACCAACACTTAACAAAAGCAATAAAGCAAAAAATTCTTTATTCATTTTTTCCATTATTCCAAGAAACCAATACTCCTGCAACAACAACAAAAGCTGTAAGTAAAATCATTGAAACAGAAATTCCATCTACACCAACATGATAATTAATATGCCAAGATTCAAACCAAGCATAATTACTTTCAAATAACATGGCTGCAGTATTGCCATTACTTCTTTCCTGCCAAAATGCATATAATAAAATAAAAGAAAAGATGAGTTGTGCTATTGACCCAACCAATGATACTATTCTAACTTGCTTTAATCCTTTTACAAATAGCAAAGCCATTAAAGTAAGAAGAGGTAATATGATTAAAATATGCAAACTCATTTTTTATTTTTTACCAGATATATAAAATTGCTATAGCAAAACTCAAGATACCCACAAAAAAGTATATAATATAATCTTGAACTTTTCCTGATTGAAATTCTTTAATTTTTTCTGAAACACTTGCTGTAAATCTTGCTGAACCTATGACTCAAGCATCAATTACATTTTTATCAAACCAAGCTGATGGCTTTCCAAATAAATTAAAAATAATTTTTTTGGTGATGAAAAGATATAACTTCGTCGATGTAAAACTTATGATACACAACTTTATAAATGCTGTTGATTGAAGAGGCAATATTTTCTGATTTATTATTTTCTTTTTTATATAAAACATAAGCAATAAAAATTCCTATCAATGCAAATGAAACTGGAGCTATAGAAAATAAAATATGAAAGGCTGAATGAAACAGATTTTCCATCTGCTGTTACAAAATTCTGAAAAAGGAATGAAGCCCACTAATACTGAACAAATGCCTAAAACAATTAATGGCAATTTCATGCTCCAAGTTCCTTCGACCATGATGATGTTCTATTGTTTTTCTTTATTCCAGAAAATAGAAAAATATAATCGAAACATATAAAATGCAGTAATGCCAGAAGTAATTAAAGCAACTGCATAAACTAATTTATTTGAATTATATGAAGCCAATAAAATTTCTTCTTTCGAGAAAAATCCTGCAAAAGGTGGAATACCAGAAATGGCTAAACAAGCAATTAAAAAAGTGATGTGAGTAATGGGCATATATTTTCTTAATCCACCCATATCTTTCATTTCATTGCTATGAACATATGAATCACAGCACCAGCACCAAGAAATAATAATGATTTAAAAAATGCATGAGTAAATAAATGAAACATAGATGCTGTATAGCCTAAACTCATCTTCACCTGTTGCACCAGAAACTCCTAATGCAAACATCATATATCCAATTTGCGACATAGTTGAATATGCCAACACTCTTTTAATATCTGTTTGAGTACAAGCAATGATAGCTGCAAATAATGCAGATAATAATCCTACATAAGTCACAATGTTTAAAGCAATAGTGATCAAGTATGAAATAAAGGAAATAATCTAGCAACTAAATAAACTCCAGCAACCACCATTGTTGCAGCATGAATTAAAGCTGAAACTGGTGTTGGACCTTCCATAGCATCTGGCAACCAAATATGCAAAGGAAACATAGCAGATTTTCCTGCACCGCCTATAAACACTAATGTTAAAGCCCATGTTAATAACTGAAACTCCCATAAACCCTGCAGAAGTTATGCCTAAATATTCTGGTGATTGTGTATTGGTTAATCTTGAAATTAACACATCAAAATCCAAAGTGTTTCCTTGAAAAGCAAATATTAAAATACCAATTAAAAAACCTAAATCAGCAAAACGAGTTACAATAAATGCTTTTTTAGATGCTGCAACAGCCGAAGGTTTTTGAAAATAATATCCTATTAATAAATAAGAAGAAACACCAACCAATTCCCAGAAAATATAAATCTGAAAAATATTAGTTGAGATAACTAAACCCAACATTGAAAAAGTAAAGAGTTGTAAGAAAGAATAATAGGTAGCAAATCTTTCTTCTCCTTTCATGTAACCCAAACTAAAAAGATGAACCATGAATGAAACAAAAGTTACCACCACCAACATCATTACAGAAATAGGATCTAAAACAAAACCCAAATTGATAGATAGGTTTTCAGAAAATTGTAACCAAGTGAAATTAAAAACCTGAATGGGTTGATACACCTGATTCACTATTCCTACTACAAAAAAATATTGATAGGCTGCATATAAAGAAAGCAATGTAGAGATGCCTAAAAACCCTGTTGCAATATTACCTGCAGATTGATTGAAATATTTTTTTCCGAATATACCCAAAATGATAAAACCAATTAATGGCAATAAAGGAATGAGGAATATGTATGATGAAAAGTTCATGTTTTTCTACTGTTTAATGTTTCATTTCACTTGCTTCTTCTACATCTATTGAATTGTGACTTCTATACAAATTAATTATTATGGCTATAGCAACAGCAGCTTCAGCAGCAGCAATGGCTATAATAAATATGCTAAAAAAAATACCATCCATTTTTTCAGGAAACAAATACTTATTGAACGCCACAAAATTGATGTTGACACTATTCAACATTAATTCAACTGACATCAACATCGTAATTAAATTTCTTCTTGTAAGCAAACCATACACCCCAATAAAAAACAAGGCTGTACTTACAAAAAGAATATGTGTTATAGATATTTCGTTCAACATAATATCAATTCGATTTTTCTTGTTTAGTGTTTTTACTTTTCATAGCAATTACAATACTTCCAATCATTGCTGCTAATAATAATATACTCACCACTTCAAAAGGTAATGCAAATCCAGTAGTAGTGGTATCTAACATATTGGTTCCAATTCTTCTCACACTATGATCAAAAACTTTATTAGAGCTACTAAAATTATTTTTGCTGATAAGATTAAACACAAAAGCAATAGCAAAAACTACAGCAAGTATTGAAAATATTTTTCTCTGCATTATTGGCTTGGGTAATTCATTGCCTGATTGATCGGTAAGAAAAATGGAAAAAATAATCAATACTACAATGCCGCCCACATATACAATAATTTGAACAGCTGCTAAAAAATTAAGTTCCATCCAAAAAAATAAAGCAGCAATTCCTATTAAAGAAAAAAGTAAGCCAATTGCAGCACGAAAAATTTTACGAGCAGTTACTGCAAAAATTCCTGCAATAAGAATTAATGCAGAAATAAAATAAAATATAATAGTTGATGCATTCATTATTCAATGCCCTCCCTAATTTTTGAATTTGGTTGATTTAATATTTTTGTTAAATCTCTTCTATTATAAACACTATGTTCAAATTCGTTACTCATTTTTATGGCATCTGTTGGACAAGCCACTATACATAAATTACACATGGTACATAATTCTAAATGATAGATAAATGCATCAACTGCTTTTTTCTTTTTGCCTTCTGGTGTAATATCATGTTTAGTAATAATTTTTATTGTTCCGTTCGGACAAGCCAATTCACAAGCAGTACATCCTGTACATGCATGTTCATTATTTTCATCATGCAACAAAACAACTTCTCCACGAAAACGATCTGCCATTTGTAATGTGGCTCTATTATCTGGATATTGTTCTGTAATAATTTCTTTATGATGGGTAAAGTAATAACCAGTCAACTTCATTCCTTTGAGTAAGGACTTGATAGCTTGAACAATTTCTGATATATAGTTTTTTAAAAACATGTATTCAATTAATTAAAAATGCCAACCCATAATTGCCATTAGTGTTACTAACAATAAATTCACCATACTAATAGGTAATAAATATTTCCATTCTAAGTTTAATAGTTGATCAATTCTCAAACGAGGGAAAGTCCATCTGAACCACATCATTACAAAAATTAAAAATATCGTTTTCCCAAAAAACCAAATTGAAGATGGAATATAATCCATGATATGATTAAATGCTGACCAAGTTCCAATATGAAAAGGCATCCATCCTCCAAAAAATAAAGTAACTGCTAAAGCACAACCAATAAAAATGTTGATGTATTCAGCTAAAAAAAACAATGCGAATTTCATTCCTGAATATTCTGTATGAAAACCTGCAGTTAATTCAGATTCTGCTTCTGCTAAATCAAATGGTGCTCTATTCGTTTCTGCAGTTATAGCAATAAAAAATATTACGAAAGATATAATTACAGGAATATGACCTTTAAAAATCCACCAACCATTTTCTTGTGAGTTGATGATATCTTGAACACTTAAACTTCCTGTTAAAATTACAATGGAAATGATGGATAAGCCAGCAGATAATTCATAACTTACAATTTGTGCACCACTTCTCATAGCTCCTAATAAAGAATATTTATTACCACTTGCCCAACCTGCCATTAACACGCCTATCACAGCTATTGATGAAACTGAAGTAATATATAACACACCAATATTGATATCCCAAATTTGAATTCCTTTTGCAAAAGCAATTGGAGCAAGTATGAGCATTGCTGCTATCATTACAATAAATGGAGCCAGATTGAACAAAAATTTATCTGCATTATCAGGTGTTAAACTTTCTTTGAAAACCAATTTCACTGTGTCTGCAACAGTTTGAAACATTCCTTTTAAACCCACACGATTTGGACCTAAACGTAATTGCATATAAGCTGAAACTTTGCGTTCCATTAATACTAACGATAAACCCAGCATTGCAAAAAGTGCAATAGCAAATAATGCTACAGCAGCAAATTGGATACAAATTACTATGGTAGGATTAAACGTGCTGTTTAACCATTCATTTGCAGTATTCAATATTTTCTCTAAACTGAACATATACTTTTTTATCTATCAATATCTGGAATCACTAAATCTAAAGTTCCCATCATGGCAACTAAATCTCCAATTTTAGATCCACGAGCCATATGATCTAAAGCTGAAAGATTTGAAAAACCAGGTGACCGAAATTTAATTCTATATGGCGTCATTCCTCCTTCACTCACTATATAAACACCTAATTCTCCACGAGCAGTTTCTGCTCTTGTATAAAATTCTCCTTTAGGTAATTTCAACACAGCCTTTGTTTTTGCTTGAAAATCTCCTTCAGGAATATTATGAATTAATTGTTCAATAATTTTTATGGATTGATCCATTTCTTTCATTCTAACATTATATCTAGCATAAGAATCTCCTGCTGTTTCAAGCACTTCATCAAATTCTAATTGCTGATAGATTTCATAAGGAAATATTTTACGAACATCACAACTTAATCCACTTCCTCTAGCTACAGGACCACTACAACCAAAAGAAATAGCATCTTCTTTTGTGAGTACTCCAACTCCTTTCATTCTATTAATAAAAATAGTATTGCCTGTTACCAATTGATGATACTCGTGAACTTTTGATTTATATTGAGCAATAAAATCAATCACTCTTTTTTGAAAGTTGGGATGAATATCAACCATTACACCACCAGGCACCATATAATTCATGGTTAATCTTGCACCACAAGTTTCTTCCATGATATCTGTAATCACTTCTCTTTCTCTAAACGAATGAAAGAAAGGAGTAAATGCTCCAACATCCATTGCCAAAGCTCCCCACCATAATAAATGTGATGCAACTCTTGTAAGCTCATCCATTATGATTCTAATATATTGTGCTCTTGATGGAATTTCTATTTGCAACGCCTTTTCAACACACATCGCACAGGCATGATTATTAATGTGTGCAGATAAATAATCCATTCTGCTAGTACTATAAATAAATTGGCGATAGTTTAAACTCTCACACATTTTTTCTATGGAACGATGAATATATCCTAAATGTGGTTCAACCTTAACAATAGTTTCTCCATTTAAGGTAACACGTAAATGCAAGACACCATGAGTTGCAGGATGCTGTGGACCCATGTTGATGATTAATAACTCAGCCTCCCCCAACCCCTCCAAAGGAGAGGCTTCAAGTGAAGTTGCTGATAATATTTTCGTTTCTTGATTCATAAATTTTCTTTTGCTCTCCCTTTTGGGGAGAGGAAGAGATTGGCTGTTATTTACAGTTTAATCATGTTAATAGGATCTTCAAAATCTTTACGCATTGGATTCTTTCCTTCCCAACCATCTGGTAAAATCAATAACCTTAAATCTGGATGGTTTAAAAAATCAACTCCAAACATTTCATACACTTCACGTTCATGAAATTCAGCAGTTCTCCAAATATGTGCAACTGATTCAATTTCTGGTTTTGAGAAGTTTAATTTTGATTTGATAACAATATTGTGATGATGCTTTGTTGAGGTGAGGTGATACACCATATTTAAATGCTGTTTTAAAATCTACACATGTTAAACAAAACAAATAATCAAATAGTAAATCTGGATTAAATTTTAATTCAAGTGAAACTGATAACAATTCATTAGGTTCAATAAAACTATTAATCCATTCACCTCCTTCTTCAATTTGCATTGAAGGAAATAATTTTGTGAGTTCTATTTTCAATTCATCGTTTGTCATAGAATATTATTTCTCCAAATTTTTTTCTCTTAATTGAGCGTGTGTTATTCCTTCTTTTATTTTTTGTTGTAAAGTGATGAGTGCATCTAATAAAGCCTCTGGTCTTGGTGGACAACCAGCAATGTAAACATCTACAGGAATTACATGGTCTGCTCCTTTTACAACAGAATATGTATTATAAAAAAATGGACCTCCACTTATTGCACAAGCACCCATTGCAATAGCATATTTTGGGTCGGGCATTTGATCGTATAATCTTTTTAATACTGGAGCCATTTTGTTAACTATGGTTCCAGCTATAATAATAACATCTGCTTGTCTTGCACTAGCACGAGCAACTTCGAAACCAAATCGTGAAAAATCATATTTAGCAGAAGCTACACTCATCATTTCAATACCACAACAACTAGTAGCAAAAGTTAATGGCCATAATGAATTAGAACGAGCCCAATTCATCACATTATCCAATGTAGTTACAACAACATTTGCTCCATCAATGGCATGAATTTCTCCAGGAAAAACTTCTTGTGCAGGTATATCAGATTTTACATCCATTTTAATGCTCCTTTTTTATGTGCATATAAAAAGCCCATGAATAATATAAACAAGAAAACTATAATTTCTACAAATGCGAACCAGCCTATTTCTTTTACAACAACAGCCCAAGGAAAAAGAAATATCAACTCTACATCGAACACCAAAAAAATTAATGCAAACAAATAATAGCCTACATGATATTGAGGCCAATTTGTTCCTGTTGTTGGAATTCCACACTCATAAGGCTCTCCCTTTTGAGCATTTTTTGACCCCTTAGTTAATATTTTTGAGACAAGTATTCCTCCTGCAGAGAAAAGAATTGCAGCGAATATTAAAGCAAGTAAAGAGAGTGGTCCCATAAGTATTTTTAACTTTTCAAATGTAAGTAGTTGATGTTAGATTAAAATGATAAAGGCTTTTTTTTATCATGATTTTTATCATGAAATTCATTAGGACTTATCCATATAATTCATAATGAATATCCTTTTTTACATACCCTAAATCCATTATTTTTTGCTGAGCATCATCAATCATATTTTTCCATCCACATAAATAAAAATAAGCTTCTGGCAATTCATTATTTATTTTTTTTGATTCTATTAATTCTAAATAAGCATCATGAACGTAACCTCCTTTTGCCCAACTAGGAATTTCTGTTTCTCTAGAAAAACAAGGAATATATTTAAAGTTCGGCATTTGATTTTGCAAGTCTAGCAATTCATCTTTATATAAACTATAATCAAAGGTTCTGCAACCAAATATGAGATAAATATTTTTATAAGAAATATTGTTTTGATGAATATAATTTACCATGCTTCTAAATGGTGCAATGCCTGTACCAGTACAAATTAGATATAAATCTTTATCAAGTGTTGGAGGCATAACAAATTTTCCTAATGGACCACGAAAAGTAAGTTCATCACCAATTTTAGTTTCAGAAAACAAATAATTTGACCCTGAACCACCTTCTAATAAAACAATAACTAGCTCAAGAATATTTGTTTTGTTGGGGTAAGACGAAATCGAATAACTACGCCAACGTCTGTTTTTTTGAGTATGAATGGGTAAATCTAAAGTTATGAACTGACCAGCTGCAAAATCGAATGTTGGTGTTTCAAAAGTTTCAATAAAAAAACTTCTGGTTGTTGGGGTAATTTGTTTAATATCTACAACTTTGCCTTTCTGCCAAGCTAACATAACTGTCTAATTAAGCCATGAATATACAATCATAATTTAATTCAGAAAATTAGACTTTTATATTCTTTAATTGCTCAATTATTTTTGTAGGGTTAAAGTTAATATTTTCAATAAATTGATAATGAAAATTTATAGAATCAAGTAGAGCCTCTTTTAAATTAAACGAATTTTGAGTATAAGTTAAACAGTTATTTTTTTGATATAAATATTTAGCAAGATATTCTTGTTCTGTTTGACCTGGAGTTGGAATTAGAATGGCTTTTTTTTGTAAGCTCATTAACTCCATTATAGTGGTATAACCACTTCTGGCAATAATTATTTCACTGCTGTTTATTACTTCTTCTAATAATTGATGTGAAAGATGATTATGAATAATCATTTCATTTATATAAATTTTATTTTCTTCACTTGGCAATCCTCTTACAAAAATTATTTTCTTGTTTTTTATTGATGGAAATTGATGAATGAGAATTTCTTCCAACAATGTTCTTTGGGGTTCTGGTCCAGAAAGTAAAATACAAACATCGTACAACTTAATTGAATTATCATTCCTCTTAAACCTGCTTAAGCTGCCTATAAAATGTGTAGGCGTTTTAGGTAATTTTTTTGGATGAGATAATTTACCTGCAATATTATTTTCACTTTCAATATCTGGTACCCAACATTGATGATATTGATTGATAAAGCAATAGTTAATTTTCTGAATCATCCACTCAAGCCAATTGTAAGGAGCTTTTATTTGAAGTTGATGTGTGATAAAAATAGAAGGAGTTTTTTTTGAATACAATCCAAAACGATTATCACTAATTACAATATCAATCTTTTCTTGCTTGATGATTTTTTTTAACCATTGGTGTTCTTTGTAAATGCTCCATAAAATTTTGGGTGCTTGTGCCAAAATTTTCAATCCAAAAAAATATTTGCTTTTGCTGTAAGCAATTTGATAGCCTTCTAAAAAAACAAATTGTACCTTATCAAGTTCTTGTTGCAATAGATTTTGTTGTTTGTCATTTGCAGCAACAACAATTTTATATCCTTGATTTTGTAAGGTTTGTATAATAGGAATACATCTTGTAGCATGACCTAAACCCCAATCAAGTGGAGCAATTAATATTGTTTTGGAAGAAGTGTTTGTCAAAATATAATAATTAACAAATTTATATTATAAATTGTTTATAGTTTAGTAGCCTCATGGTTAAGAAAAACATCCTGAAAATATTTATTTTTTTACTCATCACAAGTTTTGTTTTGAGCTCATGTGGAAGAAGTAATTACAGCAAACAATGTATGTGCCCTGTTAGAAAAGCTACCTAACTTTTATTATGAAACTCTCCTAGGTTTAACAAAATTGAGTTGATTAATTTTTATTGCAAATTTTGTATGTACTATTTATCCTTTATTGAATATTTTACAACAAAGTTTAAATCAATTTTTCTAAAGCAGATTCTAGATTTGATAATACTTTTTCAATATCCTCTTGCTTAACAACACCAACACTTAATCTATACCAAGCACTAGTTGCATCTGCACCAAAAGCAGTAAAAGGCACAATGGCTATTTTAGCTTCGTTTAAAATATATTCTGTAACATCTGATTGATTTTCTAGCAATTTTCCATTAGCAGTGGTTTTGCCAACTAAATCAATTTTTATGGTAAGATAAATGGCTGCTTGTGGTTCTATAGCATCAACTTGAAATCCTTTGTTTTTTAATGCCATTAATCCATCATAAATTTTGTGTAAACGATGTTCTATTGCAGCTTTAAAACTTAAGAAATAATTATCAATATCATCATCATTTAATAAATATTGAGCTACTGCTTTTTGTTCTGCCATTGGTGCCCAAGCTCCTAAATGACTTAATAAAGATCTCATTTTAATAATAATATCAGCTGGTGCCAATGTCCAGCCAACACGAACGCCTGTTGCAGAAAAACATTTTGAAATACCATCTATAAAAATAGTGTAATCTTTCATTTCTGGTCGAAGTGACACTGGGTTATAATGCACTGTTTTGCCATAGGTTAAAGTCCAATACATTTGATCGAACATTACATACAATTTTTTTTCGCCTTCTGCTCTTTTTTTATTTTCTGCTATTACCAAATCGCAAATTTCTGTTAGTCCTTCCTTGCCTAAAACGGTGCCCGTTGGATTTTGAGGAGTACACAAACATAATAATGTTGCACCTTCAATATGTTCTGCAATATCATTTGCAGTTGGCATAAAATTGTTCTCAGCATAACAATTAATTACACAATGCTTCGCATGAGTTAAATGCGTGTAATGGTTATTATTCCAGCTTGGGGCAGCATAAATTACTTTATCCCCCTCATCTACAACAGTATTAAATACAGCATAAATTAAAGGTCTTCCACCAGCAGCAATTTGAATTTCATCTACACCATATTCTAAATGCAATCTTTTTTTTATGAAATAACTAACACCTTCTCTTAATTCCAAAATACCATTTGCAGGAGGATAGTTTGTATAGTGTGCCTGATAGGCATTAACAATTAATTTTTCTAATTCGGTTGGAATAGGAAATATTTTAGGATTAAAATCTCCAATAGTATAATTATAAATCTGTTCTCCTTTTTTTACTCTTTCACTAATAGCATTTCCTAAACGAACTATTTCGCTACCAACTAAAGATTCTGCTAATGCACTAAGTTTTCTCATGCTTCTTGTTTTAGTTAAAAATCGTCTTCAATTTCAATTGTAACGCTTCTCCTTTCAAATTTATATCTAGAATTGTTCCCTTGTTATCTATTAAAAATAATGTTGGTGTTTCGGTAATATTATATTGTTTCGGTATTGCTCCATTCCAAGCTTTCAAGTCACATATCTGAATCCAAGGCAATTGATCTTGATCAATCGCTTTAATCCAGTTTTCCCTATTATCATCAACACTTACACCAACTATTTCTAATCCTTTTGAATGATATTGATGAAACAAATTTAACAGATTTGGATTTTCTTTTCTGCAAGGAACACATCTGCTCGACCAAAATTCTAGTAATACTATTTTATTCTTCTTATAAACACTTGATAATTGAATGGTTTTTCCTTCTTTATCAACAGTAATAAAATCTTTTACAGTATTGCCAACTGACAAATCATTTGAGCTATTTATGAGTTTTTCAATTGTAATTCCATAATTGCTTTGTTGAACACTTTTATCAACAATTGAATACACATTTTTGAAAAAATTAATATCATTATTATTGGCATTCATCCACAATGCAAAAGCTGTTATTGTAATGGAATTGGGGTGTGTTTTTAAGTAGTCAAGTATGGCTTTATTTTTTTGTTCTTGAAGTTGGGTTGAAAGGTTTAGTAAGCTATCTAAGGTTTTTTGATTGTCAATATTGTCTGGATTAATTGATTGTATTACTTTCTGTTCTTGTAGTTCAATGGGCTCAATAAAAGTTTTTTTAAAGCTAAAAAACTCATCATTAGCAGATGAGCCAGAAACTGAATATTTTTTATTCTCTACTGACTGAATATTAATTTTAATTTTTTTATTTCCTTCAGTAAAAAAAACAAATTGGCTTCTTCCATTTGAATTGGGATTTGGGATGTACAATATTGCTAATTCTGGTTGTATGGTTTTATTTTGATAAGTAAACACTCCTTGTTTAACATTAATTGTATCAGAAATATAATCGGCTCCATTAAAAAAACTTATTAAAACTGTTCCATTAATTTTTTCATTGAGCTCACCTTCAATTGTATAATTATTATCTTTCAACACACCCGAATCTGAATTTTTACAGGCGTTAAATATTGAAATCACAAATAATATAAGATAAATTTTTTTCATCGAATTCTTAATTCATATATCGACAAGAGTACAATAAAAAAAATTATTTCTCAATGACTTTAATTATTTTTTAAAATTTGTATTTTAGTCTATCTTTATTTTATGCAAGCAACAAGTTTCAATATTTTATTACCCATTGCCATAGGTTCAGATCATGCAGGCTTTGAATACAAAACTCAAATTATTGATTGGTTAACAAAAAGTAATTATTTGGTAGAAGATTTTGGTGCACACTCTTCTGATTCTGTTGACTATCCAGATTTTGCACACCCCGTAGCTAGTAAAGTTGAAAAAAAAGAAACAGCTTTTGGTATTTTGCTTTGTGGCAGTGCAAATGGTGTTGCCATTACTGCCAATAAACATCAAGGCATCAGAGCAGGATTATGTTGGGATAAAGAGGTTGCTAAACTGGTACGTTTACATAATGATGCTAATATTATTTGTATTCCTTCAAGATTTGTTTCTTTAGAACTCGCAATTGATATGATAAATGTTTTTATGCAAACCAATTTCGAAGGTGGAAGACATCAAAATAGAGTTAATAAAATTAGTTGTTAGTTGCGTTTAAGTAAGCTACAACTCTTTCTTTCACATTATTTCTAATACTTAAATAATAAAAGTTATAATCTGCAATATGATAGTTTTTTGTTGTTAGAAAAATATTGCCAAAAAACCTTGGCTTCTTACACCAAAGAACATTGTATTCAACCTGAGCATCTACAATTCCTTTTTTTACTTTATTAAAGTTTTTTAAAATTGAACCGGGATTTTCTTTTCTTGTAGCAATGGGTAAATCAATATCCCAAGTGATAGGATTTGTAACAATCATGCTGTCTTTTTCTTCTAAAACATAGTTAGGCTTGTAATCTTCTTTTAAAGTTCTCCAGCTAGTGAAACAGCCTATAGAATTTGGTTTAGAGCAGGGTTTTATATTGTTAAACCAATTCCATTCAACTGGCATACCAACTAAATAAGCAACAATAAGTTTTTCTTGTAAAGGCTTTCCATCAAAAAATTCTTTGATTAATCTTTTTGCATGTGTTGTACCCTGACTGTGTGATGCAATTACTATTGGCTTTCCATTATTAAAGTTTTTTAAAAAATATTCAAATGCAGCTTTCACATCTTCATAAGCAATTTCAAAAGCATTTACTGCATTTGTTGAATCTTCAAAATTTTTAGGAAAATAATTGCCATAATGTGCTTGCCTATATCTAGGTGCATAAACATTTCCTATAGCATTAAAAACAGAAGCTTGATATAAAATTGTTGAGTAGTCTGTTTTTGTGTTTAAAGCCAAATCGTTTATATCAGCATTTAATCCAAATTCTTTCTCTTTATTCGTATATGTTGTTGGATGGATAAAGAAAATATCTACCAATGAATCTCCTTTATATTCTTTTATTAAGGATTTTGGAACACTATCTGAAGCATCTTTTTTTTGAGGATGAGCTGCCCAGTTTTTTAATTCACTAAAGTCTGTTTGAGAAAAAACTAAAATAGAATATAAATAAAACGAAAAAACAAAAACCGTCTTTTTTAGCATTTTGAATTATTTTATTTTGCTTACTATAATATCAAAGTTAAACTATTGCTCGTAAAAAGAGTCTAGCCAGAAGTTTTGATGCTTGTACAAACTTGTACAAAAAACTAACAAAAAGGTTTTGTACTTTAGTTGTAGCATAGCAACTCGTTTTTAAATCAAAATAAGCCTATGAAAAAAATTATTACCCTTTTATATTTGAATAAATTATGGTCTGGAATTTTTAAATGGCTAAGTATTTATGTAATATTTACGGTAGTAGCCACAATTAGTAATATGCAAGAGAGGACTTCCATGATAGAAGCTTTTTCAAAATCTCTTCTTTGGCCAGTTCAGTTTATTAAATACTTATTAGCTTCTTAATTAGTAGTAAACCATTTTTTCTCTATTGGCTCATTTATCTCAATACTACTATTTTCAATATCAATATCAGAAGCACCTAATTGAATTACAAGTTTCGCTGGAAATTTAATGCCATTAATATCTGAAAACTCTTTATAGATTAGGTTCATTTTTTGCTTATCCATTCTACCACCCATCATATCTCCCATTGGACCACCTCTTATTCCCAGAATAGATGATACCTGTTTGCCAGAAACTTCAATTTGTTTTAATAAAAAAGTTGTAGCATCTACAAAAAATATTGAGGCTTCACCATCTTTTGAAATTAATTTTATTTTATAACATTCAACTTTTTCAACTTTTGTTTTGCCTAATAGTTCTGCAGAAAACCCTTTTTCTTTATAGTTAATTAATGCAGAAAACTCTTCTAAAACATTCAGCTTTTGTTTTGCAATAGCATATTTTTCATTATCCATTTTTGTAATGCCTCCTTCAACACCAGGAAAATCTCCATAACCTGGTACTGTTGGTATAGAAACAAACCCAGCAGTATCTGTAACTAATGTATAAGAGCCTTTCATGCCCATAACACCACTAATGTTTTTCCTAAATAGTTTATTGTTTTCAATAATGTTTGTACTGCTTACATCAATTTGCATACCCATCATATTTAACTTCATGGTTGATGTGTATTGCAAAGTATTGATAGAAGCCATTTTTTCTTGTCCACCATTTGCTGTAATATGACTAGCAATAATTTCATCAACAGTTTGTGCATTTGAAAAACAACTAACAAAAACTAATAAGACTAAGTAGATTACTTTTTTCATAATTAAATATTGGCTCAAAAATAATGGCTAAAACGAGTTCTTTTCTTTTCTCAGCTATTCCTGAATAAGGTTTGTAAATTAATTAACAGACTACAGAAACAAGATTAAACTTTATACAATTTACCAAGTCTGTCACATAGAATTTTTTATATGAAAAACCTTTTGCTTTTTCCTTTGTTAATATTGGCTTTAATTGGACTGATGGTTTATGGTGGTATAGATTCTTAGTTTCTATTTTACTTTTCTTTCCTTCCAAGAATAAGATCCAAATTTTCCTAGCCAGCCTGCAATTACAATGTATATAATATGCAAGGGTTGTAATAAAGCGAAACTTAACAAATCAATTTTACCAAAAAATTTAAACCCCGTTTTTAAAAATCTCCATTCCACACAAACTTTTACTCCTAATAGTGCTACAGTAAAAAGTAAAAAACTAGAGTTGAAAGCACTTGCTATAAAACAAATGATTATTGAAAGATTAAATAAATAAACCAATAACAAGGCTGGTAAAAGTGTTTTGTCTTTATAACTATCAGTTTTACTAGCCCAACGAATTCTTTGGTTATAAAAGCTCCTCCAAGTTGGCATTGGTTCTGTTATAACAATGGCTTCTTGATGATACAGATAACCAATTTTTGATGGATATTTTTTCTTGATTTTATTCATCAACAACATATCATCACCACTTGCAATATTATCAATGCCTTTAAATCCTCCTACTTCTAAAAATGTTTTCTTTTCATATGCTAAATTTGCCCCATTACACATACTATGAAAACCAGCAGCAACTGCTGCTGCAGTTGTAGCTTGTAAACCCATAAAATCTATATATTGAAATAGAGATAAAATGGTTTTGTTTTTTGTGAACATTACAGGAGCTGCAACAAAAACAACTTCATTGCTGCAAATAAATTCATCATACAAACTCAACCAATTTTTGTGCATTAAACAATCTGCATCAGTTGTAATGATCCAATATCCTGTTGCATTTTCAATGGCTAACTCAATGGCCTTCTTTTTATAAGCATTGATTATTTTGCCTTTTAAATCATCTTCAAGTTTTAGTAAATGAATGTTCTCGTTTTTTGCCTGAAATGATTGAACTATTAAAGATGTGTTATCTGTAGAATGATCATCAATCACTATTACCTCAAATAATTGTTGTGGATATTCTTGACTTAAGATAGACTGCAAGCATTTTCGAATATTCTCTTCTTCGTTTCTTGCAGGTATTATTATGGAGAATTTTGTATTTGCTTGATGCTGATTAGAGGTTTTAAATGGTATCACTTTTAAAAACCATTTTCTATAAAATGTTAACAGTAAAACATAAGCCATGGCTATTATGATTACTAAAACTTTATATAGAATAAGCAGCATAGCTACAAAGAAAAGCATTAAGCTAGTTGTTTTAGCATATTTGATACATACATTTTCCTATTTTTGTATTCATGTCAGAGTTATTTTACACTATTGGATTTATTTGTATTTCCCTTCTTTTTATTGGGTTTTTTTCGGGCTACGAAATTGCTTTTGTTAGTGTTAACAGATTAAGTATTGAACTCAAGAAAAAGCAAGGCAAAAAAAGTGGACTTATTCTTGGCAAGTTTATGGAGCAGCCAGCAAAATTTATTGGCAGTTGCTTAGTTGGTGTAAACATTTTTTTAGTGGCTTATGGAATGTTGTTTAGTGATTTATTACACAAATCTATTTGGGAACCATTTGAAATACAAAACCCAATATTAAAATTAGTTATAGATGCTATCATTTCAACATTTGTAGTTTTAGTATTTGGAGAGTTTATTCCAAAAGCAATTTTTAAAGCCAAGAACGATTCTTTGTTGGTAATGTTTTCATCTGTTGCTAATTTCTTCTACAAATTATTTCAACCCTTCGCTTCTTTTTTTGTTGATTTGGCTGAGTGGATTTTAAAATATCTATTTAATATTAATGTAAAAAATAAAACAGAAGCTTTTACCCATATCGATTTGGAGTATTTCATTAACCAAAAAAATATGGAGCAAAGTGAAGATAATCCAGAGCATAGTAAAGAATTGTTGAAAAATGCAATGGGCTTGCCAACCATAAAAATTCGGGAATGTTTAGTGCCACGAACAGAAATTGAGGCTGTTGATATTAATACCTCAATTCAAGAAATTAAAGAAAGATTTATTGATACAAAACTTAGTAAACTGTTGGTATTCGAAAATTCAATTGATGATATTAAAGGTTATGTGCACCAATTAGATTTATATAAAAAACCACAGTTGTTAAGTGAAATTATTTTACCAATTCCTGTAGTGCCAGAAAGCATGTGGGCTGCAGATTTAATTAATAAATTTACTAAAGAACATAAAAGTATTGCTTGGGTGGTTGATGAGTTTGGTGGCACTGCTGGCATTATAACTATGGAAGATTTATTAGAAGAAATTTTTGGTGAAATAAAAGATGAACACGATGTTGAAGAGTTTGTAGAAAAACAAATTAGCCAAACAGATTTTATTTTTAGTGGTAGATTAGAGCTAGATTATTTAAAGGAAAATTACGATTTAACCTTTTTAGAAACTGGAGAAACAGAAACTTTAAGTGGTTATATTATTACTAATCACGAGCAAATTCCACAAGCAAAAGAAACCATTATCATCAGCAATTATCAATTCGATATTTTAAATGTAAGTGACACCAGAATTGAAATGGTGAAGATGAAAATTTTGAGATAGATGATTTTTTTTAATATTTTGCTGAAAGCAAAAAAATAACATTGTTAGGCTACAAGCCTAACAGAGCTGGTTCATTTTTGCAAACTCTGTTCGCTATCAACTTTGTTTGTTTTGGTTTTCCTAACATTTGATGTCCCAGCTCTACGAAGCATTTTGCTTCGCTAGTTTTATGTTTTTTGCTTTGCCAATTTATACTTACAAAGTAAAAATTACTCTTCTATCAAACTAGTTTTCTCTTTAATATCTACCAAAGCATTGTACAAAATATCTAAATCTTCTTGTGAATTGAATGCTTGAATAGAATATCTTAAAAATACTTTATAATCTAATTGCATTACAGGAATTTCAATTTTGTATTTATCGTACAATATTTTTTTTAATTCTAAAGGTTCTTTTGTTTTTATAGGCACACTATATAATTGCACCAAAAATTCATCTGTAATTGGGGATAAAGGCTCAGCATTCAAAAGCTTATAAAACCTTTCGGCATTGGCTTGTACTAATGCTCTACAATTAGCTGAAACTTCTTTCCAATTATTTTCTTTCATAAACTCAATAGCTTTTGGAATGGTTAAAAAAGCAGAATAATCTCTTGTTCCTTGTCTTTCATGATAGTCTAAAAACTGAGTTTCTGATTGTAAATTTTCTTCATAACCCCAACTCACTATCTAAAGGGTCGAATAAATGTTGCAATTCTTTTTTTACATATAAAAAACTGCTGCCCTTGGGTGTCATCATCCATTTATGACAAGCACCAGTATAAATATCTGCTTGCAATGTGCTAAGGTCAACATCAATTTGTGCAGGTGCATGAGCACCATCAATAAAAGTCATTAAGCCCAATGATTTTGCCTTAGCAACAATTTCTTCAGCAGGCAACCTTAAACCAGTTGTGCTAGTAATATGACTAATAAAAACCAATTTAGTTTTTGAGGTTAAGCCTTTAAAAAAATCTTCTACAAATTGTTCTTTCGTAGTTAAAGGAAAAGTGATGGGTTGACGAACATATTTTGCTCCAACTTTTTTACAATAATAATTCCAGGTTTTATCACAAGCTCCATATTCTAGATTAGTAGTTAGAACTTCGTCTCCTTCTTTTAAGTTCAAACTTTTTGCAATAATGTTTACAGCATAAGAAGGATTAGTAACATACACCATATCGTTTGCAGAACAATTCAAATATTTACCTAATGCTTCTCTAGATTCTTTTAAATATTGCATGCCTGTTCCGTTAATAAACTGAACTGGCTCTTGTTCTAAGTCCAATTGAAATGCTTGATATTGCTCAAACACAGGCTTTGGACAAGCTCCAAAAGATCCAAAATTTAAAAAAGTAATATCATCTCTTAATAAAAATTGAGACTTAAGAAAATTGTTATTCATGTTTTAAAGTTATTTATTCTCATAGAAAACGATGAATGCACTGAAAGTTCTGCGTATTCTGTTATTTCTGCGAGATATTTATTCCTTTTCCTTTCGAATTTTTTATTCTCACGGAATACGGTGAAAAAGCTGAAATTTCTGCGAATTCTGTTATTTCTGCGAGATGTTTATTTTGTTTTCTTCATAACGGCTTTTTATCTCATAGAAAACGTTAATTGCACTGAAAGTTCTGCGTATTCTGTTATTTCTGCGAGATTTTTATTTTGTTTTCTTCACAAAGGCTTTTTACTCTCACGGAATACGGTGAAAACGCTGAATGCACTGAAAGTTCTGTGAATTCTATGATTTCAGCGAGCCTCTTATTTTAACTTATCATTCTCATGGTGTCTTGTCAAATCTCTTCTGGTTTTCTTTTCAAAGTTTTTTTGCAAGGCTTCTGTAAGATTAACGCCTGTTTGATTGGCTAAACAAATTAACACCCAAAGCACATCGGCCATTTCATCTCCTAAATCTTTTTCTGCTTCGTTATTTTTAAACGATTGTTCTCCATATTTTCTAACTAGTATTCTTGATAACTCACCCACTTCTTCAACTAGAATTCCAAGATTGGTGAGTTCATTAAAATATCGTACACCAATGGTTTTTATCCAAACATCAACCTCTTGTTGTGCCTGATTTAAAGTAATTTCTGTAGCCATAAAAATATTTTTACAAAGGAATATCTCTGCTGATTTTATTAAAATGCAAGTTTTGCAAATTGATACTAAAGCTGATGGTTTTTAAAAATATATTGTCGCCTAAAATAGATTTATTATAATCTCTATACACTTTACTAAACAATATTGGAGCATAAATATTCACAGTATTTTTTAATAAAGAAAGTTGAATTCCTGCATCAAATAAAAACCTTCCAGTTGCTGGATTATCAACCCATGCTTCTGCATAAGTTCCAACATCTGCAAATAGTTTTAAGGTAGGAAATCCTGGTACATCAACATTAAAATTTGCAGCCATTAACCAATCATCTGACTTTCCAACTTTGTTTCCTAAAAAATCAGTTCTTGCTTTAAAAAAACCATCTCTCTCCATAATTTGTTGACTTCTCCAACCTTCAAACTCTCCACGACCAACAAAATAATCTGAGTAAGTATAATCTTCGTAACCCTTAGGACCACTCATGTTTAAATGATACCTGTCTGTATAATATTGTTGCAAAAATGTTTTGCTTTTGGTATAGAAAAATTTTCCTGCAAAAAATCTTGCCTCAATACCACCTTCGCTTTTAGCATAGTTAAAAAACTGTTTGGCTGTTAACCCTGCTCTTACAAAATCTTCTCCTTGATCGATTGTAAGATTAACATGATAAGGATACAACACTCTATTATCAAACTTTGTAATGTATAGTCGATTGATATATGATTTTGTTGAAGGCGTTTTAATTTTATTACTACTGAACAATAAGTTTTCTTCGTTTAAATAAAATGTTTTAAACCCAATAACTGTTCTTTGAGTTGAACGTAAATCATTTTTGTACAATGTGTATTTTACTGAAGGAACGAAACGTGTAATTCTTAAATTAAACTTTTCATCTGCTGAGGAAACAAAATTATCGTATGTGTATTGTTGAAAACTTGCAGAGACTTCTAACCATGATTTTCTTTTATAAATATTGTAAGACGCTCTTCCAAATAAGTTAAACCTACTACTACTTGTACCAAAACTTGGATTGATTAAAAACTGAAATTTAGGCAAAGGCAGTTGATAATTATGAATAGTAGCACCTAAACGAATACCATCGTAAAAATTATAGGTTGCTGTAGGTGCAATTGAAATGTGGTTATACTTATTTCCATTATCTATAGGAAAAACAAAAACAGCTTTTATTGGATTTTTGATTGCAAATTCTTTAATTCTCTGTTTGGTGAAGCTTTGCAAAGTGTTCCTCTAAATTTTTATTTGAAACTTCTTCAACAATATTTTTAAAATCGTTTGGATATGGATGCCTAAACTTCCATTGTTCATAATAGATTTTCATACAACTATCAAACACATTTTTGCCTAGTTGTTGTTCTAAGTTTTCCATCCAATTAGCAGCATCGAGATACGTTTTAAATCCATAATAATTCATATTTGGAAAGGCTGTTGATGTTGTATCAATTGCCATGTTTTTTTTAATTCGAAATAATGAACTATTAATTACGTCAACTAGTTTATTAATCTTGTTTGACTTCTTTTTTTCGTTATCAAACTTATTGTCATAATAAGTATTCATGCCTTCATCCATCCATGCATGATCTCTTTCATTACTTGCTAAAATTCCATACAACCAAATATGTCCTAACTCATGAGATATTACAGAACTTGTGTTGGTTAAATCGTTTGGAGTATTGATATAAGTTATGGTAGGATATTCCATACCAACTTCTTTTTCTTGTTTTCCAATAACCACACTTGCTGTTTTGTAAGGATATTCTCCTAACCAATTACTATAATTTTTTAAAGCAGTTTTCATGTGCTTTATATTATTTAAGCCATTTTTTTCTCTTTTTTTATGAAAGAAAGAAAACAAATCCACCACATTATTTTTTAGTTGAAGTGTATCGTATTGCACTAAAAAATTCTTGCTGGCAAACCAAGCAAAATCATGCACATTTTCTTGATGATAGTGTAAAGTTTTTGTGCCAATGGATTTGGTTTTTCTAACAACCGTTTCTGTTTTTGTTTTTTTAACTGGCTTTGCAGGAAAGAAAGATTTCTTCTCAACAACCACTTCTTCAATTTTATAATTGAGTTGTTGATTGAATTTTGTTTTGCCTAATTTCTTTAAGAGCTCTAATTCATTTACAGTTTGTAATTCGCCAGTTCCAGCAACTAAATAATTTTCAGGCAAAGTAATACTCACATCGAAACTTCCAAATTCACTATAAAATTCTCCTTGATCTAAATAAGGCATTTCGTGCCAACCTTTAGCATCATATACTGCAGGTTTTGGATACCACTGTGTAAGTTGATAATCGTTCAACACATGTCCACTTCTTGAAAAATTGTAAGGCAATTTTACATGAAAAGGTGTTTCTATTTTTATAGATTGATTGAGGTAATAATGGTTTGGGAAGAATGAGTTTAACAATGTCTATATGTTTGGATGTGCTTCTAGCCTTGCTTCAACTTCATCAACTTTAAAGTCTAGTTTATTAATGTATCCACGATTGCTATCTTCTGAAAAATAAAAATCTGTTCTGCCATTCAAAAGCAATTGTTCACTAAAAGCAGTTCTATCATTTTTATAGGCATTGGGCCAAATATGAAACCAAATAAATTTTAAAGTATCTGGCGAATTATTGGTGTAGCTTATTTTTTCAACAGCATCTAAAGAATGATCTTTATCGTTCAAAGCAACAGCAATATTGTAATTCACTTGTTGTTGCCAATAACTTGTTTTCTGTGCTGATATGATTTGAATAGAAAATAAAAATCCAAATAAAAAAATAATATGCTTCATCTACATTAAAATATTATTTATCGAAAATAACACAAAGGCTTTGCACTAGTATAAAATAATTAAAATGGAAAAGAATAGCTTAAAATAATATTTATATGTTTTGTTAACTGGTTTATTTATAAAATGAGAAATCTGTTTATTTTGAATAATACAAAATGTATAACACTAATTTGTTGATTTATAACTACAAAAAAATCTTAAATTCGTATATCAACACAAATACTTGCGTTAGGCGTCTTATTATAAAAACCAGAAATGGACAAAAAAATAAAATTGATTTATCTAATACTCATATTGACCCTAAACTTTTCTTGCGTTGAAAATAAATCAACAGAAAATGAAACTAACAAGCCTGAATTTGTAGTAACTTCAAAAACCGACACCTTAAAATTCACTTCAGGAATACGTGCTATCTTTCAGGACAGTAAAGGCAATTATTGGTTTGGAAGTCATAATGAGGGTGTAAGCTATTATAATGGAAAATCTTTTGAATACTTTACAACTAATGAAGGGTTAGCAGACAATCAAATCCGTTCAATTCAAGAAGACAACAATGGAAAAATTTGGTTTGGAACTGCAAAAGGAGCAAGTGTGTATGACAAAGGAACTGTAACGAATTATTTCGACAAATACCAACGAACCAAAATATGAATGGAATAAAACCAATGGGGATTTATGGTTTAATGCAGGCGAAAAAGACGGAATAAATCGTTTTGATGGAATAAATATGAACTATTTAATTTTTCCAAAACCTAAAAATGAAAACCTGAATAATTCTTATGGTGTAACTGACATATCAAAGGAGCAAGACGGTAAAGTTTGGATTGCAACTTATGCAGCACTATTCAACTATGATGGTAAAATGATAACTATTTTTGACCATAAAACTTTAAAACTTAAAGATAATGAGCTTTTGCATATAAGAAGTGTATTAGCAGATTCAAAAGGACGAATTTGGATAGGAAATAATGGAATTGGTGTAATACTTAAAAAAGGAGATTTTATAACTCATTTCTCAAAAGAACAAGGTAAGCTAATTCCAATGAAAGAGTTTGAAGCGAACACAAAAACACAACAGTTTTCTAAAAATACTGGATTACAATCCGTTTTTGCCATTGAAGAAGATTCAGAAGGCAATATTTGGTTTGGAGATAGAGATTCAGGAGCTTGGAAATATGACGGTAAAACTTTGACAAACTATTCAATTAATGACAAACTATCTAAACCAATGATTTGGACTATTTATAAAGACAACAAAAACAATTTGCTTTTTGGAATGGCAGACGGAAATATATTTAAGTTTAATGGAATGGCTTTTGAAAAGCAATTTTAAGAAATACGAACGCACAGCAGATTTTTTGCAAAATGGCTGGTTTCCTTCCCCACAACGTCTTCATAAAAGCCTTGTGAATTAGCTTTGAGACGTTGTGGCTTTAAAAATAAAAAGCACTATAGTAGAGCAAAAGACAAGTTCCCATGTTTTTGCATGGAGTCGTTATAAGGGAGCAGTATAAAATAATTGTACAAGTTTGTTTTTTTCTTAATACAAATAAACATTTACTTTTTTTGTGTTTTTTCCGTACCTTTTGCATCCAATTTTTATAAATAAACTGCATATATGAAAAAAGTTAAAGATATTTTAAGCAGAAAAGGAACAGGTTTAATTACTGTTCCAAAAGAAACTATGGTTAGAGATGCATTAAAAACTATGGCTGAAAAAAATATTGGTTCTATACTTATAATGGATGGAGATGAATATTTAGGCATCATGACAGAAAGAGATTATGCCAGAAAAGTAATTTTACAAGGTCGTTCTTCAGAAGAAGTGAATGTAGAAGAAATTATGTCAACTCAGCATCCACACATTTCTAAAGAACATACTATTGAACAATGTATGCAATTGATGAGTGAAAATAATGTGAGATACTTGCCTGTTTTTGAAAATGAAAAAACAATTGGCTTGGTTTCAATTCTTGATGTAATTAAAGAAACGATTATTCAACAAAAAGAAACGATTGAACAATTAGAAAGTTATATTCATTCGTAAATTATTGGTTTCAGTCTTTGCGTAGGTTCTTGCCTGAAGCAATCTCCAAAGAATGATAATAAGATTGCTTCGTTCATCACAAAGACAGTATTTTTTGTTAGTTTTTTAGATTTAGACCTTGAAGGTTTTTAGAAACCTTCAAGGTCTTTATGAAAGGTCTTTATGAAATTGAATAAATTGTTCAACGCTGCCAAACCAATCTATTACTTCATTACGAGGTAGTTTAGTAGGCTGATTGTTTATGTAAGCATTATAAGAAGAATATTTCCATTCTGCAATATGTCTAACCATTTTATGTTTGATGGGATTGGTATGGATATAATTTATAATTTTCGCATAATAGTTAGTATCATCAACTAGCTTTCTATGTAAATGATCCATAAACAATTTTCCTTTTCTATTATACGTTTTATTGAACGATTTTGCATATGAATTAAAACAATTGCTAAACTGCTCCATTATAAATTCGCTCATTACAACTGCATCGTTGAGTAGCATCGGCTTATTTTTCTTGGTTTCATACAACGCTACTATTTCATTTTGAGTTTTTATTTTTATAAAAAAATGAAAATGATTGGGTAATAAACAATAAGCATAAATAGTAGCTACAGCAGGTATATAGGAGTTTATTTTGTTTAAAAAGAATCGATAATTTTCCTCATTTAAAAAGAGTTTTTCGTTACCAACAGCCCTATTGTAGAGGTGATAAAACTGTTCTGGAACTAATAAATCATAATTACTAGGCATTACTAATTCTAAAAGACCTTGAAGGTTTTTAGAAACCTTCAAGGTTTGGTTGGTTAGGTAAAAATTACATAGCGTTCTCTCTATCCTTCAATTCTTTTATTTTATCTAAAGCACCTGCAACCACATCACACATTATAGTATACAAAGCACCAGGTTTATGATTGATTATAAATATATTCTAATGCTAAGTTTTCGTTGGCAATGACTTGCTGTGGAATATTTGGATTCACAGAATTAATACCTTCTTGCAATAAACCAATAATTTCCTCGGCGGTTCTTCCTCTTAAATTTTTATCGCAACGAATAATAATTTCATCAAAGTTTTTAGCAGAAATAGCTCCAAGTTCACGAATATCTTCATCTCTTCTATCTCCTGTACCACTGATTACGCCTACTTTATATGGATAATCTAATTTATTAATAAAATCACAAAGCAAGTTTAATCCATGAGGATTATGTGCAAAATCTGCTAAAAAAGTGAAGTCTTTAAAGTGAAAAAAGTTTAGTCTTCCTGGTGTGGTATTACTTCCAGCAATAAAAGTTTGTAAACCCGTTTTAATATCATTTATAGTGATAGATTTATACAAATAAGTTGCCATTACACTTGGTAAAGTATTGGCAATATTGTGTGTTGCTTTTCCTTCAAAAGTTAATGGAATATCTTTCACATGCATCACTCTAATTTTCCAAGTTCCTTTTAAAATACTTACATATCCATTTTCAAACACTGTTGCTAATCCACCTTTTTTACAATGCTCTTGAATTCGTGGATTGTTTTCATCCATGCTAAATAAAGCAATATTGCATTTTAAATCTTTTGCCATTGCAAACACTAAATCATCATCTGCATTTAACACAGCATAGCCATGTGGGAAAACTGTTTCTGGAACAACAGATTTTACCTTTGCCATTTGCTCAATGGTATTAATACCACCAAGTCCCATATGATCTGCAGCAACATTAGTAACAATTGCAACATCACAATTTTGAAATGCTAAACCATTTTTTAATATGCCACCACGAGCACATTCTAACACTGCAAAATCTACTGTTGGATCTTTTAAAACAAATGCACTTGAAATTGGACCAGTACAATCGCCTTTCATCATCAATTGATTTTGAATATACACCCCATCACTAGTGGTATAACCAACTTTTTTTCCTGCAGTTTTACAAATATGTGCTGTAAGCCTTGTTGTTGTTGTTTTTCCATTGGTTCCTGTTATTGCAATAATTGGAATTCTACCATTGCCTTTATCTGGAAATAACATATCAATTACAGGTTCAGCAACATTTCTTGGCAATCCTTCTGCAGGTTCAATATGCATTCTAAAACCTGGTGCAGCATTTACTTCTAAGAATAGCACCTCCATTTTCTGTAATTGGATTTCTTAAATCCTTCGCCATAATATCAATACCACAAATATCTAATCCAATAATTTTTGCAATACGCTCACACATGAAAATATTGGTTGGATGTACTTCATCTGTAACATCTGTACTGGTTCCTCCTGTACTTAAATTGGCTGTTGGTTTTAACAACACCAATTCGTCTTTTGCAGGAATAGTTTCTAAAGTATATCCAATGTCATCCAACATTTTTTGAGTGTACTGATCGACTGTAATTTGAGTCAATACCTTTTCATGACCAAAACCTCTTCTTGGATCTTTATTAGTCTCATCAATCAAATCTTGAATGGTATTTTTTCCATCACCAACAACTGATGCTGGTGTTCTTAAAGCTGCACAAATAAATTTTGAATCAATTACTAATACTCTAAAATCAAACCCAGTTATAAATCTTTCTACAATTACACTTCTCCCATATTCTTTAGCAGCTGCAAATGCTGATAAAGCTTGTTCCCAAGTAGTGATGTTTGTGGTGTTGCCTTTACCATGATTACCATCAATAGGTTTAATTACTAACGGATAACCATATTTATCAACTGCTTCTTGTAAGCCCACTTCTGTTCTTACAACTGTTCCTCTTGGTACAGGAATTTCAGCAGCCTCTAATAAATTTTTTGTTTCTTCTTTATCACATGCAATATCAACTGCAATATTTCCTGTTGTAGATGCAATCGTTGCTCTTATTCTTTTTTGATGCACACCATAACCCAATTGTACTAGGCTGTGCTTATTTAATCTGATATATGGAATGCCTCTTTTTAAAGCTTCATCAACAATACAACCTGTGCTTGGTCCTAATCTTGTATCTTCTCTTATTTCTCTTAATTGTTGAATATCGTTTGCTAAATCATAATCTTCAGCATCAACTAAAGCTTGTGCAATTCTTACAGCAGCTTTTGCAGCATAAACACCTGCATCTTCTTCCATATAATTAAACACCACATTATATTCTCCTTCTTTGCCTGTGCCTCTGGTTCTACCAAAACCAGTTTCCATTCCTGCTAAAGTTTGAATTTCTAAAGCAATATGTTCAATTACATGACCCATCCAAGTGCCTTCTTTTACACGAAAGAAAAAACCTCCTGGTTTTGCTTCACTACATCTGTGTCCATACATACTTGGAAACATAGCCTCAAGTCTTTCAGAAAATCCTTCAATACTATTAGTTGGGCGTTTTTCTAAGTCTTCTAATTGCAAACGCATTTGAATAAGCTTGGTTCTTCGAACACTCCAATAGTTTGGTCCACGAAGTATTTTTATTTCTTCTATTATCATGAAATTATTTTAAAATATAAGGCTGAGATTAAATTGTTTGTTTTATGTTCGGAAGATAAGTGAAATTGTAATTCGCAAAAAGAAGTTTTTCGGATATTAAAAATCAGAGCTATCTTTTAGAATAATAAAACTGTTGGCATTGTTGTTATAAATGCTGCCTATTTTAAATAGACTTACATTTTTAAACGCTTGATCACTTTGCATTCCACGAGCAAATATTTTTTGTCGAATGCTGCCATTATCCTGACTAATCACAACAGGTTTATCAGTAAAAAAGCTGCCTTTGTTTTGATCCCAAACTAATTCGTTACACCATAAAGTGTCTTTTTGAATATTGTACACCACAATACTGTCTTTTAATAAAACAGTATTTTCAAATTCTAAATACCTACCATATTTGGCAAACAAAAAGCTTTCTGGTTTTAATAAGCTATCGTAAAATTGAACATTCAATGATTTTGTAAATTCAACTTTTGCACTATCATATTGACTTCTTAACATATATGGTGCAGTAAGTTTTGCTTTTACTTTTCCTGCAGTACTCATATAGCTTACAATATGATTGCCTTCTTCAATACCAATTTTTTTTGTGGATAAAGCACTAACGGCTTGCATATCATTTTCGCAAGCAAAGAGTAGCATTACCAAACTTAAATAAAGTAATTTTTTCATTCATCACAAATATCAATAATTTATATGATGAATAAATTTGGATTGAGAAATTAAAGTATAATTTTAAAACTTCTAAAAACATTCTCAAATGAAAAAAACATTTTTTCTATTTATAACAGTCCTTGCTTTTAATTTTTCTTTTGCTCAAAACAAAGAGGAGAAACCTAACAGCACATTAAACATTTTAAATGCAGACCAAGCAATAACAACCAATCATACTGTAACAGTTAAAGGAACCAATATTCCTTACAAAGCAATAGCTGGCACCATTCCTGTTTGGAATGATTCTGGAAAAATTATTGCTGGAGTATTTTTTACATATTATGAAAGAACTGATGTACAAGATAGAGCTGCAAGACCATTAATTATTTCATTCAATGGTGGACCAGGAACTCCAAGTGTTTGGATGGAATTGGGCTATACAGGACCAAAAATGTTAAACATTAACGAAGAGGGTTATCCTATTCAACCTTATGGCGTAAAAGAAAACCCTCATTCATTGATTGATATTGCAGATATAGTTTATGTAGACCCAGTAAACACAGGTTATTCTAGAATTGTAGGCAATGCTCCAAAATCAACTTTTTTTGGAGTGAATGCAGATATTAAATATTTAGCAGAATGGTTAAGCACTTTTGTTACTCGTTATAACAGATGGCAATCTCCTAAATATTTATTTGGTGAAAGTTATGGCACCAATAGGGTTTCTGGATTAGCATTAGAATTACAAAACAATCAATGGATGTTTTTAAATGGTGTGGTTTTGGTTTCACCAACCATTTTAGGAATTGAAAGAAATGGACCAGTTGAAGTGGCTACAAGATTACCTTATTATGCAGCAACAGCATGGTATCATAAAATGTTACCAGCAGATTTACAACAAAAAGATTTGACTGATGTTTTGCCAGAGGTTGAAAATTTCACCATCAATGAATTGTTACCAGCACTTGCAAAAGGAGGGTTTTTAGAAGAAGCCAGAAAGAGTGATATGGCGAAGAAAATTTCTCGTTATTCTGGAATCAATGAAAAAATTATTTATCAAAGAAACTTACAAATACCTCTTTCGTTTTTTTGGAAGGAATTATTAAGAGATCAAGGTTTTACTGTGGGTAGATTAGATAGCAGATATTTAGGAATAGATAAACAAGATGGTGGCGAATCTCCAGATTATAATGCTGAATTAATTTCTTGGAATCATGCTTTTTCACCTGCCATGAATTATTATGTAAGAGAACAATTAAACTATAAAACAGATTTAAAATATTATATGTTTGGTCCTGTACATCCTTGGGATAGAACAAATGATAAAACAGGTGAAAATTTAAGATTGGCTATGGCTGAAAATCCTTTTTTACATGTTATGACTCAATCTGGTTATTACGATGGTGCAACAGATTATTTTAATGCCAAGTATAATATGTGGCAACTTGACCCAAGCGGTAAAATGAAAGATCGTTTAAGTTGGAAGGGTTATAGAAGTGGCCATATGATGTATTTAAGAAAACCAGATTTAGAAACAAGTACTAATGATTTAAGAGAGTTTATTAAAAAAACTTTACCAAAACCAAATCAACCAGCTCAATATGAGTTGAAGAAAAAATAAAATATTATCATGTTTGTTGAAGCCATTGAAGAAGTAGGAAAATTTACAAGACCCATACACACCATCACGAGAAATTATAACGAAAAAAGTGTCATGCCTGGTGCAGCAACATTGTTTTTTGTGAATGAATTGGGTGTAGCCATTACTTGTAAACATGTGATGGATTTAATTGGCAATAGAGTCAACATTAATCAGCATTACCAAAATTTTAAAGCAGAAAAAGAAACAATTGGAAAAAATAATTATAACAAAAGAATTAAAGACCTAGAACTTAAATACAATTATAATTCTAGATTCAATTATTCAACTTAATGAAATGTTTGTTGGTTGTAGTTTTGAACCCACTTTAAATTATCGCTGGATTAGTCATCCAAAATACGATTTAAGCATTGTGGTGTTTGAAAATTTTAAAAATCCTGCTTATCAATCTCATGCTGTTTTTGTAAAAGATTCATCTATATTAAAACAAGGAAAATTCTTGTGTAGATTGGGTTTTCCATTTCCAGAGTTTACCAATTATCAATACAACGAACTAAATGATAATATTGAATGGACGAACACTGGACAAAAAGAATCACCTCGTTTTCCTATTGAAGGAATGCTCACCAGACATTTAGCAGATACAGGAAAAATTTATGGTATTGAATTAAGTACTGCAGGTTTAAGAGGACAAAGTGGTGGTCCACTTTTTAATTCTGAAGGATTAATTTGTGGAATGCAAAGTTCAACAAGTCATTTACATTTAGGATTCGATATGAAGAATATGGAACATAAAGTTGCAGGAAAAAGTATCAAAGTAAACAATCAGCCTTTTTTACATGTTGGGCATTGTGTTCATGTTGATATCATCAAAGAGTTTCTCACAGAACATCAAATTAAATTTTACGAAGCTTAAACTTCATCAATCTTTTCTACTGTTTTCTTCTTATTCATAAAAAGGAAATAAAGAATGATAAATCCAATTAAAACATACAGTCCTGTTAAAGCAATATCAGGTGTTTGCATTGTTATGCTTACTCCAACAAATAAATAAGCAGCTATAAAAATGATGGTGAGATAAGGATACAATTTCATTTTATAAATTCCTGTACTATCTAAATGCTTGGTTCTTTTTCTTAAAATAAAAACTGCAGATGCACTTGCAATCATTCCAAAACAATCTAAGAAAATAGAGAAGTTTAATATACGTTCAAAGGTTTGAGCAAAGAATAAAATAACCACACACAAAGAAGCAAATGCAGTGAGGGCAATAGTAAGGGCTTCAGTCTTTTTATTTTGCTTGGTAAACATTTTTGGTAAACTTCCTTCTTCTCCCATAGCATACATTACTCTTGGATTACTCATCAGTAAAGCATTTACATAAGCTAACACTCCTATAAAAAGTAATACTGAAAAAATATTGGCACCTTGTGTTCCAAACACTTTATTGATTAATACAAAAGCAATTTCATTTTCTGTTTTAATTTCATTAAAACCAATAATGGCATAATAACTATACGTAACTAATAAATATAAAATGATGATGATAGCAATACCATAAAAAATACCTCGAGGAATATTTTTAGAAGGGTGTTTTACTTCATTACCAAAATTGATTGTTTGTTGATACCCTCCATAAGTAAATGAAACAGCAATTAATGAAACACCCAAACTCTGTATCCAACTCATTTGTTGTGTTGCAGTTTCAGCAACTGTATTAACGGCTTCTGTAGTTTGAACAGCATAATTGGTGTAAGAAAACAAACAACCAATTAATAACAACAACATACCTATTTTAATGAGCATTAAAATATTTTGAGCCAAGCTGCTCATTTTTAATCCTAATAAATTAATACCATAAAATGTAAGCACAGCCATACTGCTAATGATTGCTGTATCAATATCTGTAAAATGATGATTGAGGAAAAAGTTTAAATAAATATCCTGTACCAATCATTGCAACACCACCAACACTTGCAGCATTACTAATTAGAATTACACAGTTTACAGAAAATGCAATACTAGGGTGATAAGCATAACTGAACACTTTATAGAAACCTCCTGTAACAGGCATTCTGCTACCAATTTCTGCATAAGTGAGTGCTCCACAAAAAGCAATAAATCCACCAACAATCCATGCAGTAAAATAAACAGAAGGTTCAATGGCATTTTTTGCTGCTGTTGCTGCTGTTCTAAAAATTCCCATTCCAATTACCAATCCCACAACAATCATGGTAAAAGAAAATAAATTGAGCTGTTGTTTTAGTTTCATAAATTGATGTAGTAAAATAAAGCGAAAGTGATGATATATTGGTGTAGAGGTTTATAAAACAGTATTTTTTATATTTTATAAACTACTTTTTATTATCTGTACAGTTACCCGAAATTTATAATGTTCAAAAGCCTTGTTTGAAATAATTTTCACCTCAATAACTTTTTTATGAGAATATAAAATATTAAACAGCACATTTATAAAAATGGCAAGTCCCTTTAGGGATAAAATATTGGTAGAATTATTAATAAAGCAAACAAATGTCGTAGGCATCACATGTTAAATAAATCCCATTAGGGATTCAATATTGGTAGCAATAAGATATTACAAACAAGTGCCGTAGGCACGATATATTAAATCAAATCCTTGAAAATAAATTTCTCATCATATTCCACCTCAAACTTTTGTAAGAAATCAACATATTCTTCTTTGAAGGTTTTGAGTTTATGATGTTGCTCTTGGTTGTTGATATATGCAATTACATCTTTCATTTGTGATTTGCCATAAGAGAAAGCACCATAACCCTCCTGCCATTCAAACCTTCCCTGTGCAAGTTGTTTTTCATTAATCCATTTCGAAGAGCTTGCTTTTACATCTTGCATTAAATCAGATATTGATTGTGTTGGTCGCATTCCTACTAAAATATGAATATGGTCTGCCATACCGTTAATGGCAATTAATTTATGTTTATGATGCTGAATAATTCCTGTTATGTATTTGTATAATTCATCTTTCCAAGAAGAATGAATTGATGCAGTTCTGAACTTAACTGCAAAAACAAATTGAATGTGTATTTGTGTGTAGGTGTTTGGCATAAATAATATATATCGTCCCTATGGGACTAAACTAAACGATAATTTTTCTACCAATATTTTATCCCTAAAGGGATAATAACAAATTTAGTTTGAATTTTAAATGCAAGTAGAATTATACACAAAATATTGATGAATTAAATGCCATAGGCATAATATATTGGTAGGAAAAACAAATTGCAATAATCAAGTGCCGTAGGTACGATATATTAAATCAATCCCTTTAAGGATAATAACAAACCAAGAAGTGAAATAAAGTGAACCTTTTGAACATGAATTTAATATTTTCAAATAGTTGGAATTCCACATGAGCTTAAAAAATTATATGTGCTGTTATAGAATTCGTTTGGTCTTGTTCTGTCTAAATTGTCACCAAAAGGGATAAAAATAATCAATCCTTGTCTAGCTCTCGTCATTAAAACTCGATATGCATTTCTTAAATATGATTTGTCAATTTCGCTATTAATAGTTTTCCATTTTGTGCCTTCAAAAGATTGATAATTCCATTCACCATTTTTGAAGTAAAAATTAATATCCCAACACAAACACACATAATCAATTTCTAATCCTTGAATATCAAATTCAGTTGCAACTAATTCTAAGTAATGAGAAGACCGAACATCTGTAGCATCATTTAAAAACCAATCTTCTGCAGTTATTTCATTTTTTACATCGATGCCTAATGGTCTTAATCTTCTTCCACCAGAACTTCCAACTAAACCAATTCTTTCTGTTCCTTTTGCATTTTTTCGTAACCATTCTTTTGCCACTTTTAAATCTCTTGTCAAATAAATTGGGAAAAGATTATTTATTTCTGATAAAATAAATTTTGCTTGAAAAGCATTGCCATTAATTACTTCATGAACAAAGCTTGATATTTTTTCTGAACGAAAAGATCTAATAGAGACTGAAAGATGAAGTTCGCTTTCTGCATTACCATTTTCACATAACCACGTTTTCAATAATTCGTCATTTAGATAATTATTATCTTCTGTTAGAAGATTAGAATAATATATTTCCCAATTAGTATAATGATTTTTTAAAGCGACTATCCATTCTGATAATCCAGCTTCACCAGTGTTGATTTCTTGACCTCCACCAACTAAACAAATTATAGTGCAATAATCTTCATGCCTATTCATTACTTCAATTAAAAAATCAGGTTCAGATAAATTAAAATCAATTCCTTTTGATTTCATGAAAGACTTTGCTTTTTCTTTTGTCCAAGCTCTTTGAGCTTCATCAAATACAACCACCTTTTCAACAGGTGCTTTTTCCGAAGCCAAATTATCATCTCTGAAATGATGAATATTTTGAATAAATGCATTTGCTCCAATTGCTGCTTTTTTCTTTGTTAATTTTTCTCCATTTTCTTTTGCTTGTTCAACCTTGTCTCTTGTTAAAGCTTCTCTTAAAACATAAACTAATGGACCATTGCCTGAGAGAAAAACTGCATTTTCATCTTCATAGGCTTTTCTTCTTTCATTAGCAATGTTTAAACCAGCAAGCGTTTTTCCTGCACCAGGAACTCCTGTTAAAAAACAGATAGATTTGTTAGGAGTTTTTTTAGATTTTTCTATTATTCGATTTATACATTCCGTGGTTTTTGAAAGATTTATTGCTCCTGCATCACTTCTTGATATTTCAGTAACTGAATGGCCTCTATATAATGCTTGAGATGCTTCAATAATAGTTGGAGTTGGTTTGTAAATTGAATTCTCCCATTCTATTGGATTTATTTTATTCCCATTACTTAATAAAAGTGTTTGTTTTATTATTTCTGATAACGAATCTTGATTTCCTTTTAAGGGCTCGAATAAATTGTTATTAATTTCAAATATATTTTCTACAACTGGAGCTTTTGTTGAAATTAAAATTGGAACTATTTTTTCATTATGACTTCCTTCATGAAAGTTTTGTAAATCTAAACAGTAGTCAACAGACTTGATCAATAGAGTGTTTTGGATATTCAAACTCACCTACTTTAAATTCAATTACAAAAATAAAATCGTCAATAATTAAGAATATTATCTACTCTTTTACCCATTCTTGGAATTGCAAATTCAAAATAGATTTGTCCTTCTGAAAATACTTTTAATTGATTTTTTAAGAATTTCAATTTGTTTAATCCATGCATTTCGCTGCAGATGCTCAGTTGCAAAACCATGATTTCTGGCAAGTTGGCCAAGTATTTTATCATCATTATCTTTCAAGAAGTCAGATATCGAATTCGAATAGTAGCTTCTTGTCATTCTTTAATTATGTTGTTATAGTTTTTTGTAGAGTAAATATTCTTAGTACATAAAATTATCAATTTATCGGAAATAAAGAAAATCAAATCAATGCGAAATTACTCTTCCAAAATAAATTAGCAAATTAAATACTAAATATTTTAGTGTTTATAAATTTTTCTCCCTTAGTTTTACACTCTAATTACATTTGAATAATAAAATGAGTAAAAAAATGAGCAGCAATACAAATACAATCAATACCGACAAACTAAAAGCACTGAAACTTACTATTGATAAGTTAGATAAAGACTTTGGTAAAGGAAGTGTAATGATGATGAACGAAAGAGCTGAACAAGATTATGGAAGTTATCAGCACTGGTTCTATTGGATTAGATACAGCACTTGGAGTTGGTGGTGTGCCCAAAGGAAGAGTTGTAGAAATATATGGACCAGAAAGTAGTGGTAAAACAACCATTGCAATTCACATTATTGCAGAGGCACAAAAAAAAGGTGGCATCTGTGCAATTATAGATGCTGAACATGCGTTTGATAGTAGCTATGCTCGTAAGCTGGGAGTTGATGTTGATAATTTATTAATTTCTCAACCCGATTATGGTGAACAAGCTCTTGAAATTGCTGATCGTTTAATTTTATCTGGTGCACTTGATGTTGTTGTGATAGATTCTGTTGCAGCATTGGTTCCAAAAAGTGAATTAGAAGGTGAAATGGGTGATAGCAAAATGGGTTTACAAGCAAGGCTAATGAGTCAGGCTTTAAGAAAACTAACAGCAACCATTCATAAAACAAATACGGTTTGTATATTTATTAATCAATTGAGAGAAAAGATTGGTGTAATGTTTGGAAATCCTGAAACCACAACAGGTGGTAATGCTCTTAAATTTTATTCTTCTGTTCGTTTAGATATCAGAAGAGTTTCTCAAATTAAAGATGGAGATGTTGCTGTTGGAAATAGATCAAAAGTTAAGGTGGTAAAAAATAAGGTGGCTCCTCCTTTCAGAATTGCAGAATTTGATATTATATTTGGAGAAGGAATTAGTAAAGTTGGCGAGATTATTGATATGGGTGTAGAGCTTGGAATTGTAAATAAAAGTGGAAGTTGGTTTAGCTACGATAGTAATAAATTAGGACAAGGAAGAGATTCTGTTAAACAATTGCTACTCGATAATCCAGCTTTAGCGAATGAAATTGAGGCGAAGATTAGAGCTAAGTTGACAGAAATTAGAACAGGAGTTGTAACAGCACCAGCAGAAAGTTAAGTATTTTAATTGGACTTTATATAAGGAACGGACAGGTAAGCAAGCCATCTCTTTACAGAGATGGTTTTTTGTTGTTATAATTTTCCGGTTTTAATTTCCTCCACCACATTTGGATCTAATAGTGTAGAAGTATCGCCTAAGATTTTCTGTTTCTCCTTCTGCAATTTTTCTTAAAATTCTACGCATAATTTTTCCACTACGTGTTTTTGGCAACCCTTTTACAAATTGAATTTTATCTGGTTTTGCAATTGGTCCAATAATTCTTGTTACAGTTTGCAAAATATCTTTTCTGGTTAACTCTTCGTCACCATGTAAATTATTATCAATAACAAAAGCATAAATACCTTGTCCTTTAATATCATGAGGATAGCCCACCACTGCACTTTCAACAACTCCAGCATGCATATTAATAGCATTTTCTACTTCTGCTGTACCAATTCTATGGCCACTTACATTTAACACATCATCTACTCTACCAGTAATTCTATAAAATCCATTTTCATCTTTTATAGCACCATCCCCAGTAAAATATAAATTTTCATAAGTTGCAAAATAATTGGTTCTACATCTTTCATGATCTCCCCAAGTTGTTCTTAAAATTCCTGGCCAGGGAGCCTTTATACACAAGGCCCCCTTTAATTCCCCCAAAGGGGGAAGAGTATAATTGTCGTCTTTAAAATTAAATGTTGGAAGTGTTTCTAGCTTTTTAACAATGGTAATTAAAGTTGTAGGGGTGTTCATAATTACCTCTTCATTGCTGAATCTAATAACTTCAAAACCCAAACTATTCAACACTTCGGTTCTTTCTTGATCACTTATTTTATTATCAGGTAATTGATGAATTAATCCATCAATTTCAATGACCAATTTTTTACTCAAACAAACAAAATCAGTGATAAACTGAGCAATGATGTGTTGCCTTCTAAACTTATATCCTTCTAATTGTTTTCCTCTCAAAGTTTGCCATAAAACGCTTTCTGCATTTGTTGGATTTGATCTATGTCGTTTAGCAAATTCTTTTAAAATGCTATAAAGCATGGGATCTGCATCTTTATAAAAAAGCTTAATGTCTTGAGAGTTTAATTCTCCCCCATTGGGGGAGCTAGAGGGGGCAAGTTCTTTTCCATTCTCATCAACCAAAATTGGCTGAACACCTGGCATTGGAAGTGTTGCCCAACTTGCTTTTGATGGAGTAATGCCTGCAAGATTAGAAATTAAACATCCTCCTGTTTCTGTTTGCCACCAAGTATCTACAATTGGGCATTTTTTCTTTCCAATATGTTCATCATACCAATGCCACGCTTCTTCATTAATTGGTTCTCCAACAGTTCCTAAAACCTTTAAACTAGATAAATCTTTTCCATGTAATGGTTCTAATCCAAAACTCATTAAACTTCTAATAGCTGTTGGTGCAGTGTATAAAATATTTACTTGGTGTTTATCTACAATATCCCAAAATCTTCCTGCATCAGGGAACGTTGGTATTCCTTCAAACATTACAGAAGTTGCACCAGCACTTAAAGGACCATATACAATATAACTATGACCAGTAATCCAACCAATATCAGCTGTACAAAAAAAGATTTGACTTGGTTGATATTGAAACACATTTAAAAAAGTATAATTGGTCCATATCATATAACCTGCACTTGAGTGTACAACACCTTTTGGCTTTCCTGTTGAACCAGAAGTGTATAAAATAAACAAAGGATCTTCTGCATCCATTTCTTCTGCAGGAAAATTGAATTCCTCCATTTTGTTCTAGCTGTGTTTCTGCATGATCCATTTCATCTTCCCACCAAATATCTCTTCCTTTAATCATAGAAACTGGAGTTCTTGTTCTGGTATAAACAATTACTTTTTTTACTACTTTATTTCCAATTAAAGCATCATCAATAACACTTTTTAATGGAATCATCTTTATCGCCTCTATAAGCACCATCACAAGTAACAATAAATTCTGCTTGAGCATCTTCTAATCTATCTGCAATACTTTGTGCACTAAAACCTCCAAAAATTACAGAATGAATGGCTCCAATTCTAGCACAACCCAAAACTGCATAAGCCAATTCCGGAACCATGCCCATATAAATACAAACGCGATCTCCTTTTTTTACTCCATTATTTTTTAATACTTGTGCAAACTGGCAAACCCTTTTGTGTAAACGATTGTAGGTAACAATACGAACTCTTTCATCTGGATGATTAGGCTCCCAAATAATTGCAGCTTGTTCTCCTTTGTCTGCTAAATGTCGATCAATACAATTTTCAGTAATGTTTAAAGTTGCACCAGCAAACCATTCAATTTTAGGTTCTTTAAAATTCCAATTCAACACTTTATCCCACTTTTTTTTCCAAACAAAATGTTCTGCAATTTCATGCCCAAAATTCTTCTGGTTGCTCAATACTTTTTTTATATTCTGATTGATATTGTTCGAAAGAATTTATTTGATATGGAACACTCATGAGTCAATTCTATTTTTAAGTGAGATAAAGTTAAGGAATTGATTTTTTGCTAATAAATTTTAATGTAGTATGTTGGCATCTTATATCTTGATTAATATATGTCAACTTCAAATAAGGGCATTTGGAAAGTAATTTCAGCTTCTTCGTTAGGAACATTAATTGAATGGTATGACTTTTACATTTTTGGAAGTTTAGCAATGATTATTTCTGAGAAATTTTTTCCATCCAGCAAATCCAACAACAGCATTTTTAGCAACATTGGCAACTTTTGCTGCAGGCTTTATTGTTAGACCTTTTGGTGCTTTAGTTTTTGGAAGATTAGGAGATATTGTTGGAAGAAAACATACATTCTTATTAACCCTTGTCATCATGGGTTTAAGTACTTTTTTAATTGGCTGTATTCCAACTTATGAGAGTTTTGCTTTTGCTCCTTATTTGATTTTAATACTTGCGTTTATTACAAGGCTTGGCTTTAGGTGGTGAATATGGTGGAGCTGCAACTTATGTTGCAGAACATGCTCCAGCCAACAAAAAAGGATTTTATACCAGCTTTATACAAACCACAGCCACATTGGGTTTGCTGCTTTCATTAATTGTAATTATTACATTTACAAAATTTAATGAGTAAAGAAGATTTTTATAATTGGGGTTGGCGTTTACCTTTTCTTATTTAGCATTGTATTGGTAATTATTTCCATTGTGATTAGATTGAAAATGCAGGAAAGTCCTTTGTTTAAAGAGCTTAAAATCAGAAGGTAAAACATCTACTAATCCTATTAAAGAAAGTTTTGGAAAAAAGCAAAATTTAAAACTTGGTTTTATTGGCTTTGTTTGGTGCAACTATGGGACAAGGTGTTGTATGGTATACCAGCCAATTTTATGCACAAACATTTTTATTAAAAACCTGTGGAATAGACTCTACACAAGCAAACACCTGGCTTGGCATTGCCCTGGTTTTAGCAACACCATTCTTTATATTCTTTGGATGGTTGAGTGATAAAATTGGAAGAAAATCTATTATGCTTACTGGCATGTTATTAGCCATTATTTGTTATAGGCCAATTTTCAAAACTTTTTATAATGATGCAGATGTAAATAATAAAATAGAAGTGTCTTCATCAATAAAAATTGAAAAAAAAATTAATGAACACAAAATCTCAGATTCATTAATCATTAAAACAACTCTTGCAAAATATGCAGATAGCTCTTCCATAATTTTAAAAGAAACCTTTACACAAGAAACTAAAAAATTAGATCATATTAAACTGCTCGAAACTAAAAAAACAATCACACTTTCATCAACTTATCAATGGAAATTTATTGGTTTGATGTTTTTATTGGTATTGTTTGTAACTATGGTTTATGGACCCATTGCTGCTTTTTTGGTTGAATTGTTTCCTACTAAAATTAGATATACGAGCATGAGCTTGCCTTATCATATTGGTAATGGTGTTTTTGGTGGATTAGTTCCTTTTATTGCAACTTTAATTACTTTAAGTCCGAACAGTAATTACTTAAGTGGATTATGGTATCCTATTGGAATTGCAGGTGCATGTTTTATCATTGGATTATTATATTTAAATAAAAAACAAGATGCTTAATTCAGTTAAAAAATATTTAGGTGTTGTTTGGATTGTTATTGCAATTGCAGCCATGGTTGCACTAATTATTGGTGCAATTCAAAATATAGATGTTCATGGAAAATTAGATATTAATAAGCCCATGCCATGGGTAATTATTATTGTTATTTTTATTCCAGTAGCTGCAGGTCTAGCCCTGTTTGGATGGTATGCTTTTAATGGAGACTTTGATTAGAATGCAAAAATTAATCATTTTTATTTAATTTTTTCTGTGGCTACTAAAGTTTTTAATCTTTCGGTTATGGTTGATATTCTTAAAATAAGAACATCTGCATTTTTACTTTCGGTGTAAAGGGTTTGTAATTCAGCCAGGCTATTATTAATAGTTTGTTTGTTTATATTGCTGCCTAATTGCTTAGTTTCATTTAAAATATTTTTAATATCGTTATAATTAGCAGTATAAATTTTTTGATATTCTGCAAATATTTTTTGAATGGTACTTGTAATGTCTTTGGCTGTTTTTATGGCATCGGTAGGAAAATATAAATTATTTCTTGTTTCTTGTTTTTCGTTTAGTTGTTTTTCAACTTCTGTTTTATCTAAATATTTCAATAACAATTCTTCTGCACTTTTTTGTTTTAATGAGCTGCGTTGTAGTGTGCTATTATAAGCAATAATTAAATCTAAAATATAATCTTTTAAATCTGTATGTAGTTCTTGTAGCCTTAAATCTATTTTATCTATACTAATATCAAATTGTTGATTAATACGATTTAGTTTTTCGTATTGCCCAAAGTATTTAGTAATGTATAACATAAAACTATCTAAGTCGTTTTTAGTAATCTTTTTTTCTGAAACAGTTAAATTACCAACAAGGCTTGTGAGGGTTGAAAAAATACCTGTTGCTGGAATAAAACTTTTTGTTAAGCCACTTTTACTTTGGTTACCTATTAAACTACCCACTACATCCATAAATTTATTAGTATTTACATTTTTTGCTTTGTCTAATAAGGGTTTTAGGGCTGTATTTATTTCGAGTTGCAAATTGAAACCCATATCGCTACTGGTTGGGTTGTTGAACGATGATATTTTATTGCGATAGTTTTCTTTTTTTATTAAACTGTTTAATGCTGCAATACTGTTAATGGCTGCATCTACATAATTTATTGCTGCTGTGTATTGGCTTGTTAGTTTTTGTTGATGAAATAGTGTACTATCATCATAATACTGTGAAAAGCCTTTGTTGCAAAGGAATGTGAAGAAAAGTAATATGGTGATTGGTTTTGGCATTGCTGATTTAAGTACTAAAAAAGTGGTGGGTAGGAATACCCACCACTAAATGAAGACTGAAAAATACAACCATTTATTATTTCAAAAATAAATAATATATAAGCGACAATATCCCGAATGTAACTACTGTGATAGGTAACGTTTTTTTTAAATTACCACCAGAAAAATATTTTTGCTTTATCATAAAATAAATTATAACAACACAAAGTGTTAATAGTGTAATTTGAATATATATATTATTAATTTTAGCTGGTTTAGCAAATAATATTATTGCTAAAACAAGCAGAATTCCAAAAATTGGTTTGTAGTTTTTCATTTAATTTATTTTTTAATTTATTTAAACACCATTTATCATTACACTCGGCAATACCATTTGTTTGCCAGATTAAAATTGCAGCACCAAAAAAAACAAGACCTGCTCCGGCAGTTACAGCACTACAACCAGCTAACATAATTTGAGCTTCAGCCATTACCGCTCCTGCACATAATCCCATTCTCCAGGGATGTGCACATGAAGCTTCTGTAGTAGTTGGCGTTGAAAAAATTATAGGCTGTTCTGTGTCAGGAGATATTTTTAAAACTTTTAAAATTTCATCAGAAACATAATTGACATCGTCCAATTTAGTTCCATATGAATCGCGTAACTTTTGTATTGTATTTTTGCTCATTTGAATATACTCTATGAATATATTTTCATCTGTTAAATTTAAAATTTGTGTTACTTTTGAAATAGCTTCGCTTTCGTTTAATTCTTTATTTTTTTTTAGTTCTTCAATTGTTACTAATGCTGATTTGATTTTTTCTTTTTCAAAATTCAAAGATTCACTTACTTTTTTAATTAATTCTGAAGACTTTGTAACATAATTAATGAAATCATTATTTTCATTAAGTGGTTGTATTTCTTGAGCAAAACTACTGAAACACATTACAAAGGCTATTAAGCCCATCATCAATTTTTTCATACAATTTGTTTTGCGTATTCAACTCTATAAAGTTAAATACGGATTATTAATAAAATACCATTTTGCATTGCCATAAATTTTGTAGCGTTTTATTTTGTTTAATTGGTTGTTGCTTTTCCAATACATAACCACATTTTAACGCTGTAATATTTTATAGTTTTTGCAGTTGCCTTACAAATAATTGTTGGGCAACTTTAATAATCCTTACCATATTTTTGCAAGGTGCAGGTAATGATTAGTCATTGCACCTGTTTCAAACATGAGCCTGTCCAAATTTTTAACAGAGTGTGGATAGGCTTTTTCTTTAGTCTTTCTTCTTGCTTTATATGCATCTAAATCCAGTAATTTTTTGTAATAACAAAACTTACATTTTATTTTCTCAGCCCTTCAAGGCTTATAGCTTTATATAGTTGCTTTAAGCAACTATATAAAAACTGCGAAACATTTTGTTTCATTGAGGTGAGGGAGAGATAAAAGGGAGTTTTTAATCATCATTTATCCAATTCGTGTAAAATAAAATTAATAAAAACAAGTATTAAAAAGAAATACATAATCCTTACAATTGTTTTTCCAAATTTTGGATGATATGCCATTCTGAGTGTAATAATTTCTAAAATAAAATAAATGATTCCAATTACAAAGCCAATAATTTTTAAGTATTCCATAATTAATTTTTTAACTATACATGCAATCAAGAAAATCAAAAACAGCATAAGCTAAACCAAAAATACCAATACTAATTCCTAAGGCTTGCAATGTTAGTTGCATAGCTTTTTTTATTCCAGCAGTGCTTCCTAGCCAACCAATAAATGCCCCAATAGAAGCAAAACCCGATTCAGCTCTTCAAGGCTTGTAGCCTTGTAAGCAATACTAAGTTGCTTTAAGCAACAAATATAAATTGCGAAACTGCAAGTTTCGCAGAACTGAGAATATCCACCACTAGAGGAAAATTGTTTTAACTAAACTATTTATTTTTCAAATACTTCTTTATATAATGAAGTTTTAAAAAGAAGAATCCAACAAAAATAAGTAGTGTTATTATCAACAAAAATATCGATGCAAAAAATTTATAGAAGAAGTGCAACAAAACAGCATATGCTAAAATATCAAATAGAACAAAAAGTGTTATAATGGTTTTATCACGTAAATTAAATCTTCTAAGAAAATCAATTATAAAAAAGGGTATCATAATATTTATTATTAAATTTTAATACAATGTAATCCACAGTTAATACTCATTCCTGATAAACAAGCAGGCAATGTTGCAATGCAAAAAGCTTGTTCTAGCCAATTCATATCGAACATTATTTTTTGAAAACAATTTTTTCGCCACAACGTCTCCTTTCCACGCATTTTGTGTGTAAGCCAAGGGACGTTGTGGGTTCTATTTATTTTCAACTATCATTGTTAGCTATATTGCGTTTTACTAGTATTAAACAATTATAATAATAGAGCTTTTGTACTTAACATTGCCAAAACGTCTCTTAGCTAACTCACAAGCCATTTAAGAAGACGTTGTGGGGAAGGAAGCTATTTATACTTGTTAATTTCTGTAATTAATTCATTTTTGTCAATACTGCCTGTAATTATTTTAAGAACTTTTTTATTTTTTACCAAATAAGTTTTAGGGACGACTCTTGTTAATTGATGTTTATCTAATGGCTCATTATCTAATAAATTAATTATTGTTTTTCTATAGTTTAAATTAGCTAAAGTTAAATCTTTAAACTTAAAGATATCTTTTGCTAAATAAGTAACTAATTTTACGGAATCGTTATCAATAGAAAGCCCAAGAAAATTGATAGAATCTTCAATATACATTTGTTTAATGCTATTTAATAATGGGACTTCTTCTAAACAAGGTTTGCACCAGGTTGCCCATAAATTTATCACTAACAATTTATTGCCATTATAATAATTATGATAAAAGCTACTATTAGAATAATCACTTTTTGTATCTTGAAAAAAATCAATTTGTTTTCCAATTCTAACATTACCACATTGAAATCCAGCATTAAACAAGAGGTAAACAATTGTTATAAAAGAAATAATTAAAATGATTATTTTTTTTTTCATTTTTTAGCGATTTAATTTTAAATGCCCTGCAAGTAAATAAAGCCATCTTCATTTACAAAATATTTACCAGCTTTGATAGAATAAACAAAATCATCTTGTTTTAGTTCAATATCTTCACTAAAAGTAATTACTCTTTCACTGTCAGTTAAGGTTAATAATAATTCTTTATCTATATTAGTATTCATACTGGCAGATCTCAAGAAAAAAATGTGTAAGTCAATTCGTGGTACTTTAAAGCAAATAGTCCAAGTATCACTATAAGAATGTCCTAAAAAAGTTCCTATTACTTCTTTGGTTATACAAATGCTTCTGGCCATAACAGGTTTTGCAATGAAAAATATTTCTTTGTCTATTACTTCATAAGTACCTTTTTCTAACATTAATTCTTCGCCTTCTTCATTTGTAAAACCTGCTAGCAAAACATTTTCAGTTATTTCTAATTCGTTCAAATTTTCCTCAGTGTTAAGTTTAATTGAACAATTGTAATCTCTTCCAGTTTTTGTCTTCTGTATGCTAACATAATAACAAGTTCTTTGACTCCAAATTTCAAATGATAATGGGCCAATGGAACAACAAGATGTCGTAGCACAAACAATTAGATATTTTTTTTGATTCTCTACACTTTGCCCCATCCCTTTAAAACTACTCAAACACATCACTAAGGCAAATAAGCCTACAATTAATTTTTTCATACAATTTGTTTTGTGTATTCAACTCTATAAAGTTGAATACGGATTATTAAATATTTGTTTTGCATTACTACAATGCTTGCAAATGATGCTATTGATTTTTAGGTTGTTGCTATTGCAAAGCATAACCAATTTTAATCATTGCATTTTTGTTAGTTTCTGCAAGTTACCTTTCATAAAAATGAGTGGCAACCTTAATAATCCTTACCTTATTTTTGTACGGTGCAGGTAAAGATTAATTTTTAACACCTGTATTTTGGGCAGCCTACCTAACTTTTAGTAGAGGCATGGTGGGCTGTTTTATTTACTTCGTATTTTATATGCATCTAAAACAGAGAGTAATTTTATATTACAAATTTGTGTATTTATTTTTAAATAAAAATGTACCTTTTAGGGTACAAAATTTTAGATATATTTTTTTAATTACCCCCCCCCCCTTATATTTGTAGCTGATTAATATAGTGTTATGTACAATATTGCTTTGGTTTATAAGTATAGTTTAATTGCAAAAGGATTAGCTAAAATAATTGAAGAAGGCAATAAAAATTTTAAGGTGGTGTTAATTAAAAATACAGCCCACGACTTAATAGTTTATTTAAAGCAAAAACCAACTCTGAAAATTGATTTAGTAATTATTGATAATGATATCAATGGATTAAATGGTATAGATTTAAGCTATATTTTAACAAGAGACTACCCTAATATTTTTAAAATTGCCCTATCGAGCAGTATTCATTCAGAAAAAATAATAGCATTTTTATATACTGGTTGTAAAGGATTTATAAGTAAGTGGTGCGAATTAGAAAATCTTATTCATGCTATTGAACATGGTTTACAAAACAAATATTTCATTAACGATTTTGTGAGTTTGAAAGTAATTAATAAAATAAAAACTAAAAAAATAGAATTCGATTTTCCAATGGATTTAAAAGACAATCACTATTTTTTTATAAAACTTTGTAGCACCAATTTGCCCTATAAATCTATTGCAAATATTTTAAATATTCAGGAAAACACCTTACATAAAATTCAACAAAGAATGTTCGAAAAATTTAAAGTAAACTCAAAAGTAGAATTATTTAATTATGCTAACGAAAACAACATAATAAGCAATAGACATTATTTTTAGTTATCAAATTTTTTAATCTAACCAAAAGCCTTTTGACTACTTTAAATTTCATGAAATAAGACTTTTGGAGATAAATACTAATAGCTTTAACACAATTTACATTTATTCATACTTTAATAAATCGTTATTTTGTTTTTATGTCAATAGAAGTTGTAGGGTTAACCAAAATTTATGGAGAACAAAAAGCATTAAACAATATTTCGTTTTCTGTGAAGAAGGGAGAAATTGTTGGTTTTCTTGGACCCAATGGTGCAGGAAAAAGCACTACTATGAAAATACTTACAGGTTTTATTCAACAAGATAATGGCATTGCTAAAATTTGTGATATTGATACAAAAAACAAAAGCATTGATGCTAGAAAAAAAATTGGTTATTTGCCTGAGTCAAATCCTTTGTATCATGACATGTACGTTAAAGAGTATTTGAGTTTTATTGCTGGTGTACACGAAATAAAAGACAGCAATTCTTCTATTGCAAACATGATTGAGTTGGTAGGTTTGCAAGTGGAGCAAAATAAAAAAATTGGTCAATTATCAAAAGGCTATAAACAACGTGTAGGACTTGCTGCAGCTTTATTACACCAGCCAGAAGTATTAATATTAGATGAACCCACAAGTGGATTAGATCCTAACCAGATCATTGAAATAAGAAATGTAATTAAAGAGCAAGGAAAAAATAAAACAGTACTTTTTTCTTCTCATATTTTACAAGAAGTACAAGCCATTTGCGATAGAGTTATCATTATAAATAAAGGAGAAATTGTTGCTGATGACTTATTAAGTAATTTACAAGCCGATGGGAAAAGTTTAGAAAATGTTTTTAGAGAACTTACTGTTGGTGCAGCAATTTAAACTTTATTTTCCTTTTCCTGAAAGAATGATTCTTACTGTGTGAAACATGATTTTAAAGTCTAAGAAAATAGAAGCATTTTCAATATAGATTAAATCGTACTGCATTCTTTCAATCATTTGTTCTACTGTTTCTGCATAACCAAATTGCACCATGCCCCAACTCGTTAGTCCTGGTTTTACTTTAAACAAATAATTATAGTAGGGGGTTATCTCTACAATCTTATCAATATAATATTTTCTTTCTGGTCTTGGACCAACCAGGCTCATGTCTCCAATCAAAATATTCCAGAGTTGTGGCAACTCATCTAGTCTCCATTTTCTCATTGTTTTTCCCCAAGAAGTTATTCTAGAATCTTCATCGCTGCTGAGTTGTGGTCCATTAGCTTCAGCATCATTTATCATACTTCTAAACTTATAAATTGTAAAAGGTCTGCCTTTATACCCAATTCTTTCTTGGCTATAAAAAATGGGTCCTTTTGAAGAAAACTTAGTTCTAATAGCAATAAAAATTAATAAAGGAAATAATATTAGAGTTGAACAAAATGCAAACAACACATCAATCAATCTTTTTATATTATGTTGCCAAAGCTGAAGAGGGCTTGTGTCTAAATCAATTAAAGTTGCACCAAAAACATTTGATGTTCTTACAGAACCTGAAAGTATATCTAACACATCTGGCACTAATTTAATTTCTACATCTTTTAAAGAAAGTAAATTAATAATTTCTTCTGTAGAGGTTTTCTGAGATTTATCTAAAGCGATTATTACATTGCTTACTTTATGTTCATCAATTACTTGAATTAGATTTTTAACATCACCTAATAAAGGCAAATGCTTCGTTAATCCATTTTTATTGTTTTCAAAATTGATAAAGCCAATTAATTTATACCCTAAATAATCGAAGTTTTTTTGAAGTTGTTTATAGGTACTAATAGCTTGCTTATTATTACCAACAATAATTGTATTGAAAATAATATTGCCTTCAATGATGTCTTTTTTAGCTTTTACTAAAATCATCCACCTCAATATAAAAACAAAGAGAGTTTGTAATAAAATAAGGTTTAGTAAAATATAGTAGTGAGATATTCCGCCTACAATTTTTCCATCCCACAAAAAAAATAAATAAATTACAAACGAACCAATACAAGAACAAATGAAGGTGTTGGTAAACTCGTTTAACCTAGATTTTTTATGTATTTGTAAACCATACGCTCCAAATAAAAGATACAATAATAACCAGGATAGGGGAACTATTGTAAATGCTGATTTAAATAGAGAAGTTGAATTTATTGTTTCAAAAAAAAAATTACCAAAAATGATCCATACAATAGCCGATGCAAAATAATCTGCAATTACATACCAAGATATGTTAATGGGTTTTTGCATTTCTATATTATGATAATGCTTTTAGGTTGCCCATTTTTGCTAATATCTGATGGGCTACTTCCATTGCAGCATAACCATCTTCTTCATTAACAATGGGGCGAGTATTATTTTTTATTGAAGCAACAAAGCTTTCTAATTCTAATTTAATGGCATTCCCTTCTAGAACAACGGGGTTTGCAACAGCAATTTCTTTTTTATTTCCATCTGGTGTTTCAACATCAAATGTGAAAACATCTTTATCGTTTGGCTGTTTGATTTTTATTACTTCTGCTTTTTTATCAAGAAAATCAACTCCTATATAAGCATCTTTTTGAAACAAACGCATTTTTCTCATTTTCTTCATGCTAATTCTACTGCTCGTTAGATTAGCCACACAACCATTATTAAATTCAATTCTAACATTGGCAATATCTGGAGTGTCTGTTAAAACAGCTACACCACTAGCACTAATTGTTTTTACAGATGATTTCACCATGCTTAAAATAATATCTAAGTCGTGAATCATTAAATCTAATATAACACTTACCTCTGTTCCTCTTGGATTGAATTGTGCCAACCTGTGCACCTCAATAAACATAGGGTTTAAATGATGATGTTGAATAGATAAATATGCAGGATTAAATCTCTCAACATGTCCAACTTGTAATTTTATTCCAGCTTCCTTTACCATTGAAACGAGGTCTTTTGCTTGATTCATTGTAAAAGCAAGTGGCTTTTCAACAAACACATGTTTACCTTTTCGAATGGCTTGCATGCATAAATCATAATGTTCATGAGTGGGCACAACAATATCAACAATATCACAAGCGTCCATTAGTTTTTCTTCGTCACTAAATCTTTTTATTCCATAATCAGCAACAACTTGTTTTGCAGTTTCATTATGTGGATCAAAAAAACCAACAATCTTTACACCTGCAATTTCTTTCCAATTATTTAAATGAAATTTTCCAAGATGACCTACTCCAAAAACACCCACTTTTAACATAATAGAGAATTTATTACAGCAAATATAAATGTTAGCAAATGCTTCCTGATTTTTTTTGAAAATAAAAAAGCCCCCAATTAGTGTCTAACTATTTGGGGGCAGTCTATGATGATGAGGCTTTATAAAAAATATTATAATTTATGCTTCTACAGCACCTTCTAAAAGAATTGTAGTTTTATTATTCATGACTTCTACAAAACCTCCTTGAATTTGATAATTCTCTGATTGTGTTTTTGACTTCAACACTTTCAGGTTGCCTTTTCCAAGAGCACTCACCAATGGAGCATGTTTATCTAAAACTTCAAACAAACCACTGATGCCAGGAAGTTGAACACCATAAACTTCATCATCAAATAGTTTTTTTTCTGGAGTAAGAATTTCTAATTTCATTATAAAGTATTTAGTAGTTAGTATTTAGTAGTTAGTAGTATAGTGAAATTTAAGATAATGATTTTTGAAGACCGGTTATCATTTTTTGAATCTCTTCTAATTGACTTAATACTTGTTCTAATTTATTTTTTTCAAGTAGATACAAATTATTTGCAATAATAAGTTGTGTTTCTAATTCGTAGCTTGACCCTTGTGAAATGCTCAGAAAATGTTTAAAATCATTTTTAGTATTTCTTCCTGCTCCCTCAGCTATATTAGAAGAAATTGAAACAACACACTTTCTTATTTGACTTATTAGTCCAAATTTTTCTTCTGCTGGTAGTTCGTTTGTTAGATGATAAACCCTAGTTGCTAATTCAATCGCTTTTTGCCAAACTAATAAATCTTTAAACTTATTCATGACTCATCAGACTAATTACAAACTACTATCTACTTACTATTAAGCGTTAGCCATTAATTTTTTCCCTTTTTCTACTGCATCTTCTAAAGTTCCAACAAGGTTAAATGCTGCTTCTGGATATTCATCAACTTCTCCATCCATAATTGCATTAAATCCTCGAATAGTATCTTCAATACTTACAAAAACACCTTTTAAACCTGTAAATTGTTCTGCTACATGGAATGGTTGAGATAAGAAACGTTGTACTTTTCTTGCACGTGCAACAACCATTTTATCTTCATCACTCAATTCATCCATACCTAAAATAGCAATGATATCTTGCAACTCTTTATAGCGTTGTAATATTAATTTTACTCTGTTTGCACAATCGTAATGAGCATCTCCAACAATTGCAGGAGTTAAAATTCTTGATGTAGAATCTAAAGGATCCACAGCTGGATAAATACCTAAATCAGCAATCTTTCTACTTAATACTGTTGTAGCATCTAAGTGAGCAAATGTTGTAGCTGGAGCCGGATCTGTTAAATCATCTGCAGGTACATAAACTGCTTGTACAGATGTAATAGAACCATTTTTAGTTGATGTAATACGCTCTTGCATTAATCCCATTTCAGTTGCAAGTGTTGGTTGATAACCCACAGCTGAAGGCATACGACCTAATAAAGCCGAAACCTCAGAACCTGCTTGAGTAAAACGGAAAATATTATCTACGAAAAATAAAATATCTTTTCCTTTTCCTGTACCATCACCATCTCTAAAATATTCTGCAATAGTTAAACCAGATAAAGCCACACGAGCACGTGCTCCTGGTGGTTCATTCATTTGTCCAAATACGAAAGTTGCTTTAGCTATCTTTCAAGCCTTCCATATCTACTTTACTTAAATCCCATCCGCCTTCTTCCATGCTGTGTTTAAAAGCGTCACCATATTTCATGATTCCTGCTTCAATCATTTCACGTAATAAATCATTTCCTTCACGGGTTCTTTCTCCCACACCAGCAAACACTGATAAACCACCATGACCTTTTGCAATATTATTAATCAACTCTTGAATTAAAACTGTTTTACCAACACCAGCACCACCAAATAATCCAATTTTACCACCTTTTGCATAAGGCTCAATAAGGTCAATTACTTTAATACCAGTTAATAAAATTTCAGATGCTGTACTTAAATTTTCGAATAATGGTGGCTTGTTGTGAATTGGACGACCATTTGATTTATCAATTTGTGGTAAACCATCAATAGCATCTCCAGTTACATTAAATAAACGACCATTAATACCTTCTCCAATTGGCATTGCAATTGGCTTTCCAGTATCTACAACTTCCATTCCTCTTTTTAAACCCTCTGTTCCTTCCATTGCAATGGTACGAACACTATCTTCTCCTAAATGTTGTTGAACTTCAAGAACCAAAATATCGCCATTTGGTTTTTTAAGTTCTAAAGAGTTGTATATTTCTGGTAATGCACTTTCAAAATGTACATCAACAACTGCCCCAATAATTTGTTTTACTTTACCTACAGAAGCCATATAAAAATAGATTTTGTTTTTTCGGCTGCAAAAGTAAGGGATGTTGACTAAATAATAGAAATCTTAAGGAGGTTATAGTATATGTATTAAAATAATAATTAACAGGAAACTTATATTTTATTTATCAAATATGTATATTGCAAACCAATTAAAATAATTTTCAATCAAAACTAACTTTATGAAAAAAATAATTTTACTTTTTTTCTGTGCTTTATTTCTCGTAAAAAACAATTCCACTTTCGCCCAGTTGGTAACGATTTCTGCTAATCCTGGTACTTCAGGAAATGCTGTAATTGGTGGTAGCACATATCATGTTCAAGAAAACAGATATACTACAACTGAAATTGGGAACGGAAATTTTGAAACCTTTGGAACTGCAATAACTAGAATTGCATACAGCCTAAGTTCTTATTCTGGTACCTTTCCGCTGGTAGTAAGCAATTTTGAGATTTATATGAAAAATGACGGCACAAATACAACCTTTACTGCTGGAACCTATAGCCTAACCGGGTTATACACAGGTTTTCAATGGTACTTTTACTGTGTCTGGTGTGGGTTGGAACTCTATCGATTTAACAACACCTTTTGTTAGAACAGCGGGTCAAAATTTAAGTATTTTAGTAATTAGAAACAATGGAGTAGCACTAACAGGAACTGTTTTCAATTGTGCTAATGGTAATGAAACTGGTAACACTGTTTACTGTCTGCAAATGATATAATAATACAGCCGCTCCAGCTGAAGGTGTTACAAGTCTTTGCAACTACTGCTTTTAGGGAAGCAATTCAGCTTTCACACCCATTAGCAAACGATGCAAGCGTAGTTGCATTTGCTTTAGGAAAAATACCACAAAACCTAGCACATTCTGTAACTGCTTTAGTAACTAATTTAGGAACAACAGCAAAAACTAATTTAGCAGTAACTCTAAACGTTACAGGAGCAAATCCTTTTACAAACGTTCAAACAATACCAAGTTTGGCTTCTGGAGCAGCTACTACTGTTACCTTTGCACCTATGGCAACCGGAAATATTGGAGCTAATACTGTTACTGTTTCTTTACCTACTGATGATGATAATGCAAACAATACTAAAATTATAAATAACCAAGTTACAGCTGCTTCATACAGTACTGCATATGATACAGTTACAACTTCTGGGGTGGGTAGTAATACTGCTCCTATAGATTTGGCTGTAATTTTTAGATGTCCTGTAGCAACCGGATTAACTTCTATTAATACAAATTTTAGTAGTTCTGGACAGCCATATGTTATTAAAATTTATAGTGTGAATTCAGACACTCCTCAAAATTTACTATATACTTCTGCAACATTAACAACAGCTGCTGGTGCAAATACAGTTACATTGAGCCCAACAGTTGGAATAACTGGTGATTTTGCTGTTTCTGTTAACCAAACTGGAACTACAAATATGGGTTGTTCTTATGAATCAGAAACCCCACAAAGAACAAATACATTTTGGGCAAAATCTCCAAATGGAACGAATACTTGGGGTCCATTAGGAGCTCCATTTAAAATTATGGTTGGTGCTACACTTGCTTCAGGTTTGGTGCCTGTTAACTTAACAACTTTTACAGGTGTTAAAAATGGTGCAACCAACAAACTTTCTTGGATAACTACAGATGAAAAAAATAATAAAGGTTTTGAATTAGAAAGAAGTGCTGATGGAGATAGATTCTCAAGTATTGAGTTTGTTGCTTCTAAGGCTAACAATGGAAATAGTGTTGGAACTTTAGAGTATGAATTTATAGATGCTAAACCATTTAAAGCAGTGTCTTATTACAGATTAAAACAAATTGATTTTGATGGCAAATCAACTTATAGTAAAGTGGTTGCAATTAGAGATGGAAGAATATTAACCTTTGATATTGGTGATGTTTATCCTAATCCAGCTAAAGAAAAAATTAATGTTGTGGTTTCTTCTATTGCTGAGAAAAATGCAAACTTTATTGTTACTGATTTAATTGGTAAAGTGGTATTACAACAAAACATGAAAGTGATAAATGGTGAAACAAATGTTCAATTAAGAGTTAGTAATTTAACTTCAGGAAATTATATTTTAAAAGTAGCTTGTGAAGATGGTTGTGAAGCTGCAACTAAAAAATTCATCAAACTATAATATTAAAATATATTATTTTTAAACCACCCTTTACCGGGGTGGTTTTTTTATGCCAAATATTTAATATGAAAAAAAACAAATTGGTAGATGAGTATATTAATAAAGTGCAGCCTTTTGCAAAACCTGTGCTTGTTCATTTGAGACAACTCGTTCATGATACTTGTCCAGATATTGAAGAAAAAATAAAGTGGGGAATGCCAAGTTTTGAATATAAAGGCATGATGTGTGGCTTTGCTTCATTTAAACAACATTGCACTTTTATGTTTTGGAAAGCGGCTTTAATGAAAGATTCTATTTTAATGGAAAATGCAAAAAGTGAAACATCTATGGGGCACTTAGGAAGAATAACATCGTTAAAAGATTTGCCTTCTGATAAAAAAATTATTGGTTACATTAAAGAAGCTATGAAGCTAAATGATGATGGTGTAAAGCTGGTGAAAGCCAAGCCTGTTAAGGCCAAGGATATTGTTATACCTGTTGAAATTTTATCTTCTATTAAAAAAAATAAAAAAGCATTTGTAACTTTTGAGGCTTTCAGTGCTAGCAATAAAAAAGAATATCTTGAATGGATAGCTGAAGCCAAAACAGAAGCAACCAAACAAAAAAGATTATTACAAGCTGTTGAATGGATGGCTGAAGGCAAACCTAGAAACTGGAAGTATATGAAATCTTATTAAACTTACTGTTTGTTAATTTCAACAATCATAGCTACTGCCCCTAAATCTCCATTATTTGTTTCAAAACCAAAAGTTCCATTGTTTGCAAAAAATCTAACATTATTATTCGATATTCTTTGAACTGCCATGTTAACGGAATATTCAAATCCTCGAATTTTATACTTTGATATTTCAGCATTTAATTGAAAAACATCGAGTGCTGTTTTGCTTGTAATAATGGCCATCATATCTTTTGTTCCAACTTCATCTGCTTGTAAACTTTTTCCTCGTGGAAATAAACGATAGCCTGTAATGCCACAATATGGTGAAAATATTGTTTTATTTGGATCGCTTTTAGAAGGATAAGGAAACAACACATAACTATCACCATTAACCTCTTGTCCTATTACATAAATATAACATGGGCTATTGTTTTTAACTTCTATTTTAAACTTAGTAAGTTTTTTAATTGCTGCTGTGTTTTTAAAAATATTGCTATTTAAATATTCTAATGGAATATATTGTTTTTGCTCGTTCACTAAACCAATTTGGCATGATAAATTTTGTGCCACAGCATCTCCTACTTTTGGCATTGGGTTTAAGCCATAAGCTTCTCGTACAAAGTGTTTAAAATCTTTATATAAAACCCAACCAACTCCATTGTTTCCCCATTCTGGACCCCAACTATTCATAATTTCAAAAGCTCCACCTTCTTTTCTATCATCATAACCAATAACACACATGGCATGTCCTCCAAAGCCCATCATATTATAATCTTCACTTTCTGGAAGCCAAATTTCTTTTCCTTGCATACCTTGCATAAATGAACCACCAACCATCATTCCAATAATTACTGGAACGTCTTTTGACAAATGTTCTTTTATAGCATGAATATTAATTTCACGAGTACTTTCATCTTCACTCAGTCTTGTAAAACCAAGCATTTTATATTGCTCTGCAAAATTCATTAATCTACCATCTGGTTGTGTGGTACAATCTTTATCATTATAAGGAAAAGAATTAAAAGGAACAGCACCCACTTTAGTTAAATTTTCCATTGCACGAATAATATAACTTCCCTGGCAACCATCTAAACCAATTTGATTATACATGAAAGATGGGCTAAATGCAGTGTTGTTTGGATTTACACCAGTAGATGATGATTCTAAAATACTTCTTGCTGCATAAGCTGCACTCCATGCAACACAACTACCTTGTTGTCCCTGATTTTTTCTGTCTGGTGCATATTGTAATAAAGAAACGATTTCAGGAAGTGTGTTTTTATCTTCATCTAATCCTTCATAAACTTCTGCTTTTTGGTACTCTTTTGGATCAAGAATTCCACCAGTTGCAAGCTTTGAAATGCTTTCCATTCCTGGGTTACAGCCTCCTTTAAAAAACATAAATCCACCAATAACTATTACCACTAAAAATAAAATTGGCTTTTTTATTAATAGTCCAATAATCATTGGTAAAAACTGAAACAGGTTTCCTCCACCACCAGGATTTCTTCTTCCACCACCACCTGTATTTTCATTTTCGTTAGAATAATTATCATTGGGATCATCAACCATTCTTATTGGCATAAACTAGTTTTTAATTATTTTGAGCAATTTCTTTTATAACGTTTTGAATTCTATCATCAATATTATCGAAAGATGTGTATCCTTTTGCAACCAAATAAAATTTTGTTTCATTGGCTTGTATAAAAACCATTGGAAACCCTGTTACTTGCAATTGTTTGCATAAAGCAAATTCGTAATGAGCTTTTTCTTTATACGCTTCGCTTTTAAGTTTTTCATAAAAAATCTTTTTCGTCAATTTTATATTTTTCTAACAAGTGTCTGTATGCTTCATCATCTGTCAAATCTCTGCCTTCAAAATGCAATGCATATTGTAAATCACTAACAAACTCAATTTGTTTTTCTGGAAAAATTTCTTTGAAAATATTTAATGCAATTGCTGGTTTTTCGCTGTTGGGAAACCAGTCACTTTTATCTGGATTATTAATATGCCATAAATAATCTTCTCCGAATTTTACACCACTTAATTCCTCTACTCTTTTTGATGCACTTTTAATGTAGCTAGCTGTATTGCTTATTGGTACTGGGTTTGTTGGTAAAACCATTCCACCACTTAATACTTCAAAATAAAAATGTTGATTATATTTTTTGAAAACGTTTGTGATTACATTACTAAAACCATAACACCAACCACAATAAGCATCATAACAATATATCAGTGTTAAATTCATCTTTTAATTTATTAGCAAAGAAAAGATGATACAAAATATTTAAAAAATTAATTACAAACTTTATCGGCACAGCAACTGCTTGCAAAAGCTTCTGGCTTGGCTTTAAAAGCAAATCCCATTCCTAAAATATAACCCATGGCTTCTTTTAATGCATCATTACTTTTAAAACTTGGATTGGTATTAATATCTGCATGAACCTCCATTTCTACATTGTGCTCAATAAATAAATCACAAAGTTCATAAGCAATTTCTATGCTTTTTGCAACCTCTACCAGCATTCTTTCTTTAAGATGATATTTCTGTTTTGTTTTTTCGTTGTGGATGAACATAAAGCCACCATTGTGTTCTCGTAAAAAAACAATCACCGTTGCAAATTCTGTATCAACACCTTTTACTTGACTATCGGTTCCTATACAAACTTTTAGTTTAATTCCTTTTTCTGATTCTTGAGTAATTGTTTTTGCTACAGCTTCTTTTATAGGAAGATTAATTGCCTCGCCATTAAATTTTCTCCAATACATAATAAAGTTTTCTAAAGTTATCGAAAATTTATTGATGTTTAGAAAATCTTCTTATACACAGAACGTGGAAAAGCCCATGAATACTAGTTTTTAACTAGTAATTGCTTTAGTTTATACAGTTTTTCATCTGGTAAAACCGCAACCTGATTATTTGTTTTTGTTGGTAGCTTTTTTGGGGTAGTTGGTTTTTTTGATTCCTGTTTTTGATGCTCTTCATCAGACTCTGCATTTTCTTTTTCTTCTCTATCCATTTCTAATAATGCTTGAATTGAATCTCTTTTATTTTTTTCTGCAATTTTTTTATCAATTTCAATTTGCATTAATTTAGGAATGAGTTTGGTTTTAGTAATGCGTTCAGCTAAAGCATTTCTATCTTTTCCTGCAATACTATCTCTCAAAAATTTTTCAATCATTAAGCTTGCTATTGGTGCAGCAGATTGTGAACCAAATCCAGCATTTTCGCACATTACAGCGATTGCAATTCTTGGATTATCTCTTGGTGCAAATGCTCCAAAAAAAGCGTGGTCTTTTTGTTTTTCGCCTCTATAATAATTTTCAACTGTACCTGTTTTACCACAAACTGTAATGCCTGGAATTTTAACTGCAGCCCCTGTTCCATATTCCATTACACCTTGCATGCCATCGTGCACAATATTAAAAACCGTATCAGGAATATCGAGTGTGTAATTTTTTATTCTATAGGGCTCAAGAACATCTTCAATATCTCCCCCCTCAACAGAGTCAATTAAATGAGGTGTATAAAACCAGCCTTTATTAGCAATAATTGCCATAACATTTGAAAGCTGCATTAGCGTAGTTCCAACTTCTCCTTGTCCAATTGAATTTGAAATAATATTACAAGAGTTCCATTTGTTGCCATGCATTTTTCTATAGAATGATGATGTTGGAATATTTCCTGAGTTTTCAGAAGGTAAGTCAACTCCCAATCTTTTTCCTAAACCAAAAGAATAAGCATAACGATTAAAACTTTCAAGTGCAGAATCAGTTTTATCGAATTTATTTTGATCTAATAATTTTTTGTAAACTGTTGCAAAAAATGTGTTATCACTATGAGCAATTGCTGTTCGAATATTATATGTTCCAACATCTAAACATTTTGGTCGACCATTTCCACAACCATGAAAAGCACCAGTACAATGTAGGCTATATTTTTCATCGATTACCTTTTCTGCTAAACCAATAACCCCTACAACAGTTTTAAATGTTGAGCCTGGTGAATAACGATTAAAAATTGGTCGGTTCATTAATGGTTTTTTTGGATCGACAAATAATCTACTAAAATGTTTTCTTCTATCTGGTCCTGTTAAAAAGTTAGGGTCAAATGTTGGGGCACTTACCATACATAGAATTCCACCTGTTCTAGGGTCTATTGCAATTATTCCTCCAACCTTATCTGACATTAATTTTTCACCTAGTTTTTGTAACTCTATATCAAGCGAACTGTAAAGGTTTTTTCCTGCTATTGCAACTGTATCAAAAGCTCCATTTTCATAAGAGCCCATGTTTCTGCTGAGTTTATCTTTTATTAATCTTTTAACTCCTCTTTGACCCATTAAGATTGTTTCGTATTTCCTCTCTAAGCCAGTCATACCTGCATAATCACCCATTTCATATCCTTCATCATTATGTCTTCTTAAAAACCCTGTATCAACTTCTGCTATATAGCCAAGAATGTTTCCTGCAGCATGATAAGGATAGCTTCTTACAGATCTTTCACTTAAAACAAAACCAGAAAATCGATAGAGGTTTTCAGAAAGTCGACCATATTTTTCAGGTGTTAATAAAGCTTCAAAAATTCCTGGTTTTACTCGGCTGCCTGTTTTGTTTAAAACCTTGATGATTCTTTTTTTGTATTCTTTCATGTCCATGTTCATCAATTCACAAAAAGCCAAAGTGTCTATTCCTTTGGTTTCTGAAGGTGTAATGATGAGGTCGTACATGATTACATTTTCAAGCAAGCTTTTATTATTTCTATCGAAAATGATTCCTCTATTTGGATAAATTACTTTTCTTAAGTTGGCATTATCGTCTGCTGCTCTTCTATATTTAGACGAAATTAATTTGAAGGTTAATTAATTGAAAAGCTATAACTGCAAAAACCACTACAAAAATAGTTTGAACCACTCTGCTGCGATTTTGATTGAATACCGGCATAAACTATTTACGATTTATTGATTTTTGATTTACATGATATAAATCAAAAAAAAGAAGTGTTAACGCAACGAAATTAAACGATGTGTAGTTTCTTTTTTAAGTAAAACTGATAAATATTATTAATTCTTAAATGTAGCTTTAAAGTACAAAAGAATTGTACTAAGAATTAAAACTATACTATTAGCGATAATTACAGGCAGAAGATTTTTTGCAAATCCATACACCAACCAAACAATTACACTTGAAAATATTATAAACAACATTCCTGTACTTAAATCTTTTACACTTTTTGATTTATAAGCCTGTAAAACTTGAGGAATAAAAGTTATTGATGTTAAAAAAGCACCAAACAATCCTAAATAATCAACCCAATTAAAATTTGCAAAATCCATATTTATAATTTTGGTATATATACTGAAGCTTCTGCAGATGATGAACAGCCAGAGTTTGATGTTACAGTCATTTTTACAGGATAGCTTTTATCTACAGATCCTCTAATATATGTTTTATCGATACTTGCTACAATGCCATTGTAAGTTGTGCTATCACCAAACTCCCAATTCCAGTTTATGTTAGTATAACCTCCTGCAATATTTGAGGTGTTGTTGAAATTATAGATATAACCATTTACCGTTGATCCAATAAATTGAATATAGAAAGAAGCGTTTGGTGTTGCATCTTGTCCATATGTTTTTACAGGTTGCCCAACTTTATAAAGTTCTCTTCCATTGTAAATAATGGTAAGAATCACATTATATGAATTTCCATGAACATAAGATTTAACTACTGGATTTCCATAAGTTAAACCAGAGCCTTCTCCAAAATCCCAAGAATAAACAGCTCCAGCAGGTACGTTTGTTGTTGGACCTGTAAACGTAAATACTTCTTTGCTTGGCAAACATGGACTTGTTGAAGCTGCTGTGAAACCACCTTTAATATCATAAGCTGCAGGTACTACAACATCAATTGTTTTGGTATCACTACAACCAGCATCACTTGTTACTTTTAATTTTACTGCTCTTGTTTGATCGGTTGGTAATTGTGCAAATGTTTTTGTATATTTTATTCCTGTTCCCGTTGTACCATCTCCAAAATCCCAAGCATAAAGCATAGAGCCTTTTGCTATATAACTATTGCTTTGAAAATCAAACGTAGCTTGTGTTCCAACCTGACTTGTAAGATTATAAGAATATGATGCAACAGGAGAAACATCTTGTCCAGCCACTTTTACAGACATGCTTTGTTGACCTACTATTGAACCATCTTTTTTTACTTTAACTAGAACTGTTTTGTTTCCACCATCTGCATACACATTATCAACAGGATTTGTATAACCTGCATTTCCATCTCCAAAATACCATTCAAAAGTTGCACCAGCTGGCACACCAGAACCTGTACAAGTAAATGTAAATTTCTCTGTGCTTGGGGCACATGGACTAGTAAAAGTGTAAGATATAATTATTGGTCCTGTACCACTTGTTCCACTTCCTGTTGAACCAGAACCAGACGACCCTGTTGAACCAGATCCTGAACCTGTGGTTCCACCAGTACCTGTTGATCCTCCTGTTCCTGTTGTTGTAGTTGCTGTTGTAGACTTTCCTGTGTATTTGGTACAACCCAAAAACAAGGATATTAACAAGGTTAGAAAAAATAGGGTTTTATTAAACTGCATATTAATAGTTATACTATATAAAACTTATAGTATTAACTATTTAAGAACGTTTTTTAAAATTCTTTATTGTTTGAATTTTTTACAGATTTAAAATAAACTTTTTTTACTTCTTCTACCGCCAATTCCTAAAGCTCCAAGTAGGCTTCTTGTTATTAATCCTGCTGCTGTTCTTCCTACTTGTTTTACAATTGGATTATCAAAAAATCCCACTTCTTTTGTTGTTGTTTTATTAGATTTTTCTTCTTCTTCAACTTCTTCCTCTTTTTCTGCAGCTATTGCTAATTTTTTTGTAAGAATTTCATAAGCACTTTCGGAATCAATAATTTCATTATATTTTTTTACAAGTTTACTCTTGCTAACTAAAGAATTTATTTCATCGTCTGATAAAATATCCATTCTACTTTTTGGAGGACACAACATTGTATGAACAAGAGGAGAAGGAATTCCTTTTTCGTTTAATAATGTAATGAAAGCCTCACCAATACCCATTTGTGTGAGTAATTCATCTGTTTGATAAAAATCTGAAAGTGGAAAATTTTCTGCAGCTGTTTTAATTGTTTTTCTATCAGCAGCTGTAAAAGCCCTTAAAGCATGTTGAACTTTTAAACCTAATTGAGCCAATATGCTTGAAGGAATATCTTGTGGATTTTGTGTACAAAAGAAAATACCAATTCCTTTACTACGAATGAGTTTTATTACTGTTTCTATTTGTTGTAACAAAGCAGAACTAGCTTCATTAAAAACCAAATGTGCTTCATCAATAATCAACACTAGTTTTGGTTTATCCATATCTCCTTCTTCTGGACAAGTTGCATAAAGTTCAGCTAATAATTGTAACATAAAAGTGCTGAACAGCTTGGGTTTGCTTTGCATATCTGTTACACGAAGAATATTTATCATTCCTAAACCAGTATCTGAAATTCTCATTAAATCTTCAACTTCAAAACTTCTTTCTCCAAAAAAAACATCAGCACCTTGTTGTTGTAATTCAATTATTTTTCTTAAGATGGTTCCTGTTGATGAAGTTGATATTTTACCATAAGTTTTTTCTAATTCATCTTTTCCTTCATCGCTAATAAATTGCAAAACTTTAATAAAATCTTTTAAATCCAATAAGGGCATTTGATTATCATCGCAATACTTAAAAATTAATGACACAAACCCTTCTTGGGTATCATTTAATCCTAATATTTTACTGAGTAAAATAGGACCAAACTCTGTAACTGTTGCTCTAAGTCTAGCTCCTTTTTCATCACTCAATGTTAATAATTCTGTAGGATAAGCAGTTGGATTATATTCAACATTTAAAAATTTACAACGTTCTTCAATTTTACTATTCATTGTGCCTGCAGCTGCAATACCACTTAAATCTCCTTTAATATCCATCAATACAACAGGCACACTATTATCGCTCAATAACTCACTAATTACTTGAAGTGTTTTTGTTTTACCTGTTCCAGTTGCACCAGCAATTAATCCATGTCTGTTTAAAGTTTTTAATGGAAGATAAACATCTGCATCACTTACAACAGTTCCATCTAACATACCCACACCTATTTTTACTTTTTCTCCTTTGAAAGTATAACCTTTGTTTATTGCTTCTTTAAACGTTTCGATATTTGACATGGTTAATTATTTTTCCTTTGCAAACAAATCTATTTTAAAATGAATTATCAATTAAATTTTTGTATTTAAAAAATAGAGATGTGTATTTCTAAAGTAATAGTATTTAATAATATAATTTATAAATAAAGACTTATTACTATTACAAGTGTTAATTTATGGATAACTTAGTTATCTACATTTGTTAATTGAATTTATTCACCGTTTATTATAAGTAATTCACAATTTTATGCATACTAAATTATCAAACAGAATCTATATTTTAATGATTTATTGACACATGTTGAATAAAGTTATTCATTAAAAGAAAAATTGTAATTGACGAGTTATTCACTGTTAATTAAGCATCAGTAAATTGCTTTTAAATTTCTTAAAATCATCGAAACAGAATAAATCCATCTACTTATTCTAAAATTACCCACAATTGTTTTTAATAATACTCTATTTATCCACCAGAAACCCATTTTATACAATTGGTTATGTGCACAATTCTTTTAAAGAAGAATCAACTAAAATCAATGTTTAAAAAAATAAACAAAAGCAACTAGCTAGAAACTTTAAGAATAAAGGGTTTTAAATAGTTTTCCACAGTTTGTTCTATACTCTCAAATCCCTATTTTTGCCAACCTTAAATTTAAAGTATATAATATTATGTCTATTATTCAAACAGTTCGTGATAAAGGAGCTTGGATCATTGGAACCATCATTGCTATTGCCCTAATTGCTTTTATATTACAAGATGGTATGGGTCGACAAGGATCTGTAACAGGTGTAGGAAGCAATATTGGTAAAGTAAACGGTGTTGGAATTGATAAAAATGAGTTTGAAAGAAAACTTGAAAATGCTAGTCAAGGTAATTCTCAACAAAGAGAAAATTTAATTGGTCAACTCTGGAATCAAGAAGTTGGTCAGATTTTATTAAATCAAGAGTTTGATAAAGCTGGCTTGGCTTGTACAGATAAACAATTAAGCGAAGAATTATTTAAGCCAAACTCACCATTAATGGGTGAGTTTAAAGATCCAAACACGGGTCAGCCAGATGTTGAAAAAGCAAAACAAGCATTTGCACAGTTTAAAAAATCTGGTAAAGAAGAACAAAAAAAAGGTGTTTATGAAGGTATTATTGAACCAACAATACTTCAAACAAAATATGCTAAATATACTGCAATGATTACCAATGCAGCGTATGCACCAAAATGGTTAATAGAAAAACAACAAGCAGATAATAGTGCATTTGCAACTGTTTCTTATGTTGCTTTTCCATATTCTTCAATAGTTGATAGTACTATTAAGGTAAGTGATGATCAAATTATGGCTTATGCAAAAAAACATAAATCATTATATGAAAAAGATGAAGAAACTAGAACATTCAAATATCTAAACTTTGAGGTTGTTCCAAGTGCTGATGATAGTGCAGCTGTAAAAACAAAATTAGAAAACAAGAAAGCAGAATTGTTAGCAGAAGCTGATATTAATATGTTTTTTGCAAAAAATACATCTGAACTTCCTTTTTATGATGGATATATTTCAGGAAAAGAAATAAAGCAAGAAGTAAAAGATAGCTTATTAAAACTTTCTACTGGTAATGTTTATGGTCCTTATTTAGATGGTTCAAATTATGTCCTTGCTAAAATGGTAGGAATTAAATCAATTCCTGATAGTGCAAAAGTTCGTCACATTTTAGTTAAAACAATGGATAGAGATCAACGTACTGGTCAAGAATTTAGAATGAGAGACGACAGCACAGCAAAAAAATTATTAGACTCTTTGGTTACAGAAATTAAATCAGGTAAAAATTTCGATACTATTTGTTTAAAGAATAGTGAAGATGATGGAAGTAAAATGAAAGGTGGAGTTTATGATTATTTTCCTTCAGGAAGAATGGTTGGAACCTTCAATAATTTTGCTTTTACACAACCTGTTGGATCAAAAGGAATAGTTAAAACTCAATACGGCTATCATTATGTTGAAGTGTTGGGTCAAAAAGGAAGCTCTAATGGATATAATATTGCTTACTATGCAAAACAAATATCTATCAGCAATGAAACAGATGGATTAGCTAAAAGTGAAGCAACAAAATTTTTATCAATCGCTACAGATAATAAAAAATTCGACGACGAAGCTGTTAAACTTAAAAAAGTTCCGTTTCCTGCCGAAGGAGTTAAACCAATGGACTACTCAGTTCCTGGATTAGCAAGCAACAGACAATTGGTTAAATGGATTTATGATAATAAAGTTGGAACAATTACTGAGTTGCCCTATAATTTTAATACAAAATATATTGTTGGTATTATTACAGCAATAAATAAACCTGGTTTACCAACTGTACCAACACTTAGACCTCTTGTAGAAAATCTAGTTAAGAACGAACTAAAAGCACAACAAATACTTGCTAAAGCAAAAGGAACAACCCTTGAAACAATTGCAGCTAGTTATGGAACAAACACAACGGTTCAAAAAATTGACACTCTTTTAGCATCGAATGGTTTTAATCCTATTCTTGGAAACGATTATAAATTTTCTGGAGCTGCATTTAATGCAAGCCAAAAAGGAAAAGTTACAGAATTGGTTGCTGGTCAAAATGGAGTATTTGCGTTACGCACTGATTATATTGGAGCAAAAGCTGGTGTGCCAACAGAAGCAACCACTTTAAGCAACACATTAAATAACAATATCAAAAGTGCAGCAGGTAGAATTACTAATGAGCTTCTGAAAAAAACCGCTTCAATAAAAGATAAAAGAGCCGAAGTATATTAAAAAAATTAAGTTTATTTTAGGAAAGCCCATTTGAAATTTCAAATGGGCTTTTTGTTTTACTTAAACCGAAAGTTTAGATAATTTTAAAAAAGTATTTTTGCAACAATTAATAAAAATGAGTTCAACATTTGTAAATAAGGTTTCTGAAAGTGGATTAATCACTTTAGATCTTGCAATTTTTTTTCCAAAAGAAGAAATGGTTGCTTTTGATTTAAAAGATTATTTATTCATGGAGCTTATTTTAAAAGAAAAAGATTATCGTACAGCATTACAAGATAAAGATTGGTCATCTTACAACAATAAAATAGTTTGTGTGTATTGTAGTACAGATGCAATTATTCCTGTATGGGCTTATATGTTAGCATCAACCTATTTACAACCCATAGCCAACAATGTTCATTTTGGAAATCCAGAAAAAATAAAAGAAAAAATACTTTTAGAAAATATTGTAAAGTCTCCAGTTGAAGATTATATGGATAAAAGAATTGTAATTAAGGGTTGTGGTGATGAAGCAATTCCTGAATCTGCTTATGTAGCCATCACAAACAAGCTTCTTCCTGTTGCAAAAAGTATTATGTATGGTGAGCCATGTAGCACAGTGCCTGTATATAAAAAGAAATCAATAAAAATTTAATCTTGTACAAAAAATATTTTTCTATTGAAGAGGCTACAGAAAAAATAAAACATTTTTGTGCTTATCAAGAAAGATGTCACTTAGAAGTAAAACAAAAACTTCAAACCTTTGGATTATCAGACGAGGAATTGTCTGTAGTACTTGTTGAATTAATTGAAGAAAATTTTTTAAACGAAGAACGATTTGCAATACAGTTTGCAAGAGGTAAATTTAAAATAAAACACTGGGGAAGAAATAAAATAAAATATGAATTAAAATCTAAACAAGTAAGCCCCAGAAATATTACCAAAGCACTTGCTACGATTGACGAAGAAGAGTATTTGGCCCAAATTGGAAAAAGAACTTGATTCGTATTTTTCTAAATTAAAATCTGCAAACCATCTTCAAAAAAAATATAAAACACAAAATTATTTATTACAAAAAGGATTTGAATTAAATTTAATTATTGACCTTTTTAAAAGCAAAGGAATAAAATAGTATTAATCCAGGTTCACGACTAATTCTTTATTATATGCTGTGTGTAACCATTGACTTACTTTTTTCTGAAATAGTTTTTTAAAAATTGGAAGACGAATGATTGTATTCATTACAAAGCCCATCATTTTTGGAGAAAACCACATACTTAGTTTAAACAAGTTAATATCATCTTGCACTCTTCTAAATATTTCTCTATCATAATTTGCTAATACAGATTCATCGAACCTATTTAGCTTAATGGCTTGTTGAATAAATTTTGCAGCAATTAATCCTGTTGTCATACCTGTACCAATACCCTCACCAGTAGTTGGAGAAACCATAGAAGCTGCATCACCAACCAAGAGCCAACCATTACCAAAACATTTTCTTTTTAATGATGCTAATGGCAAACCCCAGCCAGCAACAGCATCTAATGGAGTTGCATTAATAAAGCGATCTGCAATTATTGGATCAGAGTCTAAGATTTCTTTAAAATCTTCTTTAATATTATAATTATTTTTTGAAGCAACAGAACTCAACATACCATAACCAACATTAGCATAGCCATTACCCAAAGGAAAAATCCATAAATAACTCATGGGCTTAGATTTTGGATAATAAACTTCCATAAGATTTTTTTCATGAATCCCTTCAATCCCTTTCCAGTATTGCCTTACACCACCAGCATAATGATCTCTATTTATTTTTCGATCACCAACGGTTTTTAAAACTACCGAACGTTCACCATCTGCTCCAACCATTAAATCACAAATAATTTCAATTGTCTCATCCCCGTGGGTTGAAACAACTTTCCATTTATCATTGGTTCTTTCAATTGACTTTGCTTTTGTGTTTTGAAAGAAAGTGGTAAAACGTTTATCAAACTGTTGAACTAATATAGCATCAATATTAATTCTTTTAGAAATTGCATATGGTGGCTGAACAAAACCAGAATCATTTGATTCAAAAACAAACTCTGTTCTTTTTCCAGAAGGGTGAATTAATCGAAAGCCCCAACAAGCATTAATTAAACCACCTGGTTTAATGTTTTCTTGAATAATATTTTTATCAATTTGATTTAAAACACCAATTGCTTTTAAATCTAAACCATCGCCACAAACCTTATCCCTTGGGAATTCAGCAGCATCAATAATAATATGAGGAATATTATATCGACCCAAAAAAATTGCTGTTGTAGCACCAGCAGGCCCAGCCCCAACTATACAAATTTTTGTATGAAATTTTTTTGCTTGCATATTTTAATTACCCAAAATACTCAACATAAATTCTTGGCGTTTCGTAGAGTTTAACACAATATAAATTAACAGAATTTGGTAAATGTGGAGTAATCTGATTCCATATTGCAATGGCTAGGTTTTCTGTACTACACATGATATCTTTTAAAAAGGGAACATCCAAGTTTAAGTTTTTGTGATCAAGGGGATTAATTACATATTCAGTTATAATAACACTTAAATCTTTTACATCCATCACAAAACCTGTTTCTGTATTTGGAACCCCTTTAATTGTAATATATAAATCATAATTATGACCATGCCAATTTTCATTAGCACATAAACCAAAAACCTCAACATTCTTTTCTTTGCTCCAATTGTTGTTATACAACTTATGGGCAGCATTAAAATGTTCTTTTCTTGTTAAATAAACCATTAATAATTTTTAGTCAAAATTAAATTGTGTTAAAGACCCAACAAATTACTTGTAATAATTTGTAATTTCAAGTTCATTGAAAACCAAATCTGGAACAAGATACCTGATTGACCTCCCAAGTTTGATTTCGTTTCGAATAAAAGTAGATGAAATATTCAATAATGGAGCCTGAACAAAAGTGGTAGAGTTTGATTTTTTTTCAATATCAAAGCCTGCTCTATTATAAACAATGACTGAATAATTTTTCAAAATGAGCTCATAATTTTTCCAATTGTTTAAATTTTGATAGCTGTCACCTCCCATAATAATTGAAAACTGGTGTTTAGGATGCTTTTCTGATAAATAAGTTAGAGTGTCAATAGTATAAGATGGCCTAGGTAACCCAAATTCGATATTTGAAGACTTGAAACGACTATCGCTTTCTATAGCCAATTGTACAAGGTGTAATCTGTGATATTCGTTTAGAAGACTAGACGCTGGTTTTAATGGGTTTTGTGGGCTAATTACAAACCAAATTTTTTGTAAATCTGTATGCTCTACTATATGATTGGCAATTATTAAATGCCCAATGTGAATAGGATTAAACGAACCAAAAAACAAACCGATTTTCATTTGTAAATTTCTGTATTTCAACTAGTTAATTCGTTGCAGCAACCAGTATATTGTCTGCCTCATCTAAACGAAGGCTTAAATTATATCCAGCAACAGTAACACAAATAGGACCACCTAATGGAGCAACTTGTTCTATTCTAACAATCTCGCCTGGAACACAACCCATTTCCATCAATTTTATAGAAATATCATCCTGTGTAAAAGATTCAATAACCCCAGACTCACCAACCTTTAAAACACTTAATTTTTTCATAGTAGCTTATTATTGCAAAACTATCTACTAATACTCGCTTTAACTTACGAATTTTGGAGCAAGATGGAATCAGTTATAAGATTTAATTACGCAGATAAAAAGTTAAGACTAACACCAAAAACTCATTTAAAGCAACTTGTGCATGAGGTTTTTAGCAAAGAAAAAACAAAGTATTCTCGCCTTAATTTTATTTTTTGCTCAGATGATTTTCTTCTTCAGATTAACAAAGATTTTCTTCAACACGACTATTATACAGATATTATTACATTTCCATTATCAGAAAAAGGAATGCCAGTAGAGGCTGAGCTATATATAAGCCTCGACAGGGTGAGACAAAACGCCTCAATTGCTGGAGAGTCATTCGAATTAGAGTTGGTGAGGGTTTTAGCACATGGGGCATTGCACCTTTGTGGATTTAATGACAAGACCAAATCAGAGATTAAAGAAATGAGGAAAAAGGAGTCAACCTACATTGATATATACAAAACGTTCCACGTGAAACAAACCAACTAAAAAATCGCAAAAGCCGTCATTGGTTCCACGTGAAACAAGCCTTAAAAACCTGTGGTTATCTTTGCAATATGTTTTTAAAATACGATGTTATTGTTGTTGGTGCTGGTCATGCAGGTTGTGAAGCAGCAGCAGCAGCAGCTAATATGGGCAGCAAGGTTTTATTGATTACAATGAACATGCAAACCATTGCCCAAATGAGCTGTAATCCTGCTATGGGTGGAATAGCAAAAGGTCAAATAGTTCGAGAAATTGATGCTTTAGGAGGATATTCTGGAATTGTCAGCGATGCTAGTACTATTCAGTTTAGAATGTTGAACAGAAGTAAAGGGCCTGCAATGTGGAGTCCAAGAACCCAAAACGATAGAATGGTTTTTGCTAACAAGTGGAGAGAAATGCTTGAACAAACCCCAAATGTGGATTTTTATCAAGACATGGTTCGAGAAATTATTATCAAAAATGGCGTGGCTTCTGGTGTAATTACAGGCATGGGTCATGAAATATTGAGCAAATCTGTTGTGGTTACGAGCGGTACTTTTTTAAATGGCGTAATACATATTGGTGAAAAAAGACTTGGAGGAGGAAGGATATCTGAAAAAGCTGCAACAGGAATTACTGAACAACTGGTTGAACTAGGCTTTGAAAGCGATAGGTTAAAAACAGGAACACCGCCAAGGGTTGATGGAAGAAGTCTTGATTATTCTAAAATGGAAGAACAGAAGGGTGATGATGAGATTGTTGGGTTCTCTTATTTAGACACGCCTAAAATAAAACCAGCAGAGCAAAGAAGCTGTCATATAACCTATACCAGTCAAGAAGTTCATGATATTTTAAAAACAGGGTTTGATAGAAGCCCAATGTTTCAAGGAAGAATTGAGGGAAGAGGTCCAAGATATTGCCCAAGTATAGAAGATAAAATTAATCGTTTTGCCGAAAGAGATCGTCACCAGTTGTTTGTAGAGCCAGAAGGCTGGAATACGGTTGAGATTTATGTAAACGGGTTTTCGACATCGTTACCAGAAGAGGTTCAAATGAAAGCACTAAGGGCGGTGCAAGGATTTGAAAACTGTAAAATGTTTAGACCTGGATATGCTATTGAATATGATTATTTTCCACCAACTCAGTTAAAATATACACTAGAAACAAAGAAAATTTCAAACCTATTTTTTGCTGGACAAATCAATGGCACAACTGGTTATGAGGAGGCTGCTTGTCAAGGATTAATGGCAGGAATGAATGCACATTTAAAAATCACAAACCAAGAGCCCTTTGTGTTAAAAAGAAACGAGGCTTATATTGGAGTTTTAATAGACGATTTGATTAATAAAGGAACAGATGAGCCTTATAGAATGTTTACCAGCAGAGCAGAGTATAGAACCCTTTTAAGACAAGATAATGCAGACTTAAGGTTAACAAAGAAAAGCTTTGAAGCAGGATTAGCCAACGAAGAAAGGGTATCAAAAGTGATTGTTAAAGAAGAAAACATTAAAAACATCTTGTTGATTATCAATCAAATAAGCATAGAACCAGCAGAAATAAATTCATATTTTGACTATATTAACTCATCACAAATTGTTGATAAACAAAAACTATCAAAAATAATACTTCGACCTGGCGTTAGTTTAAAAGAGATCAAAAAATTCGTCCCAAGAATAGAAACAATCTTTTCAGAATTCTCTGAATTTGAACTTGAACAAGTAGAAATTCAGATTAAATATGAAAGATATATTGAAAAAGAACAGGAGCTAGTTGAAAGAATGAGCCAATTAGAAAATATGGTAATTCCAGATGTTTTTGATTTTGATAAGGTTCAAGCGATTTCTTCAGAAGCATTACAAAAATTTAAAAAAATAAGACCGAGAACATTGGGCCAAGCTTCAAGAATTTCAGGAGTAAACCCTAGTGACGTTCAAATTTTAATGGTTTACATGGGAAGGTAGAAATTAAACCTCGTTCTCTTGACTTTTAAACCAACGATAACCCAAATACCCCATAATGAACAAAGGTGTAAACATGAGGTATATAATTGCTGAATTTAAGCCTCTTGCAGGAGCGTCTCCAAGCTGATTTGCTGTTTTGGTGCAAATGGCACATTGTGCCCAGCTAAAGTTGTTGAAAAAGCAGATTGAAATCACCAACAATAATATTTTAAATAGCAATTTTTTCACAAAGCAAAATAACTACAGATAATATTAAACAGAAGCTAAAATTTAAAATAATACAAAGAAAGACTTCGCATAATTATATTTTAGTTTTAAAAAGTTGCAAATATCTTCGTTAAGTGAAAGCTGTAATCTTTAAATCTACTGGAAGTTGGTATATTGCTGAAACCGAAGATGGTCATAGGTTTAACGCTAGAATTAAAGGCGTTTTAAAGCTTGATGAAATAACAAGCACCAATCCTATTGCAGTTGGAGATTTAGTAGAAATGGAGCTTGAAAATGAGTTGGAAAAAACAACAACGATTACAAAAATTTACGATAGGAAAAACTATGTAGCTCGTAAGTCTCCACATAACAAATGGCAGCAACATATAATTGCAAGCAATCTCGATCAATGTTTAATGTTTGCTACACTAAAAAACCCAAAAACATCATTAGGTTTTATCGATAGGTTTCTAGTTTCATCAGAAATGCATCATATTCCAGCAATAATTATTTTTAATAAATCTGATTTGCATGGAAAAAAAGAAACAGACAAGCTTATAGAAATTAAAAACATTTATGAAAAAATAGGGTATAATGTTCTTGAAATCAGCATGTTAAATAAAACAGGGATTAAAGAACTCGAAAAACTATTACAAAATAAAACAACACTAATTAGTGGTCATAGTGGCACAGGAAAGTCAACGTTTATCAATCATATTATTCCCGAACTTGAACTAAAAACACTAGAAGTTAGTGATTGGAGTGGAAAAGGAATGCATACAACAACCTTCGCCCAAATGTATAATTTGCCTTTTGGAGGGAAAATTATAGACACCCCAGGAATCAGAGAGTTGGGATTGACAAATATTGAAAAAGTAGAACTGAGTGGATATTTTCCTGAAATGAAAAACGTGCTTCAGGAGTGCAAATTCAATAATTGTAAACACATCAACGAGCCAGGCTGTGCTGTTAAACAAGCCATTGGAAGCAATTTGATTAGTTTTGATCGCTACCAGAGCTATTATAATATTTTGGAAAGTTTAGAAAAATAAACACATGAAAACACTTTGTTTAGACTTCGGAAATACCAGACAAAAATGTGCCATTTTTAACAATGAAGAATTAGAAGAAATAGTTGTGTTTAGTGAAAACTTATTAGAAGAACTCAATCAAATAATTCAAACACATCAACCCCAATATTCAATTTTATCATCTGTAATAATACACGATTCTTTTATCGAAAGCTTATTGAAGGAAAAAACAAATTTTCACTTATTAAATTATCAAAGTCAACTACCCATAACCACTCCTGTTGGTAAGCCTGAAACTATTGGGGCAGATAGATTGGCATTGTGTAGTGCTTCTGCAGATTTATTTGGAAAAAATCACAAACTGATAATAGGATTAGGCAGCTGTATCACATTTAATTTTGTAAACAAGTTTAATGAGTTTTTAGGAGGATCAATTTCGCCAGGAATGTTAATGAGGTTTAAATCTATGAACGATTACACAGCACTCTTGCCAATCGTTCAAGCAGAACATCAATTTCCATTAATTGGATACGATACAAAAACAAATTTATTGAGTGGTGTATTATTTGGCTTATCGAAAGAGTTGGATGGTATTGCAGAATTATATGCTGAAAAATATAATAATATCAAATTATTATTAACTGGTGGCGATGCTGAATTTTTTTCTCAGCATTTAAAAAATAATTTTCAATACGAACCCAATCTGTTGTTTAAGGGGCTGTTGGCTATAAGTAAAAAAAATAGATAGGAAAAGCAAACAAAATTTAACACAGAATGTAAAATTTTATTGCGAAGATTGCGTTAGTATAATTACCAATGAAAATACTAAAACTTCTTTTATTCTTATTTGTAATATTTATTACAAATACTTCTTTTAAATATCTTCCAACAAAAGACGATTTTTATATTGTAGTTAGTAAGCATAATTATACATTAAGTATTTTTGATGCTGATGATTTTTTAGTGGTTACTTATCCTGCAACCTTTGGTAGCACTGATTTAAGAGACAAAATGTATGAAGGAGATAGAAGAACTCCTGAAGGCGTTTTTAAAATTGCTGCAAAAAGAGTTCACCCAAAATGGCACAGATTTATGGCCATCGATTATCCAAATGCAGATAGCTATAAGAAATTTTATGAGAGAAAAGCTACTGGCGAAATTCCTGCTAATGCTTCAATTGGTGGAAGTATTGGAATACACGGAACATGGCCAGAAGAAGATTTTGCTGTTGAACAAAAACAAAGCTGGACCCAAGGCTGTGTAAGCACTACAAACAATTATGTTGATGAAATCTATAGTCAACTTCCTGTTGGTACAAAAGTGATTATTGAGCCTTAGTTAATCACAATCTAATCTACAATATTTGCTATACAGCTTTTCGTAAAGAGGAATAATGTTTTGTATATCGAATTTGCAAGCTTGTTCGTAGGCTTGATTTTTCATTTTAGCTAAAAGTATTTCATCTTTTAATACTTCTATTGCTTTTTGGCTCATTGTTTTTATATCGCCAACGTCAGCCATAAAACCTGTAACACCATCAATATTAATTTCTGGTAATCCACCAGCGTTAGTACTAATAACAATTGCTCCAGCAGCCATTGCCTCTAAGGCACTCAACCCAAAACTTTCATATTCACTTGTTAGTAAGAAAATGTCACTTACATTCATAATATCTTCCATCTGTTCTTGTTTTCCAACAAAACGAACATGATCACTAACCCCAAGCTGCCTTGCCAAATCCTCTGCTACAGGGCGTTCTGGGCCATCTCCAACCATCATAAGTTTTGACGGAATTTGTTTATTTACTTCAGCAAAAACATTAATTACATCGTTCACTCTTTTTACTTTTCTAAAATTACTTGCATGTAAAAGAATTTTTTCTCCATTAGGAGCAACTACTCTTTTAAATGCATCAATAGGTTTTTTTGCAAAACGAGCCACATCAACAAAATTTGTAATCACCTCAATTGGTTTAGTGATAGGAAAGTTTTTATAGGTTTCCTCTTTCAAATTCTCACTAACAGATGTAATAGAGTCACTTTCATTAATTGAAAATGTTACAACAGGTTCGTATGTTTTATCTTTTCCAACCAAAGTAATATCAGTTCCATGCAAAGTAGTAATTACTGGAATATTTCTTCCGTTTTTACTTTTTACAATTTGCTTTGCCATATATGCTGCACTAGCATGTGGTATTGCATAATGAACATGAAGCAAATCAAGATCATGATTTATAATTGCATCTACCATTGTACTAGCTAATGCTAATTCATATGGAGGATAATCAAACAAAGGATAAGTAGGGACCCTTACTTCGTGATAAAAAATATTTGCATTAAAAACATTTAATCTAACAGGCTGTTGATAAGTAATAAAGTGAACTAAATGACCCTTGTCGGCTAGTGCTTTGCCCAATTCTGTTGCCAAAACACCACTACCTCCAAATGTTGGGTAACAAGCTATTCCAATTTTCATAATAAACTATTGAACGGTTATTAGTTATTAAAACTAAACCAATTAAATGCTTACAAAATAACAATTTTATTATGAATCAATTAGTAAGAATTGCTCAAGTGGTAAATGATATAGGTTTAGAAAAAATTAATTAATTTTAAAAATCAACTAATTATTAATGCCAGGGTTTACACCACTACAAACTGCTGCAGGAAAGCTTGCCTCTGATAGCTTACATGCCAAACTAAATCAGGTTTATCAACACGATAAATTATTGTTTGGACATCAAGATAGCTTGGCATATGGAAGAAGTCATGGTGGTTGGAGGGGCTTAGATCCAAATAATAGTAATTCTTTAGATTTTAATATTGAACAATCTGATATTGTTTATGCTTTAGACAATAATGCACCTGCACTTTTTGGCTGGGACTTAATAGGGTTAGAAGATATTCTAGATTCAGAAACCATAGATTTAACAAAATCAAACGCTAAACTTCGTAATAATATTCCCATTAAGAATTTAATCTCTTGGATAATAAAAGTACACCATAGTGGAGGTGTTAATACAATTTGTTGGCACATCAAAAACCCATCTATAAATACTACAAATGGAGGAGACTATAATGATGTAAGTAATAAAAATGCAATTAAAGATGTTGTTACTTCAAATTCGGTGTCGAATAGAATTTTTATAAAATGGCTCGATAAATTAGTAAACTTTTTAACTTTTTTAGTAGATAAAGATGGGATACCCATACCAATAATTTTTCGCCCTTTTCATGAAGTAATCACTTTTGATGCTGGTCCTAATTGGTTCAAGCCATTTTTTTGGTGGAATCAAATTACAAATTCAACAACAGGATCTAACCCTACTCATTATAAAAAACTGTGGGAAATTACCATTATGCATTTACAGAATAATGGAATTCAAAACACACTAAATGCTTTTTGTATAAATGATTTTTTTATTGATGGCAATACAAATAGAACATATAATAATTTAAGGTCTCTAATTCCAGACCCCGAATTTTTTGATATTATTGGATTTGATGCTTACCAAAGACTAAATACCAACATTCAAAAAAACCAACATCCCCAATCAAAAAATGTTCAACTCAATGACGCCAATTTTGATACATCGAACTTTATAAACAGGGTTAAGCAACAATTAGTAGAAATAAATAATCTTGCTGTAGAGCTTCATAAAATACCAGCATTAACAGAAATTGGAGCAGATTATTTTTACGACAATAAAAATTGGTGGACCAGCACTTTACAACAAATCATAAACCAAAACGATTTGGCATATTTAATGACTTGGAGAAATCCTGCTTATCATCAAGGAGATAGCTCTGAATATTATGCACCTTACTATAATCCAAATGGAAATGACCTGAGTGATCAAGACGTTAGTTTTGTCAATGACTTTATAGACTTCTATTTAACAAACACAATGAATAGCCAAAGAGTGTTGTTTTTAAACGAAATGAATGAATTGTTTTAGATTATTTTACTTCAACCCAATCGCTAATATTATTATATGTGCTTATAGATGCAATATAAATTTTTGAAAAAAGATCTTTTCTAAACTCTTCAACATTAATATCAGAATCAAAAGAAGTGATAATTTTTTTACAGATAGCAGTTTCTTTTTGATATCCAACAAATAATGCATAACCCTTAATTGGGATAGCGTTCATATTTTTTAATGTATATTTTTTATAAGCCTTTTCTAAAATAATTGGGGGCAAGGGTTTTGTATTATTTATCCAAGACATTGGTGGAACTAAAGCTGGCGAACTATAATAATTTAATTGCAAACTATCTGTCCAACCATTTATATTTTTCGTTAAACTGTTGCTACTAAAATATACACTACCTTGAACATTGGATTGTTTTCTTAAATTTATTACTTCGTTTGGAATCTCGTTAAAATCTCTATAACCCTTTGTGGTGCCAGCTTTATACAAGCCATGACCAATATACATATGTCTGTTGTAAGCATTATTTGCCCACCAATTTAAAAGGGTATCATAATCACACAATTCGTGGCCGCGTTCCCAATACAATTGAGGCACACAATAATCCATCCAACCATTTTTTAACCACAACAGAATATTGGCATATAAATCATCGTAATTAGTTTGACCAGCTTTTGTGTTGCTTCCTAATTTGTCTTTATCAATATTTCGCCAAACGCCAAATGGGCTTACTCCAAATTTTACTCTACGGGGAGCAGAATTAATTGTTATCCAAAGTTGTTTGATTATACTATCACAATTGCTCCTTCTCCAATCGTCTTTACTTAAACCATTGCCATATTTATGGTAGAATTTTAAATCAGGGAATTCTTTACCTGGAATTTTATATGGATAAAAATAATCGTCAATATGAATGCCATCAACATCATATCTATTAATAATATCTAATACAATTTTTACAAAATAATCTCTTACTTCTGGCAAAGCAGGATTAAAATATTTCTTATCTCCATAAGTTAAAAACCATTCTTTTTTTTGATGTGTAATATGATTTTTTTCAATAGAAGACGAGCCAATATTAAAAACAGCACGATAAGGATTTAACCATGCATGAAACTCCATTCCTCTTTTATGCGTTTCTTCAATCATAAAAGCTAGTGGGTCATAATATGGTGTTGGAGGACGACCTTGTTTGCCAGTTAAAAATTCGCTCCAAGGCTCAAAAGCAGATGGAAAAAATGCATCAGCCGCAGAACGAACCTGAACAATAAGCACATTCATACCAGTTTTTTGCTGTAAATCGGCAAGCTGAATAAACTCTTTTTTTTGATCTTCAACCGAAAGGTTTTTTTCGCTTGGCCAATCAATATTATTTACAGTAGCAACCCAAACGCCCCTGAATTCGAAAAGTGGATTTTTTATTTCTTGCGAAAAACAATTACTTCCACAAAAAACAATTGCAATAACGAGTTGAACAAGTATTTTCATTCTTAAAGCAAAAGTAATTTTGCAAATTGAGATATAGAGATAAGTTGAAAAAAAGACATTTAAAAATGAGTTAATATTATTGATGTGTATATCTCTAATCTAATACCCTTGATGAATTGTTATTGTAAATGAAATAAGTTTGTAAACTAATGGAGTTAATTAAATTTTCTTTTACAAAAACACTAGTGTTTTTTTTGATTATAAGTTTTTGCACTAGTTGTGCCAATATTATTCCACCAAGTGGTGGTCCAAGAGACTCGTTGCCACCAATATTAATTACAGCCCTACCAAAAGATTCTGCTATTCATGTAAACTCCAAAAAAATTACATTAACCTTTGATGAATTTGTAGAGGTAAAAGATATTGCTCAACAAGTTCTTATTAATCCAATACAAGAAAACCAACCAATCATTGATTATAAACTAAAAAACGTTTTCATAAATTTCAAAGATTCGCTTTTGCCTAACACCACCTATAGTATAAATTTTGGTAATGCTATTAAAGATGTAAATGAAGGCAATATCGCTAAAAACAAAACCTTTGTTTTTAGTACTGGAAAGCAAATCAACAATCACACAATTCAAGGCTCTGTAATTGTTGCAAATGATGGAAGTATAGATTCTACATTGGTTGTTATTTTACAAAATAATTTAAACGATTCTGCTGTTTATAAAACCAAACCTCAATATTTAAGCAAGATTGATGGAGAAGGAAAGTTTCAATTCAATTATTTACCAGATACAATTTTCAATGTATTTGTTATTCCAAGTAATTACTCAAAAAAATATGACGATTCATCAAAAATGTTTGGATTTTTAGATACACCAATTCATTTCAAAGAAAAAAAAGAGCAACCGATTATTTATGTTTTTAAACAATATGATGCACCATTAAATTCGAATTCTGTTTCAAAACCCGGTGCTGGCAGAGAAAAAAAGAAGCTAAATTTTACATCTAATCTTTCGAACGGAAGGTTTGATATTTTAGATTCAAGTATTGTATTAACCAGTAATTCGGCGTTAAACAACATTAATCTAAATACTGTTCAGGTACTTGATTCAAATTTTACAACCCTTAGCAATGTTCATTTAGAAACAGACACCTCTTTTACTAAAATTTCAATTAAAACAAAATTGAATTTTAAAACAAAATATTACATTGTTTTAAAAACAGAAGCTTTGACCGATTCTTCAAAAGCATTAAATAGTAAAAAAGATTCCCTTGCTTTTACAACATTTGGTGAAGAGGATTATGGCAAATTAAAATTCAGGGTTTCACAAAGTGTAACCAACGAAATTTTATTAATTTATAAGGATGGTAATTTGATGAATAGTTTTCCTTTAACCAAAGATATTAATCTTAATTATTATAAGCCAGGGGAATATTTTCTAAGAATTTTGAAAGATGAAAACTCAAATGGCGTTTGGGATACGGGTAATTACAAATTAAAACGACAACCAGAAAAAGTAATTGCTTTAAAAAATAAATTAAGTGTTAAACCAAATTGGGAAAACGAACTTCAATTAATTTGGTAGGCCTATGCAGCATAAAGTTGCGTCACAAAATCCCAATTCACCACACTCCAAAAATTACTAATATAATCTGCTCTTTTGTTTTGATATTTTAAATAATAAGCATGCTCCCAAACATCTAAACAAAGTAAAGGCTGTCCTTTACAATCACTAGTATCCATTAAAGGATTGTCTTGATTTGCAGTTGAACAAATAACAAGCTTACCATCTTTTTGTTTTATTAACCAAGCCCAGCCGCTGCCAAATCTTGTTTTTGCTGCATCGTTAAACTTCGATTTAAAATTTTCAAAAGAGCCAAAATCACTATTTATTTTTTCAACAAAATCTTTATTAGTTAAAGGGGTTGATTTTGGTGTTAAGCATTGCCAAAACATTTCATGATTAAAATGCCCCCCAGCATTATTTCTCATTTTGGTACTGTAAGCAGAAATATTGTTTAGTATTTTTTCAATACTTGTATTTTTATCTTTTACTTCATTGGCAAACGCCTCATTTAAGTTTTTACAATAGCCTGCAGCATGTTTAGTATGATGAATTTCCATGGTTAACGCATCAATACTATTTTGCAAACTATCGAAACCGTAAGCCAATGGTTTTTGTACAAAAACGTTTCCTTCAAACATATTTTTCTTCGTTATAATATTTGCAAAACTTGGCAAAGCCGTTTGGCTTAAACCCAATGCAATTGCAGCTTTCCCACTATTAAGTAAAAAGCTTCGACGGGTGTTGATATTCTTTTTCATAATTTATCTAGTTGCTTTAAAGTTACTGATTAATGTTTTAATCTGTCGGAACAACCTAAAATAAAATTCGTTATTAAAAAGTTGAGAGTCTCTCATTGCCTTGAAAATTAAAAAGAAAGCAACAGGCAGCAAAACATAAATAGAAAGCCAAATACCAGAAAAAGCACTCATCACATTCTCTTTAGATAGCTTTTCACCAAAAGTATTGAGGAGATAAAAAATTGCAAAAAAGACTATTGCAAAAACTAATGGGGTTCCCAATCCTCCTTTACGAATTATACTACCCAAGGGAGCACCAATTAAAAACAATAGTAAACAAGCAATACTATAGGTAAATCGTTTGTGCCATTCAATTTGATGAGCTTTAAGTGAACTTGTTTTTTCTTTATAATCATTGCCAATCATGTTCAAGCTTTCAATAGCAAGATTATTTACAATGATGCTGTTTTGATAAACTTTAAATCTCAAGGAATCTGGAATTAAGGCATCAAAATTTTTTGCCTTTGCAATTTGGTTGTTTTTAATTTGTATTGCAGGTGTTTTATATGTTGTAAAAACAAATGACGTGTCTATGTTTTTATCAAACTTTTTCTTTAATTCTTTGTTGGAAACAATTAGAGAATCTATGGTATAATCAATTTGACGAATGCTAAGCATTTTTGGGTTTCTTTCTAAACCTTCTTCATTGGTTTTCCCCATTTGTAAACCACTTAAATCAAGCAGCTTACTATATTGTTTAAAACCCATCCTTATATAATCTGTATTCAAAGAATTCGGCTGCCCCTTCTCTTGATACCTACAACCATTATATAAAACAAATTCTAAAAATTTTTTATCTTTTGTTACACGCATAACACCACTTTCGGCTGTTATCAAATTATCTTGAACATTGTTGTTGCCTTCAAAAATTACTACATTTTTTATAGTACTATCATCTTTTTCCTTTTTACCAATTTTAATTACAAAGCCCCTGAGTTTGCTATAAAAAACACCCTCCTTAATATCGAATGCAGGTTGTTTTAAAATAATATCATGTTTTAAAGTTTCTAATTTTAATTCGGCAACAGGAATGAAAAAATTTAAGAAAACAAATGCAACTAAACTAATACCACTTGCTATAACAATTAAAGGTCGCATAAAACGAAGCAAAGAAATGCCAGCAGATTTAATGGCTACAATTTCAAAACTTTCGCCCAAATTTCCAAACGTCATTATGCCTGAAAGTAGCATGGATAAAGGCAAAGCCAATGGCACCCAATGAATAACAACATAGCCAATTAATTTAAGGAGAACTAAAAAATTTAAACCCTTACCCACCATATCATCCAAATACAACCAAAAAAACTGCAATGTAAAAACAAAAACTGCAATAGAAAATGTTGCAAAAAAAGGACCAATAAAGGACTTGATGATTAATATATCTAATTTCTTAAACAAGCTTATTTTTTATTAACGAGTTTTGTAACATGACAAAAGTAACTCTTTCAAATACTGAAAAGAATCTTGTTTTAAATCAAGATGTTTTTTTAACAAAAAACGAAGTGATTAAAAAAGTATATCTTTTGTTTAATAATGTACATGAATTTTGTAAAGAAGAAATCAACCAATTTCAAAATATTCCTATTGCAATTAAAAACAGCAATGGAAAAATATCGAAAGGAGAAAACTATTTGTTATTGCCTTGGGCAATGCTTGATGCACCAAACTATTTTAAAGGCGACGATGTATTTGCAATAAGAACTTTTTTTTGGTGGGGAAATTTTATTAGCATTAACTTTTTAGTGATGGGATGTTTTGTTGATGAAGTTAAAAAGGAATTATTTATAAAGAAAAGCAATTTTAAAGATTGGAGTATCTGCATTAATGAAAGTCCTTGGCAGCATCATTTTAAAGAAGATAATATGATGAATTTGGAAAGATGTACAAACGAGCAATTAAACAATTTATCCTTTATAAAAATAGCAAAAAAAATCCCACTTCAAGAGTGGGATAATGTAGAAATATTTTTGCAAGAAAATCTTCAACAGCTTTTTGGTTTGTTTTCAAATATTAACTTCCAAGTCTGTGAAAAAGTTCTTTTATTTGATAATCCCAAAGCTGAGTAGCATCTTTAATTTCATTTTTTTCTGCAAAGTCTGTAATTACCAAAATTGTTTGATTAGAAATCTCAGTCTTAGTTATTCTAAATTCAAAATACTCATCTTTTCCCCCTTCTAACCATTGGTATTTGATGAAATGTTCCTCTTCTTCATCTAAAACCTTTGCTTTTTCTGGAGTACCACTTCCCCAGGTAAAATTGATAACACCCTCCCATTCGTCAACCTTGTCTGCAAACCATTCTTGCAAGCCTACAGGAGAACTTAAAAAGCCCCATAATATGGCTGGTGAACAACGAACTGGAAACTCTATTGTATATAATTGTTTTTTACTCATGCTTCTGCACTTTTCCTAATTTGTAATGCTGCAATAATAGCTATTAATAGGTAATAGCCAAATGTTTTTTGTTAAATAAACTTTATTTTCTAGTGTAAATTATTTGAGAAGATGATGTAAATCATAATTAATAAATCTGCCATCGTCTAACAGGAACAGAAATATTAGGAAGAGAGTTAAGTTGATTGATATCAACCAAGCCAATTTTCTTTGCAAAACTGTAAACGAAAGTGTTTTTGGTGGCATAAGCACCCAATTCAAAATATTGTGTTTCTTCTTTTACAGTGATTATGCTATCAATTGAATTAGTACCAATTGTTGCAGTAATATCCTTGGCCATAATTGTAAATTTATATTTAACATTAGCAGGATTTCCTGTTAAAAGACCAACAACAACAGGGCTTTCCCAGCTTGTTCCTACGGTTGCATAATCTTTTAAAAAAGTATATTCTGCTTTTGGGCCACTACCAATTGGATAATATCTATAATAGTTTCCTGTGCCATCTTTTCTGTAAAATAAAGTATCGTGAACATTTAGTGAAGGAATAAACAAGTGGAATTGTCGATAAGGATTTCCATCAATTGTTTTATTTCCATGTAACACGTTTATAATAACAGTATCGTTAATGCTTGAATTAAAATATGTCCAATTACTAAAAGTAGATGTAGGAAAATAATCGTTATTAGAGTTTTGAACATATGTGCCACCATTATAAATTACTTTAAAATTGCATATGCTATTTCCAAACCTAAGCTTAAAATTAGCATCTACGCCTAAAAAAGTTGTTCCAAAACCAGCGATTGTAATATTTTTTATTCCAGGCGAAAAAGCATAGCCTTCTGTATAAAACCAAATTCCATTAACCGTGTCAGAATAAATTTTATAATAACCATTCACATAAAAATTCACATTGGCAACAATATAGTTTGCTGCATTTAAGTCAGCTGCTTCCTTATAAATTCCTGAAACAACAATATCCTTACAATTTCCAGCAGAATCTTGTAAACTTCCTGTAGGCAGTATTATTACCAATACTTGTTCCTTCTGCACTATATTCCTTTTCACATGAAATGAATAAAACAAAGCTAGCGTATAATAAAAGAGTTTCTTCATTAATAAAAAAGTAAAAATACTTGTATTTAGAAAAACGAATTGTTAAAGGTGTTTGTTGTTCAATGGTTATAATCTTATTTTTTTAAGATTTTCAACTCAACTCTTCTATTTCTTGTTCTTTCAGCTTCAGTTCGTTCTAAAGTTATAGGAAACGTATGACCATAACCATGATGTTGCATACGTGCTTTATCAATTCCATGATTAACCAAATAATCATAAACAGCCTTTGCCCTTACTTCAGAAAGATTTCTTTTTCCTGTTGAATTATCTACACCATCGTCATCATTGGTACAGCAAACATGACCCTGAATTTCAACTTCAATTTTTTGATTTTGTTGTAAAGTTGTAACGAGCTCTTCTAAATATGGATAAGAAATTTGCAGAAAAGTTGGTAACCCACCATAAAAGAAAATATTAGGCAACTCAATTTTATCGCCAACCTTTAGTGCTGTGTCTTTTATTTTATCTGCTAATCTAATATTTTCAGGAGGATTTTTAACCTCTGCAGGAGGGTCAAAAACAGAAGGTGGTTTTGCCTTTTTTGTTCGAATAATTTTTTCGTAATAAGTGATGATTTCTACTCTTCTATTATAAGACCTTGCATCTTCTTCCATACTTGGGGTAATAAGTTTATCCTTTCCAAAGCCCTCTAATGGAGAAAGAATATTCAATGGAATTTTTAAAGAAATCAAGAAAACAGCTATTGTGTTTGCTCTTCGAATTGATAAGTCATAATTAAATCCACTAGTCCCTATTTGATCTGTATGACCAACAATTACAATTTTGGTCATTTTATAATTTGTATAATCAAAAGAATTAAAATATTCAGCAAGTTTTTGTTGACTCTCTTCGGTTAATTTATCATCATTAAAATTAAAGTAAATGATATAGCTAGTAGAGTCTGATGCTATAGCAAACCAATGAATACAACAAAATAATATCGAAATAATAAGTTTCACGCTAGTAGTAAAACGAGAAAGAAGGAGAGTTATTATAAATCCTTTTCCATAACATAATGAGGAATAGTAACTTCATCAAATTCATCTCCACTTATTTTATAGCCCAATTTTTCATAAAATCCTACAGCAGATTTTCGGGCATGCATTATTAATTTCTTTTTACCCATATCTCTTGCTATATTTTCAGCAAAACTCATTAAAACACGTCCAACTCCTTTGCCCTGTAATCCATTCATGACAGCCATTTGTCTTAATCGAAAGGCATTATCACCAACTGGTGTTAATAAACAACAACCCTCAAGATTTTCCTCATCAAAACATCCCAGCAACACATCTTCTTTTTCTTTCTCTAACTCCTCATTATTAAAATCTAAGCCTAATGGTTTTCGCAACACATTAAATCTTAAATCAACCATTTGCTGGTATTCTTTTGATCCATGATCAATAATTTTTAATGCCATAAGCCAGTAGTTGGGGCAACAAGATACATAAGATTTTGAAAAAACTAAAATTTTCCTCTATTTTTGATGTGTTGAGTTTTGTATTTTGATGAAGTGATTTTGGCTTGAAGAAATAGTTCAATATATAAAAGAGAAAACAGCACTGTGTTTTTTGGTTAATTATAAAATTTGAAACCCGCCTTTGGGTTTAATATATTTCTAAAATAAATGCTTGGAAATCTGAGTATTTAATAGCCTTTGTTATTTACAACTCCCAACAAATTAATTATTAATGCTCTAAACTCAACAATATGGGATGTGGATCTTGTGGTACAGGTAAACCAAATGGTTGTAAAAGCAATGGAGGTTGTAGCACAGGTGGGTGCAACAGATTAAATGTACACGATTGGCTAAAAAATTTACCTCAAAGCGATCTTGAAAACTCATGTAAAGTAGTTGAAGTTAGCTTTAAGCAAGGCAGCAGAAAGGATTTTTATAGAAATCCAACATTTCAATATTACGAAAAAGGAGATTATATTACAGTTGAGGGCGTTAATGGATATGATGTGGGTCAAGTTTCATTATCTGGAGAATTGGTTCGTTTACAAATGAAAAAACATGGTGTAAAAGAGGCAGACCCTGAAATGAAAAAAATCTTAAGATTAAGTACAGAGAAAGATTTAACGAATTATCATTATCAAAAAGACCGAGAGCCTGCAGTTCAAGCAAAAAGCAGAGAATTTGCCAGCAATCTCAAACTTCAAATGAAGTTGAGCGAAGTTGAAATTCAAGCTGACGGCAAAAAAGCAACTTTTTTTTATACTGCTGATGACAGGGTCGATTTTAGAGAGTTAATTAGATATTTTGCAAGCGAGTTCAAGCTAAAAGTTGAAATGAAACAAATTGGCATTCGACAAGAAGCTGGAAAAGTTGGAGGAATTGGAAGCTGTGGAAGAGAATTGTGTTGTAGTACCTGGCTACAAGACTTTAAAAGTGTTAATACAACTGCTGCACGTTATCAAAACCTTTCAATTAATCAAACTAAATTAAGTGGTCAATGTGGTAGATTAAAATGTTGTTTGAATTATGAGTTAGACACCTATTTAGATGCATTACAGCATTTTCCAGATAATGCAGATACAATTGAAATTGCTCGGGCTCCTGCATTTTTAATCAAGAAAGATATTTTTAAGAACCTCATGTGGTACATAGTACAAGGTGGCACAAAACACTATCCTTTAACTATTGAAAGGGTTAAAGAGATAAAACAATTAAATGCAAAAGGAATACGCCCTGAAGAATTAGAAGAAGTTGAAGTAACCAGCAGTAAGCCTAAGGAAGTAGAACCAGAATTTGTGGACGTGGTTGGACAAATTAGCTTAAAAAGTTTAGAACGAAACGATAAGAAACGCAAAGATCAACAACGAGCTCGTCAACAAAATAATAATAGAAACGAGCCACAACCTTCTAATAATAATAATCCTAACAGAGTAAATAGACCACCACAACAACAAAGACCCAATAGAAACAATAACCCAAATCAACAAAGACCAAAAGGAAATAACCCATCAGACAATAAAGCTAACTAGTTGCTTAAAATAGTACATACCTAAACATAGTTGCATAAACAACTTTTTTGTATCTTTGATGTTTAAAATTTTAGAAAATGCAAGAAGCATATATAGTTGCAGGTTATAGAACAGCCGTTACCAAAAGTAAAAAAGGAGGTCTTCGTTTTTTTAGACCAGATGATTTAGCAGTTGAAGTAATCAAGGGTCTAACAGCAACAATTCCTCAATTAGACATAAAAAGAATTGATGATGTAATTGTTGGCAACGCTGTGCCAGAGGCAGAACAAGGCTTACAGTTTGGAAGAATAATAGCTGCAAAGGCTTTAGGAATTGATGTTGCAGGAATTACTATTAATAGATATTGTGCAAGTGGCTTAGAAAGCATTGCTATGGCAACTGCCAAAATTAGAACAGGCATGGCTGAATGTATTATTGCTGGTGGCACTGAAAGTATGAGCATGGTACCCACAGCAGGATGGAAAACTGTTCCATCTTATAATATTGCTAAGGATCAACCAGATTTTTATCTAAGTATGGGCTTAACTGCAGAAGCTGTTGCCAATGAATTTAAAGTTTCTAGAGAATCACAAGATGAATTTGCTTACCAATCTCATGTAAAAGCAAAAAATGCAATCGAAAATGGATATTTCAAATCTGGAATATTACCAATAAGTGTTGAAGAAATATTTCTTAATGAAAAAGGGAAGAGAGCAAGCAGAAGCTACGTTGTAGATACAGATGATGGCGTTAGAGCAGATACAACTGTTGAAGCATTAGCAAAACTTAAACCTGTATTTTCTTTAGGCGGAAGTGTTACAGCTGGAAATAGTTCACAGACTAGTGATGGTGCTGCTTTTGTAATTGTGATGAGTGAAAGAATGGTGAATGAATTAGGTTTAAAACCTATTGGCAGATTGGTGAATAGTGCAGTTGCAGGAGTTGATCCTAGGATTATGGGAATTGGTCCTATTGCAGCAATACCAAAGGTTTTGAAACAAGCATCAATAAGTTTGAATGATATTGATTTAATTGAATTAAATGAGGCTTTCGCCTCTCAATCTTTAGCAGTAATTAATGAGTTGGGTTTAAATAAAGACATTGTAAATATTAATGGAGGAGCCATTGCTTTAGGTCATCCATTAGGTTGTACAGGATGTAAACTCACTATTCAATTATTAAATGATATGAAGCGATTGAACAAAAAATATGGTATAGTTTCAGCGTGTGTTGGTGGAGGACAAGGAATTGCTGGAATTATTGAGAATATTGATTAAGTATAAAACGTTCTTCAATTTTAATCCTTCTAAACGAAGGATTTTTTTTGCATCAAAGAATTTGATTAATTTTAGCCATTAAACTAAATCAGATTATTCTGGTCAACTACAAAACTAACAACTCTTTAATATGGATAGGAGAGCATTTTTAACACCAACCAAAAAAATAGCAGCACAAAAAACTCCTGAAAATCCAGCATACAGAACCAATACAGGCCTTGATTTATATACAGGACCCTGGACAGAAAACGAAGTTATTCATCTTTTAAAAAGAACCATGTTTGGTGCAAAAAAAGCGGATATAGATTATTTTAAAACCAAAAGCATGACATCAACAGTTGATGAGTTGATGAACTTAACTGCACCAATGCCCAACCCACCTGTAAAAGAATATGATACTACAGGGGCTTTAACACCAGATACAAATATTGCATTAGGACAAACCTGGGTCAACGATCCAAACAATGATGGAACAATTGCTAGTAGAAGAAGAGCATCATTTAAAAAATGGTGGATGGGTGAAATGCTGAATCAAGATAGAACTATTCGAGAAAAAATGACCATGTTTTGGCATAATCATTTTGCAACAGAATCAAACGATATTGGTAATGCACAATATATATATAAACACCATAATTATTTACGAGCAAATGCACTAGGAAATTTTAAAACCATGGTTCGTGGAATTACTTTAGATCCAGCCATGTTAGCCTATTTAAATGGACAATTAAATACTGTAACAGCACCCGATGAAAATTATGGTAGAGAATTGCAAGAACTTTTTTGTGTTGGAAAAGATGGAGGAGCTCCTTTTACAGAAAATGATGTAAAAGCTGTGTCTAGAGTTTTAACAGGCTGGAGGAATAATTCAACTACTTTTAACTCTTATTTTACATCAAGTAGGCACGATAGTACCAACAAAACCTTTTCGTCTTTTTATAATAATACTGTAATACAAGGACGAACAGGAACAACTGCTGGCGATTTAGAGCTTGATGATTTACTTAATATGATTTTTGCAACGAATGAAGTTGCCGAACATATTTGCAGAAAAATTTATAGATGGTTTGTGTATTACGAAATTGATGCAACAACCGAAACAAATGTTATTGTGCCTTTAGCTGCAATATTTAGAAGCAATAATTATAATATAAAACCAGTTTTAGAAACATTGTTTAAAAGCGAACATTTTTTTGATATTTTAAATCAAGGCTGCTACATCAAAAGTCCAATAGATTTAGCAGTAGGATTATGCAGAGAATTGAATGTTACATTTCCTGTTACTACAGATTATATTTCTAATTATGGTTTATGGAATTGGTTGATTGGTTATGGAACAACAATGAATCAAAGTATTGGAGATCCACCTGATGTTGCAGGTTGGAAAGCTTATTACCAAGTTCCACAGTTTTATGAAATTTGGATTAATAGCGATACACTTCCTAAAAGAAATCAGTTTACAGATACTATGATGTTAACTGGCTATACTTTCAATACAAAAAAAATTATTGTTGATGGGGCCGAATATGCTAAAACACTTTCAAATGCTGGCAATCCTAATATTTTAATAGATGATTTAATAAAGTATTTATTTAGAATGGACTTAACAACTGCTAGTAAAAATCAAATTAAAAAAGATATTTTATTGGCAGGTCAATCTCAAGATTATTATTGGACAGATGTTTGGACTCTTTTTATAAACAACCCATCAAATACTGCAAATGCAACTTTAGCAAGGAACAGAGTAAGGGATTTAATCAAGTATTTAATGAATTTATCAGAATATCAATTAGCTTAAAAAACAACAAATGAAAAGAAGAGATTTTTTAAGACAATCACTGCCTGCAAGTGTTATGCTTCCTAGTTTGTTTAATGGCTTTTCAATTAATGCCTTAACAGATCAATCATCTCTTTATAAAGCATTAATGCTGCCCACAACAGAAACTGATAATGTTTTAGTTTTAATACAGCTCAATGGTGGAAATGATGGATTAAACACTGTCATCCCATTAGAATATTATAGCAATTATTTTAATGCAAGAAACAATATTGCAATTCCAGAAAATAAAGTGTTGTCCTTATCAGGATCCAGTAAAATAGGATTGCATCCAGCAATGACAGGGCTTCAATCAATGTTTAATGAAGGGAAGGTCTCTTTAGTTCAATCTGTGGGTTACCCCTCGCCCAACTTTTCACATTTCAGAGCAACCGATATTTGGATGAGCGGAAGTGATAGTAATCAATTTTTACAAAGTGGTTGGATGGGAAGATATTTAAATTATGAATACCCAAACTTTCCAAATGGATATCCAAATTCAACAATGACAGATCCGTTAGCAATACAAATTGGTTCTGTTACATCATTTGCATTACAAGGCCCTTCAGTTAGTATGGGTATGAGTATTAGTAACCCAACAAGTTTTTACAATTTATTAAATGGTGTACAAGACCCTGCACCCAATACTCCTGCAGGCAAAGAATTAACTTATATTAGAACAGTTTCGCAACAAACTCAACAATATGCACAAGTTGTAAAAGATGCTGCAGCAAAAGTTACCACTCAATCTACCTATCCAACAGGAAATTCATTAGCCGATCAACTAAAAATTGTAGCAAGATTAATTAAAGGAGGATTAAAAACTAGGGTGTATATGGTAAGCACTGGAAGTTTTGATACACATGCTTCTCAAGTTGTTTCTACAGATACTACAATTGGCACTCATGCAACATTGCTACAACGTGTAAGTGATGCTGTTAAAGCATTTCAAGACGATTTAAAATTTTTAAGTGTTGAAGATAGAGTGTTAGGAATGACATTTTCTGAATTTGGACGAAGAATTAAAAGTAATGGAAGTACAGGAACAGATCATGGTTCTGCAGCTCCAATGTTTGTTTTTGGAAAAAAAGTTACTCCAGGAATAATAGGTACAACACCAACTATTGGAACTACGGTAAATGTGAATGAGAATATTCCTTATCAATACGATTTTAGAAGTGTTTATGCAAGCATTTTAGAAAATTGGTTATGTATAGATAATATAGCTTTACAAACAGTGTTGTTGAAAAATTTTCAATCGTTACCAATAATTAGTACAACGGGTTGCAAACCATCAAACCCAAATAATTCAGGCAATAATTTAATCAGTAATTATCCAAATCCATTTACTACAAAAACTACCATTTCTTTTTATTCTGATGGCGGCTATACATTAGTACAAATTATCGACCCATTAGGAAGAGTTCTAAAACATATTGTTGATCAAAACTATGCTACAGCTGGAACTTATACTGCAACTTTCGATAGTGGTATTTTGCCTCAAGGTGTTTATTATGCAAGACTTCAAAACGAATCAGTACAACAAGTAATTGCAATGCTTAAAGTAAATTAGTTAATTCATCTACTTGAAATAAAAATCAAGCTGTACAGCATTACATTTGCAGTGTGAAAAAAAAGAAACCAGCAGTTATTTTACAAGATGTTTTAATTGAAGATTATGCTGCTGAAGGAAAAAGCATTGCTAGAATAGATGGCAAAGTAATTTTTGTTGAAAAAACAGTTCCTGGAGATATTGTAGATATAAAACTTGCTAAAAGTAAAAAAGATTGGGCCGAAGGTTTTCCAATTGCATTTAAATCATTTTCAAAAGATAGAGTAGAACCATTCTGTAAACATTTTGGTGTTTGTGGTGGTTGTATTTGGCAAATGTTACCTTATGAAAAACAATTGTTGTATAAGCAACAACAAGTAACAGATAATTTGCAAAGAATTGCAAAAGTAAAATTGCCTGTAATTTTTCAAATTAAAGGAGCTGCTTTTACACAACAATACAGAAATAAACTTGAATATACTTTCTCAACAAAGAAATTTATTCCTTATGAAGAAATGAAAAATTTCGATAAGAATGAATCAAGTGAAATCGTTGGTGCATGCTGGTTTTCATGCAAGAGGTTTTTTTGATAAGGTGGTAGAAATTGAAACTTGTCATTTACAAGCAGAGCCTACTAATAAAATAAGAAATGCCGTTGCTCAATTTTTGATAGAAAAAAACTTTGGTTTTTATGATATTAGAAATCATGTTGGATTCATGAGAAACATGATGGTTCGTTTAGCAACAACAGGTGAGTTAATGGTAAATGTTGTTGTAGGAGAAAACAATCAAGAAAAGATTGAACAATTGATGCAATTTATGGTTGCAAAGTTTCCAGAAATTACAACCCTACTTTATACCATCAACCTAAAATTCAACGATAGTATTTTCGATCAAAACCCAATTATTTATAAAGGCAAGGGATATATTATTGAACAATTAGAAAACTATCAATTTAAAATTAGTCCAAAATCTTTTTTTCAAACCAATACTAAACAGGCTGAAAACCTATATAGTATTACAAGAGATTTTGCTGAACTCGATGGAACCCAAACTGTCTATGATTTGTATGGAGGAACTGGAAGTATTGGTATTTTTGTAAGCAATAAAGCAAAAAAAATTATTGGGGTAGAATTAATAAAAGAAGCTGTTGATGATGCAAAAGAAAATGCTTTATTGAACAATATAACAAATGCAGACTTTTTTGTTGGAGATGTAATTGATATTTGTACAGATGATTTTTTTGCAGCACATGGAAGACCAGATGTTATTATTACTGATCCACCACGAGTTGGAATGCATGAAAAACTTGTAAAAAAATTATTAGACATGGAAGCCCCATTAATTGTTTATGTGAGCTGTAATCCTGCAACTCAAGCAAGAGATTTGGCTTTGTTAGATGAAAAGTATGAAGTAACAAAGGTTCAACCTGTAGACATGTTTCCTCATACACATCACATAGAAAATGTAGTTCAATTGAAACTAAAAAATATTATTTAAGCCATATAAAAGATGACAGAATTTAGACCAACAAGATTTCAAATTTTACCAACAGCTATTAAAAATATTTTAATAATTAATGGCTTAGTTTTTTTAGCTCAAAATACTGTTGGTGTTCAGTTTTTCGACATGAACAAATGGTTTGCCTTACATACCTGGCAAAGCTCATGGTTTAAACCTTGGCAATTGGTAACACATATGTTTATGCATGGAGATTTTGGCCATATCTTATTCAACATGCTTGCCCTTTGGATGTTTGGTGCAATTCTAGAAAATCTTTGGGGAATGAAGCGATTTCTCATTTTCTATTTTGCTTGTGGCTTTGGTGCAGCATTAGCTCACCTACTTTTTTTATATAACGAATTACAGCCAATTGCACAAGCATTGCATGATGTACCTGCTATTACAAGAGAACAATATATAAACAATCCATTGTTTAAACTAAATGAACCAACTTATGGTGCTAGTGGTGCAGTAATGGGTTGTTTAGCAGCTTATGGATATTTGTTTCCAAATACACTTATTTATATTTATTTCTTGATACCATTAAAAGCAAAATATCTTGTAATTATTTATATTGCTTTTGAGTTATATATGGCCATTCAAAATTCAGCAGGAGATGATGTTGCACATATTGCACATTTAGGTGGTGCTGTAGTTGGTATTGCATTCGTTTATTTTTGGAACAAAAGCAACAAAACAAAATTTTATTAAACAGAATGGGACAAAGAGATTATTTTGATAAAAAACCAACTCTGGGTCAAAACAATAATGCACTTGTTTTTTTATTTACTATTAACACCATTATTTTTTTAATTCTAATTTTTTTAAAACTAGTTTTTGATTTAGAATATCGACAAGATGCCAGTGTTTTTTTTAACGACAGAGTGTTGTATTGGTTTTCATTATCTCCAGAATTCAAAACACTTTTAACCAAGCCCTGGAGTTTAGTTATTTATGTGTTTACCAACGTAAGCATCATTGGTTTTATTTCTAACATGCTTTGGCTATGGGCTTTTGGTTATATCTTGCAAGATTTAGTTGGCAATAAAAAATTAATTCCAGTTTATGTTTATGGTGGATTTTTTGGAGGAATTGTTTTTATGTTTACTTCTTTATTTACACAAACGCCAACTAGTTTTTTATTTGAAGGAAGCAATACAGCAATTGTAGCTGTAGCTGTTGCAACAACAACCCTATCTCCAAAATATAAAATATTTCAACACCTTGGATCTGGATTTTCTTTATGGATATTAACAGCAATTTTTTTATTAGTTGATATTTCGTTAGTGGCGTATAATAATTGGGCAGTTGTTGTAGCACATATTGTTGCAGCACTTGTTGGTTATGTTTTTATTCAACAACTAAAAAAGGGAAACGATTGGGGTAGTTGGATGTATCATATGGTAAATACAATTCAAAATATTTTTAGTCCAAATAAAATTAACAAAATAAAAGAGAATAAAAATATTGTAGACGATACTCAAATAAAAATTGATAATATTCTTGATAAAATAAATCAAAAAGGGTTTGATAGCTTGAGTAAAACAGACAAAGAATTTTTAGAAAACAATAGCCACTAATTCCTATTCCCAAAAACAAAATTTTGATTGCCGAGTTGGTTAAAACTAAACTCGAACTTAAATACAAAATCATAAATAGAAACTACATCTATTCCAACACCATAAGAGTATAAAAGCTTATTGCTTAAAATATCATTTCCAGTAAATGGGTTATGACTATAACCAAAATCAGTGAAAAATTTACCATAAAACTTGAATGGAATAACATTATAAATTTTACTTTTAACAGGAAGTTTAAGATTGATATCAAATAGTTTTGTGCCTATAGAATTTCTGCTCATAATTCCCGCCATTCCATCAATCACATAATTTTCTAAACCACGAATTTGAAAATCTCCATAGCCAAACAAGTTTTGAATGACATAGTTCGAAGAGTATGGAAATTTAATTGTAGCTGTAAGCCTTGTTCTAACAAATGTCTTTTTAGAAATGGATTTAAACCAGTTTGCCGATGCTGTAAATTGTGTAAAACTTGATTCTTTGGTAAATCCTCTATGATAAATATTAAATCCTCCAATAAACCCCTTTGTAGGATAAGCATTATAATCTGTGTTTGCATATTGTAAGGCATAAGCAAAATCTAGATAGTTTAGTTTTGTAGCCCCATTACTATAATAATTTGAATTTTTTATTACAATAGAATCATGAACAGATTCTGCAGTATAACCCAGTCTAATAATATGTTTTAATCTTTGATCTGGTCTCATAGTAAATGCAAAATCAACCCTTGTATAAGACCTGGCAAAATCATCATCTAGTTTAAAAAACTCTTGTTTGTTTTGGTTGCTCGTGTGATAATTTATTTCCTTTTGTTTTGATTGAATAAAGCCAATTGCAAAACCATTAGTGAGTTTTTTATTCGAGAAAGGGTTTTCGTACCTTAATGAAACTTGTCGATTATAGCCTGTAATTAACCAAATATTTAATTTGTCATTTCTTCCAGAAAGATTATTGTGAAAAAACTTTATACCATAATTCACTCTACTTAAATCTCTATTCTGATTTACCCACCACTCATTAAAATTTCTATCAACTAACTTAAAGTATGGCAAAGGAAAAATGTACCATCTTTCCTTTAATAAAATAAGTACAATGATTTTGTTGCTATCTAATTTTGTAGCTTTCACTTCTACATCTACAAAAAGGGTAGTATTAAATACAAAAGCTCTACTTTGTTGTAACTTTTCTTGTAAAGAATGAACTGCAATTGTATCGCCTTTTTTAAATAATAATTCTCTTAATACAATACCTTCTCTTGTTTTTTTATTACCAGAAATAATAATATCACTTACAATGACAGTTGAATCTGTTATAGCAGGAACTTCTATTTGAGCAAATGCACAAGAACAAAAAAATAAACCAACACCAAACAATAACAACTTCATCAGGTAAATTATATAATAAAGGTGGTAAAAATAGCAGATTGTACAAAGCCAATAAGAATTTTATTTATAGAGGATATATCTGTTTGCGAAACATTTTTTGCTCTAAAATTCTAACTTTGCAATAAATTAATTTTATTATTCAATGCACAATTCAACTATTAACATTAGTGTACTTTTAGATAAAGATAAAGTTCCTCAACAAATTAATTGGAATGCAGCAGATAGCAGTGCCGATATGGACCAAAAAGCAAAAGCGATGATGTTGGCTTTTTGGGATGGTGCAGATAAGTCTGCTTTAAGAATTGATCTTTGGACCAAAGACATGATGGTTGATGAAATGGCTGACTTTTTTTATCAAACAATGATGGGAATGGCTGATTCTTATGACAGAGCAACACACAATAAAGAACTAGTTGCAGACATGAAAAACTTTGCAAAAGGTTTTCAAAAAAAATTCAGAGACCAACAAGAAAAAGAAAATAAATTATAAAAAATAAAATTATGAGTTTAGAACAAATTGTAATGACTGACTTAGTAGTAGCTATGAAAGCCAAAGACGATGCAGCTTTGAGAGGATTGCGTGCCATTAAAGCAGAAATCATTAAAGCTAAAACTGAACCAGGAGCAAATGGTAATATTTCTGAAGAAGGTGAATTAAAACTTTTACAAAAACTAGTAAAACAGCGTAGAGATAGTTTAGAAATTTTTAATCAGCAAAACAGAGCAGATCTTGCACAAAAAGAGCAAGAAGAAATTGCTGTAATTGAAAAATTCTTACCAAAGCAAATGTCTGAAGCAGAAATAAAAACAGCTTTGGAAAAAATTATTGCAGAAGTTGGTGCAAGTTCTCCTGCAGATATGGGTAAAGTAATGGGTGCTGCAACAAAGCAATTAGCTGGGAAAGCTGATGGTAAAATTATCTCAGGGTTAGTTAAAGAAATCTTGGCTAAATAGTTTTATGTTTTTAGATATTGTTGTTGCTTGTTTACTACTGATGGCCATTTATAAAGGCTATAGCAAAGGAATGGTTGCTACATTATTTTCTTTTGTAGCAATTGTAATTGGGCTTGTAATTGCATTTAAATTTTCAGCAACTGTAGCAACTTGGTTAGAAAAAAGCACTAATATTCCTACATTTTGGTTGCCATTTTTTGCCTTTATAGTGATTATTATTGTTATTGTTTTTGTTGTTAAAATAAGTTCTACAATTGTAGAAAAAATATTTCAAGTTGCCTTGTTAGGATGGTTGAATAAGCTTTGTGGAATTATTATATATGTTTCACTTTATGCAATTGTTATTAGTGGATTTTTGTTTTTCTTAGAAGAGATGAGTATTGTAAAACCCGAAACTCTTTTCAATTCAAAAAGCTATAATATAATTCAGCCAATTGCACCAAAAGTTATTGCTGGTTTTGGATCTGTTCTTCCTTTTATAAAAGAAACGATTCATCAATTAGAGGCGTTTTTTAAAACAAGCCAAGCTATTTAGGGTTTTCATTAACTTATTTATTAAAAAGCAACACTTTAATGAGAAAAGTAACACATAAGATTTATCTTAGCTTTAAATAATTAGTATTTTTTTATTTAAAATTTATTTCATTAAAAAATACTTTTATTTGTAACTATCGACTATTGAAGCATTATGGAATATCAGTTAAAACAATTAGATAAATTTACATACCTAGAAGAAGGGGAAGGTGAAACATTATTATTGCTTCATGGGCTTTTTGGTGCATTAAGTAATTTTAGAGATTTAATAGAATATTTTAGAAAGGAGTATAGGGTTGTTGTGCCCATGTTGCCTTTATTTACTCTTGATATTTTTCATACTTCAGTTGGGGGCTTAGAAAAATATGTAAATAAATTTATTGAAGCAAAAGGATTAAACGAAATTCATTTATTAGGAAATTCATTAGGAGGGCATGTTGGATTAGTACACGTTTTAAAACATCCAGAAAAAATAAAATCATTAATTCTTACTGGAAGTTCTGGACTTTTTGAAAATGGAATGGGTGATAGCTATCCTCGTAGAGGCGATAAAGAATACATTCGTAAAAAAACAGAAGTTACTTTTTACGATCCTGCTATGGCGACTGATGAATTGGTGAACGAGGTTTTTGAGATAACCAATAATAGAATTAAAGTAATTAAAATATTAGCACTTGCCAAAAGTGCAATAAGAAATAACCTTGGTGAAGAGCTGAATAAAATAAAAACACCAACACTATTAATTTGGGGCAATAATGATATAATAACACCACCATTTGTTGCAAAAGAGTTTAATAAACTTATTCCTAATAGCGAATTGCACTTTATTGATAAATGTGGACACGCTCCAATGATGGAAGTTCCAGGAGAATTTAACGAAATTTTAAATGGCTTCTTGAAAAAATTTAAAGCTGCCTAAGCAACTTTTTTCTTTTTTTATCGTCTTTATTAGTAAGAAGATTTGTTTATGACTACAACACAAATTATTCAAACTACTTATCCAACATTACGTTTGTTAGATAAAGCTTCATTTGCACTTCAGCTCATGGAGGATTATGATGTGCTGCACTTGCCAGTTATTTCTGAAGATAAGTTTGTAGGATTGGTAAGCAAACAAGATATTCTTGATGTTGAAGAAACAGATACATTAGCTAGTTTGCAAGATTTGCTGATTATGCAGTATGCATCAACAAACGAACACCTGCTTAATATTTTAAAAATAGTAACTACACATCAGTTATCTATTTTGCCAATTATAGATCATGATTTCAATATTATTAATTGTTTATCTATTTCAGATATTCTTGAAGCAACCAATAAGTATTTAGGAAACGATGAGCCGGGAGGAATAATTGTTTTTGAAGTAGAAAGAAGAAATTTTTCTTTTGGAGAGATCAATCGAATTGTAGAAACCAACGATGCTTACATCACACAACTTAATACGCTTGTAGAAGCCAATACTGGATTACTTTTAGTAACAATAAAAACAAATAAAAAAGAAATTAGTGATATTGTTGCCACTTTTCAAAGATTCGATTATGGTATAAGATATTTCTTAGGAGAGGAACATTATAACAACGAATTAAAAGATAATTACGAAAACCTTTTAGCTTTTTTAAAAGTTTAATTATTCTAAAACCCCTTTCAACACTTCAACGGTTTTAAGCTCAGTAAAATTGGAAATATGTAGTGCAAAATATTGAATGAAATAATCAATCAATTGTCTTCTAGTTTTTTTATTCAATTGCAACTCTTTTAAATCATCCAGCTTCTCACAATCTAAAATTTTGGCAGTAGTTAACGATAATGGTGTTTCTATAAAATATAGGTGATGCGGTAAGTTGTTGATAAAAAACCCTTCTTGTAAATCGAGAATATGATTGGTTTCATTATAATTTTTCTGAATACCAAAACCCAAAGCCTCTCCCATTTTTAAAGAAAAGTATAGAGGAAAATTTGCTGTAATGGTTGGAGTAGCATCATCCAACTCCCTCAAACAGTCTTCAATAAAATAAAATAAATCACTATTGCCTTCTGGTTGTTTAATACTGTGTTGAACCAATTCAACAGCAAACATTGCAACGGCATTTTTAACCACATCATAAAAAATATTTTGGTATAAATACAACCATTGATATTCCTTAATAAACTGTAATTGCTTTTGTTCGTTATGATAAACTTGCATGTCTAATAAAGCACCAGGCAAAAAATAGTTGGCATTTGAAAATCCTTTTTTAGTTGTTTTTCTAACTCCTTTTATGATGTAACTCTGAAGTCCAAAAAGTTCTGTATAAATGGATGCAATAATACTGGTATCGCCATATTTAACACATCGTAAAACAATGCCATTGGTTTTATGAATGGTGTTGCTCAATTAATTTATTTAAGTTTAGAAGGATTCTTTGCAATAAAATCGCCCCAATTTTTAAATCCTTTTCCTTGTGTTGCTAATACAGAAGTTGATTGATAATAATGACAAAGAGCAACAGCCAGAGCATCAGTAGCATCAAAATATTGTGGTTTTTCCTCAATACTTAAAACTCTTTGTAACATTTTCCAAACCTGTTCTTTATCTGCATTTCCATTCCCTGTAATCGATTGTTTTACTTTTTTTGGTGAATACTCTGTAACACTTAATCCTCCTTGCATTGCAGCAGCTATAGCAACACCTTGAGCTCTTCCAAGCTTTAACATACTTTGTACATTCTTTCCAAAAAATGGAGCTTCAATTGCAAATGAACTTGGTTGATAAAGTTGAATCAACTCTGTTATTTTAATGTGAATTTTCTCTAAGCGTTGATAAATATCTTTATGTTGTGATAATTTTAAAACGTCCATTAATAATACCTGAGAGCTATTGCTAGTGGCTTGCAATAAAGCAAAACCCATAAATTGTGTTCCAGGATCAACGCCTAAAATAATATTGGCTTTTTTCATCAGCAGCTAAAGTAACATTTAATGTGTATAGACATTATTTTTGATAATTAACTTAAATAAAACAACAGTGATCCTAAATAAAAAATTAAAGATTTTCGTCAACTATGTGTTAGGGCCTGTTTTGTTTGTTTGGTTTTCTATTTCTATTTATCATCAAATCATCAATCAAAAAGACTTTGCAAAAACATGGTATAATATTCAAAACAACTTCACCATTAATCAATGGATATTGTGTTGTTTAGTTTTCTTATTAATGTTTGTGAATTGGGGTATAGAAACAAGAAAGTGGCAAATGCTCATTAAAAGTATTCAACAAATAAAATTTGGCAAAGCATTTCGAGCAGTATTTAGTGGTCAGGCATTTGCATTAAACACGATAAACAATTTAGGAGAATATGTTGGTAGAGTATTGTTTTTAAATGATGGCAATAGGCTAAGAGCAATTTCACTAACAATGATAGGCAGCATGAGTCAAGTCATTATAACATTTGTTATGGGAGCGATTTCTTTGTTTTTTGCTCGACTACTATTTACTAAAGAGGGTCTAGGTGATGGAGGATTAAATGCATTTTGGTATAGTGGTTTAATGTTTGTTTTAGTAACGTTTACTATATTATTAATAATGATTTATTATAGTTTATCTTGGCTTACAAAAGCAGCAGAAAAAATAAGCTTTGTTAAAAAATATGCTTTTTTAATTCAGAAAGTTGAAGATTTTACGGCTACAGAATTAACAAAGATTTTACTCTATTCTCTCTTACGATATCTTGTATTTTTATTACAATATTTAATTTTATTAAAAGTATTTCAAGTAGAGGCTAGTTTTCTTCTTTTAATACTTATGGTTTGTATAATATTTTTAATATTAGCAATTGTGCCAACTATTGCATTAACAGAATTAGGGTTAAGGGGACAAGTAAGTATTTTAATGTTAGGATTAGTTAGTACTAATACAGCAGGCATTGTATTTACATCAACAGCTATATGGTGTATTAACAGAGCGTTTCCTGCTTTGGCAGGAAGTTTGTTTATATTAGGTGTAAGATTGTTTAAAAGATAGTTTTATAAAATCATAAAACAAAATGAAGAAACATATTTTAATATTTATATGGATGTTGATTTTTATTGTACCACTGAGGGCTGGAGATAATTTTTGTGGTTTAAGAAACACCGTTTTTTTAGATGGAGAAAGAATTGAGTATGATATTTTTTATTCTGTGATTGGTCTATATGTAAATGCAGGAACAGCAAGCTTTTCAACCAATATAGAAATGTTAAACAATAAACCTGTTTATCATGTTACAGGAAGTGGAAGTAGCAATACAAGTTATGATTGGATATTTAAAGTAAGAGATCAATACGAAAGTTATTTTGATACAGCAACACTTCAACCTTATAAGTTTATCAGAAATGTAAATGAAGGCGGGTTTAAAATTTATGAAAATGTAAGCTTTAATCAAGTTACCAATACTGCAATTACTGATAAGGGTGTTTTTAAAGTTCCCAATTGCATTCAAGATGTTTTAAGCTCTATTTATTATGCAAGAAATGTTAATTATAATTCTTACAAAACAGACGATAAAATTCCCTTCAATATGTTTTTAGATAATGAAGTGCATCAACTTTATATAAAATATATGGGGAAAGAAAAAATTAAAACACGTTTTGGTAAATTCAATGCTATTAAGTTTCGACCATTATTAGTTAAAGGAACCATTTTTGAAGGTGGTGAAGGCATGACTGTTTGGGTAAGTGATGATGCTAATCATATTCCTTTAAGAATAGAAAGTCCAATAGTTGTTGGTAGTATTAAAGTTGATATGATGGAATATGAGAATATTCGTTATCCATTAACCTCATTAATTAGTAGAAGATAAAATATACCCTCCTGTTTAAAATCATATTATTTTCGTAGTCATGAGTAAGGTAACTAGTTATCCAAAAGATAAAATCAATATTTTATTTCTAGAAAACATCAGCGATAAAGCTGTAAACTATTTTAAACAGCAAGGCTATGTTAATGTTCGAAAACTTAATGGTGCTTTAAGCGAAGAAGAATTAATCAAAGAGCTTAAAAATGTACATTTAGTTGGCATTAGATCTAAAACACAAATCACAAAAAAAGTTTTGCAGTCTGCAACCAAACTTCAAGCAATAGGTTGTTTTTGTATAGGAGTGAATCAGGTTGATTTAGAAGCTGCTACAGAATTGGGTGTTGCAGTATTTAATGCTCCTTATAGTAATACAAGAAGTGTAGCAGAATTAATTATTGGCTTATCCATCATGTTAATTCGTAGAATTCCCGATAAAAACAAAGCTGCTCATGATGGAATTTGGTTAAAAGAAGCAAAAGGAAGTTTTGAATTAAGAGGAAAAACACTTGGCATTATTGGTTATGGTAATATTGGCTATCAAGTATCAGTACTTGCTGAAAATATGGGAATGAAAGTTGTTTTTTATGATGTGATGAAAAGACTGCCTTTAGGAAATGCTTCATCAGCAAACAGTTTAAAAGAAGTTTTACAAGTTTCAGATATTGTTACATTGCATTTGCCTGAAATGGAAAGCACAAAAAATTTAATTAACAAAAACACTTTAAAATATTTTAAAAAAGGAAGCATTTTAATTAATTATGCTAGAGGTACTGTTGTTGATTTGAATGATTTAGCAGAAGCATTGCAATCTGGAAAAATTTCTGGTGCAGCTGTTGATGTTTTTCCTTTTGAGCCAGAAAAAAGTGGCGATGCTTTTGAAACACCAATACAAAATTTATCAAATGTAATTTTAACACCACATATTGGTGGAAGTACAGAAGAAGCACAAGATAATATTGGTGAAGATGTAAGCAATAAACTATTTAGTTATTTAGAAAAAGGAATTTCTTTTGGCTCACACTCTTTACCAGAACTGAATTTGCCACCAATTGAAGGAGCACATAGGATATTACACATTCATAAAAACATTCCTGGAATACTGAGTAAAATCAATAGTTCATTATCAAAAAACAAAATCAATATTCTTGGTCAGTATTTAAAAACAAATGAAGAAATTGGCTATGTGGTATTAGATGTAGATAAAAAAATATCTGCCCAAGCGATTGAACTAATAAAACATATTCGGCACACTATAAAAGTTAGAATTTTGTATTAGAGAAGCTGTAAATTATTTATTTACAATTTCTTCAATAGAGGCACTAATTCCTCTATCAGTAATGGCAGTACACATCGATTTTAGTGTTTCAATTTCACCATTTTTAACTGCATATTTTCCTTGAAAGTGAATGAACATAGCACATTGCTCTGCTTGTTCAGGGCTTTGTTGGCAAACCTCAACCAAAGTTTCAATCACCCAATCGAAAGTATTCACCTCATCATTCCATACAACTAATGAAAATGAAAATCCTTGAGTAGTTAAAGACTCAGTAATATTTAATTCTTTTATATTAATATCACTTTTTACAATCATGGCAACAAATGTAGAAATTAGTTCTTAAATAACGATGTGTTAAGTTTAAGATTGCCTTCAATTGAATAAATTTATTATTGTGTTTCAATGATATTTATTTTATTGTTCAAAAATTTAATCAATAACTTCTAATATTATTATTATTACTTTAGGACAATTATTTTTACATAGTGATTTTATTACGCCATATTCCATTCTTAAAACAAGTGCTCTTATTTAGCATTACAGCTTTTGGGGGTCCTCAAGGTCATTATGGAATGATGATGAAAACATTTGTAAACAAAAGAAGAGATGTTACAGATGTAGAATTATTAGAGTTTAATGCTTTTTGTAACATGTTGCCCGGTGCTTCATCAACTCAAACCATCACTTTAATAGGATATAAACGTGGTGGATTATCCTTAGCGTTTTTAACCTTATTAATTTGGATTTTACCTGCTAGCACAATCATGGGAGGTTTATCTTTTCTAATAGACTATTTGCAGGACAGGTCTTTGCCAACTCGAATCTTCCATTTTGTACAACCAATGGCTGTTGGATTTATTATGTTCTCTGCTTGGAGATTATTGGGCATAAGCATAAAAAACACTATAACAAAAATTATTTTAGTAGCGGTATCCATAGCAACATTTTTTGCTTTTAAAACGCCATGGGTTTTTCCTGCAGTTATTGTATTGGCAGGTGTTACAACAAACTTTAGTAAAGTACGTATTCCTACTATGTTTATTCCAAATAGAAAAATTAAATGGGGTAATCTGCTTATATTTTTTCTCATTTTCATCATTGCTGGTTATACCAGTGAAATGGCAACAAGACATAATTGGAAGAATAAAAAACTATATAATCTTTTTGAAAATAATTATCGGTTTAGCAGTTTAGTTTTTGGAGGAGGAGATGTTTTGATGCCAATGATGTATGAACAATATGTAGTTCGCCCATTAAGTAAAAAAGTTGTTGAAGCAAAACGAGATGTATTAAAGATGAACAAAAATGACTTCTTAACAGGATATGGAATTGTAAGAGCCATTCCTGGACCAGTATTTTCAATTGGTTCTTTTACTGGAGGAATGATGTTAAGAAAAGATGGAAATAAATTTGAACAGTTAATGGGTTGTGTTTTAGGTACAGTAGCCATTTTTCTGCCTAGTGCTTTATTGGTTTTGTTCTTTTTTCCTGTGTGGAATAATTTAAAACGATATGCAGTTATTTATAGGTCTTTGGAAGGCATTAATGCAGCTGTTGTTGGTATTATGTTTGGCTCAATATTTTATTTAATGAAAGATTTTTTTTATGAATCAATTCTAGAAAACAGATTTGATGGCTGGTTATCCTTAATAATAAGTTTTATCACTTTTATTGTGTTACATAAAACAAAAGTTCCAGCACCAATAATTGTAATATGTTGTTTGGCAATTGGTCTTTTATATTAAACAATACGACCATTTAAAAAATTACAATCTTTTTAAGAACAGTTTAATGCTACTTGTTTTACTTTGCCACATTAAAATATTTTAATAATGAAGAAAATCTGTTTAATGTTAGTTGCTTTATTAAGCATTGGATTTGTTTATTCACAAAAAAAACAACCTGTTAAAACAAAAACTGCGTTTAAAAATTTAAGAGATAGCACAAGCTATGCTTTAGGAGTTAATATCGGTCAAAATTTAAAAGCTCAAAATCTAGATGGGATAGATGCATTAATTTTATATAAAGGACTAAGTGATGTTTTATTAAAAAAACAATTACAATTAAGTGAAGCCGATGCAAGTCGTTGTGTAAATACTTATGTTCAAACAATAAATAGTTTTAAAGCATCTGCCATTAAACAAGCAGGTCAAAAATTCTTGGCTGAGAATGCAAAAAAACAAGGAATAATTAGCATGCCAGGTGGATGGCAATATCAAGTATTGAAACAAGGAGAAAGTACTGAACATCCTAAAGCTACAGACAGAGTAAAATGTCATTATCATGGAATGTTGATTGATGGAACTGTATTTGATAGTTCTGTAGATAGAGGAGAGCCAATGGCTTTTGGATTAAATCAAGTGATTAAAGGATGGACTATCTCTGTACCTATGATGACAGTTGGCAGCAAGTGGAGAATATTTTTACCAAGTGATTTAGCCTATGGAGATAATGCAGCTGGTGAAAAAATTCCTGGAGGCTCAACATTAATTTTTGAAATAGAATTATTAGCTATAGAAAAATAAAATTAAAAAATCTGTTTATGGTTTTCTGTCATTAAACATTAAACACTAAACATTAAACATTATTCAATGAAGTGTTCAGATATTATAATGCAGAATGAAAAGGAAACTCGTGGTGGTTTTGGTGATGGAGTTTTTGAAGCAGCAAAAAAGAATCCCAACATTTTTGTATTAACTGCAGACCTTGCAGGTTCTATGAAAATTGCAGAGTTTATTAAAGACTTATCCTGAACAGATTTATTCAATGTGGTATTGCAGAAGCCAATATGATTGGTATTGCTGCTGGTTTAACTATTGGAGGTAAAATTCCTTACACAACAACATTTGCAAATTTTAGTACAGGTAGAGTGTATGATCAAATTCGTCAAAGTGTTGCTTATAGTGATAAAAATGTAAAAATTTGTGCATCACATGCCGGACTTACTTTGGGTGAAGATGGTGCTACTCATCAAATTTTAGAAGATATTGGAATGATGAAAATGTTACCAGGAATGACTGTGATTGTTCCTGCAGATTATAATCAAACCAAAATTGCTACACAAGCTATTGCAAATTATGAAGGTCCTGTTTATTTACGTTTTGGTAGACCAAAATGGCCCAACTTCACTAAAGAAGATGAGTGATTTTGTAATTGGAAAAGCTCAACAATTAAGCGAAGGAACTGATGTAAGTATTTTTGCTTGTGGACATATGGTTTGGAAAGCAGTTGAAGCTGGAAAAATTTTAGAAGAAAAAGGATTTAGTGTTGAAGTGATTAACATACACACCATAAAACCTTTAGATGAAGAAGCTGTTATTAAATCAGTATTACAAAAACCAAATGTGCAGTTACTGTTGAAGAGCATAATATTATTGGAGGATTAGGAGATAGTATTGCTCAAGTTGCTGCAAAAAATTTACCAATACCAATCGAATATATTGGTACAAAAGATACTTTTGGCGAAAGTGGAAAACCGAATGAACTATTAGTAAAATATGGTTTAGATACTCCTTTTATTGTTGCTGCTGCTGAAAAAGTAATAGCAAGGAAAAACTAAAAAATAAAAAAAAGAGCTTTTAAAGTGTAAGATTATTCTTGCACTTTTTTTATTTTCTCATATCGTCATCTTCCCTTTACATTTGCAATAATTGGTTTTTTTACGTCATGTAAAAAATTAAAAGGGAATTTCGTTAAAATCGAAAACTATCCCCGTAGCTGTAAAGCAGCCTTGCAAAAAGGCAACTTCAAAAAAACCACTGTTAACACGGGAAGGTGAAGTGAATGCTAAGTCAGAAGACCTGCCAATTACAATCATTCATGGCTTTCGGGTGAAAAGCAAGTAATGTAAAAGGCTCTTGAGTCATTTATATTTCTACTTTCGGTTTTCTCGAAAGCTCATTGTTTAACCATAAAAACAAACAACAATGAGCAAAAAAATTCTAACGCTTATTGCAATTAGTGCATCAACATTTGCACTTGCACAAACAGACACAGCAGCTACAAAACTATTAGACGATGTTGTTGTTACAGCAACAAAATTTCCCATTAAAACATCTTCAACAGGAAAAGTAATTACCGTAATTACTCAACAACAGTTAGAACAAAATGGAGGAAAAGATTTAGCCCAAATACTTACAGAACAAGCTGGAGTATTTATTGGTGGTGCTAATAGTAATTTAGGAAAAGATAAAAGTGTGTATCTAAGGGGTGCTAGCACACAACATACTTTAATTACTGTTGATGGTGTGCCTTTATACGACCCAAGTGGTATTGGAAATAATTTTGACATCAGAAATATTTCTATCAACTTAATTGAAAGAGTAGAAATTTTAAAAGGAAGTCAATCTACCTTATATGGAAGTGATGCAATTGCTGGTGTAATTAATATCATCACCAAAAAATCAGGCAATCCTTCAAAGCCATTATCAGCAAATGCTTTGGCAAGCTATGGTTCTAACAATACTTTAAATGCAAATGCAGGAATAAATTTTCATCAGAAAAACATTAACTATTATGCAGGGTATAGTATTCAAAAAACTGATGGTATTAATGAAACCATTTCAACAAATCCTAATGCAGATAAAGATGGCTACGAACAAACTTCACTACAAACAGGATTGAATTTTAAAGCAACAAAAAATATTTCAATAAATCCATATTTCAGATACTCCACTAATAAGGGAGATATTGATCAAGGTGCTTTTGTAGATGAGTTAGATTACACCTACGATCAAAAAAGTATACAAGCTGGTGTAAAAAATGAATTACAATTCGGCACAACTAAATTGAATATTTTATACAACTATAATACAATTGATAGAAATTATGTGGATGACTCTACTAAAAGTCAAAATGGTTATGATAAATATTCAAAAGGAACTTATAAAGGAATTGAACATTTTTTAGACGTATTTGCCAATTTTACTTTGAATAAAAAAACCACTTTAACAACAGGTGTAGATTATAGAATGAGTAATAGCACTCAAGATTTTTTCTCAATTGGATTTTTTGGTCCATATAAATCTAGTTATAGTAACGATAGTTTAAAACAAAATCAATTAGCTATTTATGCAGCCCTCAACTACAACAATAACAAGGGTTTTAATATGGAGTTGGGAACAAGATTTAATCGTCACTCTGTATATGGAAATAATATGGTGTTTAATTTTAATCCATCATATCAAGTGAATGAAGATGTAAAAGTTTTTGCCAATATTTCATCTGGCTATAAAACGCCTTCTCTATATCAGTTATTCAGTGAGTATGGAAACAAAAATTTACAACCAGAAGTTTCTTTAAATACTGAGATTGGTATGCAACATTTGTTTGATAATAAAAACATCAAAACACAATTAGTTCTATTTTCTAGAAGCGTTCAAGATGTTCATTTCTTTTATTATAATCCTAGTACTTTTCAGGCACAATATATTAATCAAGACAAGCAAAAAGATTATGGTGTAGAGTTTGAAGCAAGTTTTAGTCTTTCAAAAAACACCACTTTAAGAACATTTTATACTGCTGTTGATGGAAATATTAATACCAAGAAATCAAATGGAAAAGATACCAGTTATAATAATTTATTACGCCGACCAAAAAACAGTTTAGGTATTAATTTGGCAACTAAACTTTCTAAAAATTTAAGTTTAACCACCAACCTTAATTGGTTTGGACCAAGAAGTGATGCTTATTACAATAACACAACTTTTAAAACAGATTATGTTACTTTAACCAGCTATGCTTTATTAGATGTGTATGTAGAATATGCATTTACAAAATACAACTTAAAAGCATTTGTAAATGTTAGAAATATAGGCAATACTTCTTTTACAGAAATTAGTGGTTATAATACTTTGGGAAGAAATATTTATGGAGGAGTTAGAATAAACTTCTAAATCAACTTCGCTATAAATCAAATACCCTGAACTGCAATTCAGGGTATTTTTGTGTAAAGAATATTGGATGGAAAAAGTTTGCCAGAATTGTAAAAAAACATTTGAATGCAAGGCTGATGATATTGAAAATTGTTTATGCAGCTCAATAAAAATAAGCACTTCAACCCTTGAATTAATACAAAATAATTTTGATGATTGTTTGTGTGTAGATTGTTTAATTATTATTGAAATGAAAACTATTTCTTAATCATTAAACAACAAGAAACCCCAAATGGAAAATTAAAATATTTGAGTAGCTTTTTTTCTAATAAAAATATTCTAAAGAAAATTTTATTTAAAATTCCATCTCCATTAAATCTAGAAAAATCACTTTTTGCAGCTGTAGTTTTTAATTTATTTTTCTGAAAAGGCCATAGCAAAATTCTAATAGTTGCAATAGGAATAAAAAAGAAAAAGTTGAAATAAGATTTGACAACAATATTTGAATCATCTACTTTAAATAAATTTCTAAACTGATTAATTTTATATCTTCTAAAATGATGATTCACCACATCGTGTTCACTCCACAATAACATAAAAGCAGGGACTGTTGCAAAAACATGACCATCTTTTTTACAAACCCTCAACATTTCTGATGCAGCTAAACTATCATCTTCAACATGCTCAATCACATCAAAAGCACAAACCAAATCGAAACTTTCATTGTCAAAATCTAGTTCCGTTATTGAGCCTTGTTGAGTTGTAATATGTAATTGCTCATTTAAAAACTTGCAACAATCTTCATCATATTCTATTGATGTAACATCACCAAAGGTTTGTAGCATCAAGGTTCCAGCACCAGTGGCTGTACCAATATTTAATATTTTTAATGGAGAGGTTGGATTAATTTTTCTTCGAATTAAATCCTCCAAAATTTCTTTTCTTGCAGTAAACCACCAATGCTTTCTTTCTAAAGTATAATAGTCTTTGTAGTATTGTTTATCCATAGAAGAAAACTAAAACAATAAATGAGGTTTAGCTTCAGCCTGACCAGCATTGGTTACAATTACATATTCTGGTCTAAACTCTTTTAAATTGTTTGCACCACCATAAGATAGAGCAGAACGAACACCATCTAAGTAATCCAGCAACAACAAATTTTACACCTCCTTTAAAAGGAATAACTGTTGATTCGCCTTCAACATTTCTTTGCTCTTGACCATGAACACTTTTAGTTTCTAAAGATGCAGCACCTCTATATCGTTTATATAAACCATTTGGTTTTTCTATAACTTGTCCTGGAGCTTCTTTTGTACCAGCAATTAAAGAACCCAACATAACACAATGTGCACCCAATGCCAAAGCTTTAGAAATATCACCACTGGTTCTAATGCCTCCATCTGCCATTACAGGAATATTGGCAACTTCTAAAATTTGTTCTAAGCAAGTAACATTTGGCACACCAAAACCTGTTTTAACACGAGTAGTACAAAGTGATCCTCCACCAACACCAACTCTTAAACCATCAGCACCCCAAAATTCTAAATCTTGTGCAGCTTTTGCACTAGCAATGTTTCCTGCAATCACATCTATATGATTTGGCAACATTGATTTCAATTTATAAATAGCATCTTTTACATTTTCATGATGACCATGAGCCACATCTATCAAAATAATATTTGCACCTGCATTAACTAAAGCACCTGCTCTATCAGCAAAATCTCCATTAGCACCAACAGCTGCCATTACAGGAATTTGTTTGGTTTCAATACCAGAGTTGTACCAAATTTTACTTACAGAATCGTTATATAAAGCATTAGCAATTTTACCCACTTCTTTGGCTTGCTCTTCAATTGTCATAAAACGATGAATACAGCCAACACCACCCATTTCGGTTAATGCAATGGCCATTTCACTTTCACAAACTGTATCCATACAACTTGCAACAAGTGGAATACAGAGTTGATAATTTCTTGAGACTTTTGTTTTTAAACTAATGTTTTTTCTTGATGCTACAGATGAGAATGCTGGCACCAATTGAATATCATCATACGTTAGAAAATGTACTTGCATTGTAACAGAAATTATAAATTAAGGAGTAGAATTAATTAAAATTCTATTGCAAATATGCAGCTTTAATTTAAGCCCCAAAAGCACTAATATTAGTTGTGAATATCTTCACAGCAATGGCTAATAGAATAACACCAAAAAATTTTCTAACTGCAATTAATCCTGCTCTACCCAGCATTCTTTGAATTAAGTTTAGAGAAACTAAAACTAAATACACAATAACTAGATTTATGAGAATTGCAATTAAAATTACATATTGGTTTTTATCGCCTTTATGAAAAGTTGCTTTTAAACTCATTATGGTGGTTAATGTTCCAGAGCCTGCAATTAATGGAAAAGCAATTGGAACCAAGGTGCCAGCTTTAGGGTCAGCATCTGGTTTAAAAAACTCAATTCCTAAAACCATTTCTAAACCAAGAATAAAAATTACAATTGAACCAGCCACTGCAAAAGAGTGTACATCTACCCCCAATACAGCTAAAAAAGGTTCTCCAATAAAAAAGAAAATCACCATTAATGCACCAGAAATCAAAGTTGCTTTACCAGAATTCAATCCACCCATTTTTTCTTTATATGCAATCAACATTGGTACAGAACCAACAATATCTATTACAGCAAAAAGTGTAAAAGTCAGTGTGAGTAAAACATCAAAGTTGAAATTCATAGTCGTTAGTTTATTGCAATTTAAGTAATACAAACAATTAATCTTACTACATTGGTTAACTTTGTACAAATTATTTTAAGTTGATAGATCCTAATAAGAAAATAAAGAATGATGAACGTGCTGTTTTGGTAGGTGTAATACAAAAAGATCAAACCATAGAGCAAGTAAATGAATATTTAGAAGAGTTGGCTTTTTTAGCTGAAACTGCAGGTGCTATTACGATAAACAAATTCACTCAAAAATTAGAAAGACCAGATAGTAAAACCTTTGTTGGTAAAGGAAAGTTGGAAGAAATTGCTAATTATGTACGAAATAAAAATATTGATTTAGTAATTTTTGATGATGAACTTACTGGTTCTCAATTACTAAATATTAGCACTGAGCTTAATGTGAATACAATTGATAGAAGCGATTTGATTCTAGACATTTTTGCTCGAAGAGCCAGAACTGCACAAGCTAAAGTTCAAGTAGAATTAGCACAATATCAATATTTATTACCACGATTAAGAGGCATGTGGAAACACTTAGAAAGACAAGGTGGTGGTATTGGAACAAGTGGTCCAGGTGAAACAGAAATTGAAACAGATAGACGTATTGTAAAAGATAAAATTTCTTTACTTAGAAAAAGATTAGCAGAAATTGATAAACAAAATTTTACTCAACGTAAAGAAAGAGGTGAATTTATTCGTGTGGCTTTAGTAGGTTATACCAATGTGGGTAAAAGCACACTGATGAACACTTTGAGCAAGAGTGATGTTTTTGCAGAGAATAAATTATTTGCAACACTCGATACAACAACACGAAAAATTGTTTACGAAAACACTCCTTTTTTATTGAGTGATACTGTTGGATTTATTCGTAAACTTCCTCATCATTTAATTGAAAGTTTTAAAAGCACTTTAGATGAAGTGAGAGAAGCAGATATTTTATTACATGTTGTAGATATTTCTCATCCTCAACATGAAGATCAGATTGGAACAGTAAATAAAACCTTGCAAGAGTTAAAAGCATTTGATAAGCCCATTCTCACCATCTTCAATAAAATTGATTTATACGAAGAAAAAAATTTTGATGATTGGTTGAGTGTAGATATCAAACAAGATATTCATAAAGAGTTGCAACAGAAATGGAATAACATTACAGAGGGCAATTGCATTTTTACTTCGGCTACAGAAAAAACTAACTTAGATGAATTAAGGGTATTTATCTTACAGAAAGTTAGAGAAATTTATCAGGTGCGTTATCCTTATAGAACTATTCAATTTTAAATGCTACAAAAAACTATACATTGGTTTAAGGCAGTTGATGATGTAAATACTATTCAATGGAAAGAAAATAGTATGACTGTGGTTGAAGTAAACAACATAAAAATTACCCTAGCTTTAAATAAAAATAGTATTCATGCTTTTGCATATAAATGTCCACATGCTGGAGGAATTATGAGTGAAGGTTTTATAGATGCTATGGGAAATGCAGTTTGTCCTGTACATCAATACAGATTTAATTTAAAAACTGGAAGAAATTAGTACTGGAGAAGATTTTTTAAAAACTTATTTGGTAGAAGTTAGGGATTCGGCACTTTATATAGGTTTTGAAGAAAAGAGTTGGAAATTTTAAATTGAAAATAATCAAAAAAAATTTTGCTTACTAATAGCAGCCCCCTATTTTTGCAACCCCAAAAGGGAGATTCCCGAATAGCTCAGTTGGTTAGAGCATCTGACTGTTAATCAGAGGGTCTCTGGTTCAAGTCCAGATTCGGGAGCAGAAAATTACAAGCGTTTCAATTTTGAAACGCTTTTTTGTTTCAGCAATTAAATAAAAGTACATATTTTTGTACATATAAATGTATTTTATGCTTACAACAACTCTATCAGATTTTAGAAAAGATTCAAAAAGTTATTTAGATAAAGTAACTAAAAGCTTTGAAACATTAATCATCAATCGTGGAAAGGATTCTGGTGTCGTAGTAATTTCTTTAGAAGAATATAATTCTCTAATAGCAACTCAATATGAAATGTCATCTAAAATAAATGAACAAAGATTAGATGCAGCAATTGAAAAATTAAAGTCAGGAAAAAAGGGTACACAAAAACTAATTGAATCATGAAATATGTTTTTGTTGATGAATCTTGGGAAGATTATTTGTATTGGCAAAAAACAGATATGCAAAGTCTAAAAAGAATTAATGAGTTAATTAAAGATATTGCTAGAAACCCTTTTAGTGGAATTGGAAAGCCAGAACCATTAAAGTTTAAGTATGCAGGTTTTTGGTCGAGGAGAATTGATGAGGAACACAGAATTATTTATCGTGTAGTTGATGATGAAATACAAATTGTGAAATGTAGGTTTCATTACGATTAATAAAATATTTTGTTGGTGAAGAACACCAACAAAGGCAAGTGGTTTTTTTGTTGTAATTTTTTTGAAGTATTATATTTACATATTAAACTTTTTTTATGAGAATTTTTTTAACACTTTTATTTCTTTTTATTCTCACAAAAACTCAATCACAAATAACATCCAACTCACAATGGACTTGGGTTAATGGTGATAAAACAAAAAACAATTTTGGTGTTTATGGCACTCTTGGAGTATCTGCATCAACAAATAAACCTGGAGCAAGAAATAACTGTATAAAGTGGACAGATGCAAGTGGTAATTTTTGGTTGTTTGGAGGATTTGGTTATGATGAAAGCAATTATGGCTTGTTAAATGATTTATGGAAATATAATCCTGCTACAAATCAATGGACTTGGGTTAGTGGAGATAAAACAAGAAATAATTTTGGTGTTTATGGCACTCTTGGAGTAACTGCATCAACAAATAAACCAGGAGCAAGAGATAGGAGTTTAAGTTGGACAGATGTTAGTGGCAATTTTTGGTTGTATGGAGGTAATGGGATGAGTGAAAGTAATAATGGCGATCTAAATGATTTATGGAAATATAATCCAACTACAAATCAATGGACTTGGGTGAGTGGAAATAAAACAACAAATAACAATGGAATCTATGGCACCCAAGGATTGGCGTCATCAACAAATAAACCAGGAGCAAGAGAACAAAGTATAAACTGGAAAGATGGAGCTGATAATTTTTGGATGTTTGGTGGTATTGGCAATGGTGAAAGCAATTATGGCTGGTTAAATGATTTATGGAAATATAATCCTGCTACAAATCAATGGACTTGGGTGAGTGGAGATAAAACTGTTGATAATTTTGGAATCTATGGCACCCAGGGATTGGCATCTTCAACAAATAAACCAGGAGCAAGAGATAGGAGTATAAGTTGGTCAGATGCAAGTGGTAATTTTTGGTTATTAGGGGGCAATGGAAAGGGTGAAAGTTATGATGGCTGGTTAAATGATTTATGGAAATATAATCCTGCTACAAATCAATGGACTTGGGTGAGTGGAGATAAAACAACAAATAACAATGGAATCTATGGCACCCAAGGATTAGCATCATCAACGAATAAGCCTGGGGCAAGATATAAAGGTGTAAGTTGGAAAGATTTAAATGATATCTTTTGGTTGTATGGAGGGGATGGTTATGGTGAAAGCAATTATGGCTATTTAAATGATTTATGGAAGTATAATCCTATTTCAAATCAATGGACTTGGGTGAATGGAAATAAAACAACAAATATTAATGGGGTCTATGGCACTCAAGGATTGGCATCTTCAACAAATAAACCAGGAACAAGATCTGAAAGTATATGTTGGGTTGATGCAAACGGGAATTTTTGGCTGTTTGGAGGAGGTGGATATGCAGAAACTAGTAGTTTTGGTGGTTATTTAAATGATGTTTGGAAATTAGGTGTAGATCCATTACCAGTTGTGCTTGGAAAATTTAGTTTACAAAAAATAAATAATTCTGTTGATATAACATGGACAACTGAAAATGAAATTAATAGCAAAAATTTTGAAGTTGAAAGAGGTGTAGATGGTAAAAACTTTTCATTAATTGGAACAGTTGAAGCTAAGGGTTTTGCAAGTGATTATAGCTTTATAGACAAAAAACCATTTAATGGCACCAACTACTACAGATTAAAACAAATTGATAAGGATGGTAAGTTTGAATATTCTGAAATTAAGTTTAGTAGGTTTAATAGCAATACTCGATTTGAGATGTTTCCAAATCCTGCTAAATCTGAAGTAAATATTTCTGTAGAAAAATTAATTGGTAATGGAAATATTCTAGTTACAGATATTTATGGTAAACAAGTAAAAATTCAAATATTAAAAGATGGTAATAATGTTCTCAATATAACAAGCTTCGCCAAAGGAATTTATTTTGTGAATATTAATACTAATGATGGACTAGAAACTAAAAAGTTGATTGTAGAATAAACAAAAAAGCGTTTCAATTTTGAAACGCTTTTTTGTTTTTAAAAATATGTATTTACAGCAAATTCAAATTGGGTTATAAATATTTTTTTGAATGACGTTATATTGTTTTGTTCATAAAAAATCAACATTGCCTTTTTATATTCAATAGAATCTACAGTCCTAAAAGATATTGGACAATGCTTATTATTCAAAAGAATTGAGTTGCTAATAATTCTAGCAGTTCTTTTGTTTCCGTCTGCAAATGGCTGTATGTATGAGATTAATATTAAAACAAGTAACGCTTTTTCAAATATGCTTTTTTTAGTGTTTATTAAAACACACATATCACTAAAAGCTTCCTTGATTTGAAACTCATTATCAAGAGGCTTATAATTTGTTCCAGAAATACCAACTCGATGCTTTCTTAAATTTCTTTCAACATTTAAATCTTTTATCAATATGCTATGAATATCTTCAATTTTTGAAACACTTAGTGGTATTGTATAAGAAGGATGAGCAATAATAAAATCCAATGCTTCTTTGTGATTAAGAAGCATCACTGCTTCGTCCTTTGTTTTACCTTCTGCAGTTTCTTTCTCCTTTAACAAACGCTCTGTTTCCAATAATGAATAAGTGTTCCCCTCAATTTGAGAAGATTTCCAACTGAAATCAATTGCCAAACGTTCAAGTTCTTTATTGTAGTCTGACTCTGAAAGTTTTGAAATATTCTCTGTATATCTTTTTTGAAGATTTGTTAATGTAGACAACTCCTCATCAGTAAATACAGATACTGTGGCTAATGTATCAGTTAGTAATTTATTATTAAACGTTTTTTTAATTTCCCTTTCATCTATTTCCTTTTGAAAATACTCTTCCATATCAATTAATTGAAGCAGTTCATATGCTTTACTTAATTGATACTTGGTCGCCTTACCTTGACCACTTGGAGTGATTAAATTTTCCGAATTTAATTTTTGTAAAATTCTTTTTAACGTTGTGTAGCTTAGTTCTATTTTAGGACCAATCTTGCTATATATTTCTTTAGATGAACTTAAAGGATTTTCATTTAAGTAATCAAGTATTATTTTACTATTATCGTTTAATGATTTTGCCATTTTTTATTTCTAGTTCACAAATTTATCATTTCAAGCTCAAATTTACAAATTATTGACCTCAATTTAATTATTATTTGAGCTCTAAATTATATTTAGATGATATTAGGACCATAATAGTTAAAATAGCAGACCATTTTTGATAATAAATGAGCTTCAATAGATGAATAGAAGAGCTACAATTTTATTATCAGAATTAAAGTAATTTCTTATAAAACTGGCCTATTTTATATTTTTAATTAATTGAAAAGCATCAGATAATTTCTTCAAATCACTGATAAACAGTTTCGATAAAATTTGACTAAGCGGAGCAGAAAATTAAAAGCGTTTCAATACTGAAACGCTTTTTATTTAATCAACCCTAAAAGAAATTTTACATACACATCCATAGGTGGTTACTTTTCCATCTTTTACATGTGCTTTAATATCTTTTACATAAACCGAATCAATGTTTCTAATTGTTTTTGATGCTTCTGATACAGCTTGTTGAATAGCATCTTCAATTCCTTTTTCTGAAGCAGCAATTACTTCAATAACTTTTACAATAGACATATTCTTATTTTTTTTATTTGATTAAAAATTTTAATGAACTATCAAAAGGTAAGTTAAAAAGTATGCTCAACCAAATAAAAAATAGAATTTTAACTATTCTACTTCCTCTAATAAATTGTGAAGATCAAGGGATTTCGTATACATCACAACACTGCCATCTGCATGATATTGCCATTGTTCTTTGGGTCTATCCCAATATAATTCAACTCCATTTTCATCAGGGTCATTTAAATAAATAGCTTCAGAAACACCATGATCACTTGCTCCAGTTAATGGGTAATCAGCATCAATTAATCTTTTTAGTATTATGGCTAAATCTTTTCTTGTTGGATATAAAATAGCTGTATGAAATAATCCAGTGCTATTGTTTGGTGGTGGATTTCCATTTTTACTTTGCCAAGTATTTAATCCAATATGATGATGATAACCACCTGCAGAAATAAAAGCAGCATCTTTTCCATACATAGTGGTTAATTCAAAGCCCAATAAATCGATATAAAAGGCTAATGACTTTTCAATATTAGAAACTTTTAGATGAACGTGACCAATTCTGGTTTGCGATGGAATTTTATAAACTTCAGCCATGATTTATTTTTAATTCAGCATCTAATATAAATCATAAATACTTGAGCGTAAGTTTTTATATTCTGGTTTAATTTTTTTTGAAATAGATGTTTTATTAATCACCGATTGAATGCTTGCTGGCATTTCTAGAGTAGTATTTAATACAGGCTCTATAACATTATAAAATTTTATAGGATGTGCTGTTTCTAAAAAAATACCTTTTTGATTCGGATGATTTTTTAAATAATTTTCTAAAGCTAAATAACCCACTGCTCCATGTGGGTCTAACAAATAATTGTATTCTTGATAAATTCTTTTAATAGTTGATTTTGTTTCTTCATCACTAATACTACAACTGCTCATATTCGATTTTATAGCATTCAATATTTTGCTGAAAGATTTCTAGTATTCTTACAAAATTGCTTGGATCACTAACATCCATTGCATTTGAAATAGTTGCTACTGTTGACTTTGGTGAGTATTGATTGAGTTTGTAAAAATTCAGGAACTGTATCATTGGCATTACAAGCAGCAATAAAATGTTGAATTGGTAAACCAGATTGTTGAGCTAAAATTCCTGCACAAATATTTCCAAAATTTCCACTGGGCACTGCAACTACTGGTGGATTATTTTTTTCTTTCCATTGCTTGTATGCAAAAAAATAATAAAACTGTTGGGGCAACCAACGTGCTACATTTATCGAATTTGCTGAAGTAAGAAATATTTTTTTGTTCAGTTCTTTATCGAAAAAAGCTTGTTTCACCAAAGCCTGACAATCATCAAAACTTCCTTCAACTTCTAATGCATGAATATTATTACCAAGTGTGGTGAGTTGTTTTTCTTGTACACTACTTACTTTACCAGATGGAAATAATATCAACACTTTTACTCCTGGTACATTATAAAATCCATTGGCAACAGCTGCTCCTGTATCTCCTGAAGTTGCAACTAATATTAATAATTCTTGTTCTTTTTCTTTTGAAAAATAGCCTAAGCATCTGCTCATAAATCTTGCACCAACATCTTTAAAAGCTAATGTTGGTCCATGAAACAATTCAAGTGAAGAAATATTTGAAGTGATGGATTTTAATGGAATTGGAAAGTTTACTGTTTCACTAACTATATTAAATAATTCTTCATCGGGAATACAATTTCCAATGTATGGTTGTATCACATCGAATGCAATTTGTTCATTCGATTTGTTTTCAATATCAGCAATCCATTCTTTACTTAATTGAGGAATGTGTTCAGGAAAATACAATCCTTTATCTGGTGCTTGTCCATTAATAGTAGCTTCTTTAAAATCTACAACAACCGATTTATTATTTAAACTGTAATACTTCATTAATAAAATAAATTAAACTACACTAACGCCTTGTTTACTAATTTTTGAAACATAGGTCTTGGCTTCTATATTGAGTTCTTGATAAATTGCAATCATTTCTTTCTCTACTTTCTCTGCAATTTTTTTTGTGGTGCTGAACATAAATATCGATGGACCAGAACCTGAAATACCACCACCAATTGCACCAACAGTTAAGCTTTTTTTCTTCACTCTATCAAAGCCTGGAATAAGTTTGCTTCTAACAGGCTCAATAATTTCATCTCTCAAACTTCTTGCAATAATTTCATGATCATTTTGTGAAATGCCTGCAACCAATGCTGCAACATTGCCCCAATGTTTTACTGCACTTTTTAGAGAAATATTTTTTGGCAACATGGCTCTTGCTTCAGAAGTTTTTATTTCTATTTGAGGATGAACTACTGTTACAAAAAGTTTTGGAGTTGCTAAGAGGAATAATATCTAAAGGATGATTTGAACGTATTAAACAAACGCCTCCATAAATACAAGGTGCAATATTATCTGCATGTTTAGAGCCACTGGCTAACTCTTCACCACACATGGCAAACTCTACAAGTTCTTTTTTTGTAAAATAGTTTTTTAATAATTTATTAGCTGCAACAACAGCCCCTGCAGCACTTGCAGCACTTGAGCCTAAACCACTTCCAGGTTTTATAATTTTATTAATCACTACTTTAAAACCAATAGGTTTTTCATATGCTTTCATTAAAGCCAATAAAGCAACACCTGCAACATTTTTTTCTGGTGCTGTAGGTAAACCATATTTGTCTTTATGTTGAATGATGAGTTGTGGTTTGTTTAATAAAGTCAATTCCATTTCATCTTGAGGATGTTCTAAAGCCATTCCCAAAATATCAAAACCACAAACCAAGTTTGCAACAGTTGCTGGAGCTTTTACCTTAATTGTTTTCATGTTTTACTTATTGATTAGCCACTCTCATAATATCTGCAAACACACCACTAGCAGTAACTTCAGCACCTGCACCAGCACCTTTTACAACAAGAGGTTGTTCAGGATATCGATTGGTATAAAACAATACAATATTGTCTTTTCCGTATAAATGATATAAGTCGTGCTGAGGATCTATTTGTTGTAAACCAACTGATGCTTTTCCAGTTTTGCCATTCTGAGATTCATAAGAAGCTACAAATTTTAATTTCTTGCCATTGTTCTGTGCAGCTTCAAATATTTTTTTAAAATGTGCTTCTTCTTTTTCCATGGCCTTATAAAAATCAGCAACAGAGCCTTGCATACAAGATGCAGGTAAAAAAGATTCATTTGCAATATCATCCATTTCAATATGTTCACCAGACTCTCTAGCTAAAATCATAATCTTACGCATTACATCGGTTCCACTCAAATCCAATCTTGGATCAGGTTCTGTGTAACCCTCATCCTGAGCTTGTTTCACGACTTCAGCAAATAATTTCTTTCCGTCATAATGATTAAATACAAAATTTAATGTACCACTTAAAACTGCTTGAATGCGTTGAACACGATCACCACTTCTAATTAAATCATTCAAGGTTGCAATTACAGGTAAACCTGCACCAACATTGGTTTCAAATAAAAACTGACAATTATATTCTCTAGCAGTATCTTTTAATTTTTTATAATAATCGTATTGATAAGATGCTGCAACTTTATTACAAGCTACCACTGAAATGCTTTTTTGTAAGAAAAGTTCATAATGTAAAGCAATACTTTCATTGGCTGTAACATCTACAAATACTGAGTTTCTGGCATTTTTATTTTGTATGATGTTTGCAAAGTTTTTGATATCCATCACATCTCCTTCTTGCAAAAGATTTCGATAGTTAGTCAAATCAATTCCTTCATCATCAAAATACATTTTCTTACTATTAGCAATTCCTAAAACTCGTAAGTTGCAATTGCATTTTTGTTAAAAGGTATTCTTGTTGTTGCTGTAATTGTGCTAAAAGTTTAGCACCAACATTGCCTAAGCCAACAATGAAAATGTTGATTTGTTTGTATGTGGTTTCAAAAAATGCTTCATGTAAAACATTCAATGCTTTTTTAACATCTGCATGTGAAATAACTGTAGAAATATTTCTTTCACTAGAGCCTTGTGCAATGGCTCTAATATTAATACCATTTCTTCCAATTGCACTAAACATGTTGCCACTTATACCACTATGATTTTTCATGTTATCACCCACCAAAGCCACAATAGATAAATTAGTTTCAACAATTAAAGGATCCACTTTTCCTATTTCAATTTCATAAGCAAAAGTTTCATCAATGATTTCTTTGGCTTTACCTGGCCAATGATTCTTCAATAGCTACACAAATAGAATGTTCAGAGGAGGATTGTGTAATGAGAATGACATTGATTTTAGCTTGTGATAAAGCTTCAAACAAACGTTTCGAAAAGCCAGGAATGCCCACCATGCCACTGCCTTCTAAACTTAATAAAGCAATTTTATTGATACTGGATATGCCTCGAATATTGATTGTACTTTCAATATTATCATTTGTAATTTTTGTACCTATATCTGTTGGTGCAAATGTGTTCTTGATCCATACATTGATATTCTTTTTCATTACTGGAATTAAGGTTGGAGGATAAATTACCTTAGCTCCAAAATGTGACAACTCCATCGCTTCTTGAAAAGATATCTGAGGAATGATTTTAGCATTCTGCACCATTCTTGGATCAGCTGTCATCATCCCACTTACATCAGTCCAAATTTCAACATCTTTAGTTTCTAATGCAGCAGCAATAATAGCTGCAGTATAATCTGAACCCCCACGTCCCAATGTAGTTGTATTGCCTTGTGCATCTTGAGCAATAAAACCTGGCAAAACAGTTACTTGATTTTTTGATGATGAAAAATATGCTTGAATGCAAACATTTGATTTTTCGAAATCAACCAATGCATTTGAAAAATTTGCATTGGTTTTTACAAGCTCTCTTGAATCTTTAAAACTTGCTGAAAGATTTAGAGAAGAAAAATATGCAGCAATAATTTGTGAAGAAAGTAATTCACCAAAAGCTACTACTCTATCACTCGTTTTGTGGGATAATTCTTTTAATAAAAAAATACCATGACAAATGTCTTTTAACTCATCACAAATATTTTGTACAATTGTTAAAACCTCTTGTTGATTTTTTGGAACCAAAAGCTCTACCAAATTATTGTGATGAGCTTCTATTTCATGTAAACAATTTGATATAATCAGTATTTCCTTTAGAAGCAAGTTGTGTAGCAAGAATTAGTTTATCTGTAATACCAGAACTTGCTGAAACAACAACTATAGTTTTATTTTTAAGTTGATAGGTTAGTTACAATTTCAGCAACTCGTTTAATATTTTCAGCATTGGCTACTGAGGTTCCTCCAAATTTTAAAACATGCATAATTGAACAACAATGATTGGTGGTTAAAAGAGGTTGATAGATAGTTTTACCTATCAGAACCTAAACGTTTATTCACTTTAATTGTTGTAAAAAAAGTAGGATTAATAGTACAAATAGAAATTATCAAAAAAAAGAGGGCTTTTAGACCCTCTTTTTAGTTATTGTTTAATACCAAAAACTGGCAATTGTTTTTCGTGAATTAAATTATTGAGACTTTTTAGCTCATTGTTTAGAATAGCATATCCAAGAATTGATTTGATCATCAACTTGTGCTGCAAGTACAGCAAATACTTCTAATACTTGTTGGTTTGGAGCACCTCTTCCTGCAGCAGCTTGATCGTATAAGCCACTTAACTTATCATCCAAACGAATTGGAAAATTCAAAACATCTTGTCCACTTTTTGCTTTGGTTTGATGCAATGCTTCTTCAACAGTTGTTAATTTTTTTGATAATGCTATCTGCCAATTAAATTCTTACATTCTTTTGGATATTCTTTTCCTAACAAATCTTTATAATTATTCAATTGAGTTCTTAAATCTTTAATGTGTTTTAAGTGATTAATGACTTCACTAAACTTATCTCTAATTTTTATTTGAGTATTAAACTGTTCTTGATACGCTGCTTGAGTTACATTGTATTGTGGCTCTGCTAAAATATTAAATGCTACATCGCTACTATCATTATTCAACTTTACTCTTGCATAATATTTTCCAGGAACTGCTTTTGGAGCAGCAAGATTTCCATTCCAAACAATATAACCTTCAGGAATTTTTTCTGCCTCAGGATAATTCATGTCCCAAACAAAATGATTCATGCCTGCATTAAAATCTATTTTATTCTCTTTTGAATCTTTAGTAAAGGTTTTGATGATTTGTTTTTTATCATCCATAATAGTAACACTATACTTGCTACTATCTGAAAGAGAATTAATATAAATTGGAATAGTGATGCCATTGGCAACATTAGTTCCAGCATTGTTTGCAGCAGAACCAAATCTACCACCTCTGCCTATCATTCTATATTCATCATGTGGTGTAAATACATGTAGATTTTTTGAATTGATGTTTGATGATTTTTGTTGCACCACACTTAAATCATCTAAAATATAAATGCTTCTACCTTGTGTGCCTACAATCAAATCGTTATTTTTTAAAGCTAAATCTGTAATAGGAACAACAGGTAAATTCAATTGAAATGGTTGCCAACTTTCTCCATCATTATAACTAATGTACATGCCATATTCTGTGCCTGCATATAATAAACCTTGTTTTTTTCTATCTACTCTTAATGCTCTTGTAAAATGCATTGAATTAATACCTGCATCTATTCTTTTCCAAGATTTACCATAGTCTTCTGTTTTGTAGATGTAAGGCGAAAAATCATCTAACTTATATCTTGTACCAACAAAATAAGCAACGCCTTTTCTTGCAGGATCTGTTTCTACACAATTCCACATCATCCATTTTGGACAATCTTTTGGTGTAACATTCTCCCAAGTTTTTCCTCCATCTTTACTGATATTAATTAATCCATCATCGCTTCCTGTCCATAATAAATCTTTTTCTAATTCAGATTCTGTTGCTGTGAAAATGGTACAGTAAAATTCTACACTTGTATTATCTTTTGTAATAGATCCACCACTAGCAGCTTGTTTGCTTTTATCGTTAGTAGTTAAATCTGGACTAATTTTTTGCCAAGATTTTCCTTCGTTTTCTGTAACAAATAAATGATTGGCTGCAGCATATAATTTTTTAGGATTATGTGGAGAGAAGAAAATTGGATAGTTCCATTGAAAACGATATTGCTGTACATCTGCACCAGCACCAATACCATCATTAGGCCAAACATTGATTAAACGATTTTCATTAGTTTGATGATCGTATCTAGAAAGAAAGCCCATATAACTTCCACCATAAGTAATATCTGGATTTGATGGATCTGCAACAACATAACCACTTTCGCCACCAGCAGTTGCTTCAAAATCGTCTGTTGTAATTGCATTGCTATAACTTCTGCTTCTAATTCTAAATGCAGAATTATCTTGTTGTCCACCCAAAATTCTATAAGGAAAAGCATTATCTGTACTCACTCTATACACTTGAACAGTGGGTTGATTTAAATAAGTACTCCAATTATTTCCACCATCAAAACTTACTTGTGCTCCACCATCATCAGCAACAATCATTCTTTGAGGATTTTCAGGATCTATCCATAAATCATGATGATCTCCATGTGGTGTGCTGATGCTTTTAAATGTTTTTCCACCATCTACACTCTTCATAAAATTTACATTAGGACAATACACTGTATTCTCATTTTTGGGATCAACAAAAACCTTTGTATAATACCAAGCACGTTGACGAATATTATTATCGGTAGAAACATTTGTAAAGCTTTCTCCACCATCATTACTCATAAACAATCCACCTTTTTCATTTTCAATAATAGCATAAATTTTATCTGTGTTAGATGGAGCAATAGCAACTCCAACAATTCCCCAAGTGCCTTTTGGTAAACCTTTTTTTGTTGAAATATTATTCCATGTTTCTCCACCATCAACACTTTTGTACAAACCACTTCCATCGCCACCACTTTCCATACTATAAGGAGTACGAATCACACGCCACATACCTGCATACAAAACAGATGGATTACCAGTTTCCATTACTAAATCACTACAACCTGTTTGGTTATTTACAAACAAAACTTGTTTCCATGTTTTACCACCATCAATTGTTTTATAAACTCCACGTTCGTTGTTTGGACCAAATAAATGTCCCATTGCAGCCACTACAACAACATCTGGATTGTTAGGATGAATAACAATTCTAATAATATGGCGAGCATCTTTCAAACCTAAATTCTTCCAAGATTTTCCACCATCATCACTACGCCACATTCCTCCCAAACCTTCACTCACATTACCTCTCATAGAGTTTTCGCCTTCACCAACATACATAATATTTTCACTGAGCTTGGTGCAATGGCAACAGCACCAATACTTCCACCAAAATATTTATCTGTAATATTTTTCCAATTACTTCCACCATCAGTAGTTTTAAAAACACCACCACCAGTTGCACCAAAAAAGAATGTGTTTTTATTTTTAAAACTTCCTGTTACTGCTGCACTTCTTCCTCCTCTAAAAGGACCAATTAATCTATATTTCATTTTAGAAAACAACATAGAATCTGAATTGGTTACAGCAGGAGTATTTGTTGTTACAATATTTTTTTTCTTTTGAGAAAATGAAGTTGTAATCATTAAGATGCTTAGGATAAAACAGAAAATTTTTTTCATCAGTTAAGGTTTGAAATTTAAAACTAAGAAAATATTGTATTGAATTAAGTAAAATATGATGACATAAAAAAAGGGCAAAAATTTTGCCCTTTGAATTTTACAAATAGTATAAATTATTTATCTCTGATGATAGGTAAAACACCACTCATATCACCAATAACATTAATTAACTCATTGTTTGATGGTAAAACAATTTTGGTATTATTTTTTAATGAAGTTTCAACTGCTTCTAATTTTCTTAATAATTGGGCATTGCCTTTAAAATATTCTTCTGCAGCTTCGTTTACTAATTTAATAGCTTCAGCTTCACCTTCAGCATGTAAAATTTTAGATTGTTTGTAACCTTCAGCTTCTTTAATTTTTGCTCGTTTAACACCATCAGCAACAGTTTCAGCAGCAGTTGCAGAATCAATAGCTGCAATTTTTTCATTCTCTGCTTTTACTACTTTGTTCATGGTTTCTTGCACATCTTTTGGAGGATCAATTTCTTTTAATTCTGTTCGTACAATTTGTATTCCCCAACTAATGGTTTCTTCATGCAAAGTTTTATAGAGTTCAGAATTTATTTTGCCTCTTTCACTATTAGCAGATTTTAAAGTGAGTGTACCAATAATATTTCTGAGAGTGGTTCTTGCCAAGTTTACAATCTGCCATTTGTAATTGTTTACATTATAAATAGAGCCTTTTACACTTTCTTCATCCGATTTTACTCTAAAATAAACCTGTGCATCTACCCTTGCATTTAAATTATCATTGGTAATAATTTCTTGTGCTTCTGCATCAACCATTTGTTCGGTAACATTTACAATAAACATTCTGTCTATTATTGGAATAATCCAATGAAAGCCAGGACCTGCAAAAGAGGAGTATTTACCTAAACGCTCAATTAAAGCTCTTTGTGTTGGACGTACAATTTTTACGCCCCAAAAGAAAATTAGAATTAATAGAATTACTATAACATAAGTCGTGTTCATATACATAAATTTTGTGACTCACAATATAGCGAAAAAAGAATTATTCTGACATAAATACTATTTACTTGCATCTGTAAAACAATGTGGAAAAAAAATCAAGTTTACTAATAGATTGTAAATAATGAGGCTTTAGAACTCTTTGTAGTATGGCTTCTACTTAAAAAATAATTTGATGATAAAGTTGGTTATAAGGTTTATTTCTTAACTATATTTATGTAGAAATAATTTAGAATTATTGAATAAAATTTTTTAAACTATCTTTAAGACTATTGAAAAGGAGGATTAAACATGAAATTTTTATTAGCAGATGATCATGCCATTTTTAGAAGAGGCATTAGAGATTTAATATTTGAAGAATTGCATAACGCAAAATTCGATGAAGCGTGTAATGGTAATGAGCTTGTAAGCTTAGCATTAAATAATGAATACGATTTAATAATATCCGATATAAATATGCCTGAAAAGTCGGGATTAGAATCTATAAAAGAAATTACTAATGCGAAGATCAATACACCTATTTTGGTTTTATCGATTCATAATGCAATTGAATATGAGGTAAGGGTTTTTAGAGCAGGTGCACAGGGTTATTTAAATAAGGATACAGAAATTGAAAAAATGTATGGTGCCATTAAACAAGTTATATCTGGAGCAAACTTTTTTTCTGAAGAATTATATTCAATTGTTAATTCTGCTAAATTAAAAAATCAAGAAAGGTCTTTACACCAAAAGCTTTCAGATAGAGAGTTTGAAATTTTTAAGTTGCTGATTAATGGACTATCGCCTTTAGAAATTGCTCATAAATTATCATTAGGTAAAACAACAATAAGCACATTTAAAAAAAGAATTTTTGAAAAGATGGAAATGTTTAGTGTTTCTGAACTTACTAAATATGCTATTGAAAAAGGATTAGCTTAACTAGGCTTTTGTTAAACGTAAAGCTTTAAAATTATTTTGATTAATCAACCGAGTCCAAATTTGTGTTGCAGCTGGTTTTGCTAAATCTTTATTTTTATTAAAATATTTTGAAAACAATTGTAGCTGAGGCTGATCGTTATAATTCTTTTCTGGTTGAATCGATAAAGGATAATTTTTCCACCATTGTCCAGCAGCCCAATAACAACCTCCAATATTGTTAGCATGAACATATTCTAAGAAATTGTTCATTACATTAAACCAACGCTGATCATTTTTTGGTATTCCAAATTCACCAATAAATCCATTTAAATTATTTTGTTTTAACCAACTTACAAATGGTTTTACTCGTTCAATACCTGTTAATTCATTTGCCCCATCTTCTATAAATTGTTTTTTATACCTGCCAGAAAAATCGTTATCAAAATAGCAATGAGCATTAAATAAAAGTTTATTTGCTGGATCTTTTAAATACTTAAGATCATCGTTATAAGCCAGCCATGTAGCTGAGTTTGAATAATTGTTGCCCTCAATTAATAACACTGTTTTTTTATCTACTAATCTTAATCCATCAATTACTTGTTGTAAAGTATTTACCCAAATACAAGAATTCATTTCTGTTGGCTCTGCCATTAAAGAATAAGCATAAATATTTGTTTTATTGACTAAGGCTTTAGCCATCTTAACCCAAAAATCTGTTAAATGCCATGCACTAACTTCTGATTCTCCAACAACATATTCTACACAATCTTTATTGTATCTACCAAAGTTTTGTAAAACAATATTCACAGCAACTTTTCGTAAATTACACTCATCAATAAAATTTATGATATAACTTAACTCTGTTTCATCTAAAGCTCCTCCTAAATTTCGCTGAACTCTTTCCCATTTAATGGGTAATTGAATTAAATCAACACCCTTCGAAACAAAATAATCAATGTCTGTAGCAGTAGGATAAGTATAATCAACATTAATAATTCCTGGTAAATTATATTCGCCAAACTCAGCACCACAAAGCGTTATGCCATATTTTGGACTGATGTTTTGTGCTTGAATATTTACAAAATACAGTTGGCACAAACATAAAGTTGCAAAAGCTAAAAACTTTTTCATTTAGGGTATCATTAAACTTCTTTTGCAAACAATCAACAAGTAAGGAGTTGGCAAAAGTACAGTTTATTACATGCAATTTAACTCCTTAAGCAAGGGAGAGAAAAGAATGTGCATAATTTTAGTTTTTTTATAGCATTATTTTAATGTGTGAATAGCTTTTCACAATCGACTCTAGCTTAATTTTGCAGCATGAATGTAAAAGACGATTTACAAAATCGATGGTGGACTTTAGAAGCAGCTTTGATGAATCGTTTTGATAAAAAACCAGATACTGAGGCTATTTTGTTTTTAATTGGAATGCAAGAAACGGGCTATATTACTAGTAAAATTACTAAAGAACAAAAGCAAGATTTAATGCATGTTGCTGTTTGCACTGTATTAGGTAGTAGTGGTTATTTTAGTTTAGAATTAAAAGATGAAGAAGGGTGGCCACATTTTGCCCAACTTAAAGAATTGCCAACTTTATCATTAATTGAGCAAGAAAATTTTTTGAAAGACCACATTCTCCTTTACTTTGAACAACAAGGAATAATTTAATAAAAGACAAGCATCTATTTACATGAAAATTTTATCCAAAATATTCATTCTTATTTTTTTAATTTCTAGTAGTAAGGGTTTACTTGCTCAAGAAAAAGAAACTATAGTAGAAATCACCACAGATTTTGGAGTTATGAAAGCAAGGCTTTATAACAATACAGCATTGCATAAAGAGAATTTCATTAATCTTATTAAAAAAGGATTTTACGATAGTTTATTATTTCATAGAGTGATGAATGGGTTTATGATTCAAGGAGGTGATCCAACGAGTAAACGTGCTGATAGTTTAGCAACTTTGGGCTCTGGAGAAGCACCAGATTTACCAATGGTTCCTGCTGAATTTAGAAATAATTTAATTCATAAAAAAGGAGCATTAGCTGCTGCAAGAGATAATAATCCAGAAAAGAAAAGCAGCAATTGTCAGTTCTATATTGTTCAAGGAAAAAAAACAGATACTACACAACTGAACTCAGCAAATCATTATACAAAAGACCAAAAAGAGATTTATAAAAGAATGGGTGGTGCAGCATTTCTAGATCAGAACTATACTGTGTTTGGAGAAGTTTTTTCAGGGATGGATGTTATTGATAAAATTGCAGCTACCCCTGTAAATGAAATGGATAGACCCAAACAAAATGTTAGAATGAAAATTAAAATCATTAATTAAAAAATAAACACATGAATTTTCCAGCAAACTTACGTTACACAAAAGACCATGAATGGATTTCGGTTGAAGGCGATATTGCAACAATTGGCATTACTGAATTTGCTCAAAGCGAATTAGGCGATATCGTTTTTTGCGATATTGATGCTGTTGGAAAAAGCTTTGCAGCTGGAGAAGTTTTTGGTAGTGTTGAAGCCGTTAAAACTGTTAGTGATTTATTTTTACCAGTAACAGGTACAATTACAGAAATGAATGCAGCTTTAGAAAAGAATCCTGAGTTAGTAAATAATGAACCTTACGATGGTGGTTGGATGATTAAAATGAAAGTTGATAATCTTGCTGATGTTGATGGATTAATGTCATCTAGTGATTATGCTGCTTTAGTTGGCTAAACATTAAGTATTGCTTTTATACTACATTATATTTCCTGTTTTCTATTTACTCTCTTTACTTCCATTAAGGGTATTGTACTTATTGAGTGATGCTATATATTTTTTAATTTACTATGTTTTTGGATATAGAAAAAAAGTAGTGATTGCTAATCTTTTAATTGCTTTTCCAGAAAAGTCTGAACACGAAAGAACTAAAATTGCCAAAGAGTTTTATGGATTGTTTATTGATACTTTTATTGAGACTATTAAATTAATTTCAATTTCGAAAAATCAATTTTTAAAGCGATTTGAATTTGATGATAGCCTTTTAAAAGAACTTCAAAAAACTAATCAGCATATTCAGTTACATACTGGTCATTTTTTTAATTACGAATTTATTAATCTTGGTTTTGCTGTTTATAAAGGAGATTATACTTGGTTAGGAGTTTATTCTGCATTAAGCAATAAAGCTTTTAATAAAATTATTGTTGATATGCGTTCTAAGTTTGGGACAACATTAATCTCAACAAAAGACTTTAAAAATTCGTTTCACAAATTTACTTCACATCCTTATTTACTTGGTTTAGCTGCTGACCAAAGCACTAGTAATCCAATGAATGCATATTGGATAGATTTTTTTGGCAAGAAAACAGCTTTTATTAAAGGACCAGAAAAGGGAGCTAAAACTATGAACACTGCTGTGGTTATGGTGTACATTTATCCTAAAAAAAGAGGGTACTACAAAATGGAATCAAGTTTATTAACTACAACTCCTAATAGTTTACCACATGGTTTTATTACAAAATCTCTAGCAAATCTTTTAGAAGAAAAAATAAAAGAACATCCTGCAAATTATTTATGGAGCCATAGAAGATGGAAGCATGAATATGATGCTGAAAAATACAAAGAATTAACTATTGACTAGTTCAAATATTTTCCCACAATAGGAACTCTTCTTCCTACTCCAAATGCTTTTGGAGATACACGAATAATTGGACAAAATTGATTTCTTTTGTATTCATTCACATTCACCAATTTTAAAATTCTATCAACTAATTCCGCGTCAAATCCAAGTGCTTTAATTTCTTTTGGCCCTTTAGTTTTTTCGATATATTGGTATAAAATTTTATCTAATAATTCATAATCAGGCAAACTATCACTATCCTTTTGATCAGGCCTTAACTCTGCACTAGGTTCTTTTGTAATGATATTAATTGGAATAATTTCTTTTTCTCTATTAATGTAGTTTGCTAGTTCATACACTTGCAGTTTATAGCAATCTCCAATAACGCCTAATCCTCCAGCCATATCACCATATAAAGTTCCATAGCCTGTTGCTAGTTCACTTTTATTAGATGTGTTTAATAAGATATAACCAAACTTGTTAGCTATAGCCATTAAAATATTACCCCTTGTTCTGCTTTGCATATTTTCTTCAGCCAAACCAAATGGTAAATTATGAAAAACGGGCTCAAGAGTTAATAATAAACTTTCATAAACATCATCGATTTTGATAATGTCGTAAGGATTGTTTAAGTTTTCACTTAATGCTACTGCATCATCAACACTATGATCAGAAGAATAAGGTGAAGGCATAAGTACAGCCCTAACATTTTCACTCCCTAAAGCATCACATGCAAGTGCTAATGTAACAGCACTATCAACACCTCCACTACTTCCTATAATGGCTTTTGTAAAACCCATTTTTGAGAAATAATCTTTGATACCAAGAACAAGTGCATCATAAATTTCATTAATATTTAAGTTTTTAATTAAAGTCTCAGGATCTAATTCATGATCAATAATTGTATGTGCATGTTGAACAATAGGGTTGTTGAAAGTCCCATCATCATTCAATTCTACAACATCAATCATTTCTTCAAATAGAGGAAAGGCTTTGCACAAATTGGCATTTTTATCAAACACTAAACTAGCACCATCAAATACAATTTCTGTTTGACTGCCAATGGCATTGCAATACAACATTGGTATTTTATATTTCAATACATTGGCCTTAATAATTGATTTTCTATCTGCAACATGTGTATAATCAAAAGGAGATGCAGATATATTTATCATTACATCTGGCTCATGTTTTAATTAATTCATCCATTGGACAAATTCTATACAAAGGATTATCACCTAAATTCCAAATGTCTTCACAAATGGTTAATGCAATTTTTTTTCCTTTAAATTCTACTACATTCCAATCGTATGCTGGTTCAAAATATCTGTACTCATCAAACACATCATAATTAGGTAAAAGTGTTTTATGAATTTCAGCAACAATATTTTTATTGTACAAAAAGAAAGCAGCATTAAATAAATCCTTTCCTTGTAGAATAGGGTTTCGAGCAGGCGAGCCAATAATTACACCAATATTTTCTGAATGCTCTTTAATTGTATCAATGGCTTCGTAACATTTATTAATAAAGTCATCAAACTCAACAAAATCTCTGGCAGGATAACCACATACACACATTTCGCTGAAAACAATTAAATCTGCACCTTTAGTTTTAGCTTCTTCAATAGCTGTAATTATTTTAATGGTATTATATTCAAAATTTCCAATATGATAGTTTTGTTGAGCAAGAAAAATTTTCATCAATTAAATATAGTATGTTTAGTGTTGATGTAAAGGTAATTTATTCAATTAGTATTTTTTAAAAATTACCATTTTCTTAAAGTTGCTATTTATAGTTTTGTAAGATGAAAGTTAAAGTTCGATGTTTCCTTTTTTTATGGCTCTTGATTTTAATCAGTTGTAGCAGCAAGAAAAATGTTCCTAATGTTTCACATATTAAAATGGAAATTAAAGTTGAAAGATTTGAAAAGGATTTTTTTAATCTAGATACAAATAGCACTGCTAATTCTTTAGATATTATTAATCATAAATACCCAAGCTTTTTGCCAGATTATCTATACAGTATTTTAGGATTAGTACCACCACAAGATTCTATTCTTTCTCAAATAAAATTCTTTTTGAGAGATAGTCTTTATAAAAATGTTTTTGATGATGCTTCAAAACAATATACATCATTCAATACAATTGAAAAAGAACTGAAACTTGCACTACAACTCACTAAATATTACTTTCCAAATTATCAACCACCTAGTAAAATTTACACTTTTATTGGTCCTATAGATGGTGTTGGTACAGCTATTACAAGTGATCATAATTTTGCTGTGGGTCTGCAAGGTTATTTGGGAAAAGATTATCCTGCATACCAATTGGGATATATTACTCAAACCTATCCAGAATATAAAACACGAAAATTCGAAGCACAATACATTGCTACTAATTGTATAAAAAGTGTGATGGAAGAATTGTTTCCTAATAAAAGCAATGGAAGACCATTAGCTGAAAGAATTATTGAAGAAGGAAAAAGAATGTATTTGTTGGATGCATTATTGCCATATACTGAAGACTCAGTTAAAACTGGCTATACTCAAACACAATTAGAGCTGTGCTTTAAAAACGAAAAAAATATTTGGGCTTTTTTTGTGAGTGGAAATTTATTGTTCGAAAGAGAGCCATCAATAGTTTCACCTTATGTAACTGATGGTCCCAAAACTCAAGAGCTTAGTGAAGCTGCACCAGGGAATATTGGTCAGTTCATTGGTTGGCAAATTGTAAAAAAATGGATGAAAGAGCATCCTAAAACAAGTTTACAAACATTAATGCAAACAGAAGCTATGAGTATTTTTAATGACGTGGGTTATAATCCATAATACCATCTACAGCATTGATTGCATTTTGCAACCTTTCATTTCACCAAGCCACTAATTAAATGCCATGGAGTATTTTGTTGTTCTAATATGTTTTTATAAATATTGAAAAGTTCTTGTCGAGGTTTTTCATCTGGGTATTCTCTCAATTCATCTTTAACCCAAGGCAAGTCTATGTCACAAAGCAAATACAAATCGTATTTTCTGGTTTTCATTTCCTCCAAAATAAAATCATGACATTTTCCAAAAATGTATTCACACCAAACTTTCATTACAATCATATCTGTATCTAGAAACAATTTTGGCTGATTAATAAAATTTTCGAATGAATTTTTTATAGTCAAATTTTCAAAGTTATCTTCTAAATCAAGTTGTCCTTTTGCTATGATTAATAAATCTTCATAAGTATAATTGGTGCCATTTTTTTCTAAATAAGTTCTAGCAAACTCAGGACACCACAAGGTATTATAATGTTCTGCCAATTGTTTGCACAATGTGCTTTTACCTGTACTTTCTGGGCCAATAATTACTATTTTTTTAATCATTTTGAATAATGAATATTAAACAAGAAATAATTAATTTCGAAGTAAACACTATTTTTTAATTTGATTATTTTTTTTAGCAGTCTCAATACTTTTTACAAAAATTGAACCGCTCATTTAACTCTTTTAAAATTATATTAATTTTTTATTATCACAACAATTTAGTTTCAAAATTATTTTAATGCAGTTATTAGTTTCTTATAATTCCTTTAGTGCAACTTTCATTTTTTGAATAAAATCATTTCTAGATTCAGCACTTTGTGCTTCACCATAATTTAAAGCTGGTGAAGTTCAGCTTCTTGTTAATTGACCAGCCAAATGATTTCCTGCATAAGTTTTTGAAAGCGTTTATACAGTTTTAATAATGATGACAGCAAATTCAATTAAGCGATTTTCTAAATCAAATTTTCTTTCCATAATTTAATTTATTATTTCTTCTTATTAACTTCATCATTCAATTCCATTCAAATTCTTCATTTTAAATTCCTTGTTCAGCATTCATCATTCTAACTCTTCTTCTCCACTCTATCAACCCTGCAATAGCTAGAATTAAAAATACAACAAATTGTACACTTGTAAACACATAACCTTTTACAAAGTATAAAGGAATAGATGCAACATTTGTTGCTATCCACCAATACCAACTTTCTAATTTCTTTTTTGCCATTAACCACATGCCTGTATATGCTGTGGCACTTGCAAATGCATCAGCCCAAGGAATAGCTTCTGGTGCAAATGCATTTTTTATCCAACTTAAACAAAAGAATATTACTATATAAAAACCTAGAAAGAAAATTAATTGTTCTCTCCATTCTGTTTTATTGCTTTGTGTAATGTGTAAAATATTTTCTTCTTTAGAGGAGTCTTTTCTTGTCCATAATATCCAACCATAAATACTCATGACTGTATAATAAAAATTAACACTAGCTTCTCCAAATAAATGTCCTTTTACACTTAAGTATATATATATGCTTGTGTTGATCAAGCCAATAGGGTAAACTAAAATATTTTCTTTTCTACTATACCAAACACTAGCAATACCAGCTATTACAGCAATAAATTCTAATACTGTGGTTTGTTGTAAACCTGTGATAAGTTGATGTAAGAATTCTGTTGTATTCATTAATTTGTTTAGGTTTAACTCTTCAACATTTTATTTAAAAGCTCTTTAGATTTTTCATTATACAATTTCGGTTTGTGAAGACACAAACCGATAGAAAAACACACCCCTTAATCCCCTCTCTAGAGGGGAAACTGATTTACATTTTTTTCGATTCGCAAAAAATCTTAAATTAACAATCATAAATCTTAAATATAATTAATGTGCATCTAACCAATTTTTTCCCATGCCCAATTCTGCTTCTATGGGAACTTCATTTGGCAAAATCATAGCCGATTTCATATTCTCTAAAATCAGCGGTTTCAACATTTCAATTTCACTTTCAATAGCATCAAAAACCAATTCATCATGTACTTGTAAAATCATTTTGGATTGTAGATTTTCTTTTTTAAGTTGATGATGAATTTTTATCATAGCCAACTTAATCATATCTGCTGCTGTACCTTGAATTGGACTATTAATAGCATTGCGTTCTGCAAAACCACGAACTGTAAAATTGGATGAATTAATATCTCTTAACCATCTTTTTCTGCCCATTAAAGTTTCTACATATCCATGTTCACGAGCAAAATTGATGGTATTATCCATGTATTGTTGAATGCCTGCAAATTCTCTTTTATAATTATCAATAATTTCTTTTGCTTCTGTTCTGCTAATACCTAAATTTTCTGCAAGTCCAAATGCACCTTGTCCGTAAATAATTCCAAAATTTACACTCTTGGCTTTGTAACGCATTTCTTTTGTAACATCTGCATCTGCTACATTATACACTTTTGCTGCTGTTGCTGTATGAATGTCTTTACCTGCTTTAAAAGCTTCACACATATTTGGATCGCCACTAATAGCTGCAACAATTCTTAATTCAATTTGAGAATAATCGGCACTAATTAAAATTCTATTTTCATCTCTTGGAATAAATGCTTTTCTTACTTCTTTACCTCTATCTGTTCTAATAGGAATGTTTTGTAAATTCGGATTGTTGCTACTCAATCTTCCTGTAACAGCAACAGCTTGTGCATAACTAGTATGCACTCTTCCTGTTTTGCTATTAATCATTTGAGGCAATGCATCAACATAAGTACTTTTAAGTTTGGTAAGTTCTCTAAAAGTTAAAATATCATCTACAATTTGATGACCTTTTGCTGCTAAGTTTCAACAACACATCTTCACCAGTTTGGTATTGACCAGTCTTGGTTTTTTTTGCTGAATCATCCAATTTTAATTTATCAAACAATACTTCTCCTAATTGTTTTGGTGATGCCAAATTAAATTTTACTCCTGCTTGTTGGTACACACTTTTTTCAGCTCTAGTTGCTTCAATTTCTAATTCTTTACTATAATCATTTAAAAATTGTTCATCAATTTTAATACCTTCAAATTCCATATCTGTTAATACTTTCACTAATGGATTTTCTACTTCATTAAAAACTTTTTCAACTTCTCTTAGTTTTAAGAATGGATATAAAGTCTGTTTCAATTGCAAAGTAATATCAGCATCTTCTGCAGCATATTCTTTTACTTTTTCAATTTCAACATCCCTCATCGTGCCTTGATTCTTTCCTTTCTTTCCAATTAATTCTTCAATAGAAACTGGGTCGTAATTCAAGAATTGTTGGCTCAACACATCCATGCTTCTTTTGCCTTCAGGTTCTACCACATAATGAATCAGCATAGTGTCACATATATTGCCTTTTAGCTCAAAGCCATACCATTTCAACACTAACATATCATACTTTAAATTTTGACCAATCCAAGTTATTGACGATTGATTGAATAATTGATTGAATGATTGTAGAATGTTTTTTGTTTCTTGTTGGTCGTTAGGGCAAGGAATGTAGTAAGCTTCATGTGGTTTTATTGCAAAACTTATACCTACCAATTCTGCTTCATTAGCATCAATATTGGTGGTTTCTGTATCGAAACAAATTTCATTTTCTTTAGCTAATAGTTCCACCAATTTTTCAATTTCTTCTTTGGTTTGAATGAGATGATATTGATGAGGAACTGTATGAATATTTTTTTGTTCAGTTGAAACTTCTTCAGCTTTTGTTTCAGTTGAAAAATTTTGTAAGAAAGATGGCAATGCAACAGCTCCATGACGGTTTCCATCATCACTTTTTGTAGTTGAAGAACTCTTTTTCTCTGAAGATTTTACTTCGTTACCAAATAAATCTGTTTGGGTGCCTTCTGGTAGAATGTTTGATAGTCCTGAGTTTCGTGAGATGATAATATCTTCTCCCAATACTCTTTTAGCTAAAGTTCTAAATTCAAGTTCTGTAAAAATTTCAATGAGTTGTTCTTTATTCCATTCACTCATTTTAAAATTCTCTTCATGAAACTCACAAGGTACATTGGTAATGATTGTTGCCAATTGTTTACTCATGATGGCATCTTCTTTTCCTGCTCTAACTTTTTCCCCAATAGAACCTTTAATCTTATCTGCATTGGCTAATACACCCTCTAAAGTGTCATATTCTTTCAAGAGTTTAGCAGCAGTTTTTTCACCAACTCCTTTAATGCCTGGAATATTATCAACAGCATCACCCATCAAACCTAAAATATCAATTACTTGATCTACTCTTTCAATATCCCATTTTGCACAAACCTCTTTGGGTCCCATTATTTCAACATCACCACCTTGATATGCAGGTTTATAAATATAAATGCCATCACGAACCAATTGTCCATAATCTTTATCTGGAGTAACCATAAAAACTTCGTAACCTGCATCATGAGCTTCCCAAGCTAAAGTTCCAATTACATCATCAGCTTCATATCCTGCACAACCAATTACAGGAATATTAAAACCTTCAATAATTTTTTTAATATCTGGAACGGCTGCTAATAAATCTTCTGGAGCTTCTTGTCGGTTTGCTTTATAAAATTCATATTGTTCATCACGAACTGTTGGTCCTGAAACATCAAAACAAACAGCTAAATGAGTTGGTTTTTCTTTATTGATGAGTTCTATTAAAGCATTAGTAAATCCAAACTGAGCATTAGTATTTCTTCCTTTAGAAGTAATTCTTGGGCTTCGAATTAATGCATAATAAGCACGAAAAATAAGAGCAAATGCATCGAGTAAAAAAAGTTTCTTTTGCATCTAGCAAAGTAAGTAAAGATTACTGAATTTACTGATAAGAGTTAACTTATTCATAAACTGTTTTATTGTACGTTTGTATTCATAAATTTTGTACATGATTATTGATATTCAAGAACTGAAACCCGCACAAAAACAAGCTTGGTTGCAGCATGCAGTGGCTCCTCGTCCAATTGCATTTGCAAGCACTATTGATGCTGCAGGAAATGTGAACTTAAGCCCATTCAGTTTTTTTAATTTGTTTTCTTCTAATCCACCAATAGTAATCTTTTCACCATCTCGAAGAGGAAGAGATAATACCACTAAACATACTTTAGAAAATGTAAAAGAAGTAGCTGAAGTAGTGATTAATATTTGTGATTATAATATGGTGCAACAAATGAGTTTGGCAAGTTGTGAGTTCGAAAAAGGAGTTGATGAATTTGTAAAAGCAGGATTTACAAAACAAGCTGCAACTAAAGTAAAACCACCAATGGTGGCAGAGGCTAAAATTAAATTAGAATGTAAAGTTCTTGAAATAAAAAGTTTGGGAGAAACTGGAGGTGCTGGTCAGTTAGTGATTGCAGAAGTATTGGTCATGCATGTTGACGAAAGTATTTTAAATGAAGATCAATCTATGATTGATCAAACTAAAATTGAATTAATTGCAAGGCTTGGTGGTGATTGGTATTGCAAAACAAACGAAGAAAATTTATTTCAAGTTCCAAAACCTAATATTAATGTTGGTATTGGTGTAGATGCTTTGCCAGAGAGTATTAAACAAAGTAAAATTCTTTCTGGTAACGATTTAGGCATGTTGGCAAATGTTAATGAAATGCCTTTAATTGATGCTTGTTTTGAAGATGAAAAATTAAAGCAAATTGTACAGTATTATTCAGTTGATCCTGTAAGTATGGAAGTAGAAATTCATCAACATGCAAAGGCGTTATTAGCCACTGGAAAAGTAAATGAAGCTTGGCAAGTTTTGTTAATGATGGCAAGTGTTTAAAATTATTTTAAAATAGTAGTATATTTATAGGATATGGCATTAGGACAATCACTTCAACAAAAATTATTACAAAAATTATCTCCACAACAAATTCAGTTGATGAAATTGTTGCAGGTTCCTACTTCTGTTTTGGATATTAGAATTAAAGAAGAACTTGAAGAAAACCCAGCACTGGAGCTTACTGATGAAACAAAGGCTGATGAGGCAACTACAGAAATAAAAGATGAATTTGAAGAAAAAGAAGAGGATTATGATGAGCCAGATGGCAGTGCTGATGAATATGAAAATTTGGATTTAAGTGAATACATCAGCGATAGTGATGATGATATTGCAGATTATAAAATGAAGGATGAAAACTATCCTGAAATTGATGATAAAAGAGTTATTCCTATAAAAAGCGAAACTAGCTTTTTTGATATTTTAGCATCTCAACTCAACATGATGGATGTTGATGAAAAAGAATTTAAAATAGCTGAACAAGTTATTGGAAGTTTAGATGACGATGGTTATTTAAGAAGAGAAACCATAAGCATTGTAGACGATTTGGCTTTCAGACAAAATATCATCACCACAGAAAAAGAAGTTGAGGCAATTATCAAAAGAGTTCAACTTTTTGAACCTACTGGCATTGCTGCAAGAGATTTACAAGAGTGTTTATTATTGCAATTAAATAGATTAGAAGATGAAGGAAACGATGTTCATCTTGCAAAAAAAATCATTGCAAAATATTTCGATGAGTTTACAAAAAAGCATTACAATAAATTACAGCAATCTTTAAACATTGAAGAGGAAGAATTAAAAGAAATTATCAATCAAATCATCAAACTAAACCCAAAACCTGGAGGTGATGCAGGTCAAACAAATGAAAAAGAAGTATATGTAATTCCAGACTTTTTCATAACGAATAATTTAGGTGTTTTAGAGTTGACTTTAAATGGTAGAAACGCTCCAGACCTTAGAGTTTCTGGTGATTATAAGGATATGATGAAGGAGTATGAACGTGGTAGCAAAAATGATAAACGACAAAAAGAAGCTGTAACATTTATTAAACAAAAAATTGACAGTGCCAAGTGGTTTATTGAAATGATTCAGCAAAGACAACAAACCCTTACCAATACTATGCATGCGATTATGGACATTCAGAAAAACTTCTTTTTAACAGGAGATGAAACTGAAATGAAACCTATGATTTTAAAAGATATTGCAGAAATTACAGGTTTGGATATTAGTACTGTTAGTCGTGTTGCCAATAGCAAATTTGTGCAAACTGAATTTGGAACTTATAAACTTAAATTCTTTTTTAGTGAAAGTTTAAGTACTGATAGTGGTGAAGAAGTAAGTACCACAGAAGTAAAAAAAATATTGAATAATATTATTGATGCTGAAGATAAACACAAGCCTTTTGCAGATGAAGAACTTACTGAATTGTTGAACGAAAAAGGGTACAATATTGCAAGAAGAACAGTTGCAAAATATAGAGAGCAACTTAATCTGCCAGTTGCTCGATTAAGAAAAGAATTATAATTATTTTGAATGCTCAGTTAAGAATTTTTCAAGAGCAGCAAACATGCTAGTCGTTTGAGGTACTGGTGCTTTTATGTTTAATACTAAACCAGCTTCCTCTACAGCAATGGCTGTATTGCTTCCAAACGCACCTAAAAATGTACCATTTTGCTTATAAGCAGGAAAATTATCAAATAAACTTCTAACACCACTTGGTGTAAATAAACAAATAATATCAAACTCTTTTATAGCAATACGTTCTTTAATATTTGAGCTTACAGTTCTATACATAAAAGCTAAAGTAAATTCGCATTTATGATTTTTAAGCCATCCAACAATTTCATTATCTTGTTGATTTTCGCTACACACATATAAAAATCTTTCTGATTCTTTATGTTTATTAATTACATCGAACATGCTTTTATTACCTCCATCTGCACCATAAAAAACTTTACGTTTTCTATATAAAATAAATTTTTGAAGATAAAGTGCAACAGCTTCTGTAATGCAAAAATATTTGGTATCTTGATTGATGTTAGTCTTCATCTCATCTGCCATTCTAAAAAAATGGTCAATGGCATTTCTGCTTGTAAAAACAACAGCAGTATAAGAAACAACGTCTATTTTTTGTTTTCTAAATTCTTTAGCTGCAATAGGCTCTAGTTCTATTAAAGGTACAAAATCAAGTTCAACACCATGTTTTCTTTCTAACTCAAAATAAGGAGATTTTTCACTCTCTGGTCGAGGTTGAGAAACAAGGATTTTTTTGATTTTTTTTGTACTTTCTTTTATCGTAGAAACGCTTTTTGCCATGCTTCGATTTTATTAAAAATTAAATACCATTGCCTATGTATTTTCCAATTGCCTTAAATAATATGAACAATGGTAAAATTTCAACACTGCAAAAATAGATAAAAAAATGAAAGCTATTAATTTTTAATAATGGTCTTATTGAATTAAAGGCTTTAAGAAACCTATAGAGCAATAATAAAATAATAATTATATAAGAAAGTGTTAGTGAAAATTCTTTAAGTTCTACTGAGGAATAGCTTATTAGAATAATAAGTGGAACTAGAATCACTCCAATTATTTTAATAATTAAAAAAACTAAAAAATTGTAAGATTCTGCTACTTCTTGTTGATGAAAAAGCCAGCCAATAAATTTTGTAAATGAGAACTTAACAATGTAAGTAATACTAAGTATAATAAAAGCTAAAGATAAAAATTGCCAAAACTGGTTGTTGTTGTGAATTTGACTGCTAGAAATAAGTGTAATAAAAATACTAGTGGATAAAATGAATAATATATTTAAAAGAAATGTTGCAAGATATTCTTGTGATAGCTGATCTTTTGTTTGTCGTTGTCTAAAACCTGGTTGAAAAAAAATGTCGAAAATGTTTTTTAAATATTTTTTGAAAAAAGCTTGAACAATAGCAATTATTAAAACAAGAGAAAGTAATAAATAAAATAAAAAATCTTTCGATTCGTAATTTCTAAAATTTGTAATTTGATATTCAACAGAATTGTTTTTAACTATAGGATAAGTTTCTAAAAGTGAATAACCTTCATCATTTTCTTTTGTAAGAACAAGTGAGTCTGCTTGTTTCGCAATAGTTGAATCTACTGGAATTAACAGATTTAAACTATCTCCTATAATTCTAGCTTGTTCAGCTGGCTGAGTAGTTTTTTTAATAGTTTTTGATTCAGACTTAAAAGAGCTTAATCTCTTATTATCGAAAATTTGTTTTGAAAATGTTGAATCGATTTTTTTTTGAAGAAGTAAACGACTATTTAATGCTGGTTGAATTTTTACAGTAAGAGGCTTTATTTTTTTATTTGCTGTTGTTTCAATTTTTGGATTAGAAGCATTATCATTTTTAATGATTTTATTATTCAACAAACTGTCTTGCTGTGCAAAAACAGTCATGTTGAAAAGATAAAATAAAGAAAACACTAAGACCCTCATAAGGATTTGCTTAAAGAGTGCAAATTAACAAACAAATTAATGGCTAATTCAAACTAAAAATTACTGATGATGCCAATATGAATTTTAGATTCTTTAAAATTAAATGGTAAATCGTTTCTTTTGCCTACAGCAAAACTTACATTTAATAAACCTTGCTTTGTAGCCAAAGCTAAACCTAGCCCACCACCAATAAATGAATTGCTTTTTTGAGAAATTTTATTTTCTGTAAAACCAATATCTGTAAAACCAAAAAAGTAAGAATCGTTATTAAACAGAAAACGAATTTCATTACTACTCACTAAATATTGATTTGTAAAAATATTTTCCTCATCAAATCCACGCAATAATTTAAACCCACCAATTTGAAAAAGTTCATTTTGTTGATAGTTGGCCGATAATAGTAAACCATATTGCAAACTATTTTTTAAAACAGTTTGTTTTCCAATGCTGCTATATTTTGTAATGCTGACTTTAGCTTTAACTTGATAAGTATTTGTAGCAATCGAATCATATAAACTATTGAAATTAATACCACCAGATTTAATATTGGAGATGGTATTGTTTTTATTGATTTTCTTTTGACCAAAATTTGATTGAATTCCGAAATCAAATCCTCTTCGTTTAATATTTGTGAGCCCTAAGGTATTGTTGTAAACATAAGCTACGCCTATGTTTGAAATATTCATATCTAGAATATCTGGTAATTTTTTTAATGCAATTATTTGTAAAGTATCAGGCTCAATAATTCTACTGCTGATATTATTTAAAGAAATTTTTATACTACTTTTTTTAGAAACATTTACATCAACTCCAATACCAGAATTAATATTTAAAAAAGCAGAATCTCGTTTATATAAATTAAAATTTAAACTCAGCCCAAACTTTGAATTGAATACAAAGGGTTGATGATAAAGTAAATCAATACGTGGCGACTGTGGTTGAATTTGTTGCCAGTTTAAAGCAATTTGTTCGCCTCTTGCAAAAGCATTCAATAAATTAAGTTTGGCATCTACTGTAAATAAAAGACTGCCATTTGTCTGATTGTTATTGGGTAAAAAACCAACAATGGCATCAAGCTTATTTTGGTTAACAGGTTCTAAATAAAGGTTCACTAAATAACTGCTGCCCAGCATTAAAACATCCCAACTTTTGAATTCTCTTAAGTAGGGCAATTCTTTTAGTTTAGCACTAATCCTTCTCAATTTTTCAGTACTATACAAGTCGTTATTAGGTAAATTTAAGTGTTGCTGCAAAAATTTATTGTTCAAACTTAATTTTCCATATACTTTAATACTATCCATCCTATAAAGAATTCCTTTATTTACTTTTAAACTTGCATGAATATTGTTATTTAAAATTTGTACACTATCAAAACTCAATTGTGCAAATGGATAACCATTGTTTTCGTAATAATTTAAAATAGTTTCTGGTAAAGCACTGATGTCATTCCTATTAAAAATTGTTTGCTGTTTCAAATCATCTGACAGATTTAAATTTCCCCATTGCCATTTTTTTCCTACAAACAATTTTATATTAAAGCCGTTTTCTTCTTCAATAACGGAATCAATATTTGCTGTTGCAAAGCCTTTTGCCTGAAGTGTTACAGGAATTTGATGAATATATTGTACACACTCCTTCTTGGTTTTAAAATTTGATTTTAATGAAATGATTTTTGAAATATTTACACTATCAACAACTGTTGTTTTTAGTACAATTGATTGAGCAGAAGTATTTGTGTGCATTAAAAATATAATCACATAAAAAAATATTTGCTGCAATACATTTGCTTTCATCAAACGCAAAATACAACAGTAAGCATTATGGCAGGCATTTACATACATATTCCTTTTTGTAAAAAAGCTTGTCATTACTGTAATTTTCATTTTTCTACTTCAAAAAAATTATTACCAAAATTTATAAATGCACTTACAAAAGAAGCAGAAATTCAGCAATCTTTTTTAAGTGAAAATGTAGAAACTATTTATTTTGGAGGAGGAACTCCATCAATTCTCGATGTGAATGATTTGCAAAAAATCATTTCAGCTATTTACAAAAATTATTCAGTTTCAAATAGTGCTGAAATAACTCTAGAAGCCAATCCAGATGATGTTTCTGAAGAAAAATTGCAACAATGGAAAACTTTGGGAATTAATAGAATTAGTTTAGGAATTCAAAGTTTTGTAAAAGAAGAATTAGAGTGGATGAACAGAAGTCATAACGCTAAACAAGCCATAGAAAGTGCTCAATTAATTCAACAACACTTCGATAATTATTCTCTTGATTTAATTTTTGGAAGTCCACTTTTAACCAAAGAATTATGGCTCAAAAATATTCATCAAGCCTTAACATTTCAACCTCCACATTTATCTTGTTATGCTTTAACTATTGAAGAAAAAACAGTGTTTGGAAATTGGGTAACAAATAAAAAATTAGCACCAATAAACAACGACAATCAAGCGGAGCAATTTGAAATTTTAATGGATGAACTTGAGGCAAATAATTATTTGCATTATGAAATTAGCAACTATGCAAAACCAGGTTTTGAAAGCAAGCACAACAGTAGTTATTGGCAAGGAAAAAATTATTTAGGGTTGGGTCCTTCAGCACATTCTTTCAATGGAAAATCTAGGTTTTGGAATGTGGCAAATAATGCTTTGTACATTTCAGGAATTGAAAATGGGACAAGTGTTTCTGAAGTTGAACATTTAACAGCGAAACAACAGTTTAATGAATATATCATGATTTCATTAAGAACTTCTAAAGGAATCAATGATAATTTTGTTAGAAAAAACTTCAGTGAAGATACTTATCAACAATTACAGACCAATATTTATAAATGGCTTAAAGTCAATCATATAGAAGTAAAAAATGAAAATTTTATCCTTACAAAACAAGGCAAATTATTTGCAGATGCTATTGCTTCAGATTTATTTATTTAACTGCCTGATTTTCATAAAATAATTCAACCCCTTTTTACGTTATCAAACGAATTCTCCTGCTTGTCAGGTGCATTTTGGTAATCGACCCTTGTAACAATTAATCTTTTTTGACTAGAAAGACTATTCAAAAAATGTAGCCAATTCTACTTGGGTATAAATCAATAAGCATTTTACATTTTGACGAGATGGAGTTTCAAAAACAAATATTGAAGCCGAGTTAATATTTTGTTTAATCCATAAGCTACCAAGCTTTAAAAAACGTAAAATGAATAATCGTACCCTAAAGCCATTGATTCAATTTGTTGAGTTAATGTTTGTTCCATTGCTTGAATTAATATTCAAGTTTTTGAATAACATTGAATTTGTATGTAGAAAAAAATGCAAATATTATTTTGCAATTTTAGTGTTTACAAGCAATTGTTTTTTTGCAAATGCTGCTAATGAAACATTGACTACAGGTTCTGTTATCATAAACATGGGACAAACGCCACAAACCTCAGCCAATGCTTTAAAACCTTATGGTGCCATTTATGATTTAATAAGAAATTATCAAGTTCCAATAAAATGGGTTATTGCACAAGGCAAAGCAAAAGATGCCTGTGATTTTATTTACAATTCTCAACAATTTAAAGGTGGTACATTCATCATTCCAAAAGAATTTATATCAACAGCTGTTCAAAGTAGAATTACATATTGGCAAGGACAAGGAATGCTTACTGTTACCACTACAACAGCTTTAACTGTAGATGTAACTTATACTTTAACATCTGCACCACGTTGGACTCTCGATGCTGCTAATGGCAGCATTGCAGAAAACTTTTTAAAAAATGCAGGCATTAACAATACAGATTTTCCAAATGCTTACAATTGGAAAACTCCACAAAGTTTAGATAATTGTGATGATATGTATGCTATGCCACATGCAGATCCAACATGGGCTACTCATGGAAATTTATACACTTGGAATAAAAATAGTAGAGGGTCGATTTGGGCTGGATGTCATGCTGTAAGTGCATTAGAGAATTCTATCAACCCATCGAATAGTGCAGAACAAATGAATTTTCTTTCTACTCGTACCACAACATATACACCAACACCTTGGCCAGAAAATAGTTTAAAGCTTTGGAAGAATCATGATAAAGGTTCAACACCATATATTCATCGTTTGTTTGATGATCCTGTAGCTCAATATTTAGGAATTACAGATGCTGCACATACTAATGGATCAGAACAAATTTATATACCTAAACAAACCACAGATCCAGGTGGTGCAACAAGATGGAGAATTGGAGCAAAAATTATAGCTTATGATGCTACACAATCAGATGTGCCATCACCCAATTTAAATAATGGTAATGTTGCTGCTGTAATTGTTTATGGTAGAGGATTAGATAGTGCCAACAGAGGATATGTAATGTATGAAGGGGGACATGATATTGAAGGCTCTTCTACAGAAGAAATTGCTGCTCAAAGAGCATTTTTAAATTTTAGTTTTTTTCAGAATATTGAAAAAGCACCACAGGTTTCAACAAGTGGAATTAGTTCTGGTCAATTAATTCGTAGTGGAACAAATTACTATCCATCAGTAAGCATTTCTTCAATTTTTACAGGACAAACTTATACTTATCAATGGACTTCATCTTGTGGTGGAAGTTTTTCTAACTCAACTATTTCTAACCCAACTTATACACCACCCACTGTTTCTAATAATACTTCATGTGTATTGAGTTGTGTTATTACTGATAACTGTGGAAGAAAATCATTTACTTCAGTTGCAATAACTGTTGCTCCTGGTCCTAGAAAGCCTGTTGCAGCAGCAGATGCTGGAACAATTTTATCTGAATGTGGATTTGCAAACACCAGTGTTACAATTAATGTATTAGCAAATGATACAGATGCTGATGGAGATGCATTAACAGTAACGAATATTATTAATCAAACAAATGGAGTTTGGACTACTAATGGTACAACTGTTACATTTACTCCAACTGTTGGTTTTACAGGAGTTGCAACAGCAAAATATATTGTTTGTGATCCAACATTATGCGATACAGCAAATTTAACTGTTGGTATAGGAACACCAGATGTAAATGGATGTTATCCTGGCTTTAGTTATGCAGTATCATCAACAAATATTGCTACAGCACAAACCAATAATTCTGTAACTAACCCAACTTATGCTTTTGATGGAAATTACGATGCTGCAGACCCTTTAACTTACGCAGTATTAAATGCTTCTACAGATTCTTTAGTGTTAGATTTTGGTTCAATTATATCTTTTTCTTCATCAAGAAAAATAGAAGCAGTAATCGCTTCTTCAACAACAAGTTCAGTTACAGCTACAGTTTATAGTAGAGTAACTACTTCAGGAGCTAGAACAACAATTGGAAGTTTAAGTAATTCAGATGTAAGTGAAGAATCCACTTCTGAATTTAATTTACCTCCATCAGGGTTTAGATATTTAATCATTAAAAGAACATCAGGGTCTAATGATTTAAGATTAGCAAGTGTTAAAATAAACAATTATAGTTGTGTTGCAACTCCTGTAATTGCTAATCAAGATAATATTCAAGTTTCAGAAGATATTCCAGTAAATTTTGACCCAAGATTAAATGATGAAAACCCTTCAGCATCTAACTTATCAATAAGTATTGTTGTATATCCTGTTCGAGGAAAAATTAGTGTCAATCCAGATTCTTCTTTAACTTATGTAAATAATAAAGATGTTAATGGATTAGATTCTTTAACTTATAAAATTTGTAGTAATCAAAACAGTTGCAGCATTGCCAAAATTTATTTTACTGTTATATGCAGATGGTTGTAGTGCTAATCAATATAAACCCAATGATTTCTCAAGTCCAGTTACCAAAGTTTTTGTTGGAGATGCATTGACTGATGATACTTATATTAAGGAAGATGGAGCTAATAATAATTATGGTACTGATAATAGCATGTATATTGGAAAAAAATTAGGTAATAGAAGACGAGCATTAATCACTATACCTAATGGATCATCAAGCAATAGTTTTAGAGGTCAAATTCCATCTAATGCAGTTATTGTTTCAGGGAAATTATATGTTTTTCAAGTAGGAGGTGATAATACAACTCTTTCAACTTCAGCCTATCAAGTTTCAGCTGGAAATCCTAATTGGGATTATTCAACAGTTACTTGGAATAGGAAAACTGGTTCAATATTTTGGAATAATCCAGGTTCAGATTTTATAAGCTCTCCTTTATCTACAATAAATATTTCAAGAACAGGAAGTGGCGATAATGGAAAAGCTTCCATTTTTGATATTACAGATGCAGTAAATGTTTGGCAAGCTGATACTACTAAGAATAGAGGTATTATGTTAAGTCAAACTAATTCTCTTTCAAGCTTAATTGATAAAAAAATAGAATTTGCAACAATTGGATATGGAAATTCTAATTATTGGCCATGTTTTCTGATAACGTATGTTTTGCCATTACCCTGTGCAACCATACCTAATAGAGCACCTTTAGCAAATCCAGATACAGCATCAACTCCATCTAACACAGCAAAATCGATAGCTGTTTTAGCTAATGATTCAGATCCAGATGGCAATACTTTATCTGTTATAAGTATTGTTGGTTCAGTTTCTGGAGGAACTGCAACTGTTTCTGGAAATAACATCATATTTACTCCAACCACAACATTTAAAGGAGTTTCGAATTTTTATTATAGAGTGAGTGATGGCTCTCTTTCAGATACAGCTTTAGTAACTGTAACTGTAACCAATGTAGCTCCAATAGCCAATAATGATGTGGTTTCAACAAACTCTGGCACAGCTGCAACCATAAGTGTAAAGGCAAATGATAGTGATACAGATGGTCCTGTTTCTGGTGCACCAAGTGTTGTTACAAATCCTAAAAATGGTATTGCAACAATTTCTGGAAACAATATTATTTACACACCAAATGCTGGATACACAGGAAAAGATACATTGAGATATCAGATTTGTGAGTCAGTTTCTTCAGGTTGTGGAGCTGCTCCTTTATGTAGTACAGCTTATGTTTATTTAACCATAGTTAATAGAGCACCAGTTGCTACTAAAGATAGTGTTTCAACAAACGTATGTCAATCAGTTTTAGTTAATGTATTAGCCAATGATACAGACCCTGAAAATGGAATATTAACAGTATCTATAGTGTCTCAACCAACAAATGGTACTGCGGTTTTAGTAGGAGACAAAATATCTTATATTCCAAATGGTTCATTTACAGGTCCATCAGATCAATTTACTTATCAAATTTGTGATAATGGAGTGAGTTCTTTATGTAGTACAGCAGTTGTAAAGATCACCATTAATATACCTGCAGTTAATCAAAAACCTACAGCTATAAACGATAATACAAATGGTAGTTTAAATGGTATGGTTTATATAGCTGTATTGGACAATGATACAGATCCTGAAAATCAAACTTTATTAGTTACGTTACCTGGAGGTATATTACAGCCTTCTAATGGAACAGCTACTGTTATGCCAAATGGTTTAGTAGAGTATATTCCAAATCCTAATTTTTTGGGAAATGATTCTTTAGAATATGTGATTTGTGATGTTCCATCAACGCAGATTGGTTGTACAGCAATCCCAAGTAAATGTGATACTGCAAAAATTTATGTTACTATCATTAAGCCTGATACTTACATGATTACACCTGTAACAGAAAATGGTACAGCTCCATCAACAGGTGGAACTGCTATTACAAATGTTACATGGAATGATGATATTTCTGGTACTCCAGCAACTTTAGGAGCAAGTGGAAACTCAACAGTTGCTCAAAGTGGAATTTGGCCATCAGGAATTACTCTAAATACAACAACTGGGGCAGTAATTGTTGCAAATGGCACAGCCCCTGGAAAATACCCAGTCACGTATCAATTATGTGATAAATTAATTCCAATAACTTGTGCAACAGTTGTGGATACTATTTTTGTTACTCCAGTCGTTACACCAATAACAGAAAATGGAACTGTAGCCACATTAACAGGTGGTGTAGCTATAAGCAATGTTGCAACAAATGATTTTGTAAATGGATTACCTGCTACTTTAGGTGGTGGTGGAAATGCAACAGTTGCTCAAAGTGGCTCTTGGCCTTCTGGAATTACATTAAATACAACAACAGGAGCAGTTTCTGTAACAACAGGATTAACTCCAGGAAAATATCCTATTACATATCAATTGTGTGATAAGTTATCACCAATAACTTGTGCCACTATTATAGATACAGTTTTTGTAACTCCTTCTATTACTTCAACAACACCATCGTCACGTTGTGGTACAGGTGCTGTTTTATTGATTGCAGCTGCAAGTTCTGGTACTTTAGATTGGTATGCTGCATCTTCTGGAGGTTCTTCTTTAGGATCAGGAACAAATTTTACAACTCCTTCTATTCTAAGTACAACTACTTATTATGTTGCAGCTACTGCAAATGGTGTGACTTCATCAAGAACAGCTGTTATAGCAACAATTAATCCAATACCAACTGCAAGTATTAGTGCTCAAACTAATGTGAATTGTTATGGTAATTCAACAGGTAGTGCAACAGCTTCTGCTACAGGAGGCACTAGTCCATATACATATAGCTGGAACACAACACCAGTTCAGACTTCAATTACAGCAACAGGATTAGCAATTGGTACTTATACAGTAACAGCTACAGATAATAAAGGTTGTACATCTACAGCTAATGTTACTATTACACAACCAACAGCAGCATTAGTGGCAAGTGTGCCAACAAAAGTGAATGTGAGTTGTTATGGTCAAAGTACAGGTACAGCAACAGCTTCAGCAACTGGAGGGACAGGTCCTTATACTTATAGTTGGAATACGAGTCCAGTACAAACAACAATTACAGCCACAGGATTAACTGCAGGAACATATACAGTAACAGTAACAGATAGTAAAGGATGTACATCAACCTCAAATGTTACAATTACTCAACCAAGTGCAGCATTAACTGCAAGTATTAGTGCATTGACAAATGTGAATTGTTTTGGACAAAGCACAGGAGCAGCAACAGCTTCAGCAACAGGAGGCACAGCACCTTATACTTATAGTTGGAATACGAGCCCTGTGCAAACAACCATTACAGCTACAGGCTTAGCTGCAGGAACCTATACAGTAACAGTAACAGATAATAAAGGTTGTACATCAACAGCTAATGTTACTATTACACAACCAACAGCAGCATTAGTGGCAAGTGTACCAACACAAACCAATGTCTTGTGTTTGGACAATCAACAGGAGCAGCAACCTTAAGTCAACAGGAGGAACGAGTCCTTATACATATTCATGGAATACAACACCATACAAACCTCAATAACAGCTACAGGATTAGCTGCAGGCACCTATACAGTAACAGTAACAGATGGAATAAATGTACAACAACACAAATGTTACAATTACTCAACCATCAGCAGCTTTATCAGCTAGTATTGGATCACAAACCAATGTATTGTGTTTTGGTAATTCAACAGGAGCAGCAACCATAAGTGCAACAGGAGGAACAACAGTTTATCAATATAAATTAGATGGAGGAGCTTATCAAAGTTCATCAACCTTTACAGGATTAGCTGCAGGAACATATACAGTAACAGTAACAGATGCGAATGAATGTACACAACACAAATGTTACAATTACACAACCAGCAGCAGCATTATCATCAAGTATTCGATCACAAACCAATGTAATTGTGTTTGGACAATTCAACAGGAGCAGTAACCGTAAGTGCAACAGGAGGAACAACAGTTTATAATATATTAGATGGAAGACTTTCAAGTACAATCAACCATTACTACAGGATTAGCAGCAGGCACATATACGGTTACAGTAACAGATAATAAAGGTTGTACATCAACACAAGTTGTAACAATTACACAACCAGCAGCAGCATTATCATCAAGTATAGGATCACAAACTAATGTTTTGTGTTATGGCAATTCTACAGGAGCAGTAACCATTAGTGCTACTGGAGGAACAACAGTTTATCAATATAAATTAGATGGAGGAGCTTATCAAAGTTCATCAACCTTTACAGGATTAGCTGCAGGAACTTACACGATAACAATCAAAGATGCCAATGAATGTACTACAACACAAGTTGTAACAATCACACAACCAGCAGCAGCATTATCAGCAAGTATAGGATCACAGACTAATGTTTTGTGTTATGGTAATTCAACAGGAGCAGTAACCATAAGTGCAACAGGAGGAACAACAGTTTATCAATATAAATTAGATGGAGGAGCTTATCAAAGTTCATCAACCTTTACAGGATTAGCAGCAGGAACTTACACGATAACAATAAAAGATGCGAATGAATGTACTACAACACAAGTTGTAACAATCACACAACCAGCAGCAGCATTATCAGCAAGTATAGGATCACAGACTAATGTTTTGTGTTATGGTAATTCAACAGGAGCAGTAACCATAAGTGCAACAGGAGGAACAACAGTTTATCAATATAAATTAGATGGAGGAGCTTATCAAAGTTCATCAACCTTTACAGGATTAGCAGCAGGAACTTACACTATAACAATAAAAGATGCCAATGAATGTACTACAACACAAGTTGTAACAATCACACAACCAGCAGCAGCATTATCAGCAAGTATAGGATCACAGACTAATGTTTTGTGTTATGGCAATTCAACAGGAGCAGTAACCATAAGTGCAACAGGAGGAACAACAGTTTATCAATATAAATTAGATGGAGGAGCTTATCAAAGTTCATCAACCTTTACAGGATTAGCTGCAGGAACTTACACGATAACAATCAAAGATGCCAATGAATGTACTACAACACAAGTTGTAACAATCACACAACCAGCAGCAGCATTATCAGCAAGTATAGGATCACAGACTAATGTTTTGTGTTATGGCAATTCAACAGGAGCAGTAACCATAAGTGCAACAGGAGGAACAACAGTTTATCAATATAAATTAGATGGAGGAGCTTATCAAAGTTCATCAACCTTTACAGGATTAGCAGCAGGAACTTACACGATAACAATCAAAGATGCGAATGAATGTACTACAACACAAGTTGTAACAATCACACAACCAGCAGCAGCATTATCAGCAAGTATAGGATCACAGACTAATGTTTTGTGTTATGGTAATTCAACAGGAGCAGTAACCATAAGTGCAACAGGAGGCACAACAGTTTATCAATATAAATTAGATGGAGGAGCTTATCAAAGTTCATCAACCTTTACAGGATTAGCAGCAGGAACTTACACGATAACAATCAAAGATGCGAATGAATGTACTACAACACAAGTTGTAACAATCACACAACCAGCAGCAGCATTATCAGCAAGTATAGGATCACAGACTAATGTATTATGTTATGGTAATTCAACAGGAGCAGTAACCATAAGTGCAACAGGAGGAACAACAGTTTATCAATATAAATTAGATGGAGGAGCTTATCAAAGTTCATCAACCTTTACAGGATTAGCTGCAGGAACTTACACGATAACAATCAAAGATGCCAATGAATGTTTAACCACACAAGTTGTAACAATCACACAACCAGCAGCAGCATTATCAGCAAGTATAACTAATTTAATTAGTGTTGATTGTTATGGTAACTCAACAGGCAGTTCAACTACATTAGCAAATGGGGGAACAATTCCATATACTTATTCATGGAATACAACACCTATTCAAACTACAGCAACAGCTACAGGATTATCAGCTGGTACATATACAGTAACTGTAACTGATAGCAATGCATGTACAACAATTTCGAATGTAACAATCACTCAACCAACAGCATTATCAGCAAGTATAGGATCACAGACTAATGTATTATGTTATGGCAACTCAACAGGAGCAGTAACCATAAGTGCAACAGGAGGAACAACAGTTTATCAATATAAATTAGATGGAGGAGCTTATCAAAGTTCATCAACCTTTACAGGATTAGCTGCAGGAACTTACACGATAACAATCAAAGATGCGAATGAATGTACTACAACACAAGTTGTAACAATCACACAACCAGCAGCAGCATTATCAGCAAGTATAGGATCACAGACTAATGTTTTGTGTTATGGCAATTCAACAGGAGCAGTAACCATAAGTGCAACAGGAGGCACAACAGTTTATCAATATAAATTAGATGGAGGAGCTTATCAAAGTTCATCAACCTTTACAGGATTAGCAGCAGGAACTTACACGATAACAATCAAAGATGCGAATGAATGTTCTACAACACAAGTTGTAACAATTACACAACCAGCAGCAGCATTATCAGCAAGTATAGGATCACAGACTAATGTTTTGTGTTATGGAAAATCAACTGGTAGTGCAACAGCATCAGCAAATGGTGGCACAAGTCCATATTCTTATTCATGGACTACAATTCCAATTCAAGCAGCTATTACTGCAACAGGATTATCAGCAGGAACTTATAAAGTAATCGTAACAGATTTTAATAGTTGTAAAGATTCAACTTCTGTTATAATTACTCAACCATCAGCACCTCAACCACCACCTATTAGTGGAGGCAACCAAACAGAGTGTGAAAAACTTCCAATTCAAACTTTAACAGCAACAGCAACTGGAGGAACAATAACTTGGTATGACTCAGCAACAGGAGGCAGTATTGTAGTTTCACCAATATTAAATAGTGTTGGATCAGTAACCTATTACGCTGAATCAAGTAATGGAGTTTGTAGTAGTGAATCCAGAACCCCTGTTGTACTTACAATAGTAGCAGCACCAGCAGCACCAGTTAGCAATGGGAATAAAATAGAGTGTCAGCAAATTCCAACACAAAGTATAACAGCATCTGCTTCTGGTTTAAATATTACATGGTATGATTCTTTAACAGGTGGTACTTTAGTTACTTTTCCTACTCTTAATAGTGTAGGCTCTATTACTTTTTATGCTGAATCAAATAGTGCAGGATGCAAAAGTTTAAGTAGAACCGGCGTTTCATTAACAATTCATCCAAAACCAATATTGCAACCAATTTCTGGAGTATCAGCAATTTGTGTAAACGATTCTACAACTTTAGTGAATGATAGTATAGGCGGATTTTGGAAAAGTAGCGATACTACAATTGCCACAATTTCAAATAGTGGTGTAGTAATTGGTCATGCTGATGGAACAATTAATATTAGTTATTTATATACAGATACTAATGGATGTTCAGACACAGTTTATCATATGCTTACTGTTCATCTTACACCAGCTATACCAACAATTACTGCAAACGGACCAACTGAATTTTGTTATGGAGATAGTGTTAAACTTTGTTCATCTAGTCTTACTGGAAATCAATGGTATAAAAATGGTGTTTTAATAAATGGAGCAACCAATCAAAAGCTTACTGTTATTGAATCTGGCGATTATACTGTATTGATTTTAGATGGAAATGGATGTAGTTCAAACTCTCCATCAGAAGCATTTACTATCATCGTGAACCCTTTGCCTTTAACCCCAATAATTTCAAAAAATAATGCCTCAGCTATTTGTTCAGGAGACTCTGTGATTTTAACATCATCATTAAATGATTTTTATCAATGGTATAAGAATGGTTTGATTTTAGTTGGAAAAACTAATCAAAATTTAACAGTTCAAGATTCTGGTATTTATAAAGTAGTTGTTACTAATATTTATGGATGTAATGCAACATCAAGCAACGAAATCATTCAAATAAAAGCAACATCAAATTCAACATCTTCAGTAATAATTTGTTCAAACGAATTGCCTTTCATTTGGAATGGAAATAATTATAATTCTTCAGGTGTTTACTTTGTTATTCTTACAAACGCTGTAGGCTGTGATAGTACAGCAACCTTGAACTTGACTGTAAAAGCTACATCAAGTTCTATAACTAATATAAGTGTATGTTCAAATCAAGTTCCATTTGTTTGGAATGGAAATAATTATTCTGTAAATGGATTTTATGATGTTCACTTTATAAACGCTGTAGGTTGTGATAGTATAGCAACATTAGATTTGACTGTTTTATCAACTTCAAGTTCATTAACAACGATTTCAATTTGTTCTAGCGATGCTCCTTACACATGGAATGGAGTAGATTATTCAACAACTGGAGTTTATACAGCATCGTTTACAAATTCAGTAGGTTGTGATAGTATTGCAACTTTAGACTTAACAATTAAGGCAATATCAAGGTCAACAACAACCGCAATAATTTGTTCTAGTAATACACCTTATACGTGGAATGGAAATAACTATAATACAACAGGACATTATGATGTGTATTTTACAAATGCAGTTGGATGTGATAGCATAGCAACTTTAGACTTAACTGTTTTGCAAACCACTAGTTCAACTTCTACAGAATCAGTATGTTCAAATCAATTGCCGTTTATTTGGAATGGTAAATATTATAACCTAACAGGAACTTACTCGGTTATGCTTACAAATGCTGAAGGTTGTGATAGTACAGCTAATTTGCATTTGACTGTTTTATCTACATCAAGTTCAACAACTAGTGTTAGTGTATGTTCAAATCAAGTTCCATTTGTTTGGAATGGAAATAATTATTCTGTAAATGGATTTTATGATGTTCACTTTATAAATGCTGTAGGTTGTGATAGTACTGCAACATTAGATTTGACTATTTTATCAACTTCAAGTTCATTAACAACAGTTTCAATTTGTTCTACTTATGTTCCCTATACATGGAATGGAATAGATTATTCAACAACTGGAGTTTATACTGCCATGTTTACAAATGCAGCAGGTTGTGATAGCATTGCAACTTTAGAATTAACAATTAAGGCAATATCAAGGTCAACAACAACCGCAATAATTTGTTCTAGTAATACACCTTATACTTGGAATGGAAATAATTATAATACAACAGGGCATTATGATGTGTATTTTACGAGTGCAGTTGGTTGTGATAGTATTGCAACTTTAGACTTAACAGTTTTACAAACTACGAGTTCAACTTCAATTGTATCAGTATGTTCAAATCAAGTTCCTTTTGTATGGAATGGTAATTATTATAACCTAACTGGAACTTATTCAGTTGCTCTTACGAATGCAGTTGGTTGTGATAGTACAGCAACATTAGATTTGACTGTTTTATCAACTTCAAGTTCATTAACAACAGTTTCAATTTGTTCTAGTGATGCTCCTTACACATGGAATGGATTAGATTATTCAACAACTGGAGTTTATACAGCCATCGTTTACAAATGCAGCAGGTTGTGATAGCATTGCAACTTTAGAATTAACAATTAAGGCAATATCAAGGTCAACAACAACTGTAATAATTTGTTCTAGTAATACACCTTATACTTGGAATGGAAATAACTATAATACGACAGGGCATTATGATGTGTATTTTACTAGTGCAGTTGGTTGTGATAGTATTGCAACCTTAGACTTAACAGTTTTACAAACTACGAGTTCAACTTCAACTGAGTCAGTATGTTCAAGTCAGCTTCCTTATGTATGGAATGGTAATTATTATTCTTCAAATGGAAGTTATATAGTTGTGTTAACGAATTCTTTAGGTTGTGATAGTTCAGCCACATTGAACCTAATAGTTAAACCAACCTCAAGCTCAATTTCAAGTGCAAGTGTGTGTTCAAATCAACTTCCTTATGTATGGAATGGTAATAATTACACATCTACTGGAAGTTATATAGTTGTGTTAACGAATTCTTTAGGTTGTGATAGTTCAGCCACATTGAACTTAATAGTTAAACCAACCTCAAGTTCAGCATCAAGTGCAAGTGTGTGTTCAAATCAGCTTCCTTATGTATGGAATGGTAATAATTACACATCTACTGGAAGTTATGTAGTAGTGTTAACGAATTCTTTAGGTTGTGATAGTTCAGCCACATTGAACTTAATAGTTAAACCAACCTCAAGTTCAATTTCAAGTGCAAGTGTGTGTTCAAATCAACTTCCTTATGTATGGAATGGTAATAATTACACATCTACTGGAAGTTATGTAGTAGTGTTAACGAATTCTTTAGGTTGTGATAGTTCAGCCACATTGAACTTAATAGTTAAACCAACCTCAAGTTCAATTTCAAGTGCAAGTGTTTGTTCAAATCAACTTCCTTATGTATGGAATGGTAATAATTACACATCTACTGGAAGTTATGTAGTAGTGTTAACGAATTCTTTAGGTTGTGATAGTTCAGCCACATTGAACTTAATAGTTAAACCAACCTCAAGTTCAACATCAAGTGCAAGTGTTTGTTCAAATCAACTTCCTTATGTATGGAATGGTAATAATTACACATCTACTGGAAGTTATGTAGTAGTGTTAACGAATTCTTTAGGTTGTGATAGTTCAGCCACATTGAACTTAATAGTTAAACCAACCTCAAGTTCAACATCAAGTGCAAGTGTTTGTTCAAATCAACTTCCTTATGTATGGAATGGTAATAATTACACATCTACTGGAAGTTATGTAGTAGTGTTAACGAATTCTTTAGGTTGTGATAGTTCAGCCACATTGAACTTAACTGTAAATAGTAGTTTGCCAGAACCTTTAAGTTTAGGAAATCAATCAGAATGTGAGCAAACACCTTTACAAACTTTAACAGCTACTGCAATTGTACCACTTGGCTCCAATATTATATGGTATGATTCATTATTTGGAGGAAATATTGTTGTTAATCCAACACTAAATTTAATAGGAACAATCACTTATTATGCTGAATCCTATAATGGAACTTGCTCTAGTGCTACAAGAACAGCAATTAGTTTAACTATTAATTCAAATCCAATTGTTGGGAATATTATTGGAAATAAAGTTATTCCAATTGGTCAAACTTCTCAACTTTCGAATAATACAGCTGGAGGAACTTGGATTAGTTCAAATGCATCTGTAGTTAGTATCCATAGTACTTCAGGCTTAGCAGTTACAAATGGAATTGGAGAAATATTGGTTACATATTCTGTAACAAATTCATTTGGCTGCACAACCAGTGTAACGGACACGGTAAAAGTAACACCATTAATCAAGCCAGTGACAGAGAGTGGTATTGTGAGCAGTGCTACTGGAGGTATAGCAATAAATAATGTATTAAGTAATGATAGTACGAATGGATATCCAAGTACGTTAATCAATTCAACGATATCCCAGGTAGGGTTATGGCCAAGTGGTATTACTTTGAACACATCAACAGGATCAGTAACAGTAGTACCAGGTACAACACCAGGTACTTACCCAATCACCTATCAGTTGTGTGATAAGTTAAGTCCAGTAAGTTGTGCAACGATGTTGGATACGGTAAGGGTAACGCCATCGATTGTTCCAGTAACAGAAAATGGGACAGTACCATCAACAGGCGGCACAGCGATTCCAAATGTATTGAGCAATGATTATACGAATGGTCATCCAAGTACAACAACGAACTCAACGATATCACAAGTTGGCCTTTGGCCAAGTGGTATTACTTTAAACCCAGTAACAGGATCAGTAACAGTAGTACCAGGTACAACACCAGGCAATTATCCTATTGTGTATCAGTTGTGTGATAAGTTAAGCCCAGTGAACTGTGCAACAGTAACGGACACGGTAAAAGTAACACCATTAATCAAGCCAGTGACAGAGAGTGGTATTGTGAGCAGTGCTACTGGAGGTATAGCAATAAATAATGTATTAAGTAATGATAGTACGAATGGACATCCAAGTACGTTAATCAATTCAACGATATCCCAGGTAGGGTTATGGCCAAGTGGTATTACTTTGAACACATCAACAGGATCAGTAACAGTAGTACCAGGTACAACACCAGGTACTTACCCAATCACCTATCAGTTGTGTGATAAGTTAAGTCCAGTAAGTTGTGCAACGATGTTGGATACGGTAAGGGTAACGCCATCGATTGTTCCAGTAACAGAAAATGGGACAGTACCATCAACAGGCGGCACAGCGATTAATAATGTATTGAGCAATGATTATACGAATGGTCATCCAAGTACAACAACGAACTCAACGATATCACAAGTTGGCCTTTGGCCAAGTGGTATTACGCTAAACCCTAGTACAGGATCAGTAACAGTAGTACCAGGTACAACACCAGGCAATTATCCTATTGTGTATCAGTTGTGTGATAAGTTAAGCCCAGTGAACTGTGCAACAGTAACGGACACGGTAAAAGTAACACCATTAATCAAGCCAGTGACAGAGAGTGGTATTGTGAGCAGTGCTACTGGAGGTATAGCAATAAATAATGTATTAAGTAATGATAGTACGAATGGATATCCAAGTACGTTAATCAATTCAACGATATCCCAGGTAGGGTTATGGCCAAGTGGTATTACTTTGAACACATCAACAGGATCAGTAACAGTAGTACCAGGTACAACACCAGGTACTTACCCAATCACCTATCAGTTGTGTGATAAGTTAAGTCCAGTAAGTTGTGCAACGATGTTGGATACGGTAAGGGTAACGCCATCGATTGTTCCAGTAACAGAAAATGGGACAGTACCATCAACAGGCGGCACAGCGATTAATAATGTATTGAGCAATGATTATACGAATGGTCATCCAAGTACAACAACGAACTCAACGATATCACAAGTTGGCCTTTGGCCAAGTGGTATTACACTAAACCCTAGTACAGGATCAGTAACAGTAGTACCAGGTACAACACCAGGCAATTATCCTATTGTGTATCAGTTGTGTGATAAGTTAAGCCCAGTGAACTGTGCAACAATGCTAGATTCGGTAAGGGTAACACCTTATGTTGGGCCAATTACGGGTCAAGATCATGTATGTGTAGGGAGCACGATAACATTAAGCAACATTACAACTGGAGGAGTATGGGCTAGTAATAATACGGCAGTAGCTACAGTAAATACAAGTACAGGTGTGGTAACAGGAGTTACACCAGGTACCACAACAATAAACTATACGGTAACGATTAATTCTGTGAGTACAACACAGACCAAGGTAGTTACAGTTTATGCAAATCCTTTAGTTAATGCGATTAGCGGTTTATCTAGTTTATGTGAAAATAACACCATAGTATTAGGCAGTTCACCAGCTGGAGGAGTATGGTCTAGTAATAATACGGCAGTAGCTACAGTAAATTCAAGTACAGGTGTAGTAACAGCGATATCAGCAGGAGTAGCCACTATTAGCTATGCAGTAACGAATGTCAATGGTTGTATGAGCACAGTAATCAAAAATATTACGGTATATGCCAATCCTGTTGTAGGTCAAATAGGAGGTAATCCAAATGTTTGTGTAGGCAAAACAACCTTATTAAGCAATACGGCTTCAGGAGGTGTATGGTCAAGTAATAATATGAGTGTTGCCATCATAAATTCCAGCACAGGAGTTGTAACAGGACTTTCAGCAGGGGTGGCTATGATTAGCTATAGTGTCACGAATAGTAATAATTGCAATACAACGGTGACGCAAGTGGTTAATGTGTACACCTCTCCATTAGTATCATCGATTTTAGGTGTTTCTAGTGTATGTGTGAATAATGTTACGATATTGAGTAGTAGTCCATCAGGAGGAGTTTGGAGTAGTAGTAATACGTTGGTAGCGACAGTAGATGTTGTAACGGGTCATGTTTTGGGTATTGCAGCTGGTACGAGTGTGATTAGTTATACTGTAACGAATGGTGGGGTATGTAGCAAAACTGTAACTAAAGATATAATTGTTAACACTAATCCAGTTTCAGTATCACCCATATTAGGCACATTGAGTATTTGTGTAAATTGTGTAAGGAATTTGAGTAATGCGACGAGTGGAGGCGTTTGGAGTAGTAGTAATACTTCGATAGCGACTGTAAATATTAATGGTCAGGTGACGGGTATTGCAGCAGGCACTACGAGTATTAGTTATACGGTAACGAGTAGCAATGGTTGTAGTATTACGGAGAGTGTTTTATTTACGGTTTATCCTAATCCGATAGTGAGTCCAATTACGGGTAATCCTGTGACTTGTGTAGGGAGTACAACACAGTTAACGAGTAGTCCAGCAGGGGGGGCATGGAGTAGTAATAATACGAGTGTAGCGACAATAGATGCTGTTAGTGGTTTGGTAACAGGAGTTTTTGGGGGTACGGCATTGATAGGTTATACGGTAAGCGATGTGAATGGTTGTATTACAACGGTAACGCAATTAGTCACAGTCAATGTGGGTCCATTAGTGAGTCCAATAATGGGTACTGGCAATATATGTGTAGCACAGACAACGGTATTGAGTAATAGTACGAGTGGAGGTATTTGGACGAGCAGTAATACAGCAGTAGCGACGATAAACAGCAGTGGTGTGGTAACAGGTTTATCGGCAGGTAGTGCGATCATTAGTTATACGGTAACGGGTAGTAATGGTTGCAGCACATCATCTACGAAGACGGTGAATGTGTATGCTTATCCTGTGGTAGATCCGATAACGGGTTATAGCAGTGTATGTTCAGGGGGCAGTATTGTATTAAGTAGTAGTCCGAGTGGAGGAGTATGGAGTAGTAATAATGCTGGCATTGCCACAGTAAATAGTGCTACAGGGGTAGTAACTGGTGTATCAGCAGGCAGTGCGATTATCAGTTATACGGTGACTAATGCAAATGGTTGCAGTACGATAGTGAGCAGAGTAGTAACAGTAAATGGCAAACCAGTAGTAGATCCAATAGCAGGCAATGCAAGTATATGTGTGGGTAATACAACAACCTTAAGTAATACAACGCCAGCAGGAACTTGGAGTAGCAGTAATACGGGTGTAGCAACGATTAATAATAGTGGTTTAGTGACAGCGATATCGGCAGGCACTACTACGATTACTTATACAATAGTAGATGGCAATGGTTGTGTAGGTACAGCAACACAAGTTGTAACGGTGTATGCCAATCCAGTATTAGGGTCTATCTCAGGCACATCGGGTGTATGTGTAGGCAAAACAACGCTATTAATCAATGGTTCTTCAGGAGGTGTGTGGAGCAGTAGTAATACAGCGGTAGCTACGATTCATGCAACAACAGGTCAAGTAACAGGTATTGCTGCTGGTACATCAACAATTAGTTATACGGTAACAAGTAGCCATGGTTGCAGTACAACAGTAAACTATACGGTAACAGTATATAGCAATCCTTTGGTAGATCCTATAGCAGGCAAAAGTAGTACTTGTGTAGGAGGTAGTGTTACGTTTAGTAGCAATACTGTAGGAGGCGTATGGAGTAGTAGTGATACGAGTGTGGCAATGATTAATAGCAATACAGGAGTATTAACAGGCGTATCCAGCGGGAACTGTGGTGATCAAGCTATACAGTAACCAATGGTAATGGATGTAGTACAACGGTAACGTACAATTTTACAGTAAAAGCCAATCCGGTAGTCAATCCAATAACAGGACAGTTCAATGTATGTATAGGTAGTATTAGTACTTTAAGCAATAGTACATCAGGAGGTGTATGGAATAGCAATAATATAGCAGTAGCAACAATTACCAGTAATGGTATTGTAACAGCTGTAAGTGTAGGCAGCACGACTATCAGTTATATGGTAACAGGTAGTAATGGTTGTAGTACGACGGTAACACAAGTGTTAACGGTTTATGCATATCCTATAGTTAGTCCTATTA